>JAGLOO010000004.1 GCA_023138875.1 Bacteroidales bacterium
CGCTACTTTTGTAAATAAACTTTCGTAGTTTTTCATAGGGTTATACGGTGTCAGATTCGTTAACCCTATGTTTTTTATTTTTAGGAAATATTACAAATTAAGTTTTCCACAAATTGGGATTGCACCCCCAACATGATTAATCTTAGGTCGTTCATTATGAGCGTTTTCTACACTTGAAGCTGCCATATTACGCTACATATTAGTCTATTACAATATTACTTATTAACACCATTTAGTGTATACTTAATAATCCATGAGAAATGCAAATAGATCTGACTGATATTCAGTCAATTCAGCCACTTAAGAGAATCATAAAAACAGTTTTCATAATAAACTCACGCTAGCGCAATCACGTAGTAACCACCGTTTGCACTGTGAAATTTACGCGTCTAATTGTCAAAGATCAGGAAGTCGTCATCAAATACCAGGTATCGATAGCTGACGGCATTGCAGGATATTATCTGCCTATTATATAAATCTGAACAATATGTCCGATGCGAATTGGACAATATCAATTATCTGTTCATACGGTAAAAGTTGATCTTCAACTCCTTAACATAATTTTGGATCAAAAATCGTCCCCCAAATAACTAGTGCTTCCTATAGGTCTTGAAAATGGGCCTCAACCTCCCCCGTAATAGTTCATCAAATAATCGGACGTTTTTTGCATGAAGGAATCTATTCTAAACTACCTTAGTTATCTACATTCAGCATATCATGAATTAGACGTTATAAAATTATTTAGTTCTTTTCTAAGTATCCTACATTCCTTCTTCTTGTCTTTTTCAAAACCAATATTCCAGAGAGTTATTATTGCAATAAGTATGAATGAACTGGTATTTGATATTATAGACAACCAGATGCATCTGTTCAACCACATATCTGTTTGACTGCTACAAAGTTGACATATTTGTGAAAGAAGGCATATACACAGTATAGTTCTTGCGACGGTTCTGTCTGCATATTTTGTCAAGGGGATTTGTCAAAATACGGTACTACGGAATCTATAGTACACGCTTCCGGACCACCATCCTAAATGACAAAGACAAGATGATCATAAAGCCCGTGGAAACCACCACGGAACGTATCTTTCGTCTGACCGGTATTGATGTACGTCAATGTCCCATCTGCAAAATGGGTCAACTGGTCCCGGTAGCTACCGTGCCGCGTATTCGTCCACCACCGGTTCAGGTTCTACTGGCAACAATTTTTTGATCGAGTGATGGACCCCTGCACAGGCGGGCAAGGATTGGATTGCCTGTTATACAGCAAAACACTAACAAAATCAGACCATGTTACCAAAAAGCGGAAACAATACCGGGTTTACAGCCAAATGCAATGATCATATTCCAGTATAATACCAGACTTTCGAAGAAACCGTTCGGATAACACCCTGGATAAAAATTATGCAATCCCCATAGAGACAATACAAAGGGATCTAGTTCAACTTGGGCTTCATTACTGGGCGCTGCGCACCGTATGAAGCCCTATATATTAGTCGCTATTAATATTTAAAAAGTTTACCTGAACTTAATTTTACACTGTCATCAAATAGAATGTACCAGTACAATCCTTCTGGTAAATATGAAAGATTTACTGAATTTGATTCATCGATAATTTCACTTGATACTAATGTCCCATTGGTTCCATAAATTTTCATTGTATTACACTTTTGACCAGGAGGGAAATAAATATTAAGAACGTCACTAACTGGATTTGGAAATATATGGATCGCCGGTTTCGAATAATCCTCAATACTGCCAGGAACACTATAAGCACGAAAAACAATCTGGTCAATCATCCATCCATCTCCTTCGCTGTCAATAGAATCGCTTTTAAATCGGAATTTTAGGATTGTATTTGCCCACTGTTCATCAGATTTTTTCGTAAGGGCTATCCAAACCCAATATAATTCAACATATGACCAGTCATTGGAAGTTCCCGAAAAAGCTGGTATGTTTCCAGATATGGTATCAATCTCACTGTAAAGACCGATGAAATTAACTTGGACATGATTATTATCCCTAATCAAATTTATCCATGTTTGCCCTCGATCATAGGATATCTCAATGAATCCACCATCGCTTAAGGTATCAGTATTGTACCGATGATAGAACGAAAAAATTCCTACTCCCCACAAGCTATCTACTGAAGGAATTGAGACAAGTAGATAATTATCAGCATTAGTTGGGTAGCTTTCTATAGTATCAGTGACCAATATTGGACCACCAGAAAGAGTACTGTCAAAGAGCTGTTTATTAGGGTAGCCAACTTGCCACAGATTTTCATTTGGAGATGGAATGGAAACCCATTCATGAACAGGATTCATGGATAAGGTATCTTCAAATACGAGATTTCCAATAGGCTGAGAAATCTGGCTATATCCGCATAAAAATATCCAATTTATTGCAACGCTAATAAATAGTGTTCTATGTGCCATGTTTAGGAGGTTAATTGCGACTAACTAACGTATAAATAACGTTGGTGTTTATTTCTTCTATATACTAAATTCCTGGATCGCTGAGTTAACAGACATTCCAGAGCATTTGTAACTCATTTCAAGTAATATCTCTTGCAAAACACAATCCCAATATCCCCTAATACGTAATATGGAGATTTGGGGTAGGTGTTCTGGAATGGTCTCATGTAGATGTTAGGGTTGATGGCAAAATAAATGTAATGAAAATCTCTAGAATATCAATATCGATTTATAAGCAATATTTCAGCAAAACATTGTAGGAAGATATGGTATAATTTTGAAAGGTGAACGAAGCAAGTAAGTAGTCTGACAAGAGTTCCCACCTAAAGTGCGTATTCCTGCGATTCCGGACCCTGAGATAAGATAGTGTCTATTTTCACCGGTAGGTGGCAGAAATATTTATGAAATGCATTTAAAAGAAGATGATAGTAGTGAGTATACCAGAGCCAATGAATCTTAATAATATAAACCATGAACTATCCAATAAAAATCCACGATTACAGTGACCGATAAATAATCAATGCCAGGGAGCTACATGCTTTCCTGGGGAGTAAGTATCAATTCACTGACTGGATCAAGATCAGGATAAAGAGATTGAATTTAATAGAGTTTGAGCACTATTGGGTTTTTCAGTTCAAACTGAAAAATTCTGATGGTCAGGCAGGTAGGTCTCAATTAAGCTATGGATTGACTATTAATGCAGCTGAATGTATAGCCATCGAAGAGAATAATGAGCAGACTAAGTATGGAATATGCTCTTACCCAAGATATAGCTGAGGAGCTTTGTATAATTGAGTTATAATTATTGCTCAGTTTAAACCCTAATGAAGGACAAATATATAACGAGTTCTTGAAGATGTGGGGGATATGTGGGGAAAGTATTCGCTATAAAATAATGCATCTACCTATGTTGCTGATAGATGCATTTTGTTGCGGTCGGGGTAGCAGGATTCGAACCTGCGACCCCCTGCTCCCAAAGCAGGTGCGCTAACCGGACTGCGCTATACCCCGTTCGAACTAACCTGTAGTAAAGACAGGTGATTTTCGAGGTGCAAATGTAAAGAAATTTTTATTACTTATGCCAGTTTATGATGGTAAACGATCTTAAAGGATGATTGTACACCCATCCGGTGGTAAACTACCATGCAGAAGCAGACAGGACCACCAGCGAAATAATTCGTACATTTACCTGAAATAAAGTTGCGATATGTTCCGTATCGCAGCATTTATATCGCTAAATAACAGCTCTTTGGATAAACAGCAACCCTTGCGAGAAGAAACCAGGTATCAGTTAAAACTTATTGCGGGGATCAGCCTTGGGATGTTTCTGTTTATGCTCTTCTTTATCCCCTTTGAATTCCGGGATCTGGGGTTCAACGACAGGCTGCTTTTCATCATTGGGATGGGAATCATATGTTTCATAATTATGGGGGTATTCAGAATTATACTTCCATCCTCACTGAATGAGATCATCAAGCTGGATACCTATAAAATCAGCAATGAGGTTTTGACTATTCTGCTGATCTGGGTTTTTAATGCCCTCGCCTATATCTTTTATCTTCGTTTTGTTGGATTACTGGAGCTATCCCTTTTCACTGTTTTTAAGATTGTTCTTTTTGCCAGTTTTCCATCGGTCATCCTGAAGCTGGCCGATGTTAACAAATCACTGCGTGATCAACTGAAGCATATTGTTGGGAAAAATGTCAGGTTGGAAAAACAAGTTATGGATAAGGATGTGGTTGTTCGGCATACGGAAATATTCTCATCTGATTCACTTACCGATAAAATAGAGATCCATCCAGACGATATTATGCTGGTTAAGTCGGCCGATAATTATATAAATATCATTTATAAGGACGGGGAAGAAGTCAAACAAAAGATGTTAAGAAATACCCTTAAACATATTCATGTTCAGCTCAGGAAGCACCCCGAATTTATAAGATGCCACCGAACCTGCATTATCAACTCTTTATATATTGTAAACCTCACCAATAATTACAAAGGATACAGGTTACATCTCCTTGATTATGCAGAGGAAATACCTGTTTCCCGACAGTATATTCTGGCTGTCAAGGAGTATATGGACTCTGAATAATGGCGGTTGTCATTCCCCACATCTGGATATCATTCGCCACTTTGAAGCCCCTTTAACCACATTTCGTTGCTGTTGATCCCTTATTTTATGTAAACAGGATGTCACCCGATACTTTTGGGATCATGTTAAACTAATACTATACCATGAGCTTGATTCCAGACATGTATGCAGAACTTCCCAGACCCATTAGAAAACCATTATGGCAGATTTGGCATAAGGTTATGATCCGGTATGACAAAGACATCACAGCCAATTATATGAATTACGGTTATCAGGGTTTAAACGGTGATCCTGTCCTTGAATTACAGGAGAAGGATGAAAAAGACCGCTATTGCATTCAATTGTACGATCATGTGGTAAATCGTTCTGATTTGCTTAATAAGAAAGTTCTTGAGGTTGGATCCGGTCGTGGTGGCGGCGCATCCTATATTGCACGCTATTATAATCCGAAGTCCTATACCGGTCTCGATATTTCTGCAAGTATTATAGACTTTTGTAATGATTATTATGATGTGAAGGGCCTCTCGTTTAAGAAGGGTATTGCAGAAAATCTCCCCTTTGACCCTGATTCATTCGACGCAGTTGTAAATGTTGAATCAGCCAGGTGCTACAGCAGCCTTACAATATTCTTCAATGAAGTTCAGAGGGTGTTAAGAGACGATGGTAAGTTTCTTTTTACAGACATGATCAGGCCCCGGGAGGTTGCGAATGTTAAAAGGACGCTGGAAACGTGTGGTTTCAAAACCATTCATGAAACTGAAATCACCGCTAATGTGGTAGAAGCATTAAACAGGGATACCCACCGAAGAGAGACCCTGATCCGAAAGAAGGTTCCTGGCTTCCTTGTAAGTTCATTTGATACATTTGCCGGTGCAAAAGGTACAGAAAGATATAACTCCTTTATCAATGGAACTTACCAATACTGGAGTTTTGTTCTTGAAAAAACCGCTGATAAGCCCGGAATTCACAGCAGGGGGCGTTCAGGGGAGTTATAAAAAAGAATATTTGTATTTTCGCATGAATTTCTAACAATCAATACACAGTTTTATGAAAAAGATATTTAGAATACAACTGCTTATGGTTGCTCTATTCTCTTTAGCAGCATGCAATGCTTTCTCCCAGGATAAGTTTGGTGGTCTTACCCTATATACGGTGCGGTCGGAAATGGAAGCCAATCCTGAAAAGACGATCAAAGAAGTGGCAGATATCGGATATAAATACATCGAATCTGCTGGCTATCAGGATGGGAAATTCTACGGTATGTCGCCGGAGGATTTTAAGAACTACCTTGCCGGGCTGGATTTGGTGCCTATAAGCACCCACCAGGGATCTGTAACCCTGGAAAACGCAGAGGAGATGATCGCTGATGTGAAGGCTGCCGGATTTAAGTATTTTGTAATTCCAGTCCCTCCGATGGGGCATTTCAAATACGATCCAAAGACACAGAGCATGAGTATGAGTGAGGATATAGAGTTGGTTGCAGAGATCCTGACTACCCTCGGGAAAAAGTGCAAAGAGGCGGGCTTAGAATTGCTCTATCACAATCATGATTTTGAATTCAAGAAGAATAAAAAGGGCATTGTCCCCATTGAATATTTCCTGGAAAACTTAGATCCTGCATATGTCAATTTCCAGATCGATCTGTATTGGACAGCTAAAGCGGGAGCTGACCCGGTCGCCTATTTCGAAAAATACCCGGGACGGTTTAAAATATGGCATGTGAAGGACATGGACGAGCAAGGCAGATTTACTCCGGTTGGTACCGGAACCATTGATTTTGCCAAAATCCTGGAGAAGAAAGAGCTGTCGGGTATGCAGTATTATATCGTCGAGCAGGATAGGACCTTTGACGACATGGACCCCCTTGAGGCCATAAGAATAAGTCATGATGGATTGAAGAAATTTGGTTTCCAGTAAATCGGTATTTATTCGTACGATTCATTCCTGCTTTTTAACTGGAGGATCAGGATTCCAAGCCTGGCTAAAAGAAAGGCGGTTATTCCACAGAGAGGTCCTATAAGTGCCATTTTCAAACCTCCTGCCATGTGCTGTGGTACAAACTCTCCAGCAGCAGCAATGTTGTCAAATGCCATGATGAGTCCGAAGGTTCTGCCCATATATCCCCAGGCAAGGGCAAGCCATCCAACAGATGCAAGAATGGATCGCGATTTTTTGCTGTAGTCTTTTTCAAGAATCGCTTTAACAAAAAGTACAATGATGATCAGCAGAAGCACTAGAATGGTATAGGTAAAAACCGGTCCGCCATCGTCAAATTTCCCAATAATGTCTTTCATAATTGTTGTGTTTTAAAAGGTTACTTGTCGAAATATAAGTAGGTTTTCATCCTGTTATTTTGAAAAGAGATCGCTACCACTGATTACCCGGTATTTGACTGTTTTAACACTGTAAAGTGATAAATTTTCAACAACTCTGCAAAAACAGGCCTAAAACCTGTAATTGGTCTATTATTCAATGCAAAATGGAGCTGTTTTCGTAATATTGTTCCAATGAAAAGGACAATTCCGAAAATCTTATTGCATGTTCTGTTCTGGATCGCTGTCTGGTTCTTTTTCTATTACTTCTTCAGTTACAACTCTTCCGACAAAGGTTATGTAATATGGTTTTCCAGCCTGCTCCTCCCTATAACCATTGCAATTACCTATTTTTCAATTTACTACCTGATACCGAAACACCTTTTTCCGAAAGAATACGGAAGATTTGCGCTATACAGTTTCTTTACATTGGTGGCATCATCCTATTTCATTGTATTGATCATATACGGATGTATGATCATATATAAGAGATTTGATGTAACCAACATACCCCCGATGGTAAAGAATTTCTTCTTCATTCTGATTCTTGTATACCTGGTCGTGGGACTTGTGAGTTTTATAACTATCCTTAACAGGAGTTTCAAAACAGAAAAGAGAAACAAAGACCTCCAAAATAAAATGTTGTCTGCACAGCTTCAGTTCAAAGAGCAGGAGCTCAATTATCTAAAAAAGCAGATACATCCCCACTTCCTCTTCAACACACTAAATACCATATATGGTCTGGCTCTTAAACAGTCAAAACATACTCCCGAAATCATTCTCAAACTTTCTAACCTTCTGGATTATATCCTGTACCAGGTTGAAAAGCCCCGGGTCAGTATGAGAGAGGAGGTATTACACATCAAAGAATACATTGAACTGGAGAAGATCCGCTTCCAGGATACATTGAAAGTAGAATTCAACTTCAGCGAAATCCATGAGGGGATTCAAATAGCACCCATGCTGTTAATTCCGTTCGTTGAGAATGCATTTAAGCATGGTGAACTGACTCAAGGATATTTAAGGATCCGGATTGATATCATGGTAGAGAATCTGATGCTGGATTTCAGCATCAAAAATTCTGTGCTTTCAAAAGAAACTGAAGAAAACGAGAATGGAATCGGCTTGGAGAATTTCAGGAAGAGGCTTGATCTGAACTACAAAGATAATTACAGGCTGGAAAAGAGCATCACGGATGGTTGGTATACTGCCCACCTGAGAATACCTGATCTAAACAAAATAAACAATGGATAAACCTGCTAACTGCATTATTGTGGATGATGAACCGGTTGCCAGGGAAATACTTGAGAATCACCTTGAAAGAATCGATACCATCACTGTTGTTGCCAGCTGTAAAAGTGCAATAGAAGCTTTTAAAATAATCAATACCCATCCTGTTGATCTGATTTTCCTGGATATAAATATGCCTGATATCTCTGGCCTTTCTTTTGCCAAATCAATGTCCAAAGAGTATAAAGTAATATTTACAACTGCTTACAGGGAATATGCAGTTGATGGTTTCGATCTGAAAGCTGTAGATTACCTTCTGAAGCCAATCTCATTTGAGAGGCTGTTACAGGGAATCAATAAGTTCTTTGAAGAAAGCTCAGCCACAGTACCCAGGCCATCAGGGGAGATTCGCATTGAAAAGGATGATTACATTTTTGTACGATCGGACCGCAAAATGGTAAAAGTCAATTTCAAAGATATTGTTTTCATTGAGAGTCTGAGCGACTACATTAAGATCCATCTTGAAGGGCAAAAAGTATTGGTGACCAGAGATACTCTTTCAAACATAGAGGCCAGGCTGCCTATAAATGATTTCATCCGGATACATCGCTCCTTCATTGTTTCAATGCATAAAATAGAAACATTTACAAGTGATACTATTGGAATTGGCAAGCATGAGGTTCCAATAAGCAGAAGTTACAGGGATGCAGTCACAGAGAAGTTAAGCGGGAGTTAAAGAATCTGCTTACTATTTGGCATACTCGTCGGCCAGTTGGTTAATTTGATTATCTGATAGATTTTCAGCTGCTACTACAAGCCTGTATTTGAATGTAACAGACTCGCCTTTATTCAATCTGAAGTTCAGTTCATTTTTGCCATCAGAAAATATTTTCTGACCAAGAGTATTGGCAGCGAATAAACCATAATCCCGGGCATGCCAATATGTTGGATACCCAACGTTTGATGGGTGATCAATGATTACTATAGCTATCTGCTCTCCTTTTATTTCGCTTGATAGTTTCATCCAGCGGCACCGTGTTCCCCATACCTCTTTCCCTTCAACTCCTTCGGCACTTCTATAGTCTCCTTTCACAAACGTGTTGTCCATTTTTTCAACTTTGGTAACTACACCATGTGAGTCCACAAGATTGGTTGGTTTTTCAGAAGGAAGTTCCATTTCACGAGCTACACGAATGGCAAACATTCCTTCTTTATTATCGGTGAACTTCACTTCATCAATAACAGCCTTAAGTGTTGTACTGCGATCGATGATGCGCACGTTTTCCAATGTTATAAATTCGAAACTGGTTTGCTCCTCCAGCACGATCGTATTATCCGGAGATTTCCAATCAGAAGTGGTTACCAGTAAAGCTTTCCCCTTTCCGCTCTCAACTTTTTTAATAGCCCGGTGATAAATGGTGCCATACAGGTCTCTTTTTTCAGGGTCAATTGCTTCTGAATTATTCCAGAAATCAAGTCTGTTCACATCGCCATAGTTTAGCCACACACCAACATGGTGAGGATGATCAGTACGATCCCCTTCCTTATTAATCATTGGGTAACTGCGTGTCAGCATATTACCTTCCGGAGACATGACCGGCCACAATACTGGTTTTTTTATTATGTCGGGATAAATGTAGGAGGTGAAAAGCTTACCATCGACCATTACATCAACTTTCTTCTCAGCATCATTTACCTGCAAGTCAACCATTGGTTTGTTACTGCATTGACTAAATAATAACAAACTGCTGCTTAAAACAGTCAGAAACACTAATACCTTGTACTTCATTGGAATATCTTTAATTAAATGTTATCTAAGTGTTAGTTATATCATACTCTGTTCGGAACAACAAAATCATCACGGTAATTTCGTGTAAGCATCTTATCTGCTTCAGGGTCGTTCACAAATCTCTCAGAATCAGGATTGAAAGTTAACACACGATCCAATCTGTAAGCAATGTTACCAAGGTGTGCCAATCCAGAAGAGAGGTGAGCCGTTTCAACCGGACCGTTTAATATGGTTTT
This sequence comes from Bacteroidales bacterium, assembly GCA_023138875.1. Lineage (GTDB taxonomy): Bacteria > Bacteroidota > Bacteroidia > Bacteroidales. The sequence goes on from JAGLOO010000004.1 coordinate 10,142, forward strand.
ATCATGTTTGCGGACAGCTTCTATAAAGTTCGCGAAATGCCCGTCTGTTCCACCATCACCCCTGGCCATACCTGTGCCCGTGTCTCCGCCATCTTCTCCTGATTTACCCGGTTCTCTGTTCTTACCTAAATAGGTCTTGTATTTATCGTAGCCGTCCACTACAAGGATCCCTTTATCACCATAGAAAATATTACCTACAGTAGCACCCTGTTCGGTGTTTGTACACCAGGGGCGTACTTCAAATTGTATGATTTTATTCTCTTCAGGGTAATTATAAACAGATGTAAGTACTTCAGGCACCTCTTTGCAATCGTCCCAGAGGAATTTTCCGCCCATCGAGGTGATTTTTGTGGGAAGGCCCACATCCAATCCCCACATGCAAAGATCGGTTTCATGAATGCCTTGGTTGCCCACATCACCATTTCCATAATCCCAGTGCCAGTGCCAGTTGTAATGTACCAGGTTTTCAGTAAATGGTCGTTTTGGAGCAGGACCGGTCCACAGATCATAATCTACCCCATCCGGAACAGGAGAGAACCCTTTATCTCCAATATCAGCTCTCCAACGGAACACAAGTCCACGTGCCATGTAAACCCTTCCAATATACCCATCACGCATTAACTCAATTGCCTCATTAACGGCTGGCGAACTTCTTAGTTGTACCCCATGCTGAACAATGCGATCGTACTTCTGTGCAGCCTCGACCATTTTACGGCCTTCCCAGATGTTATGTGAACCCGGCTTTTCCACATACGAGTCTTTACCGGCCTGGCAGGCCCATATGACCGAAAGTGCATGCCAGTGGTTTGGCGACGCAATACTTACCACATCAATATCTTTATCGTCCATCACACGACGAAGATCCTGCTCAAGAGCTACATCTTTACTGTAGGTCTCTTGAAAGTCCTTTTGCCGCTTTTTTAGAATATTCATATCCGGGTCGCATAAGGTTGTAACCTGCACATTGTCCTGAACCATCAGGCCTTTGACATGGTTTTTACCTCGACCATTAAGGCCTAAAACGGCAGCATTTATACGGTCATTTGCTCCAAATACACGCGCTGGAAGGATTGTAGGAGCTACAATTACTGCTGATCCTGCAGCAGCGGTTTTCTTAATAAATGATCTTCTTGATTCCATATTCAGTTATATTTAGTTTGGTATTTTGCTATTTATTATTCAATAATAGTGAAAAAATAAATTCCAATAACTCTCTTATTGATTGATTTATTTAATTTCATCACCAATCTTTATTATGCAGACGATTCAGGCTATAAACCTCATTTTTAGGTACGAGAAGAAAAAAACAGCAATGCTGAGGTAGATCATGTGTATCTTAAATTGAAGATTTTTCCTGGTATGTAGTATAGATCTTATTAACTAAAGAAGTCCTCCTCCTTCTAGTGGATTATAGGAATCAGCTTATGGATAGATTAATCCTACGGCCTAATCCTATTTCGACTATTCGATATAATGTTGAGAGTTGAATATCACTGTGTCCATTCTCAATACGCGATATGAAACTCTTTTTCGTACCAGTTTTACTTGCCAATTCTTCCTGAGTCATCTTGGCCTCCTTTCTTGCCTCACGTAAAATCTCTCCAATAGTAAAGGCTTTGGCTTTTATTTCAAACTCGGTCCGTTTCTCTGTGCCGATTTTTCCATACCTGCCATCGAGGTGTTCATCAAATGTCGTTATTTTCTTCATGACTACTTGTTTTTCTCACTGAAATACTCCTTCTTAATTCTAATCGCTTTATCGAACTCTTTCCATGGAATCTTTTGAGATTTCTTCTGGAAACCATTGAACAGGATAACCAGATTCCCTTCATCAAAGCAACAAAAGATTCTGAAGATATTGCTTTCAAACTCTACTCTAATCTCAAATAATCCATCCGTTCCCTCCAGGTATTTAAAAAACTTACCAGGTATACGCTCCGCCACTGTAATCAGATAGAGAACATAGTCGATCTTATCCTTGACTCTCTCAGTTTGTGCATTGAAAAAGACTGCAAAGTAGTTCTTGAAGTATATGATCTGACGTCTCTTCTCCACACATCAAAGTTAACTAATAATGGAACAAAATCCAATAAGTACATTAATAAGTTAATAAGATGAGGGGGTTTTGAAATATACTCTTTTCACTCAAACTCCTTGGACACCCAGCAGATCATCTTAAACGGCTTGTCTCTCTTGTTGCGGTACTGGTGCTTCTCGTCTGGATTTACCAGGGCAAAGTCTCCTGCCTTTAGCGCTTGCTCCTCCCCTTCCTCATTCACCAGGCAGCCAATTCCCTCTATTACATAGTTCATTTGAAACATAAAGTGAAAGGAATAGACTGGCGTCAGGTTTTTTTGTATATTTGTACCATATTGGTACATAGAGGCGTTATGGTGATCATCAGTAGTAGAGAATTCAGGGACAATCAGAAGAAGTATTTCGACCTTGTCGATCAGAATGAGCAAGTAATTGTCCAGCGTGGCAAGGATAAAGCCTATGTGCTTGTTCCTGTAAACGATGTGGATCGTTTATCAGTCAATGAGGAGTTGATTCAAACGGTTCAGGAAGCCGAAGCTGAGCTTTCATATGGTAAAACTACTCAGTTAAAGGATCCTGGTAATATATGGGAAAGTATACTTTAGAGATCTCCTCAAAGGCCAGGAAGGAACTGCGGGTTCATTACAAATCAGGCAACAAATCTGTCATCAGAATAATTGAACAGATCTTCCTGGAATTATCAAATACACCTTATGAAGGAATAGGGAGTCCGGAAGCGCTCAAGTATAATATGGCAGGTTATTGGTCTCGACGAATTAGCAAAAAAGACCGTGTCATTTATAAAGTCTACGAGGATAAAGTGCTTGTCCTGGTTGTTTCAGCCATTGGACACTATGATGATAAATGAGGTGATTCATTAATCAAGATTTACCAGGGCACCCTGATCTTCTATCACATAAGTCATGTGCAACATAAATTGGCACCCTGGGCTATTGTTTGAAAAGTTTCCATTTTGTTCATTTTTCGATGTTTATGGAAGCTTTTCAATCATGTCATTCGGGACTGCTTCATGCTCGTATACTTTCCATAACTAGAATTAAATTGTATCTTTGGAAGGTATCCGGACATTATTAAACTCATAAACTAATCTATGCTAATCGGACGAGAAAAAGAAATTGCAGCTCTAAATGAGATGCTTAGAAGCAATTCATCTGAATTAATAGCGGTGTACGGGAGGAGGCGGGTTGGAAAAACCTTTCTTATCAGGGAATGCTATAAAGAGAATACTGTCTTCGAAATAACGGGTTACTATAGAGGAAGCATGAGAGATCAGCTACGGAATTTCCACTCTCAACTAAAAAGGAACTCCTCGAGAATTAACAAACATCAAATTCCCAGGGATTGGTTCACAGCCTTTGAATTGCTAGAGAGCTATTTAGATGGACTAAGAAAACCTGGTAAAAAGGTTGTTTTCATTGACGAATTCCCATGGCTGGCAACAGCTCGATCAAAGTTTCTTACTGCATTTGAGCATTTCTGGAATACATACTGTACAAAACGCAACGATCTGGTTGTCGTAATTTGTGGTTCTGCAGCATCATTTATGATCAATCGTGTCATAAGGAATAAAGGAGGATTGCATAATAGGATAACGTGCAAGATCCCACTGAAACCATTTAATCTGAATGAAACTGAGAAGTTCCTGAAATCAAAAAAGATAGGAATGACCCATTATGATATTATTCAGCTTTACATGACCATCGGGGGAATCCCATTTTACTTAAATAAAATTAAAAGAGGAGAAAGCGTAGTCCAGAATATAGATCGATTGTGTTTTGAAAATGATGGAGACCTGGTCAATGAATTCCATGAAGTTTTCACATCTCTGTTTTCAAATTCAAAAGCTCATGAAAAAATGACCAGGGTACTTGCTAAAACAAGAAAAGGAATTACACGTAATGAATTGTTAAAAAAATGCAGCTTGGGGAGTGGAGGGGCCTATTCAAATACCCTTGATGAACTGATAGAATCGGGCTTTGTCCATCAAAATACTTCATTCGGAAAAAAGAGTCGGGAATCACTGTACAGATTGTCAGATGAATACTCTCTGTTCTATCTGAAATTTATGGAGCCTAACCTGGGACAAGGAACCGGTACCTGGGCTAGATTATCGCAAAAACAAACATATAAATCATGGACAGGATTTACTTTTGAATCAATATGTCTTAAACATATTCAGCAAATTAAGAAAGAACTGGGTGTTGACAAGATCTATAGTATCCATTCCAACTGGTGTAATGACAAAGCCCAGATTGACCTGCTGATAGACAGGGATGACAGAATTATCAACCTTTGTGAAATGAAGTTTTACAATGCTCCATTTACCATCAATAAGAAGGAATACAATGACATCCGGAATAAACTAATTCAATTCAAGGATGGCACAAAGACAAGAAAGAATGTTTTCGTGGTAACGATAACTACATTTGGGATTGTAGAAAATTCGTACAGTATTGAACTAGTAACAAACAGTTTGACAATGGATTGCTTGTTTATTCCAATTCAATAATCTGAATCTCACTCAAACTCTTTCGGCACCCCGCAGATCATCTTGAAGGGCATGTCCCCCTTATTGCGGTACTGGTGTTTCGCATTGGGATCAACCAGGGCAAAATCGCCTGCTTTTAAGGGCTGCTCCTTCCCTTTTTCATTAACAAGGGCACCTTCGCCTTCAATGATATAATTCATATGAAACTTAAATTGAAGATACTTCCTGTTATGTTGTTTTTTCAAAAAACTGAAGAAAGTCTGACATAAAATATTTCTATTACCTAATTGGGGCTTAAAATACCAAGCTAAACACTGTTTCATTATTTTGTATGGAACTAGCTGTAATGGTACCACTATGCAACCTCATTATTTGCCGTGATATGCTCAATCCAATGCCTGATCCTTTATTTTTAGTAGTATAAAACGGAATAAATATATCATCAATAATATTTGATGAAATTCCGCATCCGTTATCCTTAACTTCTAAAATAACCCTGTTTTCGATATTTTTATAGGCTTTCAATTGAACCCTTCTATCGTAAGATTTTTCCAGAGCTTGATATGCGTTTTTGATTAAATTAATTAAAACCTTTTCTAGTAAATTAAAATCTGCTGTAAGCTCAAGGGCGTAGGGTGAACAACTAAATTCTAAAGCAATGCTATTAGTATCAGCTTCTTCTATTAGCAAATTATGAAGTTTTTCAAACAAATCACAGATTATGAATTTCTCAAATTTGGGTTGTGGCAAAGCTGTTAGACTTCTATATTTACCTACAAAATCAATTAATCCTTTGCCTGTAGTTTCTATGGTGTCCAGGCTATTAACTGCTTTATGTAACGAAGCATCATCTAATTCATCACATTTTCTAATTGATCCTGCACCTTTCTTTACAAAATACTTTTTCGTAGTGTTTGCTAAGGATATAATCGGGCTGATAGAGTTTGACATTTCGTGAGTTAATACTCGAATTAATTTCTGCCACGATTCCAGTTCTCTTTGCTCAAGTTCTGTCCGGATATTTTGAATGGATAAGAGATTAATAGTTTTTCTTTCAGACATAAATATGCTAAGTTTTAATGACAGAAAGAGTACTGATTGTTTCGTCATTACCTTAACCAATTGTTGATTATTAGGTTGTAATTGCAAAATGCTCATGTAAAGTTCAGGATACTTAAGGGTTATTTCTTGTATGTTACTAAGCTGGCTTCTCTGTAATAATTCCTTTGCAGCTTTATTAAATATCTCTACATTTCCATCTCTTGTGTATGAAATCAAGCCTACACCCACATGTTCAACCAGATTATTCAGGAATAAACTTTGCCTTGCGTTACGTCTTCGCATTTCACCAATCGTACTATTAAGTTCATCCAGTGAAGTATTAAGGGAATCGAAGATTTTCCCTTCATGATCATGAGAATATGTAAGAACAGCATCGTCATTGCGCACAGAATTAAAAAAATGAGCCAGCTTGCGGTTTGTCTTATTTACATAATGTACCAGGTTATATACCTGATATATGATAAGAATTCCTATTCCAAGAAGACTAAGGTAATACTCCTTGTGCAGGTGGGGGATGATTGAGATAAAAGCAAAAGAACTGATTATGATGAGGATGATTCGGAAAAGAACTGCTGAGAAGAGACTTTTACTATACATATGAGGGTATCTAAAGCTTGTGTTTCTGAATCTTGTTATAGAGTGTTTGTCTTGCAATATTCAACTCTTTGGCAGTTTTAACAACATTCCCCTTATTTCTTTCAAGTGCTTTAAGTATACCTCGTTTTTCAATTTCGCTAAAAGTACAAGGGGCATCATCAGAAGGTTTCAATTCTTGCCTGGGCAAATACAAATCATCGGGCTTTAAAACATTGGAATCACATAAAATGACGGCTTTCTCGATGGTGTGTTGCAACTCCCTTACATTTCCCGGCCAATTGTAATTCTTTAAAACTTCAGAAGCATTTTTATTCATTTTCAATGCGTTCTTTCCATACTTTGTTTTGAAATTAGTAAGAAAATAATCTGCTAGTTCCAAAACATCATCACCACGATCCCGCAATGGAGGAATGGTTATCTCAATGGTATTAATCCTGAAGAACAAATCTTCCCGAAATAAGCTTTCTGAAATCATTTCCTTCAAATTCTTGTTAGTTGCGCAAATTAATCGCGTATCAAATTCTATGGGCGAATTGGATCCTATTCGTGTAAACGTTCTGTTCTGCAAGGCAGTTAATAGTTTGGCTTGCATAGAAAGTGAAAGGTTCCCTATTTCATCTAAAAACATACTTCCTTCAGAAGCTATTTCAAATCGTCCTTTACGCATTTCTTTTGCATCAGTGAAAGCTCCTTTCTCGTAGCCAAACATTTCGCTTTCAAATAAAGATTCACTTAAGGAACCCATATCCACACTTATCAGCAATTCCTGATTCCGGCTTGATTGCCGATGGATTTCACGGGCAACAAGTTCTTTTCCTGTTCCATTCTCCCCAAGTATAAGGATGTTTACATCCGTTCCGGCTACTTTCTTAATGGTTTCATGAATTTCTTGCATGACCAATGATGATCCTATGATGCAAGCATACTTCTTGTCAATTTTTTCGAGTAATGACTTTTGCTTTTCCTTTAAGGAGACAACTTCAAGTTTTGATTGCCGAAGATTATAGGCTGAGTTAAGGGTTGCCAGCAACTTATCATTATCCCATGGTTTAACGACAAAATCAGCTGCACCTTCTCTTACCGCCCTTACAGCCAAATCAACATCACCATAGGCAGTGATTGGAATGATGATTGCATTCGGATCCAGTTTAAGAATTTCTTTCATCCAGAATATGCCCTCGTTTCCGGATTGGACACTCGCCGAGAAGTTCATATCTAGCAGGATGGCGTCATAAGAATTGGATCTGACCATGCCAGGAATTAAGTTGGGGTTGCTGGTGGTATGAACTTCGTCCACTTCCATCTCAAGTAAACGGCTTAGCGCTGTGAGAATGTTCTTATTGTCATCAACGATCAAAAGTTTTCTTTTTCTTACAGACATAGGTGTAAATGTATATCATTCATCCATAAATGTCTAATTATTAGTCATTGAATGTCCAGATATTAGGCAGTGAAGTTGTTTTTCATTTATTGATAAGCGATCTAAGAGACTATTATATAGCGATATATGATTCCGGTATACTATTTGACCTATAGGAGTACCAACTTTTGAATTATGATTAGAAATTACATTATAACCGCGCTCAGAAATATAGTAAGATTTAAACTGCATTCCGTTATCAATATCGGCGGACTTGCCCTGGGGATTTCCATATTTACGCTAATAATGATTTACGTAGTGAGTGAGTTATCTTATGATAAGTACCATGAGAATTATGATAAAATATACCAGGTGAGTATTTTTGATGAACTGGTAACAACAGCTCATTTAGGGTATACAATGAAAGAAAAATTCCCTGAGATAAGGCATCTGGTTCGTATCGATCAACAATTTGGGGGTGGAAAAAATGCCTATTTAAAGCAATTGAATTCCGATAAACTTGTTGATTTTAAAGATATTATTTATGCAGAACCTGATTTTTTTAATATGTTCAGTGTTAGACCAGTTGCCGGTGATTTATCCACAGCACTTAATAATCCATATGCGCTTGTCCTGACAGAATCATCGGCCATGAAGCTTTTCGGGAGTACTGATGTCGTAAGCAAAAGCATTGATTTCATAAGCGGAGAAGGAAGAATCAGGCATATTTTCACCATAACAGCAGTCATAGCAGATGTTCCCGATAATTCATCTATTAAATATACTGCCATAGCATCGTTTAGCACACTTAATGATATTAAGCCGGGGGGTCTTGAAGTTGATCAGGATCACTATAATTGGGGGTACCTTACATTTATCACCTTACATGACAATATTGAAGTGATTGATTTTGTAAAAAAGGCGCGTGCCGAATTTGTTAATTTTATTTGTGGAAAAAATGATATTGATCCGGAAAGTGATGAGGTAAATGAAATTACTATGGAAATGGTTCCCCTGGGTAAAGCGCCTTTTTACGGGAATAACAAGATTCAATTCATATCTCTGATTATTCTTTTAGGTATTCTTATCCTGGTGATCGCATTAATCAACTTCATCAATCTCTCCCTGGCCAAATCAACATTAAGAAGTCGAGAAATCGGCCTTAGGAAAGTTGCAGGATCTTCTCGTATAAACCTCATCAGCCAGTTTATTGGTGAAGCAATTGTACTGGCATCTTTTGCTGTTTTTGCTTCCATTATACTTACGGAAATTATAAAACCATTGTTCAATAAGCTGATCGAAAAAGAGTTGTCTATTGGATATCTCGAAGAACCTTATATTCTGCTGATCTTTTTTGCGGGAACCATTGTGATTGGTGTTCTTGCCGGATTTTATCCCGCCATTGTTTTATCCCGTTTTAATCCAATAAAAACACTAAAAAATGAAGTGGCATCTGGTAAAAAGGGTATGCTATTTAAACAATCATTATCTATCATTCAAATTACAATATCGCTTGTATTAATTATTGGAGTGATTATTATTTCGAAACAAATAAATTTCATGAAAACAAAGGATTTAGGTTTCGATAATACAAATATTATCTACTTCCAGTCAAATGATGATATCAATGAAAAATATATATTATTTAAACAAAGAATTTTAGAACACCCTGCTATTTATAGTGTAGCCCGTGCAGGGAGCGAATTTGGACAACGATATCATATTACCGATGAGGAGGAGTTTAATGGAGTAAAAATATCTTACCAGGCTATGGTTGCTGACCCTGATTTTGTTGAAACCATGGGTCTTGAAATAGTAGAAGGTAGAAATTATATATGGGATAGGGCAAGTGACATTGGAGCAATGCTTATCAATGAAACCGCTGCCAAAGAGTTTGAAGTTGACAGCATTATTGGATACCGGATGTCAATGTTAGGCTCTCAACAGCATATAGTTGGTATTTATAAGGATGTTAATAATGAATCGTTTCATAAAAAAATATCCCCATGCGCACTAGTAAACTACAATGTAATGTTACACAGTATTAATATCAAACTCAACGGTCATAATAAGAAAGCAGCCATCGATCATGTGGAGAAGGTATGGAATGAAACAATACCTGATGTTCCTTTTCAATATAATTTCCTGGATGATAAATACGATCAATTGTATGAAAAAGAAGCAAAGTTCGGGTTGGTTATAAAGTTGTCTTCTTTGTTTTCAATACTCATTGCATGTTTGGGATTGTTCGGGATGGTTTCATATACCAGTGAAAGACGGAAAAAGGAAATCGGGATTCGAAAATCAACCGGGGCATCTGCTGCAGATATTATGATGCTTCTTCAGATCGGAATTGTAAAATGGCTTGGGATCGCCACCATCCTTGCCTGCCCTGTTGCATATTATGCTACAGATAAATGGCTGCAGAATTTTGCTTATCGAACACCTATCAATATTGGGGTGTTTGTTTTAGCGGTTTTCATCGTATCTGCGATTTCATTACTGGCAGTGAGCTTTGTGGTTTTAAAAGCAGCTAAAACAAATCCGGCAGAGTGCTTAAGGTCTGAGTAGTACAAATTAGAATTCATGATCAACTAGCTATCCGCCAAACCATACGAATCTCACTCAAACTCCTTCGGCACCCCGCAGATCATCTTGAAAGGAACATCTCCTTTGTTCCGGTACTGATGTTTCTCGCTGGGATTCACCAGGGCAAAATCGCCAGCTTTCAGGGGAGTCTCCTCCCCCGCTTCGTTCACCAATGCACCTTCTCCCTCGATGATGTAGTTCTTATGTACAGTAGCATTTTGTATAACAAACTCTCAATCAATCAATTACAAAGCTAATTTAGATTTAATATAGATTTCGGACTGAAAAAAGTGTAGAAAAGGCTATAGGCTAGTCGATTACGTAAATTTATGACATAACATTTTTATCAACTTTTAATTTATTTAGTTATGTCACAAAGTAAGATGGAGGCGTCCCAAAACGCACAGAACAATCTGGATCGTGAACGTATTCAGTATCGCAAGGAGGTGGATGATAGAAAGAGCTGGATAACTCCAGAGAAGTCCCTAATGGCACTCTACTTGTTTCTAAAATCACCGGAGATTGATCTTTTAAACCTGGGTTACAGCCTTATATTTTCTGATAGCCTGGGATTAATAAAAGACAATTATATCTCCAATCACAAAGTATTACCTGGGATCATTATTGCAAAGCAAGGAGAGCCTAATCAACAAGTTATTATAATTCCAGGAAAAGAAATTGGGATAGAGGTACAGGCTTTCAACCTTCCTACTAATCTGGAGGAAATCATCCTCGATTGGGGCGGTCCAGTTTGGGTACGCGAGGACTGTACGACCCAGACACAAAAGGAGAGGATGCGTGTTCCTAGCAACTACAAGGGTTTTGTAAAAAGAATCAGGAAAGAAGGAGGTCAAAATGGCTAATTGGTATAATCAAACCTTAAGTTTTCGAGGCGAATTGCATAAAGTCCAGGAAATCCTGGACTTTATTCGGGGAGGTAAAGACGAAGATGGAGAAGATATGTACATCGATTTTAATAAAATTGAACCAATGCCAGACAATTTAAATGAATCTGAAAAAAGGGATTGGGCAATCAAACATTGGGGAAGTCATTTCAATGCATTTGACCAAGTTATGGATGAACTTGAATATAAAATATCCTGGACAACAAAATGGAACGCATCTGTAAAAATAATAAAGAAGTTATCAGATAAGTTTCACGGGGTTGGGTTTATACTTGAAGGAGGTTCAGATCAGCATCACTTGGGTTCAAATTACCGGATGGATGGTTGTGAGCAAGTATGATCCCGTGAGCATTCGCCTTCAGTGCGTATTGCAAAATCAATTTGGTGTCAATCACAGTCCCCGAGGTGCCACCCCTGGAAATAGATACCACTCCCAACACGTGATTGGAGCGATTCAGGAGCAGCATTTTCATCTCTTCAATGTGTTCTATTGTCTCCTCCCAGAACGCATCGAATGCATCTTGGGGGCCTTCTATGCGGATTCGCTCTGATGGCTTGATGTGGTTCTTGTAGATCAACTTAACTTCTGATACTTTATTCATTGTATATCGCTTTGTGTTAGGCGTATAGATCCAATAAAACAATTACAATGAGATGGTAGTAATGGTTAATGTGATAAAATGGGAAATATCGTTCGAAAGTTCTAACTTAGGTGTCAGGTAACCTAATACTAATTTATCCCAACAATTATGTATAAAAAATTTATCGTTATTCTGTTATTAATTGCAGTCTGTGGAGCCGCTGAGGCACAATATAAAATTAACAAAACTCAGTACGATTATCGTTCTTGGCAATTAGAGCCAGGTGATCCTTATAATCCAGGCTTATGCGGTGCAATCAATTTATTATTGCCGGGAATTGGGCAAATGATTGCAGGCGAGGGTGGTCGCGGAGCTGCTTTTTTAGGTGGATATGTTGGTTGTGTTGTAATTTATGCTGTGGGAGCCGTGAACGCTGCTGTTGCTTTAGATGATGAGGCCTCTGGAGGTCCGGCTTATAGTGGAGAGGGTCTTGCAGCGATGGTCATTGGTCTTGGCGGAATGATAACAGTAGGTATTTGGAGTATAGTAGATGGAGTTAGGGTAGCGAAGGTGAACAACCTGGCATTTAGAGATAAATTCAACCAAAGTTATAATCTTAAGTTTGAACCTTATGTTGCTCCACTTCATTTAGGCGATGGGAGGTCTGTTGTTCAAGGAGGGCTGAGTATGCAAATCCTGTTTTAGATAATATATTGATCTAAATAACGAAGTCGGGGCATTATATCAGCCCCTAGGAAACAAAGAAGAGGCTGTACTTTTTGATACAGCCTCTTCAAGTTGGATAAAGTACTACTTACTTCTTCTGATCGGGCAATCTCTTCTCAATCTTGGCGATCTCCTTCTTAAGGGCAGCCACACGATCCTTAACCTCCTTGGTTACGGGGAAGTTGATTTTCTCCATTGATTCCACGATGCGTTCAACCTTTTTGAGTTCGGACTTCTTCTGGTTAAGGTTCCTTCGCATCTGAGAGACTACACCTCTGTTCACGGTATTTAATACCCTGCTAATTGTCTCTTGGTCTGGATCTGAATCCAACCATTCCTGTACTGTTTTGAAAAAAGTTTCCATTGTGTTGTGTGTTTGTTAATAATTGATTGTCAGGGTAATAGTAACAACTTTCGTGAACCCTTGACAATCGTTACCCTATTTAAAACACTTACACATTATGCCTATGAATCCCACGGATTTAGGTTTATGAACGACTGAGGACTCCCGGTACTTGCTTGAGAATTATTTTGGCATGCCGTTCTTGAATTATGACACTGGGTGCATAGGGGTCTACAATTATCAGGATCTAAACAGAGCCAAACTGTAAGAACCTTATTCAAACTCCTTAGGCACCCCGCAGATCATCTTGAAGGGTTTGTCTCCCTTGTTCCGGTACTGGTGTTTTTCACTGGGATTCACCAGGGCAAAATCGTCGGCTTTTAAAGGTGTCTCCTCCCCCTTTTCATTTACAAGTGCGCCTTGGCCTTCGATCACGTAGTTCATATGTTCGTAGGGGTGCTGGTGATAGGGTGTATGTCCGCCCGGTTCAACTGTAAACACCCGGTAAGAGTATACAGGAGTACCGTCTTCACTACCCAGGGGGAGCTGCTTCCATGCTCCGCTGGCCCCGTCCATGTGAACTTCGTTTTTATCTACCTGCGATAATGAAATGATTTTCATGATTGTTGGATTTTGTTTGGACGAAATTAAGAAATAAATGGGATTACTCGTCACTTCGTTCCTCGTGATCCCTTTTGGGGAGGACCTGCAAAGCAATGAAAGCCCGGATTATGCAAAACCGCATAATCCTGTTCTTTTTTTTCCGCGCATCCGGATTCAAGCAAGCTTGATCCGTCTACTCGAAAAAAAATAACCCGCAGTCATGCGACTGCGGGCTTTCATTACTTTGCGGAGAGGGGGGGATTCGAACCCCCGGTACCCAATCGGGTACGCCAGTTTAGCAAACTGGTGGATTAAGCCACTCTCCCACCTCTCCGTTTTAACTGAGATCTAATATGAGACCTGTCTCATTTGCTCAAAGCACGACAAAAGTAAAAAAATAGTCCCAGTTGTACAAACCAATTGCGCGGAAACAGATGCGAAGCATACGGTTCAGGCCCTTATTTTTCAACACAGTTGGAGATGACTGGTTTCGTTTATTAATATCGGAAGGATAATTAAATTTTAATTATCCTGGAGATAAAAAAAACGTCCACCAATGGCGGACGTTTTGTAATGATCGGAGGATCAATGATCCTATATACTGTGATATTATCCCTGCAATTTGGGCAGATAAGCAGCAATCAAACCAACAGCCTGGTCCTTCTCAATTTTACGCGTCTTTACCAGAACGGTTTGATCATGATATTCCTCTGCGTTAAAGCCATCCCTGATGAGGGCACTGTTGAACATGGCCTTACGAACTCCAAATCCATCTCTGGTGCAGTTGTACCTGAACCAGTAGTTTTTGGTGTATGCAATGTAGGATTTACATTTTCCTTCATTCAGAACAGCAATCTTCATATTGTGCTGTGGATTGTCATAATATACATTATATACTGTATACTCTTCACCCTGATAATGGTAAACATCATCGGTACTTGTAATCACAAAATCACCTGCGGTGGTATTGGTGGTTCCACTGAGGTATACTTCGGAAGCTTCACCATCGGCAAATAAAGCGGTGGATATGAACATAAGTGTAAGCGTGAATGCTGCGAATCTCTTTAGATATTTTACTGTTGTTTTCATTGTACTAAGGTTTTTTAGTGTTTTAATTACTGATTGTTTCATGCCTCAAATATTACAACAGCCATGCCAAACGTTCTATGTATTTGTTATTCTGTATTTTACATAGCTTCTAAGATGGTTTTGAGAATTGTTAAATATGACCGGAAATGGACACTTCTGTACGAAAATGGAAGAATGCAAAAGAGTGTTATATTTTTGATTGACTGATTGTTACAAAAAATAGGCCGGCGAAAATCCGCCGGCCCATTCTACGGGTGTATTTTTACTGCAAAACTTCAGGTTAGTCCAGGTGGTTACCCCTTCAACTCGGGTACATAAGCGGCGATCAAACCAACAGCCTGTTTCTTTTCAACTTTTCTGTCTTTCATCAGAACTGACTGGTCATGATACTGCTGAGCATTGAATTCATCTTTTACCCATGGATTTGAGAACATAACCTTTCTTACCCCAAATCCGTGCTTGTTGCAACTATAGAAGAACATGAATTCACCATTAAATGCTACAAAGGAGGTACATTTTCCTTCAGAATTTACTGCAATCTTCATATTCATTTCAGGATCATCGTAGTATACACGGTATACTTCGTATTCACTCCCCTGGTAATGAAATATATCATTTGTTATTTGCACAACAAAATCTCCAGCGGGTGAATTAGAGGTACCTGTGAGGAATACTTCTGTTGTTTCTCCATCTGCAAAGGCAAATGTGGCGGAAACGAACAGTGCGATGACAATGGTCATCATCCGTTTAAACAAACTAACCTTTTTATTCATAACGCTATTAATTTGATTATAATAATAAATTTATTGGAATAAAATGGGAGTCTCAAATATGATCAACCAAATGCCAGAAAAAAAGTGTGTATAGCAGTCAAAAAAGAGGCAGTGACAGTGGCATGGTTTAAGCAGCCACCCGACCAATGATCAGGTCAACTGCATAGACATCACCGATAGGCCGTGCATCCAGGTAATAGCCTTTTCTGAAGGAGCCGTAAAGAAGTTTTCGGACAGCCTCAATGCCAAGTCCTGTATGGGTAGCAGGAGCATACTCACCAGGACCATTACAAACCTGTACGGAGTTCCGTATCTTCAACAGGATTTTATCGTTTTTCACTACCACATGGATGGTGATCCAGCCCTTATTTTCACACTTGCGAATACCATGCTTAAATGCATTCTCAATGAGGGTATATATGGTAAGCGGCGGAATGGATACATCTGCTGTATTCCCTTTTACCTGGAAATCCATGATAAAGGAACACTCTCCCAGCCAGATCTTTTCCAGGGCAATGTAATCTTTGATTAACCCGATCTCTTCAGACAGGGGGATCATATCCTTCCTTGAATAGGTCACCACCCGTTCCAGCAACTGGGATAATCCGGCGATTGCTTCGGGGGTTTGCTCAGACTTCCGAAGGGAAAGGGCGTAGAGGTTATTCAGAGAGTTAAACAGGAAATGAGGCTGCAGCAGACTTTTGAATAGCTCCAGATTGTTTCGGCTATCTGCCTGCTGAAAATTCTTAGAAACCAGGTATTGATTAATGATCATAACTTTTATCACATTTTCGTATCGCCCTTGTACAGTCCTGATATGATTACATGATTTATATCATGTTTTATGCCAAACAGACTATATCATTGATTATCTATAATATGGGTGTTTTAGCAGGTTTTGCAACTGTGTTAAAATCGTTCGGTTTTGTACATCCATGTACGTTTAAGAACAATTATTGCATCAATTAAATGCAGAACCATTAATAATAAACAAGCTACGATGGGTTGTGGATAAGGAGGTTAAGTTTAGAAGAAAAAAAACTTGCCGTCGAAGAAGTTACTTATTAAACCTAAAACTTTAAAAAGACTACTGACGGCAAGTTAGATATTGATGTGCATAGAGTCAATTCAAAAATAAGGAACCATGCACAGTTAAAAAAAAATATTCAGTTTCCGGCTACTTAAGCCATGTCAACCACATCCGGCAACATGTGAATGGTATTCACACTGCTGTGAGGATTGTTCCTGATGATTACGGAACATCCATAGCTGTGTGTCGCATAAGAGATGGTTACTTTACCAGGATAGTACTGCTCCAGTTGTTGTATGGATTGCATACACTCTTCCAGGTCCTCGTTATGCCGTCGCATACTGCCATGAAGAACCTGGATGGTAATCATGTTGGAAAAACTCGAAGCCTCAATGTTTAACTCAGGAATCGACTGTTCTTTCTCAAATTTTCTAAATATCAGATCCACAAATGAGAATAATATCATCGGCGGAAGCTGAATATGTCCCGGATCTCCGGAAATAAAGAACTCCACATCCGGTTTGCTTTCCCGGAATAGTGCCACAAGGGAAACCAGTTTCTTAACCAATTCAATCTCCCTGGAAAACAACTGTTGATCCTGACCGTGATACATCATCACTTCACTCAGAAGCTCGGATGTCAGTGCAATGGCCCTTGTAACTTCCGGAGAAGAACTGTCAACCATCCTGTCGATGTGGTCTATGGCGTACAACAGCATCAGTGGTTGCACCTTTGATACTGTATTTTCCATCTGTTGCTGAAGCTCGAACTGCTGAAGTTCTTTTCTCTTATTGTCG
Source organism: Bacteroidales bacterium (assembly GCA_023138875.1). GTDB lineage: Bacteria > Bacteroidota > Bacteroidia > Bacteroidales. Next base: position 27,143 of record JAGLOO010000004.1, read on the forward strand.
GCCTGGTACCAGTTCCTGATCGTTCTTGCGGCCAGGAAAACCAGCACAATATACAGGTTTCCCAATCCACTTTTAATTACTGTTCCCGGCGCAAGATAATTGCCTGTAACCTCCGATCCGGTTGGATACCATACAAAAATAAACTCATTACTCAGGATCAGTTCCACGACCGAGAATCCATAGAACAATGCCAGAAAAAGGGATGCAAATACAGAAATATATTTTTTAGATAAGAAACGTGGTATGAGTAGATAGGCCACAAGGTATGTGTGGGCTACAAAGATGGGAAGGGTAAGAATATAATATGAAAAGTTTCCGAAATAGATTTCATAGGACTTTCCAAAGCTTTTAATAAAAGTGAATCCTACCACCCAGCATACCCAAAAAAGGATGTGCCTCCAGGTTCTGTTCAGTAAAAGCTTCTCCAGTCTCCTTCTCATTGCCTTACAAACTCATATTTAATTCAACAACATGTTCATTTCGCTTCTCCCTGATGGTCAGCCTGTGGCTGTTGGGATATTGTAATTCCAGCCTCCTCATGCTGTTTTCATTGGTACTTTTCTTCCCGGTAACCTTTTCTTCACACAGATGTTCCAGAACAGAGTTGGCAGCAAAAAACCGGAGTTTTGATTCCTTTACTGAAAGTTCAATATTGATCCATGATTTTCTGGGATCCTCGCCTGCTCCGTGAACAAAACAATTCTCAACAAATGAGTATAGAATAAGCGGTGCTATTTTAAGTCCCTGGGGATTGCCTTCAGTCCTGAAAGTGATGTCCAGCCGCTCTCCGTACCTGAGTTTTTCCAGTCCAATATAGTTCTCAATCATTTCAATTTCTTTGGCCAGAAGCACATTTTCATTTTTACTTTCGTTAAAAAGATAATGTAAAACGGACTTGAGCTTCTTCACTGTTGATTTAAGATATTCGGGTCTGTAGATTGAAATGGAATAGAGGCTGTTGAAATTGTTGAATATCACATGCGGGTCCATGTGGTGTTCGAGCAGCTTAATTTCAGCCTCAAGTCCTTTCTGTTCCAGTTCACTGATATTTGATTCCAGGATGTAGTGGTCCCTTGCATATTTTGCAATGGCAAAAATTGCCACGATAAAGGTCATGTCCTTGGTATTGATCAGCAATCTGGACAGGGAAACCGGATTCCCGGATAAAATATTCTCGGGAGCAATGGCCTGGTAAAAGATAACATCGGAAAATACAAATTTCAGCAGCGACAATCCAATACCGGTCAGGATAAATAATAAAATAAAAATGAGCACCTTCTTTTTCACAAGGAAATGAGGAATTAGCAGGTATACTGTGAGGTATGCATAACCGAAAAAAAACAGGGCGTTGATGAAAACCATGAAGAATCCTCTCAGAAAACCAGCATCCTCCTCCGAGCGGAAGTAAGTCACCCAGGAGAATAACAGAACCATGGCCAGAAACAAAATGATGTGGCGGAGGATCCTGAAAAAAAGCTTTTGATTGATCAGCAACCTGTACATTTATTAAAAATAGTCATGCCCGGATTTAATACCATTTATTATCAACGTTATGAAGCCTGGAACATGTAAACCGGGATAAACCGGATATAAAGGCATTTGACTGATGTTTCGATGTCGTTAAAGGGATTTAAATTGCTTTTCACTGAAATGATTATAGAAAAGCTCTTAAATTTACTATGTTGAAGTGAAGTTCGTAAGATCTGTTTTCATGCTTTTTGTATTTCTAACCCCAATATAGTCGTTACGCGCCAACCGAATAGCGCGTCACCACTGAATAAATTGACACACATGAAGACAAGGTGCTTGATCGTAGATGATGAACCTCTGGCCAGGGAACTAATCAGGGGACATATCCAGAAACTTGAGAATTTTGAAATTGTTGATGAGTGTGATAATGCCATGAAGGCCATGGATGCACTGCGCAATCACAATGTCGACCTGATGTTCCTGGACATCAAGATGCCCCAGATGACCGGAATTGATTTCCTGAAAACCCTCAAACGTCCGCCGAAAGTTATCATTACCACAGCTTTCAGTCAATATGCCCTTGAAGGATTTGAGCTGGACGTGGTCGATTACCTGATGAAACCGGTCACATTTGAGAGGTTCTTTAAAGCAGTGAATAAGTATTTCCAGTCGGGAGTGCCCGAACCAGTAGAACTGGAGGGTGAGAATGGCATGAATGATAGTGCTTTTATTTACGTCAAGGAGAACAAAAAGATCATAAAGATCTACCTGAAAGAGATCCACTTCATAGAAGGGCTCAATGAATACATCAGGATCCATACCGATAACAGGCGGGTGGTCGTTAAGAGCAGCCTGTTGAACATCGAGAACAAGTTGCCTTCCGAACAATTTATCAGAATCCACAAATCATACATCGTCTCCATTCCCAGGATCAGGGCATTCAACGCCACAACCATTGAACTTGAAAACGCCAAACTGAGGATTGGCCGTAACTATAAAAATCAAGTTTTCAGCGCACTTCACTACAGACAGGAAATGTAATATGCAAGCTTTTATTCGGTTGACCAGCCTTGGCATTCTGCTGAGCCTGTCAACATTAACCGCCAGGGAACCGGTAACCTTCTGTCCACCTATGCAGCAGAATTGAAAGCAAAGAACAGGCTTCCTCAAAACAGCAAGGGATTATCCAAACCCACTCATCTTTACGGTCCGTTTTACTCAACCGGAGATAATTTTGAAGCATTTAATGAACAGGGATTGGTGATCAAAACAGAGAAGGGTGGAGTTCTTATCACAGGTTGCGGACATCCAGGGGTGATTGAGATGGTCTCTGTGGCAGAAAAAAGCCTGGGCATAGAAATACATACTGTGATCGGCGGACTGCATCTGCTTCGGAATTCAGATGAGGAAGTAAAAAAGATTGCAGAAGAGCTCAAAAAAATGGGTGTTCAACGAATTTGTCCCACCCATTGTACAGGAGACAATGCCATCGCCCTGCTAAAAGAGTCCTTCGGGGATGGTTATATCTCCGGTGGCACCGGTAAAGAGATCATCATTAAATAATTCTTTCTGCCTTACATGGCAAAAGCAAAAAGAGACTGTCCTTTTGAGACAGCCTCTTTTTTGATAGTTTAAAGGTTTATCCGAATGCGATGAACTAGTCCTCAGTGCCATCATCCCACCACACTCCATTGTATGGGGTTACAGCTGGAACGTTCTCAGCGTTACCGCTGATTTCATTCTGGGGATACGGGAACCTCCTTGGAGTCTCGAAGGGATTGGTCATGGTAGGATACCCGGTCCTTCTCCACTCTGCAAAAGCCTCAATCGAACCGTAAGGCCACAGGTGAATGTACTTCTGTGCATAAATCATATCAATGGTAAGGTTAGCTGCGTCAGTTGGAAGCACTTCAGGCTGGGCTTTGTAAGCCACTGCATCAACAGTTTCAACCCCCGCCTGTGCAAGTGCAGCATCCAATCCCTCCTCATATGCTGCAAGAGCTGCTGCAGCATCAGGGGATGCTTTCCTTAAATGACATTCAGCCTCAACAAACTTCAACTCGGCAAAGGTCATTATGGGAAGTGGAGCCGTTGCATAGATCACATTGTTCGACATCCTTGAGTAGATCGTGCCAGCCTGGTCCTCCTCGGATGTTCCGTTTGGAGCCGGCACATATTCTCCATTCACCTGTGTAATGAACAGGGGGATCCTGGGATCATTCAGGCCATCGAGGATATCATAGAAGGTCACACTGATGGCGTGATGTCTCCTTTCATTCTCCTCCTGGAACCATGTGTTCTCATGACCCAGGTCATTGGACCAGTTATCAAAGGTAAAATCATCGTCCGAAGAGACAAAACCATTAGCAGCTGCCGCCAGAGCATCTGCTGCCGAACCAGCGGGATCAATGTTACTCAAACGGTTAGCATACCTTGCCTTCAGTGAATAGGCAGCCGTAATCCAGGCATCAGGGTCACCACCGTAGATGTAATCCTCACCACCAGTGGTACTTATATTTTCCTTTTGAAGGTCTGCTATAGCTTCATCCAAAAGGTCCTGCATGGCAGCATAGATTGATTCCTGAGTATCGAACACCGGCTTCCTGTTCTCAGCTCCCAAAGTTGCCTCTGTGTATGGAATTCTTCCCCATGTGTCAGTAGAAGCCAGGTAAGTATAAGCTTGGAGAACTTTTGCAATACCCACATCGATCCATTTTCCCTCTTCACTTCCACCTTCAGATCCTTTCTGAATGATGATCTTCAGGTCGGGATGCAGGCGGGGGTAGATCTGGAAGGCCCAGCTGTTCTCGCTGAGCTGCGAATTGATATTGGCACGCCTGTCGGCGTCTCTCATCTGGCCATGAGCACCGGTGGTATGTTCAATAAAGATAGAGCTATACCAGGCCAGGGTGGTTCCGGTAACCCAATAGGGAGTAGCGGCTGTACATCCCGACATCAGCATGCTGATGGGTACATCAGTCGGGTTGTTCGGATCCGTATCGATCTCGTCCATGATCTCATCGCTGCACGAAAAAGTGAACAGCATGAGCAGGAGTACACTGAAAATTGAAATATATTTTTTCATCTTATGGTATGTTTAAAAGGTTATTTTAAGACCACCACCAAAGGACCTGGTATTGGGCAATGACACATATTCGAATGCACCAATTCCGTTGCCTTCAGCTGTACTTGATTCCGGGTCGAAATTGGGATAGTCGGTCCAGAGTGCAAGGTTCCTTCCATTGGCAAAAACGGAAATGGAACTGATAAAGCTGCTGGTAAACCAGCGCTGGGGCATGTCATAGCTGATTACTACCTCTCTCAGTCTCAGCAGGGTCTTATCGAATATCCTGGATTCCCCAATGTTCCACTGGACAGTGCTCCAGTAATCCTCTCCCATGAGGATCTCAATATCATTATCCCCTTCGATGATCAAATCGCCGGTGGCCTGATCCCGGTAACCCTTGACAGCGTTGGGTTCCATTCTCAGCGTTTCCCGGTCCTCAGTAACTTGGTCAGCTCCATAATTCCTGAGCAGGGCGTTCAATCCGCTAGAAATGAAGCCACCCTTGGAGTAATTGAACTGCGCAGTAAAGGTGAATCCTTTGAAACGAAGGATGTTGGTTAAACTGGCGTCCCAGTCCGGATTCACCTTTCCCAGGATCTTTTCCTCACCATCCTGCAAGGGCATCCCGTAAAACGGATTGGGGTTGCCTGCTACAATCTCCCTGGAATCCACAACAATCCTGTCGTTTTCATCCCTTACATAGGAACTGCCAAAAATGACCGGATAGGGCTGACCCGCATAGGCAAAGGCACCCGTACTAGTGAAATTCTGAAAGCCTGTCTGGACCCGTTCCACACCCGGGGCAAGTTCCAGCACCATGTTCTTATTGTTGGCAAAATTGACAAGCATCTCCCATTCGAATCCTCCACCAGTCCTGATCGGAACAACGGAAAGAACAACCTCATGACCCTTTGATTCCAGCTCCCCGGCATTTCTGTACTCCGAACGGAAGCCGGAAGAGGATGCCAGTGGAACGTTAAAGATCTGGTCGGTAGCATTCACATAATAATATGAGTAGTCAATACCCAACCTGTTCTGATAGAACCTCAGGTCTGCCCCAATCTCATAGGTAGTCACATTCTGAGGTCTTAACTGGTCTGACAGAAGGGTAGACTGAAGTGTGAATGCAGGATAGGACTGGTAAGGGAAGGTGAAATCATTATTCAGGAACCCGCTGCCCAGACTCTCACTATCCTCCTTGGAAGTGAACAGGGTCTTCGTAGCAAAGAGCGCTCCTGCCTGTCCCATTTGTGAATAGGAAGCACGGATCTTACCGAAGGGCAGAATCTGCTGATCCTGCATGAAGTCCAATTCAGTAAACACAAATCCCAATGATACGGAAGGGTAAAAGTAGGACCTGTTGCCCGATGGCATATTGGACACAACATCATTCCGTCCGGTCACTGTTAAGAACAGCATGGAGACATAATCCACAGTTGCACTACCGTAGAATCCAACCACCCGCTGCCGGGTCAGCTCCTGGAAAACCGTCTGGGCTCCGGTATTTGAAATATGGTCAAACCCACCGATGGTGATGTTGGTACCTGTCATCGAATGGGTTTTGGTGGTGATATCGTAAAACTCATTACCTATTACCATATCCAGTCCAATATCTCCGAAATCCTTGATAATACTTATAGAGGCATTGGAGTTCAGTTCCTGTCTTTGATAAGTATAGTCATCAACCTGGCCACCCGCTGGTTCAAGAATCCCGAATTCCGGGTATCCTCTTCCCGCTCCACCGGAACCCAGTGAGATCACTTCATGTCCTGTGGTAAGGAACCTGTCAAGACCGACCCGGTAGTTGATCCTCATCCAATCGAAGGGCTGAAAATTGATGGCAGCATTCCCAAAGAACCTGTCAGTCACTTCGTTATAATTGCTATGTTTCAAAGCCCAGTACGGATTATCCATGGCAAAACGGTAATGATACTGGTTGTATGGATTTGAATCATGCTCAAAAGGTTTATTGGTCATATCGTAGGTCCGGGGTGCAAAATAGACCGTAAATAGTGGGTTTGCCAGGTTACTTCCTCCGGGGATTTTATCAATATCCACTGTGGAAACGTTGGCAGAGACAGAAGCCGACCATTTGTCGCCCAGTATGAAATTTCCATTAAACTTTGCATTGTTCCTGGTCATCCCGGTGGTCTCAATGATCCCCTTCTGATTGGTACGTCCCGCGCCAATGCTGTAACTAGCCCTGTCGCTGGCTGATGAAATATCCACCGAATTGGTAAAAGTGTAACCCTTCTGGAAAAAGTCCTCCTGGTTGTTATACACTCTGGGAACCTGGGTAGGAGCAGATCCATCAAAGGTTTCGTATGGATTATCAAAGTAAAGGTTCTCCTCCTGGGATTGGTAATTCTGGAGGGTATCGATACGTGGACCCCATGAACCAGATGACCAGAGGTTCAATAGCCCTCCATTTCCCTGGCCATAAGTGGATTGTAATTCTGGCAGTCGACTGATCTGGTCAGATGTAAAGCTGCTGTTCACTGTGACCAAAGTCTTCTTACCAGCCATCCTGGCAGCAGAGCCACTCTTGGTGGTGATCACGATTACCCCGTTCGCTGCCCTTAAACCATACAGGGCAGATGCTGTAGCACCTTTGAGTACCGAAATAGATTCGATATCCTCCGGGTTCAGGTCCACGATCCTTGAGGAAGGATTGGTTCCCTCTCCCACATTCTCTGTAAAAGCCTTATTTGAGGCAATGGGCATTCCATCCACCACATATAAAGGCTGGTTGGATCCGGTCAGTGAAACATTACCCCTGATGGTAACATGCGAGGTAGCACCCGGCATTCCACTGGACTGTTTCACAGTAACACCAGCAATTTTTCCCTGGAGTGATTTGGAAACATCCATGTTCTTTGCACCGGAGATCTGGGATTCGTTGAGCTCCTGGACCGAATAACCCAGTGCCTTCTTTTCCTTTCTTATACCCATTGCAGTTACGACCACCTCATCAATATGCATGAGATCAGATTCCATGGTTACATCGACCTGATTCTGCCCGGATATGGTGATCTCCTGTTTTAACAGGCCCACAAAACTGAATACGATGATTTCAGCATTGTCCGGTACAGTAAGTTGGTATTCGCCATTCATATCAGAAATGGCACCAATGGAGGTTCCCTTTACTGCGACTGTAACACCAGGCAGTGGACCTCCGTCATCTGCGCTGACTACAGTTCCTGTGACTTCCCGGGCCTGTCCCAGGAGGGTAAGGATACCCAGCGCCATCAATAGCAGAAAGCTTAATACTTTTTTCATAGACTTAGTTTTAGTTTGACAATTAATAATCCAGAATTTGAGCTGAAGAAAGCAGAAAGCGGATAGTTATTCTAATAATATCAAGGAATGGCGGATTTCTGTAACTATTCTACAGATTGAATCTGCTTTATCCCATTCACACGTTACAACCGGCTATTCATACGTAGATTGTATGTCATTGGCAGAAGGATTCGTGTCGTACAGGTAAAAATCAGATGCCAGCAGAGGGTCAAGTACCGTTTGGAGGGGGTCAACAAGGTATATTCATTATACGAGCATGAACCATGATGTCATGATGGGGTTAAAATTAAGTTATGCAGATTTTAATATATTTACACATTTCAATAACTTAAACTAACCATTTATGCTAATCTTAACAGATTACCTGATCATTGCAGGCTATTTTCTCGTGATTCTTGTTGTTGGCGGACTTACAGGAAGAAAACAGGATAAAGAGGAGTTTCTGATATCAGGCCGCAAACTAAAATCATTTCAGGCCACCACCACGATCTTCTCCAGCCGGATCGGCGCTGCCATCCTGCTCACCTATACCGCACTTGTCTATATATACGGACTGGGCGCCCTGTGGTATTTCATTGGCTCGGTGTTCGGAATGTTTGTATTTTATTTCTTCGGACTTAAAGTGAAAAAAATGGCAGATGAACAGAAATTCTATACACTGCCAGACTTCTTTTTCTTCCTGAAGGGAAAGTTTGCCGGTTACCTGGCGACCATTATCACCATCACCATCATGTTTGGCTGGGTGGTCCTTAATTTCACAGCCGGAGGCAAGTTGGTATCGGAATATACACCCATCAGTTATGATTTCTCGGTGATCATTGTGGGGGGTATCATCCTCCTTTATCTTGTTGCCGGTGGATTTGATGCGGTAGTTAAAACCGACATGATCCAGACGGTGGGGATCTTCCTGCTGTTTGTTCTGATGATGTACCTGCTCATGACTACAGATACAAAACCCGAACTTGTTTTCATGGATCTTTTCAGGACTCCCGTTGGTAAGATCATCAGCTTCTTCCTTGCAGGTTTCTTTATTCCCATGGCTTCACCGGAACTCTGGCAGAGGGTGTATGCCATTCAGGACAAGACCCATTTCAAGCGAAGTATCATACTTTCGTCTTTCTTTTATATTATCATTGGTTTTATTCTGCTCCTGATCGGACTGGTCATTCGATCCGACATTCCCGATATTGAGGCGGATACCTCCCTGATCGTAGGATTCAGCAGGCTGTTGCCTGTGGGCCTGGCAGGACTGTCCGTGGTAATTATCTATTCCTCTGTCTCCTCATCGGCCGATACCTATATGTTCACCACTGCAGCCTCTGTAACCCAGGATTTTCTGGAAAAGACCGGCCTCACAAAGAAAGCAGACTTAAGAAAAACCATGCGGTACAGCATGGTGGTGCTGATGATCCTTGGAATTGGTATGTCCCTTATCCTACGGGATATTGTGGATGCCACCTTCTTCTTCGTATCCCTGACCATGTCACTTGGATTCCTGACCCTGGTCATCTGGATCTATCCGAAGATCAACCGGCACAGCGTGAATCTCTCCATCTTCGCCTGCCTCTTCGGAGTGATCATACCTGCCATCATTTACGGTATATCTGAAACGCTTGTACAATACGCCATTGGGTTTTGTATAGTCGGATTACTGATTGGCTTTGTGGTGAATGCTATTAAACCTGCAAAAAAATAGCACACCGCACACAAAATGGGAGTAAACTTTGCAGTTTACTCCCATTTCACTGAGTGGTACCCATAGCCACCAAACAGCGCCGAGCTACAGTTATTATGGCCGGCCCACTGATAAGAAACCCCGGGGGGCTTTATACCGGTGAACCCTGGTTCTCGGCCCTTGTTCCGTAGAACAATGACTTGCAACCGTCCTTTCATCCAACTGCGAAAGCTGGATTTCCGGGACCGGCTCCTTAAGGCCCCTGCAGCGGCCAGGTCTTACGATCTGCCCGAGGCCAGAGTGGAAAAGCTTAATGGAACCCGTATGGATTCTTTTTGGCTCTTCAGCCTTAAAAATCAACCTTTTAAAGATCTACCGTTAAGTGACCTGCGGTTAAATAAACCAAGAAACCTTGTTTCATGATTTATGCCTGGCTCTGGATGAATCTCCGGCAGAGGGGGAATCCCTTTTGCCGGCCGGTTCGCTAACCAGGTTCCTTTCGGACTGGCTCACTACACCGGGCGAAACTTCGAGCGGCCTTTTATCTCTTACTCGGTATAATCAAAAATAGACGATCGGGGAAAGCAAGTCAAGAAGATGGACCATTTCTCTGTTCACAAATAACCCACAGCTGTTATTAACATTTTGTTAATAACTTGAATTCCTTACACATCGATTCATTAGTTTCAGGAATTTTGTAGATTTACCTATCTAAACCTAATTTGCCATGAACCTAATGAAGAAGCCGCTAATTCTTATCGTTGCAGCCATATTTGCTGTACTGGGATCCGTAGCCGGACAAGCAACCATGGATTTGAACTTCCAGGGAATACTCTCTGATATCCAGGGCAAGAAGATCTGCAATGAACAATTTGATCTTTCCGTAAAACTGATGAATGAATCGGGCCAAAACATTTTATGGGAAACAAGCTCATCCACCCAAACCGATGATGAGGGATGGTTTGGATTCTCGATCCGCGAAATTTCCCAATTCCTTTTGAAGGATGGCCAGATCAAAGAAACGCTGGTTATCCGGATGGAACTCCTTCCCAACACAATGACAAAGTGGATGAGAAAAGGCGATGATTTTATGGTATCCTATACCCTGTCACCAACCATGATTGACGATGCCATTCATTTAAAAATAACAAGAATGGAAGGCTCTGAACTAGTGGCCCATTCCGAAGATCACCTGTACGCCTTTAAAGATCAGTACCCGTTTGCTTATTTGACCGGAGGATTTCTGCTGACCGATCAGCCACCGGTAAGCATCAATTCAGTGGATGATCTAAAACAATGGCTTTCACCTAATGCTCAGGAGGAAGAAGGTGCAGTATCACGGGGTGTAAAAGGAGGATTCCCGGCTGGCGGGTACCGCAAGAAAAACTAGCCCTTATTTTTGTAAAGTATAAGGGCTAGCTCTGCTTACTATTTCATATTGTCCCCCTCAGATTTTCCGCCGGAACGCTTTGTGCCTTTGGAGATCGAATCCCTCATGTTGGTATCGGCATCAATGTTCTTGAACTTGTAATAATCCATGATACCCAGGTTTCCGCTCCTGAATGCTTCGGCCATGGCAAGAGGCACCTCCACTTCAGCTTCAATTACTTTTGCACGGGCCTCCTGTGCCTTGGCTTTCATCTCCTGCTCGGTGGCCACAGCCATGGCCCTGCGCTCTTCAGCCTTGGCCTGTGCAATATTCTTATCGGCATTGGCCTGGTCCATCTGCAACACTGCCCCGATGTTCTTACCGATATCAATATCGGCCACATCTATGGAGAGAATTTCAAATGCCGTACCGGCATCAAGCCCTTTATCAAGAACCATCTTCGAAATATTGTCAGGATTCTCCAGAACCTCCTTGTGTGACTTGGAAGAACCAATGGAAGAAACAATACCCTCACCCACACGGGCAAGCACGGTCTCCTCCCCTGCTCCACCAACAAGTTGTTTGATATTGGCCCGTACTGTAACACGTGCCAGGGCAATCAGCTGAATACCATCCTTTGCCACAGCGGTAACAGGTGGAGTGTTGATCACTTTCGGATTGACTGACATCTGTACAGCTTCCAGCACTTCACGTCCGGCCAGATCAATGGCAGTGGCCATCTGGAATGACAGATCGATGTTGGCTTTGCTTGCCGAAACAAGGGCATGGATCACCTGTTCCACGTGTCCGCCTGCAAGGTAGTGGGCTTCCAGATCATCCCGCATGATGTTCCCAAGGCCCGCCTTATGTGCCTCGATCAAGGACCTGACAATGGTCGTCGGAGGAACCTTTCTCCAGCGCATCAGGATAAGCTGCAAAAGGGAAATTCTCACACCCGACAACAGTGCGGTGAACCACAATCCGATGGGAATAAAATAAAGAATGATCCATAGGCCAATAATACTGACCACAACAATAATGATCCACGAGAAGTCAAATTCCATAATTATTTATCTTTTATTGGTTTAACACTAATTCTTGTCCCCTCGACGGAGACAATCTCTATATCGGTATGTTCGTCTACATAACCTTCGGTAGATTTGGCCTCTCTCACCAGGTCATTCACCAGGATTTTGCCCATGGGAGCAAGGCGTGTTAGGGCTGTTCCCCGGTCACCGGTCTTCACCTGTTCCTCGGTGAGGTCGCTGTCCACAGTTCCCTTAATATTGGTCTTAAGCATCAGGCGGCTCCAGGTCCTGTCACGCAACGACATGGCAATCACAAAGACGCTGAGCAGGACGGTCCCGATCAGAACCCAGACCCCCACCGTGGATCCATAATCCTCAAAGGCTTTATATACACCGAATACGGTGAGTATAAGTCCCCCGATACCAGCAACGGTTACCCCGGGTACGAGGAGGAATTCGATCACGAAAAGCAGAATTCCTAAAACAATCAGAATGATGATAACAGTCATAAGCAGATCCTAATTTTCAACCGATGCTTTCAGTCCGCGCGAAATGAGCCGGTAACGAAGATCCTTCATCTCTTTAGACGTTCCAGACCTGACTGCACACTTGCCTTTGAAATGGGTAATCGTGGCACACTGTTCTGCCTGGGTCATTGAGTGATCGCAAACTTCAACCAGGATCTCCATCACATAGTCAAATGTATTTATATCATCGTTATGAAGTACCAATCTTGCCTGCTGCAGATCATCAGTTTCTTCAGAACCAATCTTTTGAGGTCGGCTGGTAAAATTACTATCCATGATATCTCGGGGTCACGTCCTGTCAAATATAAATAAATTTATCCTTAAAAAGACCTTATTCAAGCTGTTTTGCTTTCTGGGTAGAAACTGTGGTGCCATTGTACCATGCTACAATGAATGCATCTTCATAACCCCTGGAGCGTACCATTGATATAACCGAGAATGCATCATCATACCTGGAAAATTTACCAGCATAATATTTGAACAACCCCCGGTCCCTGATCCTTTCACCTGTAATGGGGCTGATCCCCTGGAAAGCATCGGGCTCAACCTCAGTGCTGAATACTCCAATCTGGATCCTGTAGAAGGTTCCCGCAGGCAGCGATACATCCAGAGGTATGGGCTTGCTTATACTGTAAGGTGATTTCCCCAGGATGTCAAATCGGTTTATGTGGGGTGGGGGGCTGACTACAGGCTCTTTCTCCACAGATGGAGCTTTTGATTCAACCACCCTGGATACAGATCCATGGCGTTCTTCATTTCCCGGTTCTCCTTCAATCCCGATAACATTGTCAGAATAACGATACACGGTGATATCACCCACCACCATATCCACCTGGATGGTTTCAGGCACATCCATTTTGGATGGCGGCGGATGACCGGCCTTACCATCCTCCAGCTGAGCATACAGCCCATCGGCTAAAGCTTCTTCATCACGTGCTTTCTTCTCCCAGACCATGATCTGCTTCTGCCATACCCACCTGTCATTGGGATCATCCGATTCCCTCACCTTCACACGAGCGGAAGTGGCAAGGTCCTTTAATGAATCAGATACCGATTGGTGTTTCAGGGCTTCAGCCAGTGTAATTTGATAGGCAGTCTTTGCTCCGGATTCTGGCAGGATGGTCACGGGTGTTATTTGGGGCCTATCGGTGTTAACCTGATTTTTTGTATCTGTGACCGGCCTTTCTTCGGAAACAGATGGATGATTCTTAACGGATAATGATTCCATGTCAGCAAGTATCTCAGCTGCTACCCCTCCTAGGTAAGCAATCTCTTTCAGCATCCTGGTGTCGTTGGCCACAGTCTTCTTCTTTGGTTCAATCAGGTGCACCCTGTATACGGTTACAGTACTGTCTGTACCCTGACGTGTGGAAAAGAACATCACCATTCCCAGGTCAGAACCCGGGAGCAACAGGTACTCATCCATAACAGAATTGATAGGGAACCCCAGGTTCATGGGTTCGGACCACTCATCTCGTTCGCTGTCATAATGGGATCTGTAGAGGTCAAATCCACCAATGCCCTGACGGCCATCAGAAGCAAAGTAGAGATCATTCTCAATGGGATCGAAATAGGGCATGATCTCATCCCCTTCGGTGTTCAGATCCCTGACCTCTTCCGGATCGCCCCAGGACCTCCCGCTGCCCTTTTTGACACGGAATAACTGTGAACCACCTTTTCCGTTCCTGCTGTACCCGGTATAATAAAAAAAGTCACCCCTGACAGGATTCCCCGGCATAAACATCAGACTGTTCAGGCCGCTCCTGTCTTCATTCGCTCTGAAATACTCCGTAGGCTTACGTTGAAGCTGACCTCCTTTCATTTTGACCTGGGTAAACTGTAATGAATCATGCAGATCGATGAAAGTAACATTCAACACTTCATAGGGATTATAGGTAGCGGTTATCTCCCTTGCACTACGGCATGTACTGATCAGATGTTTGAGATTATACTCCTTCAGCTCCTGTCGCGTGGCTTCCAACTCGAAACGACCAAAGAACTTCTGCGCATCCATAAAATTATAATCCTGGTGATAGGCAGACCCCAGGTAATAGTTGACATTGCCGGGAACGCCCCGGTTTGAGGCGCCATACAGCAATTCAATAGCTTCATCCAGCTGTTCATTCAACTCCACCAGACAGATACCTGCATAATAGGAGTGCATGGCATTCTCAGGATCACGATCCATCAATATCCTGAATCCTGAGAGTGCAGATCGAAAATTCCCTTCTTCAAAACTGGCCATTGATTGCTGTTGCACCTTATTCAATTCCTGATTCATTTCCTGCCCGAACAGCATGGGACCGGAAAGCAGGACAAGCAGTCCGGCTGCGCAAAAAAGACATTTTATTGCTGGTGTAAACATAATACAGTGCTATCTGTTTTATTAGAGATTCAAGCGCATTTTATGGTGATCAAAAATAGCAATTATAAACGGTACCCGGACCACCACAATTGTTAATAAACATTAGCCTGTCAGACCCGTTGTTTGAGGCAATCTTTGTACATTTAAATTTTGAAATATGTATGTCAATATTGAAAGAAGGTGACCTGGCCCCTTCCATCGGAGTAAGCACTGATAATGAGAAATCACACCGGAAATTCATCAGTAAATATAAGCTTCCTTTCAGGCTCATTTCTGATGTTGAAAAGATTATTGGAAAAGTAATAACAAAGGAACACGGCCAGCAGATATTTACTGAATTATCACATTAACCTGTAAAAGAGTATGAGTAACGGAAATGCCAGCGGCAACAATCAGGAAAAACTTAAAGCACTTCAACTTACCCTGGATAAGATAGAAAAAGGATATGGCAAAGGGACCATTATGAAACTGGGAGATGCAGCCATCGAAGATGTGTCTGTAATTCCGTCAGGCTCCATCGGGCTTGACCTGGCACTGGGTGTGGGAGGTTTTCCGAGGGGAAGGGTTATCGAGATCTATGGCCCGGAATCTTCAGGAAAAACTACCCTGGCCATCCATGCCATTGCAGAAGCCCAGAAAAGTGGTGGCATTGCTGCATTTATCGATGCGGAGCATGCTTTTGACCGCTTCTATGCCGAGAAGCTGGGAGTGGACATTGAGAACCTATACATTTCCCAGCCGGACAATGGTGAACAGGCGCTGGAAATTACCGACCACCTGATCCGGTCCGGTGCCATTGACATCATCGTGATCGATTCAGTTGCAGCACTCACCCCCAAAGCAGAGATTGAGGGGGAAATGGGCGAGTCAAAGATGGGATTGCAGGCCAGGCTCATGTCCCAGGCATTGCGGAAACTGGCGGCCAATATAAGCCGTACCAATACTACATGTTTCTTCATTAACCAGCTCAGGGAAAAAATCGGTGTAATGTTCGGTAACCCGGAAACCACCACCGGAGGTCATGCCCTGAAATTTTATGCTTCAGTCCGTATCGATATCAGGCGCATTGGCCAGATAAAAGAAGGAGAAGAGATCATGGGGAACCGTACCAGGGTCAAAGTGGTAAAGAATAAGGTGGCACCACCTTTCCGCAAGGCCGAATTCGATATCATTTACGGGGACGGTATCTCCAAAACCGGTGAGTTGATCGACCTGGGGGTGGATCTTGATATTCTTAAAAAGAGTGGTTCCTGGTTCAGTTATGGTGAAACAAGGCTCGGCCAGGGAAGGGATGCTGTGAAGAACCTCCTGAGGGATAATCCTGAGCTGTCTGAAGAGATCGAAGCTAAGATTAAAGCTGCTATTCAGGGTGTAAAGGAATAATCCCCGCTTGTCTCGTGCATTTTTCGTATCTTGGTTGAAACCTCAATCTATGCAACAGGTATGAACTTCCTGCTCCATTTCATATTTATTGCGGCTTTTCTCCTTATTTATATCATCGCGATCATCATATTGAAGCCCTTTCGGATTCACCGCAAGCGACCGTTATCCACCATCTTCATCAAAGCCAGTTACCTGATATACCTGGCCTGCTTTATGCTTATGGCATACCTGATCCTCTTCTTCTCGGCCACAACCATGCCAACCGAAGATGTGGATGAAGAGCGGATATTGAACCTACTCACTGTATTCAGCGTCTTTGCTTTCTTCATACCCAATATCGGTATCATGATCCGCAGAAGGGTCGGATCCTGGCGCGTAACTTATAACTATGTTGTTACCGGCCTGAACATCCTTATCTCAGCAGGGCTTATCTGGTTTATAAAGGATCTTCCCTGGCAGTTCAAGTAGGATCATAAAGTACCAGAATATTTTTCAGCTTCTCTTCCAAACTCAACTGTCCGTCAAGCCAATGGATATGGATTCCCCTGCGCTCCATTCCCCTGAAATAGGTCATTTGCCTTTTGGCAAACTGATGAATGGCTGTGTTCAGCCTGTTAAACATATCATCAAAGGTAAGTGCCTGCCTGACAAACAGGGATACATACCTGTACTCTAACCCGTAATACTCCATTTTTTCCGGTTCGATTCCCTGATTTAACAAGCCCGCCACCTCATCAATCATTCCATTTTCCAACCTTTGTTTAAGACGTTCGGTGATCCTTCGTCTTCGGTTCTCCCGGTCATATTTGATTCCAATAACCAGCGGATTGAAGCTCCTCGCCGTAAGCGGCGAGGAATCTCCGATCCTGTTTTGTTTATTTTTATTGTGCTCGCTAACCCCGCCGCAAGCAACGGGGAACCGAGTTTTTACGAGCTCGGCGGAAGCCAATGCGCTCGCAGGATTCAGATGGGGTATTCTCACATTACTATCTGGCTGAACACCCTGATACATGGCTATTTCAATGGCTCTTATGAGGCGCTTTTTGTTGACTGTATCGCTTACATTATGCAGTGGACCATATTGTTTTAAAATTTCTTCTAATTCGCCAAAATCCTTTTTTCCCAGTTCCTCTCTAAGATCCTTGTTGATGGGCACATGAACCATTTTATAATTGCGCAGTACCGATTCGATATACAATCCGGATCCGCCACACAGGACTGGAACACGCTTACGCTCTGTAATATTGGTATACGCTATATAGAAATCCTGCTGGAACTGATACACATTATATTCATAGCCTGCTTCCACAATATCAATAAGATGGAAAGGGATCTGTACACCTTCCACCAGGTAATCATCATAATCCTTACCTGTACCAATATCCATTCCACGGTACACCTGTCTTGAATCTGCACTGATGATCTCCCCTCCTATCCGTTGGGCCAGATGAGCTGCAATACCCGTCTTCCCACCAGCAGTATGCCCAAGTATGGTAACCAGATCAATTCCCTTACTTTTCATAACAGATCAGATTCGCATCGTAAATAAATACATTATTTGAGGAAATTTCCAATCTTCAAACCAAAATAGACAGTACGAGGATTCATCGGACCATACACATAACCGGGATCACGGTCAATTCCACTATCAAAATCACTCTGATATGAATTGAACAGGTTTTTCATTCCTGTAAAAACTTGTAAAGTAGCACCATTCAATTTGATGTTATAATGTAATTTAAATCCTACGTCGAAGAATCTTTCAGTTGTCCTTAGCTCTCCTTCACCGGGATTTTCGCTTTGGCTCCCAAAATAAGGCATTAGCATTTCACCCGTATAATTACCTGTTGAAGAGATGCCCCATTTTTTTGATGGTTGCCAATCTAACAACAGGTAACCATAATCTTCGGGGGTGCGAAAGAAGCTTTTTTCGTTAAACTCCTGTGATTCTTCATATTTACTCTTTTGTTTAGTAAAGCCTGCTTTAAATGAAAATTTATCGGATGGCACTATATTCAATTCAATATTTACACCCTGTACTGTTGCTCCATTTTCTGCGTTCACCCTTGTATATACAACGGTTCCGTTTTCATCAGGTTCGCTGTACTCATTTGCAAAAGGGTCGTTCAATTGGGTATAAAATCCTTCAGCCAGTAAGCCAACATATATTTTTCCCAATTGTTTATTAAAGTCAAGAGACGCCATATAACTATGACTTGTTTCTTGTTTTAAATCAGGGTCATTCTGGTGAATTACCTTTCTGGAACCTGATGTTTCAATGTGTAAATCTTCGTCAAATATTTGTGGTGCACGGTATCCTTGTGAATAGCTTACCCGGGCCTGAAAATACTCTTTTATGTCATACTTAAAAGTAAGCCTCGGGCTCAGCACATTTCCTGATTTATCAGAACCAGAGTGCTCTTTATCTACTACATGATAGTTATCAAACCGTGCACCGGCCGAAACTTTCAGTTTATCCCAGTTGATTTCATATTGTGCAAAAATACCGGTAGTATTCGAAGTCTGGTCTGCAACAATAACGTTATCTGTATGTGGAATACTATGAATAGAATCATTAATAATAACAGCATTATCAATATCAGGATACCCCAGCTTTTTATCCTCTAACCTGGACCCTTCATTTTCGATTCCTACAACCAAACTTGAAATTCCAAATTCAGCATTGTATTGAGTACCTATTGTATAAGAAAAATCTTTGGTGTTTCCATAATCGCTTAACGACTGATTTGCTCCGTAATACGAATCCCTGTTTATCCTTTGCCCTGAAGCATACATTGAAAATAAGTCACTCTCCCTGAAAAATTGTTCGTAGGTTAATGCCCCTGTAGTCAGATTATGGCTCACTGCTTCGGCAATGTTTGCTTCATGAACCGGGTAATCAAATTTATCTCCGCCCCGTCTATCTTCTTTAATATTGAAGAAATCGGCAGTAAGTTTGTTTCTTGTTCCAAAACGATGATATAAGCGTGTTCCTATTGTCGTATTTTTTAAAGAGGCGATTTCCGAAAAACTATCATCATTTGCATCAAATGGTTCTCTGTCGCGATAGAACCCATAAAGGGCCATACCTGTTTTATTATCGGCAGATACCAGGGAGGTATTAAAGTTTACCGAATAATCTGATGCGGAGTTGCCCGAATCATCCAATCCAACACCTGTAAGCCCACTATTTATCCCAAATTCATAGGAGTTATTGATGGGATCTTTAAGGATAAGATTTATTGTGCCGGCAATAGCATTACTTCCATATAATGCAGAACCACCCCCGCGAATTACTTCAACACGTTCAATCATACTTGAGGGAATCAACTCCAAACCATATACCCCGGCCAATCCGCTAAAAATTGGACGGCTGTTTATTAATATTTGGGAATACGGCCCTGCCATACCATTCATCCTCACCTGGGAAAAACCGCAGTTCTGACAGTTATTTTCCATTCTTAATCCAGGAAGGAAATTCAAACCTTCACTTAAAGTTACCGATTGTGTTGCAGCAAATAGTTTAGGAGTTATGGTATTGACAATTGTTGAGGATTCTCTCCTGTTTGTTGCGTTTCTGTCTCCGGTAATCACGACTTCCTCAATCCCCAGGATATCGGGATCCAACTCAAATTTTATCTCTCTGGTCTCTCCGGCTTGAATTGTGATTTCTTCTTCTTTTGTTATATAACCTACGGATTGTGCTATAATTGTAAGCGTTCCTACAGGTAAGTTTATTAACTGATAATGGCCGGTTTCGTCTGTTGCTGTCCCAATGGTTGTTCCTTTAATGCTTATCGTTGCAAAAGGAATGTGGTCGTCACAGTGAGCACAAACCACATGTCCTACAATATTGGCATCGGTTTTCGTTTTTTGGGTAAAACTGAACTGTGAAAATGACAATAAGAGTATTGTCAGTAAAATATGTTGTCTGATCATAATATTATTTTTGAAAATATAATGGATTGCTTTTCAGCAATGAAGCATTTTTATTACCTGCCATTGCTGTAAGACAGAATAATCAGTTTCTGTCATTAAGAATTAAGCAGGATTGTTTTAATGGAATATATATAATGAAACAGGTGGTGCCCTGCCTTTATAATGAAAGATGCAGCTTAACGTATACTCTGATATTCTGAAGAATAAGTTTTTTGCACTTTTAACAAGGTTTAGCAAGGCAAAAGTCAAAATTGCAAATGGAAAAAGAATTTCTAAATTTTGAAAGAATAGTAATTCGGCTTTTGAATGTTGGTGGGATTTGTATGGTTTTGAATCGCTTGAATTATTGTATGGGTGAGCGTGCGCAATAACTGTTCCGTCATAAAATCTATGGGCATGTCTAAAAATAACCTGGTTGGCAATCAGCATCCCCATCATACCAATCATCAAAAAGGAAGCTAATTTTATTGCTATATTTCTGGCGGCCGTTCTCATGAATTGACAAAATTAGATATTTTAAAATAGTCTGCAATAGCTATATGTAGGTATCTATTGCGGGTCGGGGAAAAAGATTCTTTTGATTTTTATTACCTTTGGGGGTTGAATAACTCATGGCAAACAGGATCAATATAAGGAATAAGAAGGCGTTCCACGATTACGAAATCCTGGAGAAATATGTGGCAGGCCTGCAGTTGCAAGGCACGGAGATCAAATCCATCCGGCTGGGAAAAGTGAGCCTGGTTGAATCATACTGTATATTCCAGAACAATGAGCTTTATGTCAGAGGAATACAGATAGCCGACTATGCCTGGGGAAGTTACAATAATCATATTCCGGGTCGTGACAGGAAATTATTACTGAACCGACACGAGTTGAAAAAGCTCCACCGTAAAGTCAGGGCGAGCGGTCTCACCATCGTGGCGCTGAAGATCTTTCTCTCCGATTCGGGATTTGCCAAGCTGGAGATTGGCCTGGCAAAAGGGAAAAAAGAGTTCGATAAACGGGAGACCATCAAGCGAAAGGACACCCAGCGCCAGATGGAACGGCTTCAAAAAATCAAATAGCAATATTACTGGGAAAAGAAGAATTCATTGACCTGCCGCAACTCTTCAAGGTCAAGGTCCATCTGGAAATCAAAGTAAAGGTCAATGGTTTTTAGTAACTCATCGAATGAGATGTAACCGTCATCGTTCTCATCCAGGGATTTAAACTGTTCTGGAATTTCCGCCGTTGAGCTCAGCCTGTATTCACCCATGATGATCTCCAGATAAGTAGCCACATCTTCGCGTTGCATGGGCTCGTTATGTTGCTGCATCAGGACCAGAAACTCTTCCTCTGTTACCGTCTCCCCATCTTCGTTTACCCATGCGCCAGAAGCACTCTCCATTTCCTTGTCCAGGTAATCGGATACACCATCCTGGTCGCCATCCAGCGGACAACCCAGCGTGTCCACTTCAACACCAAATGGTGTGCCAGGACAACGGTCAGCGACATCCAGCACAAAATCACCGTCTTCATCGTCAAAGAAAAGAGGATCAAATTCCACATCGGCATACAACAGATCCACAGACCTTGTGGCTGGGTCTGAAAACAGATCGAAATGAAGAGAAAGATGAGAAAAAATATAGCTATCGTTCCCCTTTGCCCCCTGAATGCTGGTTCCTTTGTAAGCCACATTATCAAGCACATCGGTAAACGCATAATGATAGGACATTCCCAGGCTGAAAAATGCTCGCCTGTCAATCCTGAAATGGAGGCCAAGACCAACCGGAATTCCGAAGGTTGTCTGGCTGTAATCCCCCAGTCCGAACTCCTGGTTCTCCCTCAAACGCAGGTCAGTTTCGTACACGTAATCACGATAGATGACATTGGCTTGAGTCGGATCCGGAGCTACCTCATCCATATCCCGAATGGTACCGTCCGACCAATAGTAATAGGGCATATCGCTGACGTTCTTCAGATCTCCTTTGGCACTGAAATTCAAGTTTTCCAGGCCCAGGGAAACATACGGCCTCACCAGGGAATTTGCCGGGAAGAGATGTCCGAACCTGTACTCAACATTTAACCCAATAGAGAAGAGTGCCGTTTCAAAATTGAGATTCCTTGAAATATCCGAGTAGGAATACTCATTGCCGTTCAGACGGCCCACCATAAAATTGAAATTGGCTACGAAATGCTGTTTCTTATCGATAAATGTGGCCATATTCACTTTCACTGCAGTATTGCCCGCAACCGGACTATTCATGCTGTTTGTAACATCACCATGAAAATTCAACACACCATAAGAAAACGATACCACAGGCTTGTACACCGGATTTTCCACCGTATCGATCCTCTGCAGGAGAGAGTCATAATCAATTTCCTGGCCATTGACCAGCAATGGGGCCATGACCATGATCAATAAACAGAACCTGTATGAAATAAATCGATACACCTGATAGATCATTTACCGGTTGTTAACGCCTGACTGCAGTTACAGGAATTCGTTTACCATCCCTGTAGGCCACCACGAAACATCCACTCACGGATGACAATCGATTAATACGTTTCTTATATGCAACGGCCTGGTCATAGGATGAAAACGAACCGGCGGTATACTTGTACAAACCATCGTGCTGTTCCACCAGTACCTCCTGGTCCACCCCTGCATTCCTGAAATAGGTGCGGGCATCGAATGCCCTTCGATTGGCTGCAACCTGGACACGGAAATAAACACCGGTCCCTGCTGACAGCATCCTGGAATTATCAATAACCTTTTCAGATACAGCAGCGGGTTTCTGCCTGACAGCTGTCTCAACCGGTTTTGTCTCTTTTACTACCGGAGTGGTGGTTGTTACCGTCTCTTTCTGGCTAACCGCACTTGATTTCCTGGCATCTCTGGGGATTTCCCCGGTAAGCAACATGTTCCTTTTATCTGCAACAGAGAGGTCCTCCATGGCTACATCCACCTCCTTCACCTCTGTCAGTTTGTTTTCATTCACATGCGAATAGGTGAGCAGACCTTCTATCAGCATATCTGCCTGTGGTTCATTCCGTTTGGGCACTAGTCTGTATACCACCTCAAATTCAGGTTCCTCCGGAAGCTTCATCCAGATGAATTTCACGGTTGATGCTGCAAATGATACAATCCCGTCATGAGAATCAACCTCCTCAAACATGTAACCGGAGGGAATGGTCTCCTCTATCTTGGCATATTTACTCTCGCTGGGATTCTTAACAAGCAAACGAACCAGGTATCCCCCTGAGTTCAGCAGCTGAGGCTTCTGGCGAATGGCCATGGCGTAAACCTCCTGTTCTGCCACAGCAGGAGCGCTTTCTGTTGCCGCTTTAAACCCTCTAATATCAACTACCAGTGCGGGATCTACAGAGGGGTTGGGGATGATTGTGATCTCACTGGACTTTTCAAAATTCAGGAATTTTCGCTCATCCTCAACCACATATGCAAATACTCCACCGAGAATGAAAGATCCTTTCAGCCTTTCATTAACCATTATGTTGTAAGCCACTGTCACCTTGCTCTCTTCCGGAAGCTTCAACCAAATGATCCTGATGCGCTGATTATCAAAACTGAAATCTGCATTTGGAGAACTAACATTGATGGCAGTCAGTCCAGGTGGCAGGTCCTGGGAAAAACGTGAATAATCGGTAAGCGATCCTTTGTTTATGTTCACCGTAATCCTGAAGACCTCTCCAGCCTTCACCTGGTCCGGATGATCAATGGAAATCTCCACTTCCTGCCCGTTGAGCGAAAAAGAAACGCAGAACATGGATATGACGAGACAATAGGAAAAGTACTTCATCATAGGAATTGTTGAATTTTGATACAATGTACAAAATTATTTCTCAAAAAAACCTGGATTTACTAACACTCCCACCGGCCTGATCAACTAGAAATTAGGACTCAACAGATACTTTGCATAGAATTTATTGATGACTCCCACTGCCTCATCAGCTGTTTCCACAAGGGTAAACAGGCCCATGTCCTCGCGACTGACATTTTTCTGTTCCATTTGAACCACTTCCTCTATCCAGTCCACAAGTCCTTTCCAGAAGTCAGTACCTACCAGCACAATGGGGAACTTTCCGATCTTACCGGTCTGGATCAGGGTTGCCGATTCAAAGAATTCATCAAATGTTCCAAAACCGCCCGGTAATACAATAAAACCTTGCGCATATTTCTGAAACATTACCTTCCTTACAAAGAAGTGTTTGAAGGTGATCAGCTTATCGTGATCGATGTAAGGATTGGAACCCTGTTCAAAGGGCAGATGGATGTTTAACCCGGCACTTATTCCGTCGCCTCTTTTTGCTCCTTTGTTGGCTGCCTCCATGATGCCCGGTCCACCCCCGGTAATCACACCATACCCATTCTGAGTAAGATTGAATGCAATTTCTTCAGCCAGCACATAATACTTGCTATCCGGTTCAGTCCTGGCAGATCCGAAAATGGAAACACAGGGTCCGATACTGGCCATTTTCTCAAATCCCTCAACAAATTCGGCCATGACCTTGAATATCTGCCAGGAATCGGAAGTTTTTATCTCATTCCAGGTTTTCTGCTTGAATGCCTTTTTGATTTTTTCTTCACTTAAGCCCATAATATCTATGATTAATGATCATCAACTACAATTTAATCATTTTAATGCACTACCAGTTGCTCCCTAAGGAAATTTCCGGTATAGCTCTCCCCAACCTGCGCTACCTCTTCCGGTGTACCGGTGGCCAGAATGGCCCCCCCCAGGTTTCCACCCTCTTTTCCAAGATCGATGATATGATCGGCAACTTTGATCACATCCATGTTATGCTCTATCATAATAACACTATTGCCCCTGTTGACCAGACGGGCAATCACGTCGAGCAACACCCTTACATCCTCAAAATGAAGGCCTGTTGTAGGCTCATCCAGTATATAAAGTGTTTTACCGGTGTCCTTTTTGGACAGCTCTGCTGACAACTTGACCCGCTGGGATTCGCCCCCCGATAATGTGGTGGAAGGCTGACCCAGGCGAATGTATCCCAGTCCCACATCCTGCAGTGTCTTCAACTTCCTGAGAATGAAAGGCACGTTGGCAAAAAATTCCACAGCCTGATTGATGGTCATCTTCAACACATCGTTAATGTTGTTGTCCTTATATCGAACCTCCAGTGTCTCCCGGTTGTAACGTTTTCCATTGCAGATTTTACATTGAACATAAACGTCGGGAAGAAAATTCATTTCAATGGTCTGCAACCCGGCCCCTCCGCAGGTCTCGCATCTGCCTCCCTTCACATTGAATGAGAACCTGCTGGCTTTGTAACCCCTGATCTTTGCATCCGGGGTCAGCTCAAACAGTTTCCGTATATCGCTGAATACTCCTGTGTAGGTGACCGGATTGGATCTGGGGGTCCGGCCCAGAGGTGACTGGTCAACCTCAATGACTTTATCAATATATTCCAGCCCTTCAAAGGAATCGAAAGGAAGTGGATCCCTGTTTGATTTGTATAGTTTCTGACTGATGATCGGATGCAGGGTTTCGTTAATAAGAGTGGATTTACCGCTCCCGCTAACACCGGTGACACATATAAATTTTCCCAGAGGAAATGTAACATCGACGTCTTTCAGGTTGTTGCCTGAGGCTCCTTTGAGTATGAGGGCTTTCCTGTTCCCTTCTCTTCTCACTTCAGGAATGGCAATGATCCTGGACTGGTTCAGATATTCCGCGGTGAGGGTTTTACCCGACAGGATATGTTTGGGTGATCCTGCAGCCACCAACTCTCCTCCCAGGCGGCCCGCACCGGGCCCAAGGTCCACAATGTGATCAGCCGAAAGGATCATATCCCGGTCATGTTCCACCACAATCACCGAATTTCCCTGGTCGCGAAGGCTCTGGAGGGATGCTATGAGCTTCCTGTTATCCCGCTGATGCAATCCAATGCTGGGTTCATCAAGAATATAGAGCACATTCACAAGCCTTGAGCCAATCTGGGTGGCGAGTCTGATGCGCTGGCTTTCTCCTCCCGAGAGGGAACGGGCACTGCGCTGCAGGGAAAGATAGTTCAGACCCACATCCAGCAGGAATTCCAGTCTGCTCCGGATCTCCTTCAGGATATCCCTGGCAATAATATTCTGCCTTTCGGTCAGGTCCTTCTCAATATCACCAAACCAGTCAACCAGTGCCCCGATGTCCATAGACGATAACTCCGCAATGCTCTTACCGTTGATCTTAAAATATAGCATGTCCGTTTTGAGCCGGGTACCGTTGCAATGGGGACAGATCACTTTCCGGATGAATTTCCTGGCCTGTTGCTGACCATTGCGGGAATTGTTTTCGCCTGCATTGTACTGTACATGGTTGATGATCCCGTCAAAACTCAGGAAATAATTTGAAGACGCACCCAAAGGTGTGTTCTGTAACTTCAGGGGTTCTTCCGATCCAAACAGGATACAGTGGAGTGCTTTTTCAGGAATATCCTTTACAGGTGTATCCAGGGTAAAACCATACCGGACGGCTATGGCTTCCATCTGCCAGAATATGAGCGCATTCCGGTAATCTCCCAGCGACACCAGGGCTCCTTTGCGGATGCTTTTGGTGTTATCAGGGACGATCTTCCGGATATCCACATCATTGATGGTGCCCAACCCGTTGCAATGTGGACAGGCACCCTGGGGAGAATTGAATGAGAAACTGTGCGGTGCCGGTTCATTATAGGAAATACCTGAAGTGGGACACATAAGCTGACTGGAGAAATAGCGGGGCTCCTTCCCATCTTTTTCCAGGATCATGGTCACACCTTTGCCCTGTTTCATGGCCGTCGCGAGGGATTTCTTCAACCTGTCACGGTCCTTCTCACGGGCTGTCAACCTATCGATCACCACCTCGATATCATGGTTTTTATAGCGGTCGATCCGCATACCCTGAACCACTTCTTCAATCTCTCCGTCAATCCGTGCATAGATATAGCCG
The DNA here is from genome assembly GCA_023138875.1 of Bacteroidales bacterium. GTDB lineage: Bacteria > Bacteroidota > Bacteroidia > Bacteroidales. The sequence goes on from JAGLOO010000004.1 coordinate 54,210, forward strand.
TTCCTCCTGATCTGCTCAAATAACTCCCTGTAATGGCCCTTTCGCCCACGAATCACCGGTGCCAGCACATATATCTTTTTGTCACTGAAGGAGTCCATGATGATCTCCAGGATCTGGTCCTCAGTATATTTCACCATTTTCTCCCCAGTTACATATGAATATGCATCAGACGCCCTGGCAAAAAGCAGTCTCAGAAAATCGTAGATTTCGGTGATAGTCCCAACTGTCGACCTGGGATTTTTGTTGCTGGTTTTTTGTTCTATGGAAATCACCGGACTCAACCCTGTGATCTTATCCACATCAGGACGTTCCAGGTTACCAAGGAATTGACGCGCGTAGGCATTCAGTGTTTCTATGTACCTGCGTTGCCCCTCTGCATAGATGGTATCAAATGCAAGTGAGGATTTCCCGCTGCCACTCAGCCCTGTAATTACAGTCAGCTTATTCCTGGGAATGGAGACATCAATATTCTTCAGGTTGTGCACACGGGCACCCAGGACCTCTATTTTCCGTTGCTCTTTTTTCACGGCTGTTCCCATGCATCCGGTCGGCGATATCCTTTCTCAGGTAGTATAACCTCGTATTTATTATGCCCGGCGTTGGTCAACTTATTATCCCGCAACCAGGGATTCAGGTATTTCAAGATCTTGTAGTTGGTTCCGTGCTCGTAGGCAAAATCGGCAAAATCGGCCACCGAACTGTCAATCTCAATGGTATATACCGGCAGCTCAGGGTAGAGGTCCTTTTTCGAAAGGTTAAATCCATAGGCCGCAGGATCCTCAAAAATAAGCTTGAATGCCACTATCCTGAAAAGGTACCTGGCAGTTTCTTCATTCAGCAACAGGTCATAATAGTTCTCTTTCTTCTGTCTTTCGATCTGTCTGTCAACACCTCTTCTCCCGGCATTATAGGAAGCTGCCGTCATGGTCCAGTTCCCATATTTCTTATAGGATTCGATCAAATATTTGCAGGCAACCCCGGTAGATTTGACGATATGGTAACGCTCATCCACTTCCTGGTTTACCTCAAGTCCGTATTCAATGGCTGTCCCCTTAAGCAACTGCCAGAAACCCACCGCTTTTGCAGGCGAAACTGCATGCGCCAATCCACTTTCTGCCACCGCCAGGTATTTAAAATCGTCGGGGACCAGGTTCTGTCTGAGTACCGGTTCGATCTGAGGAAAATAGCGATTGGCCAGTTTTATCAGCCGGATGGTCTGGGAATGGAAATAGGTATTGGACAACAACTCCCGGTCCAGCGCTTCCTTCACATCAAACAGGTCAAGGGGAAGAACCTCCCCGGCAAAAGTGACCTGATCCGGCATATTCACTCCATACACCGCAAATGATTCTCTGCGGACAGGATCTACGGGATCATCATCAAGACCTTCAGAATACCCTGTAGTGGCCACCATAACAGCCACAAATCCGGTTACCACAAGCCACGCAAAAAATAGTATATGTTTTATCTTCCTTCGTTTCATCCTTCTTTCCTTCATCTATCCCCAATTACAATATTTTTCAATCCATTTTCCTTCCTGACAGTATCAGGTGGATGGCAAACTACAAAACTACAGATTTGTTTCCATTCAACTGTGGAATGAAACACGATAGTTGATAAACAAACGATCAGGGAAATTGGTTCGTGTGTTGTGTCAAACAAACGACGCTAAAAAGTGTAGCTCAATCCTGTGTACAAACCAAACGTGTAAGGACGTGTGGAAGGAAGTGTTTTGTCGTTGACGGAATTGAGGAAATACCTGAACCTTGGCTCCAGGCGCAGGCTGAATTGTTCATGAATATGATAGATCAACCCCAGGCCTGCATTCCCCGAGTAATTCACACTCTTAATGTTGGTTAGGTATCCTATTTCGGTGGGGCCATCGGCTGTCTCCATGGTTACATAGTTATTGACCAGCAGGTTCGTACTCACACCCCCTACCAGCTGCAGCTCGATATCCCTGTCAACTACCGTATATCGCAGATTGAAGGGTAGTTCCAGGTAGTCCAGGTGCTGCTTGATCCCCTGGTCGGCGTACTCCTCGCTGGAAAAGAAGGTATTTACTTCGTTCGATTCATTTAGCTTATAGTTGTTCACATAAATGTCGCCCGATTTCGTAACGATGTTGCCCACAGAATTGGAAATGGCCATCACATTGGACCGGCTTACCTCCCCCCCCAGGGGTGCAAAATCGAAGGAGTTGTTTGAAAGCAGGATATCGGGCGCTCCAATGGAAATCCCCATTTTATTGAAAAAGATACCCGATTCAATGACCAGCCTGGAAGTAGTCCTGTAACCCACATGGATCCCTGCTGCATAGGAAATCATTCCCGATTCATGGTCACTGGTACCCGTTGTGCCCCCTCCTTCCGCATCCCTGAAGCTATAAAGGGGTGAGAGAGCTGCTCCAATGATCCACCTGGGATCCTTTTTCCGGTCCATATCCAGGTCAGGGATAGGATCTGTGGGTAGTTCATCTCCTGTATCCAGAACAGGTGAATCCTCAGTGCCGGTATTATCCATGTCGGTCATCTCATCACTCTGCAGCGTATTGCCCATTTGTTCAGGCTGCCCTGTTGTTCCCATTTGTTCAGGCTGCTCTATATAGTCCAGTTGTTCTGTTTGCTCCTGGGGGGGATTACCAATGGCAGCAGCCTCCCTGGAGTAAAATTCCCCGGCTGCTTCTTCCATATCCACGTTGACTGCCAGCTCTTCCGTGACAGACTCTTCCGTGACAGACTCTTCCCTGGTGATCTCATCCGTTGTAAGCTTCTCCATGGTCCTGGCTACCTTCTCCTCCAGCGTTTCTCTGCCAGCCTCGTCAATACCGGTCTCTGCAATTCCTGCCTCGCCGGGCACATCCGGTCCGAAATAACTGATGCCGAGGGTAACTGCCAGTGCAATGGTAGCAGCTACCGAAAGTACGATGATGATCGTTCTCTTCCTGCTCCGTCCACCCAGCCGTGTGGAAATTGAATCCCACACCTTCTCCGGAGGATCCACCCGGTAACCACCAAGTTTATCCTTCAGAAATCCTTTGCCGCTATTTAATTGATCGTTCATCTTCCTATTGCTGAACCATAAATGTTTTTGATCTTCTCCTGTAAAACAGCCCTGGCCCTTGAGAGGTTAGACTTGGATGTTCCAATGGAAATACCAAGCTCTTTACTGATCTCCTGGTGACTGTACCCTTCGATTGCATAAAGGTTGAACACCATGCGGTACTTCGGCGACAGGGTTTGAATCAGTTTAACCAGCTCACGTGAGGTCAGGTTACTTAAGATCCCGTCATCAGTTTCTTCATGGATCTCTTCCTTCACATCGTCGACCCGCTGAAGAATCACATGGCTCCTGTATTTCTCCAGGGCCGTATTGATCATCACCCTTCGGATCCAACCGGGAAAAGCTGCCGGATTGTTCACCTGGTCCAGTTTCTTAAATACTTTAATAAACCCGTCCTGCATAATGTCCTGAGCATCTTCATCACTGGACGCATATTGCAGGCATATACCATACATCGCAGAAGCAAACCTTCGGTAGAGCGCTTCCTGACTCTTCGGTTTATTCCTCCTGCACCCTTTCAATAATATATCCAGTCTTTCTGCCAATCAAGTTTTCCTCCGGTGACAAATTTATGCAAATTGGCAGGATATTACATCCTTGGTTTACATCAGTATGATGAATTGAATGGCCCAAAGGTTGCGTACGCATGAATGCATTGCCAATGGCAGGTGAAACGCAACTAAAACAATATTTGGATCGTCTTCCTATCAGAACCGCTTCCATTGGGAATATAATAGTAAAGAGACAAACACATAATTAAATAGAACCATAGCGATGCGAACAACAGCTTATCTAATCATAGTTGCACTACTCCTGACAGGTATTGGAACAGGGTGCTCACAGAATATCGATGATCCCGTATTCGATTACAACCTGAAATCGGCAAAAGTCATCGAAACCAACAACGATTTTGGCCTTGACCTGCTGAAAACAGTTGTTTCCGGCGATGAAGCCCCCAACATTATGATCTCACCCGCTTCGGTGAGCATTGCCCTCGGGATGGCATATAACGGTGCTGAATCCACTACCATGGATGCATTTGAACAGGTGCTGAATTATGACGGATTGACCCGTGAAGAGGTCAACGAGATCACGAAAGAGCTGATCTGTGTGCTGGTTACCAATGTGAAGGGCAACCTGCTGGAGATCGCGAATTCCATGTGGTACGACAAGGGCTTTCCGGTAGAACAGGATTTCATAGACCTGAATAGCAATTACTATAATGCTGAAATACGGGAACTTGATTTCAGGAATGCCGGCGCAGTCAAAACCATCAACGACTGGGTCAGTAACAAAACACATGATAAAATTGACAAGATCATTGAAAGCATTAGTCCGGAAACGATGATGATCCTGATCAATGCGCTCTACTTTAACTGCCTTTGGGAATATGAATTTGACCCTGATGACACCCGTGAGCAGCCCTTCTACACCGAAGATAACCAGCTGTTTGACCAGGTGGAAATGATGCAGATAGAAAGCACCTATAATGTCTCCTTTAACGAAGCGTTCAGCGCAGTGGAAATGCCCTACAAAAACAATAAGTTCAGCATGTACCTTTTCCTTCCATCGGAGGGATCCTCTGTGGATCAGCTTATTGAACAGCTGGACGGGGATACCTGGAACAGCTGGATGGGAGAGTTTACTGAAACGAAGGATTTCACCGTCACCATGCCCAAATTTAAATTTGAGTATAATCGATCCATGAAAGAAGACCTGATGGATATGGGCCTGGAAATTGCCTTTACCAACCAGGCTGACTTTTCAGGGATCAGTCCCATCGACCTGCTTATTTCAGATGTAATCCACAAGACCTACATCGATGTGAACGAGGAAGGAACAGAGGCTGCTGCTGTAACCGCTATCGTATTCGAAAACACTTCTGCAGGACCGGCCTCGTTCATCCGCCTGGACCGTCCATTCCTGTTTGCCATCACAGAAAACACCAGCAAATCCATCCTGTTCATTGGAAAGGTATCCGAACCCTCCTATGAATAGTCTCTCTTTTTCATTTATTAAGACCAGACCCTGCTAAGGTGAAAGAAATCAAACTACTCTGATATACTTTTTTCCAGCAACAATCGGTGTGCCTATTTCCTGACAAGGACTTTGGTTATTATGCTAAAATCATAGGTGATGATCAGTGTTGGCTTGATCTTGCCGTGCCCTGTTATGGCCACTTGCCTGATTAATCTGGGTTTCCCTTGCTTATTCTATATCGATAAACTGTGTATTGGGACATTAATAAGTAAACAATATGGACAAGGATCTTTTGTCTCAGTTTGAGCTTTATATGCGTACACAGCGGTATAGTGACCATACGATCAGGACTTATGTTGGAATCTTAAAGGTATTTTTCGAATTTCACCAGGGAAAAGACCCGGCAGAAATCCTATTCAGAGATTTTGAGCAGTTTAATACGGAATATATCCTGAAAAAAGGATACTCTGCGGCGTACCAGAACCAGTTTATTAATGCTATAAAGCTTTATTACAAGAGGAACCCAGGTAGAAAACTAATTCTGGGGGAACTTGAGAGGCCGAAGAAACCGAAACGTTTACCAGTGGTTCTTTCCCGGGAAGAGGTCTGCAGGGTTTTAGAAAACGCTAAAAATTTGAAACACAGAGCAATTCTGAGTATAATATATGCCTGTGGACTACGGATCAGTGAGGCGATCAACCTGGAGATACGAGATATTGATTCCACAAGGATGATTATTCATATACGGGGAGGTAAAGGTAATAAAGACAGGTTTGTGGGATTGTCTCCAAAAATCCTTGAGATATTACGGGAATATTATAGAGAACACAGACCATCTAAGTACCTTTTTGAAGGTCAGAATAGACCCCAATACTCAACCCGAAGTATTCAGAAAATTCTGAAACGGACCTGTGAACTTTCAGGAATTCGAAAGCATGTTACTGTTCACACCTTGAGGCATTCCTTTGCTACCCACCTGTGGCAAAACAGTTTTACACCAACATCGAAAGTCCGTTTGAAGATCTCGAATTTAATGAATAACTTAAGGATTGTAAAAAAAACTTAACTCATATATCACGAAACACATGATTTCCCGAAACATTCGTCTATCCTATCGCATGAGAACATTATGCGAACATATCCTGGAAAAGTTTCGGATACAAAGTAGTTAGCGCTAATAGCTTAAAAACCTACGACATGAAAGAAATTGTCCTGCAGAATTTAGCACTGATCATTATTGGAGCGGTAATTGCAATACTTGGAATAGTAATGCAAAAATCGCGGGCCTATTTCTTAATTGCAGGCTACAACACAATGGAAGCTGAAAAGCGTAGAAAAGTCAATATTGAACAAGTGGCTATTGCCATAAGAAATAGTCTTATTATACTTGGATCACTGTACATTATTGTCCCAATAATTGGGGATATATTTGGGTTGTATAAATTGAAATTCTTGATATTAATTGGGTTTCACTTAGTTGTGATTATTATCTTACTAAGAGAAATTAATACTCGAGATAAGTACAAAAAATGAAATAGAGCTACAAGCGCTAACATCGTTTATATTTCAGTGCCACAATTGCCTAATAAACCGGAATATTTCTAAAAAATAAATCATAATTTAGTTTAGAATCCGTACGAATGCGCCACAGCAATATACACGTATCCGTTATGCGAAATACCAGCCTTAATTGTGTGGAATATTGAATTAAGGTCACCTCTAAAAATCAGCATTTTCATTTTGAAACAAATGAAAAATGCTGATTTTACCACGCTTTGTGACCACAAGGGAACATCAAAAGTTAATTTTTAGAGGTTCCCTTAAGATATTGATAAAAATGTTGATGAATGTATAATTGAATGTAAGGAGTAATTGTATGGAAATAATAAAAGTAATGGATAATAAAGATAAATATATGGACTTATTGTTATTAGGTGATGAACAGGAAAGTATGGTTAAAAAATATCTCTACAGAGGTGAATTATTTGCCTTATTTGATAATGATTTAAAAACGGTTTCTGTAGTAACACAAGAAAATGAGGAAATATATGAAATCAAGAATATAGCAACATATGAGAAATATCAGGGGAAAGGATATGGAAGTATTATGGTAAAATATATAATAGAAAACATAAAAAATAAAGGCAAACAATTATTGGTTGGTACAGGAGAAAGTGATAAAATAATTGCTTTTTATAAAAAATTTGGGTTTAAATATTCCCATACAATAAAGGATTTTTTTATAGATAATTATGATCATAAAATGTATGAAAATGGAAAACAATTAAAAGATATGATATATTTAAAAATAGATTTTTAAAAGTGTATGAAAATAAATTTTAGATGAATATTTTGAGAATATGGTTGGAAAAATAATTGAAAAAGGCTGGTACTTCGCATAACAGCGAATATACGCTGCGGTTTCGCCTTGGCCTTCGGCAAATTGGCCCTTTGAATATATTCTGAAAAATTATGGTATAATTTCCCAAAATATATTCAAGCCCGCAAGGGGCCGGTCCAACTTCGTATATTCGCGAAACGTTGGCAGCAAGCAAAACAAACAAGAAAACTTAACTTAAAAGTTATGGCTACAGATATAAAGAAAATCATAGAGAATCTTTTTGAATTCTATGATTTTAATAATCAAACTATCATTTCAGTTGGTGCAGGAGGCGGACAATTTATTGAATATGGACGTGTCTCGAAACAAGTAATAGCAGTTGATAATGACAAAGAAGCACTTAGCAGACTTGAAAATAGTCTCCAAAAATCACAACTCTTAGATAAATTTACTCTTATTAATTCAGATTTTTATCTTTTGAATAAGAAAGGAGATGTAGTAATGTTTGAATTTTGTCTTCATGAAATGAAAAATCCTGAAGCAGCCATTAATCATGCTTTGACAATGGCTCCAAATATTCTTATAAATGACCATTGGCCTAGCTCAGAATGGGCATACATTGTTGATGAAAAAGAAAAAGTAATAAACAGTTGGAAAGCCTTAAAGAGATTTGACTTCAAAAAAATCCAACGATACGATACCGTTCAATTTTTTCATGACTATGAAGAACTTTTTCAGAAAGTTAAAGTTCAAGGAGAAAATTCAATCAACAGAATAAGTCAATATAAAGACAAAAAAGATTTTACCATACCAATGTCTTATGGCTTTGCATTAATTTAATTGAATTACTGAATATTGAAACAAATTAATTGCCAGCTGCCATGCTGTCAAAGAGCATTAAAACGCTCTTTACAGCTAACCGTTGTAGGTAATTGCAGTGGTTCCACATATATAAAATAGTTTCCTAATAAGGAAATATTTATTATCTTTGTAAAAAGCTTAATGATTAAATACGAAGTTCGATTTCTAAAATCCGCGAAAGATTTCCTCGATAATCTTGATAAGAAGTCGAGGGAAAAAATAATTTTCAATATTTGGAAATCGAGAGAGATCAACGATCCGAGGTTGTTTAAAAAACTAACTGCAGAAATATGGGAGTTTCGGACAACCTTTAAAAGTAAACAATATCGACTTTTTGCTTTTTGGGACAAGCAAGGAGATCAGATGACATTAGTAATTGCAACACACGGCTTTATTAAGAAAACTCAAAGGACACCAAAAAAAGAAATTGAAAGGGCGGAGAAATTACGAAAAGATTATTTTGAAAACGATTAAAAATAAAAGACATGGCTAAAAAGAAAACTAAAACATACACCTTAGAGGAATTGACCGACAAATATATTGGAGAAAAAGGGACTTCAAAAAGAGAGCAATTCGAATTTGACCTAAAATTAGATGTACTTGGAGATATGATTAAACATGCCAGAAAAGAGCAGCATCTGACTCAAGATCAACTTGGACAACTAGTAGGAGTTCAAAAAGCACAGATATCAAAGATTGAGAATAATACTAAAGATGTAAGATTTTCGACAGTTTTAAGAGTTTTTGAAGCATTAAAAGTAAAAGTTAAAATGACTGTTGAGTTTGATCCGAAATCACATCTTGAAATAGCATAAAGAAAAAGCAACTACCTACAACAGCAAGTAAATAACATTGGCGGTGAGGTAGTTAACTAAAAAGAAATTAGTAATTTTGGAATGTAATAATACTAATAAAATGTTGTAGGTAAATCCGCCAACGATTTTTTACTTGCGAAACGTTGTAGCCAATGCTTGAGTAATACCCATTTCCAAATCATGGATCCCAGGAGCTTGGTGAAGGATTGGAAAATAAGATCAAGAAAGACGGAGGACTAAAATGAGGAGGTGGTTTTGAAAACAATGAGAAAGAAAATATTAATGATTCTTGAAAAAACCGATACATCAGATAGGGCAAGAGTTATCGGAAATAAACTTGATCCAAAGATAATAGCACTGTGAAAAAACTGGAAATACAGATTAGTCAAATAGCACCATGCGGTGGAAATTGTATAATTTGTATGAGCTATCTTAAGAAAGAGAATGGTTGTCCAGGTTGTAGGGAAGGCAATGAAAATAAACCAAAGGCTTGTATCAGATGTCGAATAAAAAACTGTGATGAGCTTGTAAATAATAATTTTGTTTATTGCTATGAGTGTAGCAAATTCCCATGTACAAGAATGAAGCAATTAGATAACCGTTATCAAAGGAATTATAACTTCAGTATGATTGAAAATCTGATCAGTATTGAAAAGCACGGAATAGATAGTTTTATCCAAAATGAAACGAAAAGATGGATTTGCTCAAAATGTGGTGGAATAATAAGTGTGCACAGAGGATATTGTACTGATTGTGGGGAAATCAAATATAATCATACAGGAACAAAACGAGCCCCAATAAGATAATTTTAAGCACGAAAGCCTAACGTGCTAAACCGTTTAGCACCCCATTAGCTCTAAATATGTATTACCTCGCCATACGCTGCTGCGGCGGCTTCCATAACTGCTTCCGACATGGTGGGATGTGGATGAACGGCCTTGATAATCTCTTCGCCTGTGGTTTCCAGCTTCCTGGCGACCACCAGTTCGGCGATCATCTCGGTCACATTGGCACCGATCAGATGGGCACCAAGTAATTCACCATATTTGGCATCAAACACCAGCTTGACAAATCCATCCTTCGCTCCTGCTGCCGAGGCCTTTCCTGAAGCAGTAAAAGGAAACTTGCCAATCTTCAGTTCGTAGCCTGCTTCCCTGGCTGCCCTCTCAGTCATTCCCACAGAAGCTACCTCAGGATTTGTATAGGTACATCCCGGAATATTGCCATAATCAACCGGCTGTGGATCATGTCCTGATATCTTTTCTACGCAGGTAATCCCCTCTGCAGAGGCCACATGGGCCAGAGCGGGACCATCCACAATATCCCCTATGGCATAGACGCCCTTCACATTGGTCCTGTAAAAGGGATCCACTTTCACCTTTCCTGCTTCAACCTCAACGCCCAGTTCCTCCAGGCCGATATTCTCCAGGTTGGGATCAATTCCAACGGCAGAAAGAACGATTTCAGCCTCCACCTCTTTTTCACCCTTGGGTGTTTTGATCTTCACTTTACACATATTACCCGAAATATCCACCGACTCTACCGATGAAGATGTCATCACCTTCATTTTCGACTTCTTAAAAGAACGTTCGAGCTGTTTGGACACCTCCTCGTCTTCCAGTGGTACAACGTTGGGCAGGAACTCAACCAGTGTTACTTCCGTTCCCATGGTGTTATAGAAATTGGCAAACTCACTTCCTATGGCACCGGAACCGACAACCACCATTGATTTAGGAAGTTTCGGAAGGGTCAAGGCCTCCCTATATCCGATGATCTTTTTACCATCCTGTTTCAGGTTGGGAAGTTCCTTTGAACGGGCACCGGTGGCAATGATGATATGGTCAGCTCTGACCTCGGTCACTTTTCCTTCGGTATCCGTCACTGCAACAATGCCGGGAGATTTGAGTTTCCCGGTGCCGTTGATCACCTCGATCTTATTTTTCTTGAAAAGATACTGGATCCCGTTGCTCATTCCTTCTGCAACCGATCGGCTGCGACCAACCACTTTACTAAAATCGGGCTTTACCGACCCATCAATTTCAATTCCATAATCGGCCGCGTGAAGGAAATATTCATATACCTGCGCGCTTTTCAGTAGTGATTTAGTGGGAATGCATCCCCAGTTAAGACAGATCCCTCCAAGGGATTCCCGCTCAACAACTGCGGTTTTCAATCCAAGTTGTGATGCACGAATGGCAGCTACATAACCTCCGGGTCCGCTGCCAATAACTAAAAGATCAAAGTTCATTCTGGTTGTGTTTTTGTTTTATTCGTGAATTTACGAGAATATAACAACCAAAAAGAAATTGGGTTTAGATATTTAATAATAATCTGGCTTTTGAGCATCTTCGTGTTCAAAAAACAGATCGAAGAACGCAGGAACACTCTTTGAAGCGAGCCCGTTGGGGGAATTCTGAAGGAAAGCAATCCCCACCTTTTCCTCGGGGCAGTATCCAATTTCTGCCCTGTAACCGCGAATATATCCACCGTGATAAACAATCTCCCTTCCCTGGTACCTGTAAATCCTCCAGCCCAGGCTGTAGTATCTTTCCCGGAAAGGCTTCCAGTTTCTGGTGTATCTTGATTTGAGAGGAGTATAAATAACCGGTGTGGCAAGCATGCTGCATACCTCATCAGGCAATTTTCCGGGTCCGTTTCCCAGGAGAGCCAGGAGCCATTGTCCCATGTCTGCAATGCTGGCATTTACTCCGGCGGCTGGCATTACATTGTAATAACCCTGGTGTGGCTTCAGCGGAACATATCCATCTTTTGTCTTCATGTGTGGGTAAGCCATATTGAGCTCCCGGTAACCTTTAACCGGACCGGCCGATGCATCAACCATTCCCAGAGGTTCGAAGAGTTTTTCTTTTAAGAGCAACGGATAAGAAATACCCGTAGCCCCTGCCGCAATGGGATCCAGCATGCTGAAAAGAACATTCTGGTATCCGTACAGATCCCCGGGGGGAGCAGAGATATCCACTTCATGGAGACGGCTTATGATCGGGACCAACCCCTCATTCGCCTCAACGAGGTTATCAAATGCATATGGCACAAGCCCCGAAGTATGACTAAGAATATTTCGAATGGTCAGGTCAACTGTATTGATGGAATCCTTCAGCCTGAAACCCGGATAGTGGTCAATGATCCTGTCGTCCAGTGAAAAAGCTCCTTCCTGTTCCAGCAGGCAGGCCAGGGCTCCTGCAAATCCTTTGGAAACAGAGGCAAGCCTGAAAATGGTATGTTCATTAATCTCAGAGATACCCCCTCTTCTTTTTACCCCGTAGGTACCTGTGTACACTATATCCCCGTCATAAACAATGGTGTAAGCTGCTCCCACAGTATGGCTGCTGTCCAGCTCCTGCGTCATAAACTCACTGAACTCCCTGACGGGTTGAAGGTCTGGAATTGTATCAGTTATTGCAGCGCCATGATCCTGTTGAAGATCCGGCTGAACCTCAATTGATTTTGTTCCTCTGGTAAATAGAATGACGGCTGCTGCAACAACTATGGTGATAATAATTAAAGCAGGCAGCCTGTATTGATGACCTATAAAATACTTCAACTCCTAAATCTCCCTTATAAAATTCAGGAAGCAAAAGTATAATTATCTTTTATATTTTGGATGTCCGGTCTGCCAGAATGCAAAACTGAAATAGTCAGCCATATCCTCCCAATTTTTGGACTTTGTATTCCCAATTCCGTGACCTGCTTTGTAATCAACCAGGAATAATATAGGATTATCTGAAGCATTTGCGGCCTGTAGCCTGGCAGCAAATTTCCCTGGCTGCCATGCGATTACCCTTGGATCATTCATACCTGCTGTAACCAGTGTTGCTGGATATTCCACTCCATCCTCAAGGTGATGATAACTATCCATTTCAAGTAAGGCAAGGAACTCCAGTGAATCCTTCACAGTACCAAATTCGGGTATATTGATCGGGCCATTGGGACTCTCCTCCATGCGAACATTATTCATGGCCCCTACCATGGGAAGGACTACCTTGAACAGATCCGGACAGTCAGTCATTGCCCTGCCAACAAGTATACCACCTGCACTACCTCCCAGAATTGCAGTGTGTTCAGGGGATGAATATGATTCCCTGTGCAGGTATTCAGTCACTGCGATCAAATCCTTCCAGGTGTTTGGTTTACTGGTTTTATATCCGGCCAGTCTCCACGATTCACCCAGGGCACCTCCTCCTCTTACATGGGCTACAGCCCAGATTCCTCCATCGAAACACCACAGCATCCTGTTTGGGCTAAATCCCGGATCATTGGTAATCCCATAAGAACCATATCCGTAAACCATCAACGGTGCTGAACCATCCCTTTTCAGACCTTTTCTATAGATTAGCGAAAGAGGTACTTCCACTCCGTCGTGTGAGGGTACCATGATTTCTTCAACAACCATGTCAGCATATTCAGGATACTCAGCTGTCTTGGAGAGCTGTTCCACTGTAAATGTGCTGTCATCGGGATGATAACGATATCTTATTCCATCCAGGGTCCAGCCTGTTAACGATACCCAGATATCCTGGAATTTATGTCCTTTGGTCCGAACATATACTGAACCTGCAGCAACAGGTATTTCCACCTCACTGATACCGGCATCTTCTCTTTTATACAACTTGGTCTCGGTACCATTTACTTTCACCGTAAAATAGCATGCAGTGTTGGTAAAAACGAAGTCATTCAGAACTCCTTCTTCAGGTTCAGGGATGAAAACTTCAGCATTCTCAAATTCAGGCTTCGCCAGTGAAGTCTTCAATACCCTGAAGTTAGGAGCTCCTTTGGCAGTGTAGACGTATAACTCATCCTCCTTGGGATAAAAGTTTTGGATTTCATCCTTCATTGTGCATAATGATCTCCAGATTACCCGGTCCGTATGAACTTCTTTTCCATCAGTCACAAACAGAGTCATATACCGTTCAACATTAAAAAAGCCCATGAAAACTTTATCTCCATAATGATCATAAATTGCAAATGGAAACTCCTGGGGCTTGATTCTTAGTTCCGGATATTTTTCACCGCTGAAAAATACCCTGTCCTCCTGCTGGAAAGAACCCAGTTTATGAAGATAGGATTTGGTATTCAAGTACCTGCCCGGATCATGTACATCTTCAGAATTCACTTTAGTGTAGAAGAAATGTTCTCCATCCGCTAACCAGGAAGCCCCTCCTAAGGAAAGTGATATATCCTCGGGATAGAACTTTCCGGATTCCATATCCAGAATCAACATTGTCGTATTTTCTGAACCATTGGGAGTTACCGTGAATGCTACCTTGTCTCCGGCAAAGGTGGGTGAGATACTTCCAATGACATAGTCCAGAGAATCATCACCATAGGTTTGCGGATCAAACAACAACTTCTCAGCTCCGTCGAAGCCGTCCCTGACAAATAACTTCCCGGTTTCATCCTCAGGAGTGGTTTTCAGATAAAAATAACGATCATTGTCCAGAATGGTCAAATTCGAAGTGCGGTCTGAAACCCGCTGATCGAATTCTTGCATCTTTTCTATCAGGGCATTCCTGCCTGAAATTCCATCAAGAATTGACCGCGCATAATCGGCATTAGCAATCATCCAGTTCTTTACAATGGTATCCTCCAAATTCTCCATGTATTGATAGGGATCGGTTAAGCTAACACCCCAATATTCATTCTCAACAGGGTTAACTGTAGCCAGGGCGGGTTTTTCCAGTGGCTGTGTGCACTGGGTCATAAACATGGCCGTAAAAGCCAGTAGAAACAAAATTCTCTTCATGTTATGATTCTTTTGTGGTGTCAAATACCTTGGTTGCAGTTGCAATAATGCTGGAAATATCAGTCAGGTTTGCAGGCATGATCATGGTGTTGGATTCCTTGGCCAGTTTCCCGAATTCAAGGAGGTATTGTTCTGCAATCCTCAAATTCACTGCATCTTTTCCACCCTTCTCATTAATGGCCAGGGCAATGGCCCTGATACCATTGGCAGTGGCATTAGCGACCTGCTCAATCTCTGATGCCTTCCCGGTGGCTTCATTGATCCGTTTCTGCATTTCACCTTCGGATTCCTTGATCAACTCCTGTTTTGATCCTTCAGCTACGTTGATCTTGGCCTGCTTCTCCCCTTCCGACTCGGCGATCACGGCACGCTTTTCCCGCTCGGCGCGCATCTGCTTCTCCATGGCATCCTTGATGCTTTGTGGAGGAATGATATTCTTGACCTCATACCGGGTTACCTTTACCCCCCAGGGATCACTGGCCTTATCAACCGCTGAAACTATGCTGTTGTTAATGGTGTCCCTCTCCTCAAAAGTCTTATCCAGTTCGAGCCGCCCGATGATGCTACGCATGGTGGTCTGTGCGATCTGGATGGAAGCAAACTGGTAGTGGTCAATCCCGTAAGAAGCTTTCATAGGGTCAATAACTTGCATATACAGGATCCCGTCCACTTCTACCGAGATATTGTCCCTGGTGATGCAGATCTGAGAAGCCACATCGATGGCCTGTTCCTTCAGGGTATGCCTGTATCGCACCCTGTCGATGAAAGGTACAAGAATATTAAAACCGGCCATCAGTGTGCTCCTGTACTTTCCCAGTCTTTCAACAATATAGGCATTTCGTTGGGGAACGACCTTGATAGAGGATAAAAGCAGGATCAACGCCAGGAGTATCAACCCGGCATACACGAGTGTTAAAGCATTCATGTCCATTACAATTATTTTGGTTTTACATACAATGTGAGGCTTTCTTTGCTCTGAATAGTCACCCATTTACCCTTCGAAACAGCAGCATCGCTTCGTGCCGACCACCGGGTGCCTTTGAAATCCACCTTACCTGCACCATCCTTAAAATCCTCGATGGCCTTTGCCTTTCGACCAATAAACTCTTCCAGCTGGTCCTCGGTTTCTTTATCCTTTTTTCCGAAAAATCGTTTTTTCAGGTACCGGCGAAGCAACACAATCCCCAGCAACGAGGCAACTAGAAAGATCAGAATCTGCCAGTTCAGGTTGATATCAAGGAAAGCACATACAAGCGCAGTAATCCAGGCTCCTGCACCAAAAAACAGGATGACCAAACCGGGCAGGACAAGTTCCAGAAGCAGCAGTCCGAGTCCCACCAGGAACCAGATGACTGCAGGATCAGATAGTATTTCCATGTTGGAGGTATTTTTCATTAAAATTATAAAATCTACGGGCAATTGCAAAGAGGCATTTTTTATTATTGGACAGGTATCCAACTCCAAATTATAGTGGTTTCTTAAACTATCCTTACATTTGTAGTTGGAAAAGTACAAATGGGGAAATACGAATACATCAACCGCGACATTAGCTGGCTCTCTTTTAACTTCCGGGTCCTTCAGGAAGCCATGGATAAAACCCTGCCCCTTTATGAGCGTATTAAATTCCTGGCCATCTATTCCAACAACACAGAAGAGTTCTACCAGGTCAGGGTGAGTTACTATAAGCAAATGCTTCGTCACGAAAGTGAATTTCCACGGCAACATTTCAGTGATGTGGATCCGGCCAGGATCATCCGGCAGATCAACGAAATTGTCACCAACCAGCAGTCCATCTTCCACTTGATTTTCGAGGACGAGATTATTCCCGACCTCAGGAAGAACAACATTATCATGGTGAACGAAAACGATCGTTTGTCGGAAATGCAGCTGGACTACATCCGGGAGGTATTTTACTCGAATATTCTAACCTCCATTCAACCGGTATTGCTGGTCAACAAGAAAGTTCGTCCATTTCTAAAAACCGGACATCCATACATTGCCATGGAAATGATGAGTCTGGACAGGAAGGGGATGAAACACCGGGACCGGTACGGTATAATTAAGATCCCCACCGATCATAATATATCCAGGTTCCTGGAGCTTCCACGGGAGGACGAAAAGCATTATATCATGTTCCTGGAAGACGTAATTATGAGGCATATCGATGCCATATTCCCCGGATACAGGGTGAAGAACTGGTATTCACTCAAACTTACCCGGGATGCGGATATGGAATATGATGATTATGAAGGCGAAGACCTGATTGATGCCATCGACAGGATCAGGTCGGTACGTTCGGTGGGTAAGCCCAACCGCTTCCAGTACGACAGGAAAATGCCTGACAAATTGCTGGATTACCTGAGAACCTCTTTTCACATTTCAAAAGATTTGCTGGTAATGGGGGGAAGCAGGCATAACTTCAGGGATTTTTTTAGCTTTCCCAATCCGGTTTTTCCCAATCTGGAGATAGAAAGCCTCCCTCCCGTGCCCATTCCTGCTCTTGCCAACCTGAAAAAAACCATTGCCTCTCTGATCGGGAAAAAAGATTATTTGCTCAGTGTACCTTACCAGCCTTTTGAGCATTACCTCAGGTTCTTAAGAGAGGCTGCTATGGATCCCACTGTGAAAGAGATCAAGACCACACAGTACAGGGTTTCAGACCACTCTGTGGTGGTGAATTCATTAATGGATGCAACTGAACATGGAAAGAAAGTAACGGTCTTTGTTGAACTGAAAGCCAGGTTTGACGAAGAAGCCAACCTGAAATGGGCCAATGAAATGACCAAAGCGGGGATTCGCATCATCTATAGCATACCCAAGCTGAAAGTACATGCGAAAATAGCACTGGTGATCAGAAAAAGAGGGTCCAAGCATGGTGACCAGGCATACCTGGGAACCGGAAACTTTAACGAAAAAACTGCACGTCTCTATTGTGACCATGGCCTCTTCACTTCAAATCCGGAAGTGGTCAAAGAGGTAAAAGACCTCTATAGGCACCTGGAAAACCAGAAATTACGGCCGAGATTCAAGCATATCCTCGTACCGGGTTTTAACATGATTCCTTTCTTTATACAATTGATTGACCAGGAGATTGATATTGTAAAAAAAGGTGGCATCGGGTATATCCTGTTGAAGATGAACGGACTGCAGGATGGAGAAATGGTGAAACACCTCTACAGGGCCAGTAAAACCGGCGTTAAGATCGACCTGATCATCCGGGGATTATGTACCCTGAAGACCGGTCAGCCATACAGCAAAAACATCAGGGTGATCCGGATTGTGGACCGCTACCTGGAACATGCAAGGGTGTTTGTATTTCTCAACAATGGTGACCATCAGATCTATATTGGTTCGGCAGACTGGATGAAACGAAATCTTCGGCGCAGGGTAGAATGTGTATTCCCTATATATGATCGGGATGCAAAGAAAGAACTGCTGACTATTTTGAATATACAGCTTTCCGATAATGTGAAAGCATGCGAGGTAGATGCACATTTGAACAATAACCGGATCGTGACCAAAGGTCCGGATATCAGGTCCCAGATTAGCACCTATGAGTATTTTAAAAATAAATATACCATTCCTTAATCATTCAATAAGGTAATCTAAGAAAATGAGAATGTCCGGGCAAAAAAAGAATAAATCTGCCCTGTCGGTCTCGGAGGGGGTTCCCCGACCCGATCCAATTAACAAGGAAGCCGTCAGCCGTCTGAAAAAGGCGAAAAAGAAGCATCACACCACCGTTGAATTGCTGGAAGGAATCCAAAACAGGGAAATCAGCATGCTCAGCCGGGCCATTACACTGGTGGAGAGCTCACTTCCTCAGCATCAGTCTGGAGCCCAGGAATTGATCGCAGCATGCCTTCCTCTTTCAGGAAATGCTTTTCGCCTGGGCATCACAGGTGTTCCCGGTGCAGGTAAAAGTACCTTTATCGAAGCCCTCGGGAAACAAATTATCGATGAAGGAGGCAGACTCGCGGTTCTGGCCATAGATCCCAGCAGTGAGCGGTCAAAAGGCAGCATCCTGGGTGACAAGACCCGCATGGAAGAACTGGCTGGCAGGCAT
The DNA here is from genome assembly GCA_023138875.1 of Bacteroidales bacterium. Classification (GTDB taxonomy): domain Bacteria; phylum Bacteroidota; class Bacteroidia; order Bacteroidales. The sequence continues at coordinate 73,097 of JAGLOO010000004.1, forward strand.
GAAGCCTACATACGTCCCTCTCCCTCAAGTGGCACACTGGGGGGCGTAGCAAGAAAAACCAGGGAGACCATCATCCTTTGTGAGGCTGCTGGATTTGATAATATATTTGTGGAGACGGTGGGTGTAGGACAGTCGGAAACAGCCGTTCACTCCATGGTCGACTTTTTCCTGCTGATCATGCTTGCAGGAGCTGGTGATGAATTGCAGGGGATCAAACGGGGGATCATGGAAATGGCAGACGCCATTGTCATCAACAAGGCGGATGGAAACAACATTCAGAAAGCAAGGAGGGCCCAGGCTGAATTTGCCAATGCACTGCATCTTTTCCCACCCGCCCTGTCCGGGTGGACCCCTCAGGTAAAAACCTGCTCATCGCTCTACAATACAGGAATTAATGAGACCTGGGAAATGGTAGGGGACTACAGGGAGCATGTTTCAAAAAGTGGATATCTTAAAAACAGACGACAGGAGCAATCCCGTTACTGGATGTATGAGACCATCCGTGAAGGGATCTACAACCAGGTATTCAATGATCCGGCCATGCAACATGAGCTTGCAAAATATGAAAAGGCCATTTCCGAAGGTCGCATGACCTCTTTTATGGCTGCAGCTTCTATTTTGAATAAATATAAATCTCCGGACAAAACCTCCTGACTGGTATTTCATATAAATAATTAGTTGTATTATTGCGCTTTATTCATAAATCACATTCACATGCGTCAGTTGATTTTTATACTGTTGGCCATAGTGGTCATTCATTCGTGCAATGAAACGAAGGAGAGTTATACCATCGAACTTAACCTGGAAGGAACCGAAGGGAAATGGTTGAAATTGATGGGACTGGAAGACAGGAATTATGTGGTCTTCGACTCGGTCCTTGTAAATACTGAAAACCCTGCGGTGATGTCAAAAAACGTGGAAGGGGTAACCACCATGTACCTGACTGTTGAAGATGGACAGGGCTCCATTCAGATGTTCATTGAAAATGCTGACTATCACATCTCCGGAACCCTGGAAGATCCGGTCATCAAAACCGGTAGCAAAGCACAAAATGACATGAATGCTTACAACGATATACTTAAACCAATTACGGATAAAATGTCCGAACTGAGAACAGCCCTGCAAGCAGCATATGACGGTGATGATCAGGCCAGGAGTGACAGCCTGCGGGATGCGTATTATCAGTTGTACGAAGAACAAGGCGCCATTGATTCTGCATACATTGTTGAAAATCCAACATCATTTGCCTCTGTTCTGGCACTTAGAGGGACATTTTATATGCTTGATGAAGAACAACTGGAAGTATTACTCACTTCCCTTGATCCATCCCTTCACCAGCTGGAAGAATATAGTTACATGAATGGTAAACTGGAACGCATGAAGGCTGTGGCCATTGGTCAGCGATATACAGACTTCGGACTGGAAACACCGGAGGGTGAAATGTTAAAGGTCTCTGAAGTGCACAATGGAAATGTATTGCTTATCGATTTCTGGGCGAGCTGGTGCGGACCCTGCCGGAGGGCAAATCCTGAAGTGGTAGAGATCTACCAAGAATACCACGACAAAGGATTTGAGATCCTTGGCGTCTCTCTGGATCGTGACTCCGCCAGCTGGGTCAAAGCCATTGCTGACGACTTACTCACCTGGCACCAAATTTCAGACTTGCAGTACTGGAACAGCAAAGGAGCCGAACTTTACGGGGTACCCTCCATTCCCCACACCGTCCTGATCAACCGGGAAGGCATCATCATTGATAAGAAGTTGCACGGAGATGATCTTCGCGCAGCAATCGAAGAACTGCTTTAGTTTTTTGACTTTATGACTTAATGACCTCACCTTTTACCCACAGAATCATCTTACTTTTCTTTGGATCGTTGGTGATGATGGTAACTGTTTTGTTCTGGTTGCCCACTTTGCCGGCCGAATTGAACACCATTTTGATGTTTACAGATTCTCCGGGCGCGATCACCCTCTTTTCGGGCTGGACAGCTGTACATCCGCATGACGCCTTTACCTTCCTGATATGCAGGTCGGATTTCCCCGAATTGGTCAGCACATATACATGCTCCACCTTTTCGCCCTGATTGATCCTGCCGAATTTGAACTCGGGATGGTCCACGCTTAATACCGGGGCCCTGGTCAATTGCTCTGCTGTCATGACTGAGAAATCCTCCTCAATGTTGGCACTGATCACCAGGCTGTAATTCCGCTCGGAAACACCGTTGATCTTTAATCCCATCCGGTCAATTACAAATCCCCAGTCGTTCCTCCCAGGTGTATTGTATGTGGCTACTAGGTATCCCTTTTGCTTTGGTTTGAGTGAGGATGGCTGGGCCTTGATTGTAATGTGTGCAGGCACCCTTTCAAATGCTATTTCAACAGGCTCATCTGAGTTGTTAATAATCTCCAGTCGTTTTTCCGATGTTTTCGTATTCTTGATATTCCCGAAAGCCAGGTGGTTCGACTTCAGGCGTATGGGTCCCATCGCATACCGGTAATCGTCTTCAATGGTTTTGGGCTTGGGTGCCACCTCCCCGGTGATGGTGAGCCTCACGCTGCCCGGATTGGAATTGGAAATAACCGTTACATATTTCCTGAAAGAACCGGGCCGGCCGGCCGGATTGTAAGTGGTTGCCACAAATCCTTTTCCTCCCGGAGGTACCGGTTCACGGGTCCAGCGAGGCGCGGTGCATCCGCAGGAAGCAGACACATTCTGAATAATAAGGTCACCTCCCCCCGTATTCACAAACTCAAATTTGTAGGTTACTTTTCCATCAGCCTCCTTGAATTTCCCGAAGTCATGAAGGTTTTTTTCAAAAGATATTTTTGGCTGTACCGTCTGTGACATCACGGGTACAAGGAAACCGGTCAAACAGATTATCAATAAAAGCCGTTTCATTTTCAAGGTATTTTTTTTTATTCCGCAACTCGCTTAAAAAAACTTCACACTACAAAATTAACACAAATTAATCACAATTAGTTGCACAATTTTTGATGTATCACTGAGAATGCAAATTTCAGGCCGGAATTTTGAACTTACTTGTGGTGAATAATGTTTACTTTTAGGTCGACGTAGAAGGGTATGAGAAGCATATCACGCATAGGGATTCTGTTGTTCCTGCTGCTCAGTTCAGCAGCGCTGTCTGCCCAGTTTTACAACGGGATGCAGATGAATTTCGGGAAAAACCGGGTACAGTACAACAACCGCTACTGGAAGTTCTACCGTTTCGAGAGGTTTGATGTGTACTCTTATGAGAACGGCACCGATCTTTCACTCTACGTAGCTGACTTCGTAGAAAAGGAGCTGGAACTTATAGAACGCTTCTTCGACTATGAGATCGAGCGAAGGCTTATCTTCCTCACATACAATAAAATGTCAGATTACAGGCAGAGCAACATTGGCCTGGTATCCGAAAATGAGGAATATAACATCGGTGGTACCACACAGATCATTCAGAACAAGGTCTTCCTCTATTTTGACGGCGATCATGTAAATTTCGAAAGGCAGATCAGGGCCGCCATTGCTGAAGTGTTACTGACCGAAATGATGTTCGGGAATGGTTTGAGGGATAACCTGACCAACACCACCATCATCAACCTGCCCGAATGGTACCTTGAAGGCCTCATATCATTTGTGTCCAATCCCTGGGACTATGAGCTTGAGAACAGGGTTAAAGATGGCATTGTTTCAGGCAAGTACCGGAAATTTGTAATACTACAGGACGATGATGCCCGGTATGCCGGCCATTCATTCTGGAAGTATGTAGCCGATCTCTACGGGGCCTCCATTATTCCACAGATACTTTACATCACCAAGATCAATAAGAACGCAGAAAGTGGTTTTCTGTATGTCCTTGGCAGCAAATTAAAGGAGCTTTCCTTTGACTGGACTGCTTACTACCTGGGTCTTTACACTGCCCGTGAAGAAAGCGCCGGGCTTCCGGAGCAGGGAAAGATACTGAAACGGCCCCATAAAAGGAGGGTATATCAGAACATCAAGATCAGTCCCGACGGAGCCCATGTGGCCTATGTAACCAACCAAAAGAGCCAATATAAGATATGGATCCATCACGAAGGGTCTAAAAAGCAGGACCGGATCTATAAACAGGGGCATAAGCTGGATCAGATCAATGATTATTCATTTCCGGAAATTGCGTGGCATCCCACATCCGAGATCCTGGGCTTTGTTACCGAGGAAAAGGGAATGCTTAAGATCCATTTTTATAACCTTGAAACCCGTGAGATCACTACCCGGAACCTGCTCTATTTTGAGAAGATCCTGGACATGAGCTTCTCACACGATGCCAGAAAACTTGTTTTCTCGGCTGTTGCTGACGGACAAACCGATATCTGGGTATTTGATATTGCCTCCTCAACCAATGAGCGGATCACCAATGACCTGGCCGATGATTTTCATCCCCGCTTTATGAACAACATGAGCAACATATCCTTTACATCCAACAGGCGGCAGGATACCCTTTTCACCGAGAATGACCCGAAGAACAATACCACCACTGCATTCGCAGTATATGTATACGATTATGCAGGGAAAGATCCTCATCTTCAGAAGATTTCCGAAGGAAATTACATCAACCATACCCAGCCCCTTTCCCCTGGCCGGAATGAATTCTTCTACCTGAGCGACAAAAACGGGATCGTGAACCGGTACTATGCAAAATATGACAGCCTCATTAGCCTGGTGGATACAACCATCCACTTCAGGTATTTCGCAAATAGTTATCCACTTACCAACTACAAAAGGAACATCCTTTCACAGGATATCAACACCGAGACCGGCGAAGTTGCAGAGATCGTATACCACGATGGCAGGTATCCTATGTACAAGTATCCCATTGCATTTGAGCGGGAATACGGCGATGAGCTTGAACCCACCGAATACCGCAACAGGCATGCAAACAGGCTGATGCGGGAGGACTCCATCCACCACGTTGAGAGAAAAGTGATCTCTATGAAAGATATTGCCGATAACCAGCTTGTCCTCGATGGAGATACCATTGCATTGCAAAAGTTCAGGATCGACATCAACAATTACATTTTTGAGAGGGAGAAGCTAAACTACTATAACAACCAGCTTCGCAGCAGGAACCTGAACCTGGTCCTGGACTCAGCTCAGAACAACAGGATGATGTATATCGATTACCAGACCTCCTTCTATCCCAATCAGCTGGTCAACCAGATCGATTTTAGCTTCCTCAATGCATCTTACCAGGCATTTACCGGAGGAGCATTTTATTTCAATCCCGGACTCAACCTGCTTTTTAAAGTGGGAGCCAATGACCTTTTCGAGGACTACCGCCTGGTAGGGGGCGTCAGGTTTGCCACAGATTTTGACAGCAATGAATACTTGCTCAGTTTTGAAAATCTAAAACACCAGCTGGATAAGCAACTCCTGTTCCATCGCCAGGTTTTCAAAAACTATACCTATTCAGATAACGGATCGTTTGAATCATATATCAAGACGTTTACCCATGAGCTTCTGGGCTCGCTAAAATATCCCCTGAGCCAAACCCTGGCCGTTAAGGGTACAGCCTCATTCAGGCATGATAATACCGTATTCCTTTCCACAGATATCAACAACCTGAATGAACACAATATTCTGAAAGTGTGGGGGGGACTAAAGGGGGAACTGATCTTTGACAATACGAGGGTACTGGGCACCAATCTTTACAGCGGGACGCGTTTCAAGGTATTTGGTGAAGCATACCGGCAGCTGAACAGGGCCAAATCCGATCTGTTTGTAGTGGGTGGAGATTTCCGCCATTACATCAGGATCCACCGGACATTGATCTGGGCCAACAGGTTTGCAGCCAGTACTTCATTTGGCAGGAGCCCGCTGATCTATTACCTGGGAAGTGTAGACAACTGGATCAACCTTTCCCAGTCCCGCATACCCACCTTCGATCAATCAGTGGCCATCGACTATACAAAGAATTATGCCTACCAGGCCCTTGCCACCAACGTAAGGGGCTTTTCCCAGAACATCCGGAATGGTAACAATTTTGCCGTATTTAATACTGAACTCAGGTGGCCCATCTTCCGGTATCTGCTGGGACATCCATTAAGTTCGGGATTTCTTAACAATTTCCAGGTAGTGGGTTTTGCCGATGTGGGGAGCGCATGGACCGGATTGCATCCTTTCACCGACGAAAATGCGTGGGACACCGAGGTGATCACCAACGGACCCATGACCATTACCCTGGATGCCAACAGGAATCCCATCGTTGCCGGCTATGGTGTTGGAGTAAGAAGCCGGTTGCTGGGCTATTTTATTCGGCTTGACTGGGCATGGGGTGTGGAGAACCTGGAAGTGCAACCAAGGATGTTTTATTTATCACTCAGTCTAGATTTTTAACAACCAGATGCAGTCAAAAGGCCATATAGAAGCCCTGTTGACAGACCAGATGCTCGATGAGTTGATCAGGATCCGCCGACACCTTCATCAATTTCCTGAACCCTCTTTCGAAGAACACAACACCTCCGCATACATCAGGGGGATCCTGGATGAATGGGGAATTGCTTATAAATTTCCCATCGTGAATACAGGTATACTTGCCTGGATCAAAGGGAACAAACCCGGAAAACGCATTGCACTGCGATCCGACATGGATGCCCTCCCCATCAACGAACAAACTGGTCTGGACTACCAGTCAGAGAATCCGGGCGTAATGCATGCATGCGGCCATGATATTCATATGGTGTCGCTCCTTGGAACCATACGTATTCTTGACCAGTTAAAAGATCACATTCACGGAGAAGTGTTGTTCATATTCCAGCCTGGTGAAGAAAAGGTTCCGGGTGGTGCAAAGTTGATGCTTGAAGCAGGGATTTTCGATGGGAAACTACCCGATATGATCATTGCGCAACATGTATTGCCGGACATGGAAGCCGGACATGTGGGTTTTAAACCCGGGATCTATATGGCCTCCAGCGATGAGATCTATATTACAGTAAACGGAAAAGGAGGTCACGGTGCACTTCCTGAGCACATCAACGATCCGGTCCTGATGGCATCTCATATCCTCATCACACTACAGCAGGAGATCAATCGAAAATCACCCGGCGGGGTGCCCACGGTCCTCTCATTTGGAAAGGTATCTGCAGAAGGCGCTGTAAATGTGATCCCCAACCAGGTAAACCTGGAAGGTACCTTTCGGACCATGAATGAGGACTGGAGAAAAGAAGCGCACCGGCTCATTGACAAAATTGCTTCGGGCATTGCTTCCAGCATGGGCGGATCCTGCCTGGTGGAAATCCGTCATGGTTATCCCGTTCTTCACAACCATGAACAAATTACTGAAGAAGCTAAAAAGAAGGCCATTCAGCTTATGGGACAGGACCATGTGGAGGATATGGACATTCGGATGACCGCAGAGGATTTTGCATGGTTTGCACAGTCTGTGCCCGGGATGATGTACCGTCTGGGTGTCAGAAAACCGGGATCAGATAAGATATATCCGTTGCATACAACCGGATTCCGGGCAGATGAATCGGCTTTAAAAACCGGCATATCCCTGCTCTCCTTCCTGGCGGTTGAATTACTAAAAACACCCCCTGTTTAAAAATATTTGTTACATCCGGATTGCATTAAGAAATTTGCAATTAAATTTGTCGTGTTAGAATCAAAAACTTGAAGAAATGGCTTACGTAATCTCAGATGAATGTACTGCATGCGGTTCCTGTATTGATGAATGCCCTGTGGAGGCTATTAGCGAAGGAGATATTTTTGTAATTGACCCTGAACTTTGTACCGACTGCGGCGCATGTGTCGATGTATGTCCCGTTGAAGCAATCAGCCCTGAATAGGGTCGGGATTTTAAAATTGAACCAGGAGACCGCCTTCAAAGGGCGGTCTTTTTTCTTTCCCTTTTTTTCTATTCGGAAGATTGTTTCACGAGTTGCCTAAGCAGATGCAAAGCATACGGTTCAGCAACGAATGAAATAACCTGGAGAATTGCAAGGTTTTCAGACATGCTACAAAAATCATAACTTTGGTTTCAGGGTGAAGCTCAGGAAAAAGATATTTACCATCATATTCGGAACTGAAACCCCGGCCGGGAAAACGTTCGATGTGACCCTGCTTACGCTGATCATACTCAGTGTTACCGTGGTGATCCTTGAAAGTGTCAGGCCCCTCAGGGAATCCTATCAGGAGCTGTTCACCAGTATGGAATGGGTCTTTACCATTGTATTTACCCTGGAATACCTGTTGCGCATCTACAGTGCGCCGAATCCTAAAAAATACATCACCAGTTTTTTTGGAATTATCGATCTGCTTGCCATTCTTCCCACTTACATGGGACTCATTTTTGACCAGTCTACCTTCCTGTTAACCATCCGCGCACTACGGTTGCTCAGGATTTTCAGGGTATTTAAACTGGGAAGGTATGTAAAAGAGGCTGCAGTTTTGGTTAGCGCCCTGCAATCAAGTATTTATAAGATCGTGGTTTTCTTCGGGGCCGTACTGACCCTGGTGCTGATCCTCGGTTCTCTTCTATACCTGATCGAAGGAGAAGAAAACGGTTTCACATCCATTCCCCAGAGTATTTACTGGGCAATTGTGACCATTACCACCGTTGGATACGGTGACTTAGCTCCTGCAACGGTCCCAGGTAAAATACTGGCCTCCATTGCCATGCTCACTGGTTTTTCTATCATTGCCGTTCCCACCGGGATCATTTCTGTAGAGATTAGTAAAGCTGTAAAATCGGGCAATAAACCATCTGCAAAAGCATGTGCTAATTGCGGAAACAATGATCATGACAGCGATGCTGCCTACTGCAAGATCTGTGGTAAAAAACTATAAACTTTTTTCAGGTTGCCTGTCTGTGCGAATCGGTATATCTTTATAAAAACAACAGCTATGAAAAAGTTCAGATGTTTCTTCCTAATGTCCATCTGGGGCATCATGATCATCGCATCCGGCTGCGGCCCTAAGTATTCCGTAGAAGACCGGGGTGATTACTCTATTGTATATAACAACGGAGGTCAAATCCTTGGATACTCACCTGGTTCTGGAGTATCAATTGTTACTGACAACAGGCTGGCTTTTAAGGATCTGAACAGAAATGGGAAGCTGGATGGCTATGAAGACTGGCGACTACCTGTGGAGGAACGCACAGCGGACCTGGTAGAGCAAATGACCGTAGAACAGATGGCTGGATTAATGCTCTACAGTGGCCACCAGGCCATTCCTGCCCAAGGGAGGGGTTACTTCGGGGGAACCTACAACGGAAAACAATTTGAGGAGAGTGGCGCAAATCCAGATGATCTGTCGGATCAACAGAAGAAGTTTCTTTCCGATGATCATCTGCGCCATGTTTTGATCACCTCTGTAGAAAGTCCCGCCGTTGCCGCCAGGTGGAACAATAATGTTCAGACTCTGGTGGAAGGCATCGGGCTGGGGATCCCGGTAAATACAAGTTCCGATCCCCGTCACAGAAGCAATTCCAATGCTGAATTCAATGCTGGTGCCGGTGGAAGGATTTCCATGTGGCCGGGAAGCCTGGGCATCGCTGCTTCGTTTGATCCCAATCTTATGAAACAGTTTGGAGAGATTGCTTCGGTGGAATACCGGGCATTGGGTATTGCGACTGCCCTTTCTCCGCAGATCGACCTGGCAACCGAGCCACGCTGGAGCCGTTTCGCAGGAACCATGGGTGAAGATCCCGATCTGGCAGCAGATATGGCCAGGGCTTATGTGGATGGGTTCCAAACATCAGCCGGCACAGAGGAAATTAAAAATGGCTGGGGATTTCAGAGTGTCAATGCCATGGTAAAACACTGGCCAGGGGGAGGACCGGAAGAAGGAGGCCGCGATGCCCATTTCGGTTACGGCGCCTATGCCGTTTACCCGGGCAACAACCTGGAGGACCACCTGAAGCCATTTACTGAAGGGGCATTAAAATTAAGCGGGGCGACCGGTACGGCTTCCGCCGTAATGCCCTACTACACCATTTCATATAACCAGGATTCCAAATACAATGAAAATGTTGGAAATGGATTCAGTAAATACATTATTTCGGACCTGCTTCGCGAGAAATACGGATACGACGGAGTGGTCTGTACCGACTGGTTGATAACAGGTGATGTACAGTCTGTGGACATGTTCATGGGTAAAAGCTGGGGTGTGGAAACCATGAGTGTAGCTGAACGTCACTACAAAGCCATTGAAGCAGGCATCGATCAATTCGGTGGAAACAATGAAATGGGGCCGGTCATAGAGGCATATAAAATGGGAGTGGCCGAACATGGTGAAGATCTGATGCGAGAACGGTTTGAGCAATCTGCTATTCGTTTATTGCGAAACATTTTCCGGGTGGGACTGTTTGAAAATCCCTACCTGGATCCTGCAGAAACAGAACAGACAGTAGGCAATCCCGATTTTATGAAAACAGGATATGAGGCCCAGTTGCGATCCATCATTATGCTGAAAAACAAGCAACAGGTCCTTCCCCAAATGGAACGGCTGAAAGTATATATCCCTCAGAAGTATGTACCTGCAGGAAGGAACTGGTTCGGAAGAGAAACTCCGGAAAGATGGGAAGATCCGTTCAACCTGAACATCGTAAAAAATTATTTCGACGTAGTTGAAACAACCGGGGAAGCCGATTTCGCACTGTTGGGAATCGAAAGTCCGGCCGGTGGAACTGGTTATAACCGGGCAGACCTTGAAGGGGGAGGGAACGGTTATGTTCCAATCACACTTAAGTATGGAAAATATACAGCTGAAAATGCCCGTGAAACCAGCATCGCAGGGGGGAGCCCATTTGAAGATTTTACCAACCGGAGCTACAAGGGCAAATCGGGTACAGCAAGCAATTCTTTCGACATGAAAATAGTGCATGAAGCCAGGAAAGGTATGGGAATTAAACCTGTGGTGGTTGTGATAAATGTGGCTAATCCAATGGTATTTGCCGAGATTGAACCCGTTGCTGACGCCATCCTGATCCATATGGGAGTGCAGGACCAGGCCCTTATGGATATCATCTCTGGAGTGAGTGAACCCTCAGCCCTGTTGCCGTTTCAAATGCCGGCAGACATGACAACCGTGGAAGAACAGTATGAGGATGTTCCACGTGATATGACATGTTATACAGATTCGGAAGGGAACACCTATGATTTTGCCTTCGGGTTGAACTGGAACGGGGTGATCAACGATTCTCGCGTTTCCAGCTACAAATAACAGGATGACAGAGCAGAGCCAGACTCCCAGGAGGCTGATCCTTTTTTTGATCATCATCACCTCCTTTATCAATCCATTCCTGGGAGCAGCTATTAACATTGCCCTTCCAGCGATCAGTCAGGAATTTTCTATGAGTGCAGTGGGTATGAGCTGGGTGGCCATGGCATTCCTTCTCTCTTCTGCAGTCTTTCTGGTTCCACTTGGCAAGCTGGCTGATATAAAGGGAAGAAAGCTGGTATTTCTGACAGGAAATATGATCATCACTGTCACTTCCATCCTGTGTGCCCTGGCCCAATCGGGAACCATGCTTATCACCCTTCGGGCAGTACAGGGCATTGGCAGCGCCATGGTTTTTGGAACAGGTGTGGCCATTATCACCTCAGTATATCCTCCCGGGGAACGCGGCAAAGCCATCGGGATAACTGTTACATCGGTCTACATCGGTCTGTCCCTGGCCCCGTTCCTGGGCGGGATACTCACCCAGTACCTGGGTTGGCGGAGTATCTTTTACACCACCGTACCCTTTGGTTTAATAGTCATCTGGATCACTTTGAAATTTATTAAGGAAGAGTGGGCTGATGCACGGGGGGAGAAATTCGATCTGCCTGGATCCATCATATATTTACTCTCCATGTCTGCATTCATGTTTGGCTTTTCGCGGCTTCCGGAGACATCAGCAATAATCCTTGCCGGATCCGGACTCATTGGATTGGTCATTTTCATTGTGATGGAGCAGAAAATTAAGTATCCCGTTTTCAACATTAAGCTCTTTTCATCCAACAGGCTGTTCGCCTTTTCAAACCTGGCTGCCCTGATCAATTATGCCACCACATTTGCCATTACCTTTCTTCTGAGTCTCTACCTTCAGTATATGTTGGGGCTGTCTCCCCGGGATGCGGGAATTATCCTGATCACCCAACCGGTTACCATGGCTATGGTGGCTTCAATTTCGGGCAGACTTTCAGATAAATATGATCCAAGGATCCTCTCCTCAGCAGGAATGGGGATCATTGTAGGAGGACTTGTTATGCTTACGCTTCTTACAGAACATTCATCCATCTCTTATCTGGTCATTAACCTGGCAATCGTCGGATTTGGTTTTGGCATGTTCTCATCTCCGAACACCAACGCCATCATGGGTTCCGTGGATAAGAAATACCTGGGGATCGCCTCAGCCACGGTGGGGACAATGCGGTTGACGGGTCAGATGATGAGCATGGGCATAGCCACCCTCATCCTGCAGTTGTTCATAGGGAACAGACCTCTCTCAGCTCAGTATTCAGCAGAATTCATGGCCAGTATGAAAACCACATTTATGATATTTGTTATCCTTTGTCTGCTGGGAGTATTCGCTTCACTGGCCAGGGGAAAAACGCAATCAGGGATTGTATCTGGACATTCGTAACACTTCCTGGTAATCCCGTTGGGACATTATTTCGTGAAGTGAGAGCTGTGGATGTTTCGAGGCGAAAGCCTTTACTATCTGCCACCCCTGCCAGACCGCTGCCCTTCCGGGAGATTCATCAGTATAATACCGGGTATGGGGCGCATTCTCAACCAGTTTATGAATCACCAGGGGATCGGTTGAAAACAGCAGCTTCTCTTCCACAAGGTGGGTCCACATCTGCTTTTCGTTGTTCCTGCACCATGTGGTTTGTGCAGGAGTGAATCCCATTTTCAGGCTGTCCTCCAGTGCAGGGAACATTGCATCCACAAAGTAGGTCAGCATGCCATGGCGGATCATCCTGGTGAGTACATTGTCCAGCGAATCGTTATATGGGTAGATCTGGGTGGCCCAGGCGTACATCACATCCACCGGGATCCTCTCCGTGATTTTATTCCTGATAAGATAACCGGGGATACCCATGAGTTTATAATACTTGCAATCGGCACCCAGGTATTGGTCAAGTCCTACCCCCACGAAATGGTCCACCGTGAACAGACCCTGGTTAAACCTGCTCACATATCCCACTACTCTGGGCAAAACAGAGTCCGGATAATGATAGAGATAGTGCCTGAACCCGTCGGTCAGTTGCATGTTGATTTCATCCATATCTGAAACAGTACGGTCCGTATATTCATACACCTCCCGGTTGGTGGGTTCGTTAATAAACATTGAAAGAAAGGAAGGATATCGCCTGGCAGATGCCTGTCCGATGTTGATGATATGCACGTTGAAAATATCAAAAAAGTCGCCATAGCATTCATAAAAAGAACCGATGGCGCTGTTGATTGTATCCGGATCCATTTCAAAAAGAGCACGGTCAAAGCGTTCAATCCGCACCTCTGCCTCGATCCCCGAAACATCCACATGAAGCGGATTATGCCTGCATCCTGATATCAGCACGGTCATACACATCAGAAAAAACAGGAACTGTTGAACAGGTCTCATCATAATATGTAAATTTGAATTACTGAACGGATAGACAAATGTAAAAAATATGAAGCGATTATTGGTTACGTCAATTATACTTTGCACACTCCTGTCGATGTACGGACAGCAGAAGATGAGATTCAGCGTTCATGCAGATCCGCAATTTGCGTGGTTCAGCTCTGATGAAAATAATATAACTCCCAACGGATCCGTATTATACTTTCAAACAGGGCTGCAGATGGATCTGTTTTTCGCTGAGAACTATGCCTTTTCCCTGGGTTTTGGGATCAACACCATGGGCGGAAACCTGCTGTATTCCGATTCCACCGAATTTATTTCCAGGGGAGATACACTCCTGGCCGTCCCCGGACAAATCATTAAGCATAAATTGCAATACCTTGACTTCCCCATTGGTCTCAAACTGAAAACCGAAGAGCTGGGTTATGCCACCTTCTTTTTTCAGCTTGGTTTTAATCCCATGGTGAATATCAATGCATCTGCCACCTCCAAGGATGAAACATTTGATAAGGAGAACATCCAGGAAAGCACCAACCTTTTTAACCTCGGATACCATGTGGGCGCCGGAGTGGAATACCGTCTGGGAGGCAGCACATCAGCCATAGGCGGCATCCGCTGGTCGTCCGGGCTTACCGATGTTACATCGAACGACAAGGCAAACGTTACCCTGAATGCCATTTCCATTCATTTGGGAATTCTATTTTAGCAGACCATGAAAATTGCTCTTGCACAGCTGAATTATTACATCGGAGATTTCGAGGGAAACCTGACCCGGATCCTGGATGCAGTTCACCAAGCCACAGAGAAGGAATCAGATCTGGTGGTCTTTTCGGAGCTTTCCATCTGTGGATATCCCCCCCTGGACCTGCTGGAACGGGAAGATTTTACTGCCACCTGTAACAGATATGTTGAGAAGCTTGCCGAAAGCATCGGAAAAGAGATCGGTGTACTGATCGGTGGTCCTGAATTCAATACCGGGAAGGAAGGTAAATTGCTTTTCAACTCGGTCTTCTTTCTTCAGGGCGGGAAAATTCAGCAGGTTTTCAGGAAGACACTTCTTCCTACCTATGATATTTTTGATGAATACAGGTACTTCGAACCGAACCACGAATTCAATATTCTCGAATTCAAAGGCAAACGATTGGCAGTAACCATTTGCGAGGACCTCTGGGATGAACAACCTTTTGAAAGTGAATTTTCAAGGAGCAGGTTATACACCACCAATCCCCTGGAGGAGTTGAACCGTTTCAAGCCTGATATGATCATCAACCTGGCTGCTTCACCCTTTTCACACAGGAAGCTTGATTTGAAACAATCCATATTCACAAATAAAGCGGCCAGGTATGGCCTTCCTGTGCTCTATTGCAACCAGGTGGGTGCCCATACTGAATTGATTTTTGAAGGGGGTTCTCTGGCCATCAACAACAACGGTGAGGTAGTCAGGAGGCTGGATTTTTTCCAGGAAGATTTTGATGTCATTGACCTGGAGATGCTGGTTGATGGCAAGCCTGTTTCATCGAAAGGCGAGATCCCTGACAGAATAGAGATGATCGCAGATGCGCTGGTGTGTGGCATCAGAGACTACTTTGGGAAAATGAATTTCAAAAGGGCCACCCTGGGATTATCGGGTGGCATCGATTCGGCCGTGACCCTTGTACTGGCAGCACAGGCACTGGGACCTGAAAACATGCATGTACTGTTGCTACCCTCGCAGTACTCCTCCGATCATAGCATTGATGATTCGGTGCTTTTGGCACAGAACCTCGGAGTACGTTATAGTATCCTTCCCATTGAAAAGGTATTTAATCAGTTCCGGGAAACACTGCAGCCGCTTTTTGGTAACCTTCCGGAAGACATTGCCGAAGAGAACATCCAGGCCAGGATCAGGAGTACACTGTTAATGGCACTTTCTAATAAATTCGAAAATATTCTTCTCAATACCAGCAATAAAAGTGAGACGGCAGTTGGATATGGCACCCTGTACGGGGACATGAGCGGGGGGCTCTCGGTTCTTGGTGATGTCTATAAGACCGATGTCTACAGCCTGGCACAGTATTTCAACAGGGACGGAAAGGTCATCCCCAACAACATCATTACCAAACCTCCATCTGCCGAGCTCAGACCCGGCCAGAAAGACACCGACTCTCTGCCACCTTATGATGTACTGGACAGGATCCTTGAAGACTATATTGAAAAACAACTGCAACCTGAAAAGGTAGCTGCCCTGGGATTCGACCTTGAACTGGTACGGAGGATTATCGGTATGGTCGATCAGAACGAGTATAAGCGTTACCAGTCCCCGCCCATATTAAGGATCTCCTCCAAGGCTTTCGGTGTTGGCAGACGGCTGCCGCTGGTGGCCAAATATTAAAAGGTATTTGATTATTTTTTCCTATTTTTGTGTGTTATTTAACATCGTACGACCAAATAACTAAACAATAATGCTGGAAAGGAACTACAATGCAGATGACTGTATAGATAATCCGAAATCTGTATTTACAGTACTTACCCCCAAAGAGAAAGAATTCCTGAAACAAAATTATACCTGTGCTTTTTATAAGAAAGGTGAGATCATTTTCAAAGAAGGCGACAAGCCCATAGGATTGATGATCCTGGCAGAAGGAAAGGTAAAGATCTTTAAAGAGGGAGTTGGAGGAAGAGAACAGATCGTCAGGATGGCCAAGCCAGTAGGTTTCATTGGTTACAGGGCACTGTTCGCAGAAGAGAACCACACGGCCACCGCAGTGGCCATTGAGGATTGTGTATCCTGCATTGTGGATAAAGAGAGTGTATACAGGGTTATACGCAGCAATGCTGAACTGAGCATGAGCATTATACATTCCTTCGCTTCCGAGCTTGGTTTTTCACACGATCGAACGGTCACACTTACACAGAAACATATCCGCGGAAGACTTGCCGAATCCCTGATCTTTCTGAAAGATACCTATGGATACGAAGATGACAGCAAAACCATCAAGATCTATCTATCACGTGAGGATGTTGCCAACCTTTCCAACATGACCACATCCAATGCCATCCGTACCCTTTCCACCTTTGCCCAGGAGGGTGTGATTTCCATTGACGGCAGGAAAATCAGGATACTCGACCTGCCCAAATTGGAACGCATCAGTGAGCTGGGATAGAGAATGGAATTTATCAGCTATATCCTTACACGCAGCCTCATCTGGTTGTTGCATTTATTACCCGAACAGATGCTTTACTTTTTCTCAGACTGCTTGTATGTGATCAACTATTACCTGGTTGGTTACCGGAAAAAGGTAGTCTTTGACAACATTTCAAATGCATTTCCAGATTATAGCCAGCAGGAAGTGCGGCGGACTGCAAAGAGGTTCTATCACCATCTATGCGATTTGATCCTTGAATCGGCCATATCGCATTTCTATAGTGAATCCCGGGCCATGAAAAGAATTAAATACACCAATCCGGAATTGCTGGATGACATCTACAGGAAGGGAAAACAGGTAATGGCTGTTACCGCACATTATGGCAACTGGGAGTACCTCTCCACAATGGGACTGACTACGAAATACACCATCATTGGGATTTACAAACCATTAAAAAACAAGTATTTTGACAGAATGGTGCAGAAAAACCGGCAACGATTTGGTGCTGTTACAGTTTCCATGAATGGGGTGGCGAGGAAACTGATCACTTTTCAACGGGAAAACAGACCTGCTCTGACCCTCTTTCTTTCGGACCAGCGTCCCGTGTGGGAACATATACAGTACTGGACAAAATTCATGGGACTCGATACACCGCTCTACCTCGGTACAGAAAAGCTTGCCAGGAAGCTGGATGCTGCGGTTGTTTTCCTAAAGATCAGGAAGGTGAGAAGGGGACGGTATGAGGTGGATATTGAACTGATCTGCGAGGATCCGAACAACCTTGAACCTTTTGAGATCACGGAGGCTCATGTAAAGATCCTTGAAAACCTCATCAGGGAAGCACCGGAGTACTGGCTCTGGTCACACCGCAGATGGAAGCATTCGTATGAAAGGTTCCTGGAAGAGCGCGGAGCGATCTAAATACCATTTGACGGGATAAATAAATCCTGGATTTTTCCCAGTAAATCCTCAAAAGAAAACAATTCCTCAATTCGTTTTCTGCCATTGGTTCCCATCTGTTGACGCAGGGCTTTATTGCCGGCCAGTTCACACACCCTATCTGCCATTTCCCTCACATCTCCATTCCGGGTAATGTAGCCGGAGGCCCCATGGGTGATCACTTCTGAAGAGGACTTGATGTCAAAGACAACAACCGGTAAACTGCATGCCATGGCCTCATTGATCACATTGCTGAATCCCTCATAACGGGAGGTGAGCAGGAAAATATCAAGAGATCTATAAAATGCGGGCATATCCTCCACAAAGCCAACGAAATCAACCTGCTGGTCTACCTTCAGGTCCCTTGCCTTTTTCTTCAGAGCTGGTAACAGCCTGCCCTCCCCGGCTATCAATAGCCTGAACGGATAAGAGCTCTCCTTCAGCTCCTTTAACAACTCAAGAAGATACTTATGACCTTTCTCTTGTGATAACCTGCCGGCACATCCCAGTATAATTTCCCCGTCACGTGCACGATACAGCGGTTGAGTGTTCTGGTTGTATTTGTGTAAATAGACTCCGTTATAAATAATGCAGATCTTGTCCTCCGGTACCAGTGATTCATTATTGGCCAATATGGTGCGTTTAACTTCTTTCGAGTTGGCCACGATCCTTGTAATCACCCGCCTGAAAAAGTACCTGTTAATGGGGGTGTTCCTGATCGGGATGGCACTCCCCCTGCGGTAAATGATCCTCGGCACCCCTGCAATCTTCGCTGCAATGCTGGCAATTTTCATATCGCCCGACAGGCTTGTCACCAGGGCACCCACCTTTTCCCGCCTGAATAACCTGACAATCCTGAAAACCTTCATAGGATTTAAAAAACTCAGGTTGGAGATGCGTATCCCATATCCGGGAATCCCGATCTCTCTCAGCCTGACAGAAAGCGGACTACCTGGAGAGGATACAATCAGTGCACGGTGGTGCTTCTTTGCAAGGAAAGAGGCCACGTCATAATGCCATTTCTCTCCCCCACCCCAGGTGTTCATGCTGTTGAAGAAACAGATGGTCTGTTTCTGGATCAGTTTTTCATCCTTATAGATAATCCTGAGTTTGACATATTTCAGGAAAACCTCATGAGCCGAGTTTACACTCACAATAAAACCGTAGTATCCATCAAGGAATCCGGTCTTGAACAGGAAATCCTTGATAAATCGCCAGAGGGGATGGAGGAGGATGCTGGAGGAATACACACGCCTGCCCCGTTCATAATAAGACCGTGCCAGGATGGTTGAAAATGCATTCATCTGCTCCAGGTGCTCGCTGACGGAATAATAGGAATAATGCAAAATGTCCCCTTTCAGAAAACGCCTGGAGGCACCTTTGTTAAGATAAAACCTGTCGTGTGGATTAAATCCTCCCCAGTTTCCTTTCCTGGCATCCCATAGCCTCAGTTTTTTTGATGGATACCAACTTGTATGGCGGATCCATTTGCCGCAATAGTTGGTCAGTCTGTTAAAATAGTAACCATAATGGGTCCAGTTCTCCTTCGCTTTCAGGATGGAAGCACGCAATTCATCAGAGAGCGCTTCATCCGCATCCAGTGAGAGAATGTACGGGGAACCGGCCTGCAGGATGGCCCAGTTTTTCTGTTCAATGTGCCCTGTGAATTTGTGCCGGATAAACCGCACATTAAAAGCCTTGCATATCTTCTCAGTCCTGTCGGTGGAATAGCTATCCACCACAACTATTTCATCGGCTACACCTTTAAGTGATTCAAGGCAACGCTGGATATTTCGTTCCTCGTTTTTGGTGATGATTACTGCTGATATCCGGACTTTCATGTGACAATTATTCCTGCAAATATACTCTTTTCACCCGCTCCGGGATAGCCGTCAGTATTTCATAGGGAATGGTTCCTGCCTGATTTGCCAGTTCTGTAACCAGTTGGTACTTCCCGAATATTTCTACCTCATCTCCTTCGGACACATCCAATCCGGTGACATCAATCATGGTCATATCCATGCAGATATTTCCTATAGTAGGTGCGTTTACTCCGTTGATCCATACCATTCCCACACCATTCCCCAATCTTCTGTTCATCCCGTCTGCGTACCCCACCGGAATGGTTGCAATCCTGCTGTCCTGACTGGCTACTCCTGCCCTGGAATATCCGATGGTTTCCCCCTCTTTGACTGCCCTGACCTGCGAGATGGTGGTAATAAATGAGCTGGCAGGAATAAGGTTCTTTCCCAGCCCGATCCCATGAAGCCCGATCCCCAGCCTGACCATGTCATACTGAGCATCCCGGAACCTTTCGATGCCTGCCGAATTCAACAGATGTTTGTCAAAAGGTTCTTTGAGGGCATCGGATAATCTGGAAGTGATTCCTTCAAAATCCCGGATTTGCCTGTGCGTAAATGCATCATGTTCAGATTCATCACTGGCGGCCAGGTGAGAAAAAACAGAAGCCACTCTGAATTCTTCATGTTTCAGCCATGGAACAAGTGCATCCACCTCCTCGTCCTGGAATCCGAGCCGGTGCATTCCTGTATCAAGTTTAATATGTATCGGGTATTGTTTGATGCCCCGGTAATGAATGATCTCATATAACGCTTCAACTCCCTTAAAACTGTAGATTTCGGGTTCAAGCTGATAATCCAGCATCTGGCTGAATCCTGAAGGATCGGGATTTAATACCATGATGGGAAGGTAAATACCCGCCTTTCGCAGTTCAACTCCCTCATCAATAAAAGCAACGGCCAGGTAATCTACCTTATGGTATTGCAAGAAATTGGCTATCTCCAAATTCCCGCTTCCATAAGAAAGGGCCTTGACCATCACCATGATTTTCACCCTATCCTTCAGTTGTGATCTGAAGTAATTGAGGTTATGGACCATTGCATTCAGGTCAATCTCAAGCAGGGTCTGATGGGTTTTCAGCTGCAATTCCCCGGTGATTCTTTCGAATCCAAATTTCCTTGAACCTTTGATCAGTACGGTTCGGTCTTTGAACCAGGTCCGGTCCATTCTCCTGAGAAATTCTCCGGTATCATGAAAAAACAGGCTATCTCCTGAAAAGAGCGCCCTGTGCTGCATCATTGCAGGACCAATGCCTATGAATTGTTCGATCCCCTTCCGGTGGATCAGTGAAGCAATTTCAGCATACAAAACACGGTTCTCCAGGTCACTTTGCAACAAATCAGAAAGGATGATTAATTTGCCATCCCGGTGATCCTGCTGATTCATCAGGTCAAGGGCAGCAGCCAGTCCGCCGATATCCGAATTGTATGCATCATTGATCAGAACACTTCCCTGGATTCCCTGGAGCATCTCCAGGCGCATGGATACTGGTTCAATATTTCCGATGCGTTCCTCTGCTCTTTCAACAGGAAGACCCACCTCAATGGAAAATGTAAGGGCATGCAATGCATTCTCGATGGATGCATCATCACTGAAAGGCAGGTTGAAACTGAACTGACCATTGGGTAAAACGGCAGTGACTTCGGTTCTTGACGATGTTTTTTTTCCGATCTGGTAGGTGTAGGCGGCTTTTCCACCGATGCTCCAGTCAATGATTTCAGCTTCAAGATCAGATAAATATGACTTCAGCGTCCTGGAGCCTGTACCAACGTCTGATCTGCAAATGACTTTTTTGCAACCGCTGAAAAGCAAAAGCTTCTCCCCGAGCTTTTCCTCCAGACTTTTAAAGTTCTTCTGGTGCGCTGTTCCCAGGTTGGTAAACAAACCTATTTCGGGCTGAATGATTGGTCTGAGTTTCTCCATCTCGCCCGGACGTGAAATACCGGCTTCAATGATGGCCAGTTCATGATGCTCGCCAATCATCCAAACAGAAAGCGGAACCCCCACCTGGCTGTTGTAACTTTTGGGACTTCGATGGACGCTGAATTGATCACTCAAACACTGATAGATCCACTCTTTCACAATGGTCTTTCCATTGCTCCCGGTAATGGCAGCCACTGTACCTTCAAAGGTCTGCCGCCTGGCTGCCGCCATCTCCTGTAGCCCTGCCAGGGTATTCTCCACCAGGCAGAACCCGGCATCCACATAAGAAGATATATCAGGTAGCCGGGATACCAGAAAGGCCCGGATTCCTCTGCCATATAGCTCCTTAATGTAGTCGTGTCCATCATGCTGTTCCCCTACCAGGGCAACAAACATTGTGGCTTCGGAAGGTGCCAGCGTCCTGCTATCGATAGCAAGGGTGCTGACGGGGATGCTGGCATCACCATGGATCGTACCATGAATATGAGATCCTATTTCATTCAGTGTCCATTCAAATCCCATAATCAGCTACCTCCTGGTATTGGCCTTTGAATAACACACCCTGCAAAGTGGTTCATAAATATCTGTTTCTCCCAGAACGATCAATTTATCGTCTTCCGACAACCGGTGGGTATAATGTGCCAGAGTCCCACACCTCATGCAGATGGCATGTACTTTGGTTACATATTCTGCAATGGATAACAGCTTTGGCATGGGTCCGAAAGGAATTCCCCGGTAATCCATATCCAGTCCGGCGACAATAACACGTACACCGCTATATGCCAGTTGGTTGCAAACATCCACCAGCCCATCATCAAAGAACTGAGCTTCATCGATCCCCACAACCTCGACCTCACTGGCCAGCAGAATAATGTTTGTGGCAGAGTCGACCGGGGTACTGTGAATTGCATTGTCGTCATGGGACACCACTTCCTCAACCGAATACCTGATCTCGATCCTCGGTTTGAAGATCTCCACCTTCTGCCTGGCAAACCTGGCCCTTTTCAGCCGCCGTATCAATTCTTCTGTTTTCCCTGAAAACATGGACCCGGTTATCACTTCTATCCAACCCTGGCCACTGGATTTATCTACCGTGTTTTCAAGAAACATGATACAAGATTATATAAAGATTATCGTTAGTTTTGTAACGACCCCAAGACACCAAAGTGTAGTAATATCATGGAAATAAAACACACCATAGAAATTCTGACTAAAGATATACAAGATATAGAAAAATTGATCGGGAACCTTAATAATTCTCAGGAAGGATCGGCTATTGAACTGGACCTGGCACTTTCAAAACTGAGGAATGTATATGAAATACTCACCATGATCAAGGCTGATATGCTTTATGCCAGGACTCAACCAGTTCACCAAACCGGACAGACAGTACCCGCTGCGTCGGTTGTACCTCCACCCGCTCCTGAACCAATCCCTGTACCTGAACCTACACCTGAACCTGAACCGGTAGCCATGCCTCAATCAGTGGCAGAAGACACAACCACAACCGCAGAACCTGAGGCGACAGCCAATCAGCAAGCTGAGATCCTTGCTGAGAAATTCTCTACTGAATCCAGCATCAATGAAAACATGGCGGGTCAGCGCAAAACAGACATGGATTCAAAACTGATGGGGCAGCCCATTGATAACATCAGCAGGAACATCGGGATCAACGACCGGTTCCTCATTATCCGCGAGCTGTTTGGAGGAGATGCTGATAAATTCAAAAAGCTTATAGATAACCTGGATGGGGCAGGTAATTTCCAGGACGCAATCATTCTCATCGAGGATAGCTTTTCTGACAACATGGAACACGAGGGCAGAGGCATCCTGGTAGGCCTGGCCAAACGCAGGTTTATCCGGGATTAATATGTCAAAACTATACCTGGTACCCACGCCCATCGGAAACCTCGGCGACATCACTTTCAGGGCCATAGAGGTACTGAAAGAAGTTGACCTGGTACTGGCGGAAGATACACGGAAGTCAGGGATCCTGCTCAAGCATTTCCAGATCAGCAAACCGGTCCATTCACACCATAAATTCAACGAACACCGTACCCTGGAATCCCTGATCCGGCGATTACAGGGGGGCACTTCCATAGCACTGATTACCGATGCAGGCACACCGGGCATTTCTGATCCGGGATTCCTGCTTGTTAGGGCCTGTATTGAACAGGGAATTGAAGTTGAGACCCTGCCCGGCCCTACAGCCTTTGTACCTGCGCTGGTCAATTCTGGTCTTCCATGTGACAGGTTTGTATTTGAAGGATTTCTGCCTCAGAAGAAAGGAAGACAAAAAAGACTGTCTGAATTATCTACAGAGAAGCGTACACTCATATTATATGAGTCCCCTTTCCGACTATGTAAAACCCTTCTCCAGATTGCAGAACATGTTGGCTCTGACAGAAAAGCATCGGTCTCCAGAGAACTGACGAAATTTCATGAGGAGACCGTAAGAGGAACGTTGGAAGAAGTCATTCAGCACTTCAGCAGTGAAACTGTGAAGGGTGAAATTGTAATAATCCTTGAAGGATTCAGTGGTGATTAATAAGGCCTCACACTTCCCGAACCTGTAATCCGGTAACTGATAGTGGGATTTCCACGATAAATGATATCTCCGGATCCGGTAATGGTTGCCTCCAGAAAATCGGTGGCATATACATATATCTTTCCCGTTCCTGTGGAGGTAGCTACAACATCCGATGCCCTGAGCTCAAGTGCATCAATTCTTCCAGATGAATTCAGGGTAAAATTTGCTACATCCACCACACCTGTCAGGTCTATCCGTCCGGATCCACTCAGCACAGCATCCACACGGATCCCATCAATGAGAGTGGATCTCACCTTGCCTGAGCTGCTATGGCGGATGCTCACCTCTGAAGCTCCATTTACAAATCCAGCGTCAATGGTACCCGATCCTGACTGGATCATGCTGATCTCATCCACATTAGATTCATCTACAAAGATGGCTCCGGAACCAGTATTTCCAAGAACCATAGTGGTTGCATAAACGGTATCAATGCCCAGGAATCCCGATCCTGTGTTTAAACATTCAAATACATCACCGTCCGCCACATCTGCCATCAATTTCCCTGACCCGGTTAATTTCAATACTTCTATTTCGGGCAGAGAGACATGTACCAGCACCGGCGCTCCCGACCTAAAACATGTACCGTCTTTTGTCTTTATAATCAGGGTATACCCCGAAACATAGGTTTCGATGATGGGCAAAAGGTTCTCCTGTGCCTCAACCTCAACGTGAAAGCTGTCAGATTGAGTTACATAAACTTCAAATGAACCTGTATTGGTGACCGCATTAAATTCCGTTGCCGGGCGGTCCTCAGTTACCACCGGTCCGGATCCGTCAATACAGGGGCCATAATAATAACAACCCGTTAGGCCGAATATGGAAATTAATGCACTTATAATAAATAATCGCTTCATCACTTTGTCAATTTAATTTAAACCAATCTTAATTCGTACAATCTAAAAGACAACAACAACCAACAAAGGATGCATCTCAACATAAGATAATGATCAATAAAACCTGGATGAATTCACAAAAGACCCGGACCAGTGTACGATTCCGAACACTTCCGTCACGCTTTCGTTCAATATTTTTCTTTTTTAACAATTGTAATAATACGCTATATTCGTCTGTTCTTTAACTATTTACATAGTTTGGCACACATTATGAAAGCAGTGTAGTAAAACGCAAAATAAAAAAAACCTAGAGTCATGAAAACAACAAAATTAATCCTCAGCATCACCCTGGTTGCACTGGTAACCACTTCTTTCGGACAGCTGGCATCCATAGATGGACACTCCAGGCTGAACGCATTAAAAAACAGAATATTCCCAAACCGGAACACCGAGGTTGTATATTCTAAGGCTAACTATGAAGCTCCTGTTGTATCCAGGTCCATATTTATAGAGCAGGCTGAAATAATCTTTGAGGACGATGTATTGATGGAAAACTGGATGACCGCTCCTTTCGAAAGCAGTGTTGCTGAGGAGGAAATAAGCATCGAGTCATGGATGACCGCTCCTTTTGAGGCCGGTGAAGTGGTTGAAATCGAAGAATGACCGCTTACTGGATCTAAAAAGGTGCGGGTTTATCAAAACCATTGTTCATCCCAATATCATCATTCATAACCTTGCGTTCCCCTTCCTGATTCATCCTCGACTGATAAGTTGCCTGAGAGTTACCGTCCACCTCTTCCACCATTGCCAACGCATCATCCAGGTCCACAAACTTTGCAAACTCCCTCACAAATTTCAATTGAACATCCCCCACCGGTCCATTCCTGTGCTTGGATAGAATAATTTCTGCAATCCCTTTCAACGAATTCCCCTCCTCATCTACATCAAGCCCGTAATACTCCGGACGGTGAATGAAAATAACCAGGTCAGCATCCTGTTCAATGGCACCAGATTCGCGCAGGTCTGACAATTGAGGCCGTTTGTTTCCGGAACGCATTTCCACACTTCTGTTCAACTGGGAAAGGGCAATGATGGGTATATCCAGCTCTTTGGCAATACTTTTCAACGATCTTGAAATGTTACTCACCTCCTGCTCGCGGCTACCGGAATCCTTCGAACCTGTCATCAGCTGCAAATAGTCAATGACTACGGTCTGGATATCATATTTCTGTTTCAACCGGCGACACTTTGCCCTTAATTCAAAAATGGATATGGCAGGGGTGTCATCAACATAGATGGGTGCCTTCTCCAGGTCCTTGATCTTGTATTCAAGCTGTTCCCATTCATAATTCTCCAGCCTTCCGGTCCTGATCTTATCTGATGAGAGCTGAGTTTCACCAATGATTAACCGGTTTACCAGCTGGATGGACGACATTTCAAGTGAAAAAAAGGCTACAGGTCGATTGTGCTCCACGGCCATGTTTCTTGCCATGGACAAAACAAAAGCGGTTTTTCCCATGGATGGACGGCCTGCAACGATCACCAGGTCCGATTTTTGCCAGCCTGATGTAAGCCGGTCCAGCCTGGTAAATCCTGAAGGCACCCCGCTCAGATTATCGTCGCGTTTCCCCGCTTCCTCGATCTGTTCAATGGCTGTTTTGAGCAGGTTATTGAGCTTAACCGTTTCCTTCTTGATATGTCCTTCGGCAATATTAAGCAGCTCCCTTTCCGAATAATCAAGGAGGTCATCAACATCAGCACCTTCATCAAAAGCCCGTTCCTGTATATCAGATGATACCCTGATCAACTCCCGCTGGATATATTTCTGGGCAACAATTCTGGCATGGTAATCCAGGTGGGCTGCAGAACCAACGCGGGAGGTCAGCTGGGCAATGTAAACCGCACCCCCTACCGCTTCAAGCTTCTCAATTTTGCGAAGCTCCTCGGTTACTGTTAACAGGTCGATGGGTTTCTCCTGCATGGAAAGGGACTGGGCTACTTTGAAGATCTGCTGGTGTGCCTCCTTGTAGAAACTACCTGGTTCAAGGATATCCAGCACCGACAGGAGGGCATCTTTTTCGAGCATGATGGCTCCGAGAACTGCCTCTTCCAGATCCAGCGCCTGGGGTGGGATTTTACCGTAATCAAGTGCTATAGCAGGGTTCTTCTTAGGGGTACTGACTTGTTGTTTTGCCATGTAGTTTCTTTTTGGGCTCATAAAGGTAAGAAACCACTCCCATTATGGTTTTGAACCGCTCCCGTAATTTTAAACAGTGTCCTTAAAGTTTTAATTAACAAATGTTGAAAAATGCAATATCTTTATAATCCATGATACACTTCTCACCAGCAAAGATCAACATCGGGCTTCAGATCACAGAACGTCGGGGTGATGGTTTTCACAACCTTCAATCGGTCATGTTGCCAGTTGGATTGTGCGATATTATTGAGATCAGAAGATCCACGGGACCGAATAACGGGATCCGTTTGAGCCAGTCGGGAATACAGCTGGAATCCGGAAATGAGAAGAACCTCTGTATCCGGGCCTATGAACTGCTTTCAGAGGAAACTCCCCTCCCCCCTGTTGAGCTGCATCTCCATAAACAGATTCCGGTGGGTGCCGGACTGGGCGGAGGATCATCCAACGCCAGTACCACATTGAAATGCCTGAATTTGCTTGCCCGGGATCCCCTGTCAGATGACAGGTTACTGGATCTGGCAGCAATACTGGGAAGTGATTGTCCCTTTTTTCTGTACAGGGGAGCCATGATGATGGAAGGGAGGGGCGAAATCCTGAACCCGATCCCCATCCACCTGGATCAGATGTACCTGGTACTGATATTTCCTGAGATTCATGTTTCTACGGCAGCAGCCTATGCGGGCGCCACACCTTCCATACCGGCCGTGCATCTTGAAGACCTTGTCAGGGAACCGATAGATCGCTGGAAGGATTTGGTTGTGAATGATTTTGAGAACTCTGTGTTTGGAAATCATCCGGAACTTAAAATGCTTAAGGCTGGCCTGTACGATGCAGGTGCACTGTACGCTTCATTGAGTGGAAGCGGTTCCTCCATCTATGGAATATTTTCAAAACCCCCTGATCTTCCAGGTAGCCTTGAGCGGTATGTGATCTGGAAAGGTAATGCAGACAGTGCCGCAGATACTATTTAATCTCCAGCAACAGGCGCTCCTTCCGTACCTTCTCACCTTCTGCCACATGGATCTTCCTGATCACTCCCTGCACAGGTGATAACACCTTGTTCCTCATTTTCATGGCCTCCAGGATAAGCAGTGGGGTTCCCAGGTTTACCTCCGCCCCTTCTTTTACCATGATCTTATGGATGGTTCCCGGAATGACAGCCTGAACCATTCGCTCATCAGGACGCTGCCACGATTTCCTGTTGTTGAACTTGGTTGTAAGCCGGGTGAGATAGATGGCGCTTCCGATCTCAAGTTCCTCCAGGGGAGGATCCTGAGCTGGAGTTTTCTTTGTTGATTTTGCTGGTTTGCTCATGATTTGCAATTAAAATGGTGGGATTCCATGTTTTTTGGCGGGCATACCCACGCTCTTCTCGCCGGAAACCTCAAGAGCGTGTAACAGAGCCTTCCTGGTTTCCAAGGGTTCGATGACAGAATCTATGTAACCTTTTGCTGCAGCCACATAGGGATTGGCAAATTTTTCTTTATACTCCTGGACCTTCTGCTTGCGCACCTTATCAGGATCTGCCGCTGCGGCGATCTCCTTCCTGAAAATAATATTGGCGGCCCCTTCAGGTCCCATGACTGCTACCTCAGCATCGGGCCATGCTAATACAAAATCAGCCCTGAGGTGCCTGGAGTTCATTGCGATATAGCCTCCTCCATAAGCCTTACGCAAAATCACAGTAAGTTTTGGTACTGTAGCTTCACTGTAAGCATAGAGTACCTTGGCCCCGTGCCTGATCACCCCGGCGTGCTCCTGGTCGACACCGGGAAGGTATCCCGGAAGGTCCACAAAGGTGACAATGGGTATATTGAAAGCATCACAGTAGCGAATGAACCTGGCAGCCTTACAGGATGAATCCACATCCAGGACACCTGCGAGTACAAGGGGCTGATTAGCCACAAAACCAACCGTACGGCCATTCATGATTCCAAAACCGATAATCATGTTTGCAGCCCATCTCTCCTGTATTTCAAAAAAGTCTGATCCGTCAGTTACTGCCCGGATTACATTACGTACATCATAGGGTTGCTTTTGCTCTGCCGGAACCATTTTTGAAATATCATATTTCTCCAGTGGAGTTTGCACCTCTTTTCTCGGTGGTATATCTGTATTGGACCACGGCAGGTAGCCGAGTAAAGATTTGATCTGCTCAAAGCACTCATCCTCTGTTTCTGAAAAGAAATGGGCATTCCCGGTTATTTCGCTGTGTACCTTTGCGCCACCGAGGTCCTCCATGGAGATGTCTTCACCCAGGACTGTTTTAATCACCTCCGGACCGGTGATGAACATCTTGGAGATGTTTTCCACCACAAATACAAAATCGGTCAGTGCGGGAGAGTATACTGCTCCTCCTGCACAGGGTCCCAGGATGACCGAGATCTGGGGGATCACTCCCGATGCCAGTGTATTCCTGAAAAAAATCTCACCATATCCTGCCAGAGAGTTTACCCCCTCCTGGATCCGTGCACCACCCGAATCATTGATCCCGATCAGCGGCATCCTCATCTTCAGTGAATGGTCCATAATCTTGGTAATCTTTCGGGCATGCATAAAACCGAGAGAACCACCGGCAACCGTAAAGTCCTGTGCAAAAATACATACCGGCCTGCCTCCAATGGAGCCGGTTCCGGTGATGACCCCGTCGCCATGCAGCTTTTTCTGGTCCATGCCAAAATCACGTGCTTCATGTTCAACAAAGAGGTCGTATTCATTGAATGATCCTTCATCCAAAAGTTTTACTATACGTTCCCGGGCAGTCATCTTCCCCATGGCTACTTGCTTCTGGATGGCTTTCTCGCCGCCCCCCTTCAGCACTTCCTCCCGGCGTTTTTTTAATTCCTGAATCTTTTTAGTAGAGGCCATTGTGTCTGGTTTTAATTTGCGGATACAATCTTACAAAAAACAAAGCTGTTTAACAATATTATCCTACCTGGGAGCCAGGCGGAACATGTATATGGCAATAAACAGAAAGCAAACATTGGGCAGCCATACGGCAGCCATAACGGGCAACATTCCACCAATGGCGAACTGTTTGGAAAACTGGGTAAACAGGATATAGGTGAAACTGATTACCACTCCAATGGCAATCGGCATTCCGATCCCTCCTCTCATTTTCCTGGAGGATACCGCCACGCCGATCAGGGTAAGAACAAAAGTGGAAAACGGAAAGGCTATGCGGTTTTGCCGCTCGATCTGGTAAGCGGTTACATTGGTCTCTCCTTGCATCAGCTGCTTTTTAATAAATTCATCCAGCTCTTTCAGGCTCATGGTTTCCACAATGTTTAACCGCATTTTAAAATCATCCGGGTGAATACTCAGTGCCGTATCGATCAGTTTTCCCTCTTCCAGCGTTTCATGCAAACCATCAATGGTCCGGATGTAATACCTCCTTGCCTGCCACTTATCCACCGCGGTATCCCACCTGATCTGGTCGGCAAACATCTTTGATACCAGCTGGCCATCCTCAAATTTCTCCATGGTGAAATTGTAGCCCACCTTGGAAACATTACTGTAGTTCTGAAGATAAACATAAACCCCGGGTTCGATCTGCCGGTGAAAATTCTTTGTTTTAAACCGGACCGGCCTTTTATGGATAAACTTCTCTTCAAAATCGAGCTTGACCTTGTTGGCTCCGGGAATTACCCTGTCGCTCAGGTAAAATGAAACAAGTGCAATAAAGGTAGCAGAGATCAGGTAAGGGACCAGGAAACGTCGAAAACTCATCCCGCTGTTCAGGATGGCAATGATCTCGGTGTTGCTGGCCATACGGGAGGTAAAATAGATCACTGCAATAAAGGCAAACAGGGAACTGAAAAGTACTCCGAAGTAGGGTATGAAATTAAGGTAATAATCCACCAGGATTTCCTTGAGTTTTGCTCCGTGCTCGATAAAATCATCGATCTTTTCAGACAGGTCGAAGATGACCACTATCGAAAGGATCAATATAATGGCGAGAAAGAAAGAACCCAGGAACTTCCTGATCACGTAAAGGTCCAGTATCTTCAGGCCGAAAAACCTTACAATCTTGTACTTAAAGCTGGTATCATCTTTTCCTTCCATGTACTGAATGTTCCACTTTTAATTTCTTCAAATGCTTTCCGAACCAGCCAGAGGTAGAAAGCAAGGTTGTGTAAACTGGCGATCTGGGCTCCCAGCATTTCCCCGGATATGATTAAATGACGCAAATAGGCCTTCGAATATTGTGTGTCCACAAAGCTATGGCCATCTGCATCAATTGGAGAGTAATCGTCCATCCATTTCCTGTTCCTGATATTGATGATCCCATCGCCACTAAACAACATGCCATTTCTTCCATTCCGGGTAGGCATTACACAGTCGAACATATCAACGCCCAGTGCTATGGCTTCCAGAATGTTTACAGGTGTTCCCACCCCCATGAGGTACCGGGGACTCTCTTCAGGCAGGATGCTGTTCACAACCTCCAGCATGGCATACATTTCCTCGGCCGGTTCTCCCACAGAAAGTCCGCCAATGGCATTTCCCACCGCACCTTTCTCCGCAATATATTCGGCCGACTCCTTCCTCAACTCACTGAACACACTTCCCTGTACGATTGGGAAAAAAGCCTGGCTGTGGCCATAAAGGGGCTCGGTTGCAGTAAATTGACCCAGTCCCCGGTCAAGCCAATGATGGGTGAGTTCAAGGGATTTCTTTGCATATTTCAAATCACAGGGCCAGGGCGTACACTCATCGAAAGCCATGATAATATCGGCGCCAATGATCCGTTGAGTATCCACAATATTTTCCGGCGTAAAGAGATGTTTGGAGCCGTCAATGTGGGATCTGAACCAGGCCCCTTCAGGCGTAAGCTTGCGATTGGCTGCCAGTGAGAATACCTGATAACCGCCACTGTCAGTCAGGATGGACCGGTCCCAGTTCATAAACCTGTGCAATCCGCCGGCACCCCTGATGGTGTCCAGACCAGGCCGAAGGTAAAGGTGGTAGGTATTGCCCAGGATGACAGGAGTATCAATGTCGTTCAACAATTCTCGCTGATGAACCCCTTTCACGCTGCCTGCTGTTCCAACAGGCATAAAAACCGGCGTCTGGATCTCAGAATGATCCGTCCTGATCACACCAGCCCGAGCATGACTTGTCCTGTCCCTGTGTAGTAATTCAAATTCCATAAAAAAACATGATCAGCCAAAGATAAACAATTGTTGAAAACCTGCTTTTTTTTTCTATCATTGCGACACTAAATTTGATGCGCATGGACTTTCGAACACTTATAGGGAATACAGGGATACAGGAATGGATCCTGGTGGCACTGTTTCTGCTGGCATTTTTTATCCAACTGGGATACTATCTTCTTATCTACCTGCAGCTGCCCTTGCACAGGCCCGGAAAGAAAAGAAAGACGAAGAAAGGTGTTTCGGTCATCATCTGCGCAAAAAACGAAGAGGAGAACCTGGAGCAGTTTCTTCCCATGGTTCTTGAACAGGACTATCCGGAATTCGAAGTGGTGGTGGTCAACGATTGCTCCACCGATGGAACAGAACAACTGCTCTCTCAGTTATCGATCCGTTACAAACATCTCAGGTTTACCAACATCCCCGCCAATGAAAAATTTGAACATGGGAAAAAGCTGGCCCTGACCATTGGCCTGAAATCGGCCGGGTATGACCACGTGCTGCTCACTGACGCTGACTGTTATCCGGTAAGCGATCAATGGTTACAGAAAATGGCTTCAAACCTGTCCCGGGAAAAGAAGATTGTCCTTGGATACGGAGGGTATGAGAAAAGAAAGGGACTGCTCAATATATTGATTCGTTACGAAACCGTGTTTACAGCCATTCAATACCTTTCGTTTGCGATCAAAGGCCGGCCATATATGGGTGTAGGCAGGAACCTTGCTTATGAAAAAGCACTCTTTTTTAAGAACAGGGGGTTTGCCAGGCACTACCACATAGCTTCAGGTGACGATGACCTGTTTGTCAATGAAACTGCTGTTAAGAATAATACAACTGTTGAGATACACAGAGAAAGCCACACCCTTTCCATACCGAAAGCAACCTTGAGGGGTTGGATCAAACAGAAACAGCGGCACCTTTCAGCAGGGAATCATTATAACCGGGGTTCAAAAATCAGGCTTGCGGGGGAATTGATCAGTCGGTTGGTGCTTTACACGACCCTGATTCTTCTGTGCATAATATCGGAATGGATATGGCTGATATTGGCCATATTTGGGCTGCTTCTTGTAACCAGACTGGTTATATTCAAATTGGGGATAATGCGTTTGGAAGAGAAAAATTTATTGCTACCTTCGCTCTTGCTTGACCCGATCATGCCACTGGTACTGGGCATTATGTGGTTAAGCAATATATTCGCAACAAGGTATCAGCCATGGAGATAAAACCCAATCTTTCCCTGAAAGCCCAACAGGATATGGAACTGGTGGATAAAGCCAGGAAAGGTGACCAGCTTGCTTATGGTGAGCTTCTGGGCAGATACCGTGATGCCATCTATTTCATGTTACTCAAAATGGTAAACAGTCCCATTGATGCGGAGGACTTAACCATTGAAGCTTTTGGAAAAGCCTTCAAGAATATTGACCAGTATACTCCCAACTTTGCCTTCTCTACCTGGCTGTTTAAAATCGCTACCAACAACTGTATCGACTTTATCAGGAAAAAACGTGCCCTTCACATCTCCCTCGACCAGACTGTTGATGGAGAGGACTCCCTTTCTCCTTCTTCATTGATCCAGTCGGATTCTCTCGATCCGGAATCCAGCATGATCAACCAGCAGAAAATAAAGCACATGAGGAAGATTGTCTCTCGTTTGAAGCCCCGCTACAGGAAGCTTGTTGAGTTGCGGTATTTTAAAGAGTACTCCTATGATGAAATCGCAACGGAACTGGACATCCCCATCGGGACCGTTAAAGCACAACTTTTCAGGGCCCGTGAATTGCTGTTCAATATACTGAACCGCACCCAGGAGAAGCCATAATGCATGAGTATTACTGATGAAACTGATCCGCAAATACTTTCCCGATCTTCATCCCAAACAGACCAGGCATTTTGAAAAACTCCTTGAGATCATGCCGCCACTCAATGATCAGGTAAATATCATTTCAAGAAAGGATATGGGTTACCTGGAAGAACGGCATGTCCTTCATTCCCTTTCCATTGCGAAAAAATTTAGCTTTAACGGAAAGACTTCTGTCATCGATGTTGGGACCGGTGGGGGGTTTCCGGGAATTCCTCTGGCCATCATGTTCCCTGATACACGCTTTGCACTGGTTGACTCCATCGGCAAAAAGATCCGGTTGGTTCAGGAGGTTATTGAAGTCCTTGAATTGAAGAATGTTACCACCATTCGGAATAGAATTGAGAACCTTGAGCAAACCGCTGATTTTGTGGTTTCACGCGCGGTGACTTCATTTCCGCAACTTTACCGCTGGTGCAACAGGCTTATCAGGCAAGGCAAGCGCAACCATATGCCCAATGGGATAATTGCCCTGAAGGGAGGAGCCCTGGATTCCGAGCTGGAGGTATTTAAAAAGAGGGTAGAATTATTCTCAATCTCAGACTGGTTCGAGGAGTCTTTTTTTTGCACAAAAAAGATTGTTTATCTAAAAAAATGACTAATTTTGCACCCTCAAAACAACAATTGTCATGAAGCGAACATTTCAGCCATCCAATAGAAAAAGAAAGAACAAGCACGGCTTCAGAGAGCGGATGTCTTCAGCAAGCGGGCGCGGTATACTGACTGGCAGAAGGAAAAAAGGCCGCAAGAAATTATCAGTTTCGGACGAGCCGAGGCATAAGGTATAAAGTAAGCATTTATTATTGTGCTTAAATAACTAATCGTAATTCGGTTAGTTATTTTTTTTGTCCTGATTATTGCTGAATATTTGTAATTTGACACACTCTTTTCCCCAAGTGCAATGACGAAGAATGTTCCGTATAAAAAAAGAAAGCAAAAAGATCAGAATCCTGTAAAGGCCAGGTATACCATTAAATTCCTGTTTCCAGAACCCGAAGCGAACCTGGCCTCCCCGGCTTACCTTTCAGTATTTGCCGATAAAATCAAAAACGAGAATTCATCCCGCACCGGAATTTTTTGTCTCCGTAAAGAAGGTACTCTTCCTGAAATTGAACACCGAATGGTTCAGCAACTATCTCTGGATCAACCAGGACGCGAAGAGATGAATGACGCTTTTAAGGAAGGCTATGTGGTGATCCTTGAACCTCAGCCTATTGACAGACAGATCAACCCCAATGAGTTTTTCCGGTTGCCGCTTCCGGAAAACTCCCGGCAACGCATCTACTATGAAATCTCCTTTAAAGGAAAAAAAAGCATTGAACAGGCCGGATTGATTATCCCTTCAGATGCATTGCGGTATTTACTGACCATTTACGGTACCAGCGAATCCCTGAAGCCAGCCCTGATCAGGATGGTTCTTCAAAAACTTGGATTTGAAAGGAAGGAGGTCGTCATCCATCAAGATGCACCATTTGACCGGATTCAATCACAAGGTTCCAACCTGTTGGAAAAAATAAAGCTGAACCTGACATGGAACACTACCCTTCCGGTGAAAGAATCGCGAGAATCTTCTTTGAGGAACCTGTTCTTCACCAGGGAACATCCTCTTTTCCGGCTGGCATTCTTGATCACCGCCCTGGCCATATTTATTATCCTTCCCCTCCTGAGCCTTGACTCGGGTCTTTCAGGTGACGATGAAAAACATTATCAACACGCCGCCAAAGTATATCGCTATTTTTCCGAAGATGATCCCTCGGCCCTGGATGATCCCAGGCATAAACTGAATTTTTACGGTCAATCCTTTGATTTCTTCACATACCTCCTTATTCGACTCTTTAACCTTGAAGAGAATCCCTATGAGGCGAGGCATGTCATGGTGGCCATAACGGGAGCGGCTGCCATACTTGTTACAGGATTGCTGGTAAAACTATTTGCCGGGTATGCCGGAGGCTGGCTGGCCCTGGTCCTGATGTTTTTATCCCCGCGGTTCCTAGGACATTCATTCAATAATCCGATGGATGTTCCCTTTGCCTTTGGCTATATTTTTACCATTTATCACATCATCCTGTTCCTTAAAAAACTTCCCCGGATCAGTACCCGTTCTGCCATATGGATCGCATTAGGTATCGGTTGGACCAATGGAATCCGGATCGGAGGATTGGTCCTCATCCCCTACATGTTTATGTTCACCGGCCTCTATCTGCTTATACATAAATGGCCCTGGAAGTTCTTCTCCGCTGGCTGGTGGCGTTTTGCATTAAAAGGGGTGGTGACCCTGGTCCTGATCTCATTGGCCGGATACCTTTTAAGCCTGTTTACCTGGCCATATGCACTGCAGGATATCATCAACCATCCCATCCAGTCATTCAAGGTTATGTCCAATATTCAGGTCTCCATCAGGGTGGTATATGATGGAATGGTGTACTGGTCAGACCACCTTCCCTGGCACTATATACCGAAAAATATATTGATCAGCGTACCGGTTATTATTCTGCTGGGCTGGATGGCCTCATCCATTACCTGGAGGATTGACAGGAAGGATAATCAGGGATTCTGGTATTTTCTTTTATGGTTCACTGTCCTCTTCCCTGTGGTTTTCGTTATTTACAGGGAATCAAATGTGTATGGAGGTTGGAGGCACATAATGTTTATATATCCCTCCATGCTTGCTCTGGCTTCCATAGCCATTTCCCGCCTCATCAGGCTGGGAGGAAATGGGTGGATAAAATACCCGGTGATCCTTGTTTTGGCAGCAGGATTGTTTCATCCCCTCAGGCACATCATCCGCAACCATCCCAACACATACATCTATTTCAACGAATGGTCGGGAGGTATCAATAAGACCTTCGGTACTTTTGAAACTGATTATTATACCAACAGCCTGAAGCCTGCTTCAGATTATTTCATTGATCATATCCTGCCGGAGATCGATACGGCATCAGGACAGCCGGTTCGGATCGTCAGCAACGCCAGCATCAATTACTATTTCAAAAACTACAAGGATCAGATTGCGCCTTTTTACAGCCGGTATTATGACCGTGGAAAACGTGACTGGGAGTATGCAATCCTCTATTGTAATTACATCCACCCGTACCAGTTGAACAATGGATTATGGCCACCCAACAACACCATCCATGAAATCAAAGTGGATGATGTGGTTGTAGCTGCCATTGTGGAACGAAAAAATAAAGACGACCACCATGGCGCGAAGCTCCTGAACGAAGGCATCAGGGATAATGATTCTGCCAAAATCAGCGAAGCCCTGAAGTATCTTGAGAATGCGGTGGCCTTTGATCCAAACAACGAAGCGGCCTTCCTGGATCTTGGAAATGCCTACTCGGCCTTCCTCCGGTTTGAAGATGCAAGGTCAGCCATGGATCGTTTGCTGGAAATCTATCCGGGTTATGACAAAGCACTGAATTTAAAAGGTTATACCTATCTGGTCGAATCCGAGGTTAAGAGGGATGTGACACTGGTTGACGACGCCATCCGGATCATCAACCAGGCAGTTCAATCCAATTATAAGTTCTATTCGGGCTACTATAATCTTGGATTATGCTATGGATTGAAAAATGAAAAGGACAACGCCATATACAACTTCAAGCAGGCCATACGATACAACAGAAAATTCATTGCCGCCTACGAAAAACTTGCCGAGCTCTATGAATTTTACGGTGACACCGAAATGGCCAGCAGAGTCAGGACACAATTAAGCAGGCTCCGGTAAAGTTTTTTTTCTAATTTAAGCGTTTTTAAAGAAATCTACCATGAAAATAGCGGTGATTGGGGCCGGGCCGGCGGGCATAACTGCAGCATATGAAATTTCCAAACTACTGGGTAAAAAGGTATCCATTCTTGATGTATTTGAGAAAAGCGACAGGGTTGGCGGATTCTCGAAATCCATCGAACTGTGGGAACAGCGGATTGACCTGGGTCCCCACCGGTTCTTCAGCCACGATACAAAAATCAATGCACTCTGGCTTGAGGTAGTAAAAGACCGCTATGACATTATCAACCGCCAGACCAGGATCTATTATAAAAAGCAGTTTTTCGATTATCCCATCCGGGCATTCAATGCCCTGAAAGGTCTTGGCATTTTTGAAGCCGCTCATTGTCTTCTGAGCTATATGGTTGAACGCATGTTTCCCACCAGCGATACCTCCACCTTCGAAGGCTGGGTCACCAGCAGGTTTGGCAGAAGGCTATATACCATATTCTTTAAAACATATTCAGAAAAGCTCTGGGGATTATCCTGTACCAAACTGGATTCAGATTTTGCTGCACAACGTATCAAAAAGCTTTCCCTGTTTGAAGCCATCAAAAACGCCCTGTTCCAGGGAAAAGGGAATAAGCATGCTACACTGGTGGATCAGTTTGCCTATCCCATCGGTGGTACCGGAGCCGTTTATGAAGCCATGCAGGAACTTATTGAAACCAGGGGAGGAAATGTCCTGGTCAACTCCGGCGTGGAAAGGGTGATCACTTCTAACGGCGCCGTTCAGTCACTACAACTTGAAAATGGAGAGATCAGGGAGTATGATCATATTATTTCCTCTATGCCCATATCACTGCTGGTGGAAAAATTACCTGAAGTCCCTGAACCGGTCATGGCACAATCGAAACAACTGGCATTCAGAAATACCATCCTGGTTTACCTCAAGGTGGACAGAACCGACCTTTTTACAGACCAGTGGCTGTATATCCATGAACCTTCAGTGGAGGTAGGCCGTGTAACCAACTTCAGAAACTGGGTTCCCTCGGTTTATGGAGAATCGGAATCCTCCATCCTGTGCCTAGAATACTGGTGCTACTTTGAAGATGAAATCTGGAATCTTGATCCGGAACAGCTCGTAGAAGTGGCAAGCCGTGAAATAGTACAGACCGGGCTTGTACAGGAGGGTGATGTTAAGGAGGGACATGTGGTTCATCTTCCGCGGTGTTACCCTGTCTATTTCATCGGCTACAGGGAAGTTCTGAAGCCAGTGGAAGATTATCTGACTTCTGTTGAGGGATTGCATGTGATTGGCAGGTATGGCGCATATAAGTATAACAATCAGGATCACAGTATTTTAATGGGGATGCGCGTTTCGGAAAACATCCTGGATGAGGCGGGCCATGATCTATGGTCAATCAATACAGATTACGAGATTTACCAGGAATCATCTGTTATCACAAAAACAGGTCTTGTCGCCAATGTCCCATAGAATTTATTGAATAAACCTTACATTTGATACAAAGCTCTTGAAATGGATTTTTTTAAATTTCTCATCAGCAAGAAATTCTTTCGACACCTTGGGTTTGCCA
This sequence comes from Bacteroidales bacterium, assembly GCA_023138875.1. GTDB lineage: Bacteria > Bacteroidota > Bacteroidia > Bacteroidales. The sequence goes on from JAGLOO010000004.1 coordinate 112,477, forward strand.
TCACTTTGACAGTCATTATCTTGCTTTCCATACTGGTCTGGCTCAAGGTCTATACCCACCACGGACAGGCCATATCTGTTCCCGACCTGACCGGACTAACTGTGAATGAGGTGGATGATGTTACCTCGTCGCGAGATCTCCGGTTTGAAATCGTCGATTCCGTTTACTCGTCGGAAATGCCCCGTGGTACAGTACTGAAGCAGAATCCAGGAGCCAGTTCCAGGGTAAAGAAGAACCGGAAAATTTTCCTTACCATGAATGCAGTAAATCGGGAAATGGTTACAATGCCCCGGCTGGTTGGGCTTTCCATTAGGCAGGCCAGACTAGCCCTGCAGAATGCAGGACTACCTCTGGGAGACATCGAGTACAGGCCCGATTATGCCATCAATAATGTACTACAACAAATGTACAACGACTCCGTTATTAATGAGGGAACCGAAATAAACAAAGGGGCGGTTATTGATCTTGTGCTAGGCATGGGACTGAGCAAGGAAACCACCAGTGTGCCCGATCTGATGGGACTGGGAGTGGACATAACCAGGAAAATTATCGCCGATTTTTATTTAAATATCGGAGCCATTACCTATGATGAAAGCATGCTGGATGCTGAGGACAGTGCACAGGCTTTTGTCTGGCGGCAGTATCCCGAATACGATAAGTTCCGAAGGATGAATATGGGAATGGAAGTGGATATCTGGCTTACTGTGGATTCAACCCTTTTGCCTGTGCCCAACTCTACCCTGTTTGGTGAAGACACAGAAATCGTGCATGAATAGATCCTTAAAAAGTTTAACAGGATACATACTGGGTCTTGCATTGCTGCCTGGTCTGCATGCCCAGGAGGTAATAACACCCCTGTTCGGTAATCCACAGGCGTCGGAACACCATAAAGGAGGGCTGCATTTAAAAAAATCGACTGGCTCAACACTTCTTGACCTGCCACTTTTTGATGACTTTTCCAATACATCTGTAGTTCCTGATACCGGAATATGGAGCGATGCCTATGCATTTATAAATAATAATTATTGTGTCGATCCTGTCTCCAACGGCGTTGCCACGCTTGATGCACTTGATTATGATGGCAGCATCTATCCCCATGCGGTCCTGGATCCGTCCACATTTATTGCAGACCATCTTACCAGTCATCCCATCCAGCTTGACGCTCCTGCATCCGACAGCATCTACCTCAGTTTCATGTACCAACCAAAGGGTCTTGGTAACAGACCTGAAATTTATGACTCCCTCCTGGTTGATTTCTTTGATCCGGGATCGGGTGAATGGATCAATGTATGGGGCCTGCCGGGCGATACGCTTCACCCTTTCATGCACGCCATGATCCCCGTCACCGATCCGCGCTTTTTAACCACCGGATTCAGGTTCAGGTTCAGGAACAGGGCCAGCCTCTCACGCAACAAGGATTACCCGGACAAAAGGGTCAATGCGGATCACTGGAATGTGGATTATGTTCGACTTGACCGCAACAGGTTTGCAGCAGACACAGTTCTCCGTGATGTGACTTTTATAACTTCCATCCCTTCCATGTTAAAGGATCTTTCGTCTCTCCCCTGGGCACATTTCAACCAGGCATACAATATGGCACTCAATTCCCCCATTTCCATCCGGTACAGGAATAACGACACAATCACCAGGAATGTAACAAGGTCGTGGACCATCCATGATCTGATCCATAATGAGACCAATGTGCCGGGAAGTCCTACTGCCCAAGACCTTCCGGCCATGACAGATACAGTTGTGGATTTCGACTTTTTTTTTCCTTTTGATTCTGAAAGGGGTGATTCGGCCATCATCAGGTTCAAGGCAGCCCTGCGTACCGATGAATTTGATCCCAAGCAAAATGACACAGTAGTCTATGACCAGGTATTTAAAGACTTTTATGCCTATGATGACGGTACTGCAGAAGCAGGGTATGGCTTGAGGGGACAGGGAACGCGCAATGGAAGTGTAGCCATGAAATACTACTCCTATGTGCCAGATCTGTTGGGAGGTGTAGATATATACTTTAACCATGTGTATGATTCGATTAACCTGGATTACTATTTTAAACTGATGGTATGGGATGAATCGGAGGGCATCCCCGGATCGATCATCTGGGAAGACGAGAATGACCATACCCCGGAATACACCTCGACCTATCCGGGATTCAAAAGATATCATTTCTCCTATCCGGTGCAGGTCAGCGAGACTTTTTACGTGGGCTGGAAACAATACAATGAATACATGTTGAATGTGGGACTCGACCTCAACAATAAACCCGTTCCCTCTGTAATGTACTACAACTACCAGGGGATCTGGCAACCTTCCGAGGCTCCTGGGGTGATCCTGTTCAGGCCATTCCTTTATGATGAAACTACCGGTGAAAACCAAACTCCCAACACTGAAAATTCCCTTCACATATATCCCAATCCTGCCTCGGACCGGATCTTCTTTACTCTTCCTGAAGTAGAAAATCCAACCGGGATCCAGGTGGAATTATTTGATGCCTCAGGTCGACTTGCCAACCGCAGTGTAATCCACTCCGGCAGCATGGATATCTCCTCTTTTCCTGCAGGGATCTATTACATCAGGGCACACCATGGTAAAACCATATACAATTCAAAACTTCTGATCAACCGATGAGGTATGAACGGAGAACCTGCTGACAATAGCGACCTGTTTGAACACTTCCGTTTCTCGGCTGATCCGGGACAAACTCCTTTGAGGATTGACAAGTTCCTTTTCAATAAGATGGAAAGGACTTCCAGAAGCAGGATCCAGTCGGCTGCCAATGCCGGGAATATCCTGGTGAATGCATCTGCCGTAAAACCCAACTACAGAGTGAAGCCCGGAGATTTGATCAGTATTGTACTGCCCCATCCGCCCAGGAAAATTGAACTGGTTCCGGAGGAGATACCCCTGGAAATCGTGCACGAAGACGAAGATGTGATCGTGGTAAACAAGAAAGCGGGAATGGTAGTTCATCCGGGATACGGTAATTATACAGGAACCCTGGTCAATGCGTTGATGTACCACCTCATGGACCATACCCTGTTCAGCAGCGGAGAAGAACGTCCCGGCCTGGCGCACCGGATCGATAAAAACACCTCCGGTTTACTTGTGGTAGCCAAAAATGAACTGGCATTAAACAAACTGGCAAGCCAGTTCTTTAACAAGACCTCCAAAAGAACATACACGGCACTGGTGTGGGGAGATATGAAGAAAGACGAGGGGACCATCGAAGGCCACATCGGCCGCAATCCAAAGGAGCGTAAACAGATGTATGTTTTCCCCGATGGAGAACAGGGAAAAACCGCTGTAACTCACTACAGTGTTCTGGAACGACTCGGTTATGTAAACCTGGTGGAATGCAGACTGGAAACAGGACGGACGCACCAGATCAGGGTCCATTTCCAGTACCTGTCACATCCTGTGTTCAACGATCCCGAATATGGAGGTGACCGTATCCTCAGGGGAACGACCTTCACCAAATACAAACAATTCGTACAGAATTGCTTCGATCAGCTTCCTGGCCAGGCTTTACATGCCAGAACCCTCGGATTTGTCCACCCTTCTTCAGGAAAGGAGGTTCTGTTTGAGGCAGACCTTCCAACGGGCTTCAATACCGTATTGCAGAAATGGCGCACCTACATCCAGGGACGCAGGGAAGAATAAACACCAATAATCTAAATATTAGGTGCATTCATGGAGGTATGGTTGCGTTCATCAAAAATAGGATTGCCATACCCTTCCAGAATCGAATAAAAGATAGTAAATTTATAATACGACGGCAGATAAGCCGTTTGGAGCCATGAACATTGCCATATTTACAGGAGGAGATTCATCGGAATATGTGATCTCCTTGAAAAGCGCCGAACAGGTAAAAGGATGGCTTGAGAAAGCTGGCCATACCTGTTTTACAGTGGTGGTAACCGGTGCTGACTGGACCATCCACCATGGTAAAAGCAAGATACCCCTGGATAAGAACAGCTTTGGTTTTAAAAGCAAAAAGGGGCCCATTTCTTTCGACTTTGCCTGGAACATGATCCATGGCACCCCCGGTGAAGATGGCAAACTGCAGGGCTACTTTGATATGATGAGGATCCCCTACAGCAGTTCCAACCATCTATCTGCAGCCCTGACGTTTAATAAATATACCTGCAAGACCTTCCTGAAGCAGCACCAGGTCCTCACACCGGAATCCCGTCTGGTCCGGAAGGGCATGGAAACAGACCTTGAAGCCATAGCAGACAGTGTAGGCTTTCCCTGTTTTGTTAAACCAAACAGCGGAGGATCCAGTTTCGGGATTGCTAAGGTAGTTAGGTTTGAACAACTTCAGGCAGCCCTGGACGAAGCATTGAAAGAAGACAATGAGGCGATTATTGAAAGATATATCAAGGGTACCGAGGTAACGTGCGGATTGATGAAAACCGGACAGGATTTTACTGTCTTCCCGGTAACAGAAATCGTTCCTAAGAATGAATTCTTTGACTACGAAGCAAAATATACAGAGGGTAAGGCAGAAGAGATCACCCCTGCACGTATTGATAAGGACCTGGAACAAAAATGCCAGGAACTTGCCACCAGTATATACAATCTCACTAATTCATCAGGGATCATCAGGGTTGACTTCATTATTAAAGGCAATCAGCTTTACTTCCTGGAATTGAATTCCATTCCGGGTATGTCCAGGGAAAGTATCATACCCAAGCAGGTAAGCAGCATGGGGCTGCATATGGAGGAGATACTCCAGAGGGTCATTGATGATGTCATGGAATAGCAAAACCTTTTTCTCCTGCAATTGCTGGTCTCACTTCTACCCGGTACGGATCGATCGAATAAATGCTCCTATCTTCTCTTCCAGTGAACCTTCCTCTCCAAGCGTTTTTATAAACGCACTCCCGATGATGGCTCCCCTTGCATGCTTACAGGCAGTTGTAAAAGTTTCATGACTGGAGATGCCGAAACCAATGAGCCCTGGAACGGGTAGATTCATCTTTTCAATGCGCTTGAAATACTCAATCTGATGCAGTCCGATTGAAGCCTTTGCCCCGGTTGTGGAAGCGTCGGCTACCATATAGAGGAATCCGCCCGATAACCGGGCGATCCTGTTGATGCGATCGGCAGTCGCATGGGGTGTGATCAGTAACGAGAGATGGATCCCATGCTTTTTAAAGTGATCGCGGTATTCAGCCTCATACACATCGGGCGGAAGATCGGGTATAATAACTCCATCCATTCCTGTTTCGCTGCAGTTTTCAAGGAAGGTCTCCATTCCCATCTGCAGCACCGGATTGAGGTAACCCATCAACACCAGAGGGATATGAATATTGTTCCGGATTTCAGCCAGCTGGCTGAATAGCAGTTTCAGGGTCATTCCGTTGCCCAGTGCAACCTGGCTGCTCTGCTGGATGACCGGTCCATCGGCCAGGGGATCTGAAAAAGGTATTCCTATTTCAACCATATCCGCTCCATATTCCTGCAGTGCCCTTACAATGGCCGGCGTATCATTCAGTCCCGGGTATCCAGCTGTGATGTATACGGAAAGAATTTCTCCTTTCTTCTCATTAAATAACCGGTCGATTCTGTTCATTGCTGGTCCTTTTTAAAATCCAAGTTTATCGATATAAGTCTCCATATCTTTATCCCCCCGTCCGGACAGATTCACTACAACGGTATCATCCTGGCCGAATTTCAGTTTATCAAGCACCGCCAGGGCATGTGCTGTTTCCAGTGCAGGGATAATCCCCTCTTTTCTGGCACACATCAGGGCTGCCTGCAGGGCCTCCTCATCGGTAACTGCAAACACCGTTGCCCTGCCCGATTGGGCAAGCCAGGCATGCAGCGGTCCGACCCCGGGATAATCCAACCCGGCCGACAGGGAGTAAGGCTCTTTAATCTGTCCGTCCCCATCCTGTAAAAGCAGGGTCTTGCTGCCATGAATGATCCCTGTGCTTCCAAGCAGGGAAGTGGCTGCTGTAAGACCACTGTTTACACCCATTCCCGCTGCTTCGACTGATATTAGTTTTACACGTTCATCATTCAGGAAATGATAATAGGCTCCTGCCGCATTGCTTCCTCCCCCCACACATGCCACCAGGTAGTCCGGGTAATGTCGGCCTGTTTTTTCAGCCAGCTGGACTTTGATCTCCTTGGAGATTACCGACTGAAAACGGGTAACCATATCGGGATAGGGATGCGGTCCCACTACCGAACCGATGATATAGTGGGTGTCGACAGGATGATTGATCCAATCCCTGATGGCCTCATTGGTGGCATCCTTCAGGGTTTTATTGCCACTGTGCACTGGCACAACCTCCGCTCCCAACATTTTCATTTTCTTTACATTGGGTGCCTGCCGCTCCACATCCAGGGCACCCATGTACACAATGCAATGCATGCCGGAAAGCGCACATACCGTGGCTGTAGCCACCCCGTGCTGTCCTGCCCCGGTCTCGGCAATGATGCGCTCCTTTCCAAGGTGCCTGGCCAGCAGGATCTGTCCAATGGTGTTGTTTATCTTATGGGCTCCTGTATGGTTGAGATCTTCCCGCTTGAGGTAAATGTGGGTGCCATAATGTTCTGACAATCGGCCAGCCCTGAAAAGGGGGGTGGGCCGCCCGGCATAATCCCGTAACAATTGCCCAAATTCGTCCCTGAATTGATCTGACTCAATGATTTTCAAATAATTGTCTTCCAGCTCCCTGATATTGGGATAAAGCATCTCGGGAATATAGGCTCCACCGAAATCCCCGTAAAATCCTCTTTGATCAACTTCAAAATTCATGCTTATCTATTTTCTGATTTCTTTGATAAATCCTTCAAGCTGCTTCACATCTTTCATCCCGGGGGACAACTCAAATCTGCTATTCACATCAATACCGAATAACCATTCATGCCCGATTTTCCCGATCGCATCACCATCCCCCGGACCTATTCCCCCGCTGAGTAAAAATGGAAAAGGGATTGAAAACCGGTCCAGCAGATCCCAGTTAAACTGCCGTCCTGTACCACCGTATCCTTCCCCCTGTGTATCAAAAAGAAAGTAACGTACCAGTTCCACATAATCAGCAATGTTTCCTTTGCTGGTCACAGATCCCGGATCGATTGCCTTAATCACCGGAATTCCGGATTCCACAAGCGACATACAGTACTCAGGCGACTCGTTTCCGTGCAGTTGCGCCAGGTCCAGCTGGCATGATTCAAAGATCCGCCTCACCACAGAAATCTTCTCATTCACAAATACTCCTACTTTTCCAGTCCCCTGCGGCGGTATCCTGAAAATGGCTGGATCGGGCTCCTTCCCCACATACCGTTTGGATTCCCGGTAAAAGATATAACCCACAAAATCAGGTTCCAGGCTGCACACCTGTTCGATATTCTCAGGATGGAGCAAACCGCATACCTTTATTTTCAATGGACGGAACATGAACCTATAATTTCGCTATAAATGATTTGCAAGCCCTGCCCGGATCGGGCTGTTTCATAAAGGTCTCGCCTATTAAAAACAGTTGATAACCAACCTCTCTGAGTTTTTCAATCTCGCCTTTGCTGCTGATACCGCTCTCTGACACCTTCAATACCCCCTCCGGCATATGTCTGATCAGTTCAAGACTCCTGTTTGTATTCACCTTGAAAGTTTTCAGGTCACGGTTATTCACACCAACATAACCGATGGAGGGATGGTATTTTTCCAGCTCATCCACCCCATGCACTTCAAAAAGCACGTTCAGCCCAAGGGATCGGGCTTCAAGGGCAAGATCAGCCACTTCATTCTTATCCAGGATCGCAGCAATCAGCAATATAATATCAGCCCCATAGGCACTTGCCTCGTGCAGCTGGTAGGGATCGATAATGAAGTCTTTTCTTAACAGCGTCAGGTTGGGCAAAGAGGTTCGTACCTGGAGCAGGTCTCTGAAAGATCCGCCAAAAAAAATGCGATCGGTAAGGATACTCATGGCAACAGCTCCGGCGGACAGGTATCCGACGGCAACCTTCACAGGATCCGCTTCCGTGTTGATGGGGCCCTTTGAAGGAGACATTCGCTTAAATTCAGCAATGATCCCTGGCCTGTTCCCCAGCTTTCCCGGATCAATGAAGTTGGTTTTCCTCCTGTAAAAAGGGAATGTATTCAGGTTAGAGAGGGGCCTTTTCTTCTTCCGTTTCAGGACCTCAATCCGCTTATGTTCAACAATAGTATCCAGTATATTCATGCGATTAACCTTCCACAAGGTTCTTAAATGTATTCAGTGCGGAGCCCGATTCAAGTGAATGCCTGGCACGCTCAATACTCCTATCGATTCCCCGGGTTTCATCCATGCAGTACAATGCAAAGGCTGAGTTGGCAACAACCACATCATTCTGGGCAGGGCTCCCCTTTCCTTCCAGTATCTTCAGAAACACAGAAGCAGCCTCCTCCACGGTACTCCCACCGTAGATGTCGGAAGGAGTGACCTGTTGAAGTCCCAGGTCGGCCGGAGAGAACGTGCGCTCAGTCTGGAGTGTAAGCGCTTTAAATTCTCCCGTTAACGAAATCTCATCATAACCATCCAGTGAGTGTACAATACAATGCTGTTTCCCCGATTCCTGGTAGAGATAGTTGTAGAGTCTTGCCACATTCAGGCTGTACACACCCACAAGCTGGTTCTCCGGGAAGGCCGGATTCACCATGGGACCCAGCATGTTGAAGAAGGTTTTAATCCGAAGGCTCCTGCGCACCGGCGCTACATTCTTCATGGCAGGGTTGAAAAGTGGTGCATGCAGGAAACAGATATTGAATTGATCCATCTCCCGTTTCAGCCGATCAGTATCATTGGTGAATTTATACCCGAAAAACTCCAGCACATTGGACGAGCCGCAAGCCGAAGAAACACTGTAATTCCCATGCTTCGCAACCTTTTCACCGGCTCCCGCAACCACAAAGGAAGTCAGCGTCGAGATATTGAAGGTGTTTTTCTCATCTCCTCCGGTACCACATACATCGATGGTATTGAATTCTGACAGGTCCACAGGTGTGCAGAGTTCCAGCAAGGCATCACGAAAACCCGACAACTCCTCCACGGTAATGCTGCGCATCAGGTATACCGAAATAAATGCAGCAATCTCAGCATCATTGTACTTTCCTTCCGCCATGTTCCTAAGGATCAGCTTCGCATCCTCCTTCCCCAGGGTCTTATGATCAAACAAATATTGTAACGTATCCTTCATAGCTTTCACTTTTGTTTTTCTGACTCTTTCAGCCAGTTGAGAATGATTCTTCCACCATATTCGGTCAGGACCGATTCAGGATGAAACTGCACCCCGCGCACATCATAATCCCGGTGCCTGATGGCCATGATATATCCTTCATCATTCTCTACTGTAACTTCAAGCTCGTCGGGCAATGTTTCCTTTTTCACTACCCAGGAATGATAGCGTCCCGCATCAAAGTCCACCGGAACACCCTCCAGAAGGTAGTCTCCCGGGATGATCTGTTTCATTTGTCCCACCACACCATGATATACCCGGTCAAGATTGTAAATGGCACCACCATAAGCCTCTGCAATAGCCTGGTGTCCCAGGCATACACCCAGTATACTTTTTGTGGCACCGTATTCCCTGATCAGATCCAGCGCAATACCAGCCTCTTCCGGAATGCCTGGACCGGGACTGATAAGGATCTTATCGTATGGAGCAAGCTCTTCCAGAGAAATCTGGTCATTTCGCCTTACATCCACCGGTTCCTTCAAAACCCGCTCTATATACTGTACCAGGTTGTAGGTGAAGGAATCGTAATTATCCAGAACAAGAATCTTCATGTTCGATCTATTTGTCATTGTTCATATTCCGGGCCATCTCAATGGCCGATTTCAATGCTGCCAGTTTGTTGTTCACTTCCTGCAACTCTCCCTCTTCCGTCGATTCAGATACGACACCGGCCCCGGCCTGGTAATAAAGCATATGATCGCGCGAAAGGAAAGACCGTATCATGATGGCATGGTTGATGTCACCATTAAAACGGATGAATCCGATGGTTCCTCCATAGTATCCCCTCCGCTTTCCTTCATACAAATCGATAAGTTCCATGGCCCTGTATTTAGGTGCTCCGGACAGTGTTCCCGCCGGAAACGACTCCGCCATGATCCTGATGGTATTTGCATTCTCAGGCAAAATCCCGGATACCTTAGAAACCATGTGGATCACATGGGAATAAAACTGGATCTCCCGGTAATCTTCCACGGTCACCTTTTCAGTGGTTCGACTCAGGTCATTCCTTGCCAGGTCCACCAGCATGATATGTTCTGCGTTCTCCTTTTCATCTTTTGCCAGTCGTTTGGCCAGCTCCTGGTCCTCACGGTCGTTCCCGGTTCGCCTGAAAGTACCGGCGATGGGATTGATGTATGCCTTGCCGCCCTTCACCTCGATCTGTGCTTCCGGCGATGAACCAAACAGTTTATAGCTTCCGTAATCAAAATAAAAGAGGTAAGGAGAAGGATTGATGGATCGCAGCGCACGGTATACATTGAATTCATCCCCTGTAAATGACTGGTAAAACTGCCGTGATAAAACGATCTGGAAAACATCTCCCCTGAAACAGTGTTCCTTGCCTTTTGATACCATCAGTCGATAATCCTCATCCGAAAGATTGGATGATTCTTCATCCGACACATCGAATCCGTAAGTGGCAATGTTCCGGTTGTGAAGCAGCGCTGTCACGCTGTCAATCTCACTCTCCCCCCCATTGACAATATTCTCGACCAGGATCAATTCATTGGTCAGGTGATTGATGGCCAGGATAAACCTGAAGAAATTATAACGAACGTCAGGAATATCTTCTTTCTCCGGTATTTGAGATTGAAACCGGATGTCTTCGAAATATTGAACAGCATCGTAAGTAGAATAACCGAACACACCGTCGGCAAGCATTTCCTCCCGGCAAGCGCCTATCTCAAATGAAGAAATAAAGCTGTTCAAATGGTCCACCACACTGTTTTGATCATTAACCTCTGTTTGAAATGTATCATTACCGGGCAGACTGGTTATGATAACACCATTGTTTACCTGGAACTCAGCAACCGGATCCATGCATATAAATGAAAAGGAATTCTCTTTGCTGTGATAATCAGAACTTTCAAGAAGCAGAGAATTGGGATATATGTCTCTTACTTTCAGGTAGATACTTACAGGGGTTATGATATCTGCCAGTATTTTTCTGTATTCAATCCTTACCGGGATTTTTTTCATCATGTCCAATTTTTTACCATAAAAAAAGGCCTCCGCCGAAGCGGAAGCCTTAATATTGTATTGCACAATGAGCGGCTAACCTATGCTCCGGTTTGTCGGGAATAGTGATGCCACCACCAATTTGTGCGAATTTCTGTCATTTTGATCTCTTTCTTGAGGTCAAATTAAATGAAAGATTTCTATTAATCCAAATTTCATTAATTTCGCCCATCAAAATTCATCATTCTATGGCCAAGAAGTATATTAGGAACCTCTCCATCTTTGTTTTGATCTGGCTGGCTGTAATGGTCATCTATTCTGTGGCCAGTAAGGTAACAGACCTGGATTACCTGTGGAAGTTCTTCCTGCTTCCTGCCATTTTCCTGGCTGCCATTGCTGCACTGGCGACAACACTGGAGTACCTTTTCAGGGTGAATAAAGGGATCAACTGGATCTTCCTGCTGGTGGTGGTGGGGATCGACCAGGGGATCAAAGCCTGGCTCTTCTCCCTGGACTGGGAGTCCATTTCCATTCCCCTCATCGAACCGGTATTCTATATTGAACCTACCCATAACACCCTGGGGTCCTATCTGTGGGTGTTGCTGGGATTGAAACAGGGATCCCATGTGTTAAACATCATCTTATTCAGCCTTATCGGGATTGTTTTCATCGAGGTATGGCGTTTTTACGTCCACAGGAAAAGAAACAGTTTCTGGATCAACGGATTTATCCACCTATTCCTGGCAGGACTCGCAGCCAACCTGATCGACAATGCATTCTGGGGAGGATCACTGGATTATGTGACCATTAAGCCTTTTTACACCTTTGATCTGAAAGACCTCTACATTACCCTTTGTGAACTGTTCCTGATTACCGAACTCATCGACAACAGGCTGCTGAAACGTTTCCTGAGCATGCCCAAAGAGGACAGCAAACGGTTAAACAGGGAGTTTTTCCAGTTTGTGAAACGTGATTTCCGGGTTGGCAAAAAAAACTAATTGTTGTTATCCAGGTTAAACTGGAACAACTGTTCCTCACCATTGAACTGGATAGCCCGCCTGCGTTCAATGAATTTGAAATCCAGATAGATCGTCTTATTCTCAGTGAATTGCACTTTGTAGGATCCCCTTTTAAGCCAGAAGTTCTCACCGAAAACGTTGTAAATATTGACACTGTATGAATTTGCTTTAGGCAGATCAAGAACGTATGTTCCAAAGCTATTGGAAAGGGTTGAATAAGTATTACCACTCTCACTGGTGGCTGTTACCCTGATCCCCTCAGCAGAGATGATCCCTTCGTTGGAGTTGGGATCCCGGTCAATAATGATTTTGCCACGGATCTTGTAACTCTCCACAAGTGGCAGGTAATAAACCTGGTCTGAATTAATTTCGATGGTCTGATTCTCTCCATGAAGGAAATAGAGGTTCTCTAGGTTTGAAAGTGGAGAAATGGCAAAATCATAGATCCCCTGGGGGATGTTTTTATAGAAGATCTCGCCCTGGGGGTCGGTGATCATGCTTATTTCGGCAAATCCCGTCCTGGTCTCCACATTCCTGACCGGATCCCTTGATATATTGATCAATACATTGGAGATAGGCTTTTCATTTTCATCCTTTATACCGTTCCCATCCAGGTCATTGAATCCCACAATTGTCAGGTCATAATACGACAGTCGGGGTTGCTGTATATCGAAAGCCTTGCGGATACCCAACATCAGGTTCACATCCCTGCTGGTCACCCTCCCCACATTCACATCTTTCCTGCTTACCCGGTACACATTGAAACTGGCGTAGAAATTCCATGAATTGCGCACATAGAAATTGCTGGTCAGATTGATAAGCATATTCTCCCGCAATGAGGGCATGTAGTAGGAATAATTAAAAAAAACACTCAAACGAATGGTCTCTTTGTGGAAATACCTCTCATAATAAGGTCTGATATGAAATGCCTGGTTGATCACCGGATCATCGCTAATGATAACGCTTCGATACAGATCCGTAGCCTCACCGGTGGTATAATAGGCATTCAATTTGAAAGCCTGGTCGTAGTAATTGATACCCAGCGTATATGTCCAGCTGCTAGAAAGCTCTGATGGGTCCTCATCCGGGTCCCCGGTATCAAAACTATAATACATGGTATTGAAAGAAAGATTTGGTGAAATGCTTCTCATGGAACCAAGTCTGAATGAAACTGACCCCATCATCCCTGGCTGATAATTTGCATACCGTGTACTGTAATCACCATTGGGATAGTAATAGTTCCGGACTGCCGCTAAATATTGAGGCCCACCCTGATAGGTAATATTCCCCTGGTTATAGGAAAGCAGCAACCGGGCATTTTCATTAAGGTTGTTGTTCACAGGAAAGTAGAAGTTATAGGGATACTTGCTCGATGCATAGCTGCTGCGATGATACCGGGCGTGCAATCTCAGCTTTCCGGTAAAGAGATACCTGCCTGTAAAATATATGCGGTTAATACCACTGTTTCTCAGGTATGAATACAGGGTGTTTGTGTTCTCGGCCCGGATCATCAATCGCTTGTCATTGTACCTGTATGAAAGCCTGTAGGCCACCCCCACTACTGTTGTATCGTTGTCCAGATATCGACTTACTCCAAATTTACTAAGTGTTGTAGCTGTTTGCAGTTCAATAGAATGCTTCTGCTTCAGCCTGTACATCCCACCCAGGTGAAAAGACGAGTGGCTGTATGTCTGATTTGTTGTGGCTTCCACTGTGAGGCCTGTATTCCAGGACATATTTCCAATGAAACCACCGTATCCGGCAAATCCCCCGATATTCCTTGAATAGGGATTCTGAACAACGTTTAAGTATACTACATTTCTATCATTAACCTGATGAGATGCCCTCACTCCTCTACCGGTCAGGGTATGCAGTTCCCCGACTCCGAGCCTGTCGCCCAGCCAGATCATAGACCTTGGATCTGTGTACTTGATCATATACCTCAGCTGTTGATAAAGATCAATGTTCCGGTTCATCGCAGGGTCAAAATAGAGGTTATAATAACCCAGTGAGTAGTTCAGTTGCTGGGCTTCAGGAAAAAGGATCTTTCCGAATACCCTTACCGAGGCCTTCTTTCTTTGTTGTGACAGAAGGTTGTACATCGTAACGTCGGTATTCAGCGGAGAGTTTCTCATTGGGATCTTATTAATGATACTGCTTTCAAGCGGGGTTGCACGAACAGATCCATACAACAAACGATCAGTGGTTGAAGCCTCGATGTTCACACTGCTGGATCTCCAGCTTCCTTTTAACGCTTGCTCCGTGGCATACGTCAAATCTGATTTGCGCTGGATCTTGAAAAGGATGGTGGTATCCTGATAAGCCGGCAGATCTACGAAAAGAAAACTATCTGCTTCAATTTTCTCCCTGAACTCCAGCAGTCCACCCATATCAAATGACAGTTTTACCAGTTCTGTCGAATTGCCAGAATTGCTCAGGAATATAGAAAGATCACCGTATGGTTTAAAATCTGATATATATACCTGGCTGGTGCTCAAACGCATATCCCACCTCGATTTTCTCTGGATTGATATGTAGGAATTGGCATAATTGTACAGATCGGGTCCAAACAACTCTGCTCCGATCACAAACGAAACACCTCCGGGGGTGTTTTTTGGAATAGAAATCCTGACCGGGAATAGCATGGATCCACCTGGTTGCAGGATGATTGTATCTAACGAGGGACCTATAAACTTCCATCCGTCAGGACCACCGAGCCTTAACAGACCGGAAACTGGTTCATCGTTATTATTCCTTATTTCCAACACATTAAAATATGCACCCGGCTCCGGGATCTCAGAATCATTTTTCAGAAACCTGAATATAAGCAGGCTGTCAGGATCTGCAACCTGTCCATTCAGGGCGGTAGAAAAAAAGACCGATAAGAACAATGTGGGAACCACGACCCGCAGTAACAGGCCGGAATCCCTGATGGCTTTTCTGGCTATTTGAGATGACCAATTCATTTAATACAAGCGCAATAGATCTAGAATCCAGGACCTGTCGGAATCAGTTCCAGTTCTACCTCCACCCTGTAATAATCGGGTGGCTCCCCGAGCAATGTTCCATTTCCACCGGCTGCCACCGGTTTACCGCATTCATAAGATATGCCCAGCTGGTGGGTGTCCCAGACCAGGTCTGTAAATGCAGGATTTGGATCTGTGTAGGAACAGATGGTTGTCCATCCGGAAGACAGGTCCTGATATCCGGAAGTCGTAAATCCGATCCCAAACCCCAGGTAGTTCTCAGCTTTGATCCTGATGACATCAAGATCGATGCTATTTGCATCTCCAAGGATCTCCGTGGCTCCGTTAAAAGCCCTTATATTCAGATCAAATCCTGTCAGATCGTGACCCACCTGGTTGGAATCAGCCAGCGTTACTCCGACAATGGTCCCTTCCAGGATCTCCAGACCCTGAGTATATCGATTGATCGAATTAAAATTTAGCGGAATGTTTCCCCCGTAGATGAGAACAAGGCGGGCATAATTCCATTCCTGGGCAAAAGTCATTCCAGCAGCTGTTATCATCAGCAACGCAATGAGCACAGTCCTGGAAATGATTCTTGGAATGGACACAATATGTGATTAATAAGATAAATAAGTATAGAAATAGTCAACCAAAAGTTGACTATTTCTATCAATGAAACATAAAAAATTCTAATTGTCCACAGCCAACTCCAAAAGAACGTTGGTCACGTACCTGTCAGGAGTGGGACTGGGTTGCTGGTTGAGCAGGCTCTGAGCAGCCATCGTCACAGGAGCTGTACCGATCTCAACTGTACCGCATCTCCAAACCAGTGAGAATGAGTTTTCAAGAGCATCACCGGCATTGGATACCGTAGCAGAGTTATTGTCCTCAATAAGAAGAGCAGGATAGTCTTCCAGACCGGCAACCTCATTGGCATTGTCGGTAGGTGCACTGTAAAGGCTTGAAGCAGCTGTGGTACCCTGAGCACCGCCGGCAATTTCAAAAGCATGGGTGCCATTGTTCACAAGCGTGTAACCCACATTGGTCAGGTCCAGCGTGTTGGCCGGATTGTCTGTTCCAATAAAAGTAGCTTCTTCTGATCCGTAAGTGAGGCTCCAGCGTGTGGATGAAGCAACGGTAAAATCAGTCTGATAAAAAGCATCAGAAGTAGCCGGGTTGGCGGATCCTGAAGTACCTGCATCACCGGACAAACCATCACGGTAATCATCAATTGAGTTAAATACGAACTCAATATTACCACCGTTGGTAATAGTCATACGCAAGACCTGATTGAGATTGACAGCTACAGGGATTACCTGCCTGTCTTTAACAGCCTGTGAAAAACCAACAATTCCAATTGTTAGCAATCCCATAATCATCATTGCTTTTTTCTTCATAACTTGAATTTTAATTTTAAAAAAAAGGTTGATATAAAATTGTAATTTTATCATGGCAAGTATACTACGGTCCAAAAGCAAATTTAGAACAAATAAAAAAAACCATTTTGACCAAAATGCAAATTTTATTAACAAAAGTAAGGCTTTACCTGATTAACGTGTTATTAGCATTTTCAGCATGCGCCTTTGGCCAGGATTTTGAAGTAGCCCCGGTGCTTGTTTCATTTAACGCCAACCCCGGTGAAAACCAGAAACAAACCCTGACTGTCCGCAACCACGGTAATGAGCGGCAAAAATTTGGATTTAGCCTGGCTGATTACACCGTCTCTGAAGACGGTACCAAAACTGCACTTGAGGCAGGCTCCACAGAACGATCACTGGCAGACTGGCTCAATATCAATCCATCATTCGTAGAGCTTAATCCAAATGAATTTACCGAAGTAGAATTGATCATGACGGTTCCCCGAACCGGATTCAATACAAAATGGGGCATGGTCCACGTAGGAGTGGCCAAGGAACAAACTGCCGCTGATGCAGATAAGCAACTTACCACAGGTGTGGTCATTATTCCGCGCATCGTGGTCCTGGTTAAGCAGAGTCCGAGATCAAATATGAACTACAAGGGAACCGTTCTAGACCTGAAAGAAGTGGAAGGAGCAGACCGGAATTTCAGGAGTTTCGAGGCCACGCTCAGCAATCTTGGCGATAAGGTACTGGATGCCAAGGTATTTTTGGCATTGGCCAATCTTGAGACAGCTGAAGAGAAACAATTCAAGCCCACTACCGTTTCTGTTTATCCAGGTCAGCTAAGGAAAGTAGTACTGACACTTCCAGAGGATCCTCAGCCGGGGCAATACGCCCTTGCATTTCTGATGGATTACGGGCACAGGGCACCCATTGAAGGGGTACAGATCTTATTGAATGTGGAATGAGGGCCCGGTCTCTGATATTCTATGTTCTAGTCCTGTTGTGGTCGGATCTGTTTTCCCAGGAATCATATACTTCCCACTGGAATGATAACCATTTACAGGTCAGGGAGAAATTCTATTTCAGGATCGAAGAAAACGATACGGTCAGGGACGGGCCATACAAGATCTATTATGAGGATGGAACACTCTGGCAGGAAGGCGATTATAAAGACGGGCATATGGCCGGAACATGGTGCGACTATTATGAAAACGGAACCAAACGACAACAGCTGCCATACGAAAAAGGTTTTCTCAATGGACAATTGCTGTACTATTATCCCGATGGAAGTCTATACCAGGAGGCGCAATACCTGAACGACCTGCTCAATGGCTCTACTGTGATATACCATCCTAACGGACAATTGAACGAGAAGGCCGATTACAAAAACGGGATGCATCATGGCGCAGTTGAGTCCTGGTTTGAGAATGGAAAGAAACGATTTACCAGGCACTATCTTTTTGACCGCGAACATGGGATGCAAGAGATCTACTATGAAAATGGGAAGATCAGGGAACGATCCGGGAAAATAGAAGGAAAATATCATGGGCAGTTTTCAGGATATTATAAAGAGTACGAAGATGGTGCGGTGCAGAAGATATGTCTTTATGACCATGGGGCATTGCATGGTCCTTACAGTGGTTTCTACCCTTCAGGCAATCCCATGGTAAAATGCACCTATGAGGCGGATCTTCCCGAGGGAGAATGGATCAAATACTTCGATCAAATGTCCGTCGATTCGGTTCCGGTGATCATGGAAACAGGAATTTATAAGGGGGGGCAACAGCAGGGAGTGTGGAACTCATACTACCCCTCAGGGGAATTATATACTGAGGGCAGATACAAAGACAAGAAATTTGACGGGGAATGGATTGTGTACCACCTCAACGGGCAATTCAAACAAAAAGGGACCTATGTAAATGGTCTTGCCAGTGGTGAATTCATCATGTTTTATCTGTCAGGAAAGATCAAGAACAGGGGTAGCTACCGCGATGACATTAAAACAGGAACATGGACCACCTACTATAAATCGGGTGGTGTCATGACGATCATTCCCTTTAATAACGGGAAACGACATGGTGGAGCCATGGCATTTGATGAAAAAGGAATTCTTGTTGAAATCTTAAACTATGTTCATGGGAAAGAAGTTCATTAGGTTTGTTGCACTCCTTGGGATGGTTGCTTTGTTGGTGGTTTCCTGCGAAAGGAGTAACGAACCCGTTACATACACAAGCATTACCGGCGTTTACACTTGCCAGGAAACCTCGCCGCATGCTGGGGTCAGGAGGTATTTTGTTGAAATAGACAGTGTGAGAGATAAGGAGAACCTATTTATCATCAGCAATTTTCATAATAAAGGAGAGAATGAATTCCTGTATGCAGAACTGAAACAGGATACCCTCTGGTTTCTCAATCAGGCCATCTCCGATATAAGTGTTAATGGCAAAGGACCAATTGGCTCGGAATTCAGGTCCATTGATCTCTATTACGAAACCGATGACGGGATCACCCTGCTGGACTATTATGCCAGTTACACACGTTAAATCTCCTCGCTCTTTTCGGCAGGATACTTTTCAAATATTTCTGCGGCCACTTCGGAGAGCCTGACAGCCCTTTCGCTCGGATCATAGACCAGTTCTCCCACGGCTGCACAGTGCCATACATGTTTCCTGGTTTGGTTGTCATAAAGGTCCACAACGATGGCACGCTTCATGTGACTATACGATCCGGGAGGATAGTAATAATGGTCCCTTGCCTCGCGATGATATACGGTTATTTGTACTGAAACATCACCATTCTCCTCAACAAATTTCAGTCCTCTCTGCTCCAGTTCCCTGGCAAACGCTACACGGATTCGTTCCAGTTCCATTCCGGTAATGGTCTTTTTATTACCATCCGTAAAATCCAGAAAACTGTAGGTGGCATACTGCTCAAACCTGCCTGAATCATCAATATCTGAAAACACCCTCACAGAGGGACCGCACCCTGATAGGATGAGCAGAGAACCGATTAGAAATAGAATGAATATTTTTTTCATGATCCTGAATCTAGTTATATATTTTATGGGAAACACAAATATTGTGCCACATACTGGCAATCCGGAATCCCGGATACAGTGAACCTCTTAAATTTGTTCTCGCGTACGGAATGGCCATCAAGCCTGCATTGTTGAAACATGCCATTTTTAATTGGTTTGCGGAAAAAACTGCGTTCAAGGTAGGGTATTCCGGGTTTTATGCATCCTGTTAGTAAGGAGACTCGAAACAAGTATGATAAAAACAACTAAAAACCAAATTGAGATGAAAACTTCATTCACGAACAAAGGATTCTGGTTGATGATAACAGCAGTTTTTATAAGTGCATCAGCCTATGCATTTCCAAAGGGAGACGAAGAAATAGCCGACACAATCAACTTTACGGCCTATTACGGGAAGGTCATCACCTCACAGAACGGACGAACCCTTCCATTTGCAACCGTTGAAGCCATGGGCAGTAACATAGCCACTGTAACCAACATTGATGGCGAGTTTACCATTAAGATTGCAATGGATTCCGATGTATCCGATCTAAAGGTCTCTTATATCGGTTTCAGTAACAAGACCATCCCACTGATTCAGTTCAAAGCAAGCAGGTTGCTTACCATTAGACTTGAGCCCAACTCTGTACAACTAAAGGAGATCACCATCCGACCGCAGGATGCGCTGGAATTGATCATTGATGTACTGGGTAATGTAAGGGACAATTACAGTACTGATCCGATGATGATGCGTGGTTTTTATCGTGAGACTATACAACGGGGACGCAATTATGTCTCGATTTCCGAGGCAATAATAGATATTTTCAAAGGGGCATACTCCAACGATTTCCAGATCGACCAGGTAAAGCTTTTCAAAGGCAGAAAAAGTGCAGATGTGGAAAAGATGGACACTGTGTTGTTCAAATTGCAGGGTGGTCCGAAAACAGCCTTACTTCTCGATGTTGTAAAAAATCCATACATCCTCCTGTCGTCCGAGTATTACGATATCTATAATTTTCACCTGAGTGATGTGATCTCTATCGATGACAAACTGCACTACGTGGTCACATTCAACCAGAAATCTTACGTGGATGACCCTTATTATAAAGGGAAACTATATATTGACATGGACAAACTTGCCATCACTGAAGTTGAATTTGAGCTCAATACAGAGAACAAGGAGGAAGCCGCCAGGCTATTTATCCAGAGAAAACCCATAGGGATGACCATCATTCCTGAAAAAGCAGTCTACCGGGCTAAATATACCATTGAAGAAGACCACTGGTACTTCAGCTATGCCCGTGCAGAGGTGAAGTTCAAGGTGAACTGGAAGAAGAAACTGTTCAATACCACCTATTCTACCATGTCTGAAATAGCCATTACCGATAGAACCTTTGAGGGAATTGAGAAGTTTGCCGCAAGGGATCGCTTCAAGAGCAATGATGTGATGAACGACAAGGTCTTTATTTTCTTCGACCAGAATTTCTGGGGGAGGTACAACGTAATTGAACCGGACCAGTCCATCGAAAGTGCCATTAACAGGTTGAACCGGAAATACCTGAAACGAAACAGTTAAGATTGCAGTAGTACCGATATAGTATAAAGCGCTGTCGTGAAGAATTGTGTAACTTTACCATCCCTGTACAAGCCGCACAAAGACAGCGCTTTCTAAACATTATTATGACTCTGAAGGAACAACAGTTGCTTAGAAAGATCCGAAAGGGAGATATTAATTCCTTTGAAAAGCTCTTTCACCATTTCTATCCCAGGCTTTGCAGTTATGCTGAAAACCTGGTGAAAAAAGAGGAAATCGCAGAGGAGGTTGTTCAGGATATATTCTATAATATTTGGAAGAACAGGGAATCATTGAGGATCAGCCGAAGCTTGCAAAGTTACCTTTACCGCTCGGTATACAACAATTCAATGATGTACCTGAGAAAGACGCGCCGGGAATATTTCATAGATGACAGGGTATCTCTGGAACATGAAGGCGACTCTCCTGATCCGGTCCAGTTGATGCAGTATCATGAAGTATCGGAACTGGTTTCAAGGACCATTGATGATCTGCCTGAACGGACGAAAGAGATCTTTCAGTTGAACAGGCAGGAGGGATTGAAATACAAAGAAATTGCTGACAGGCTTTCCATCTCGGTAAAAACAGTGGAAGCGAATATGGGAAAAGCACTGAAAGCATTGCGAAACAGTTTGGAAAAATATGAGCAAGAATAGAAATATCAATATGGCTCGGTACCTGGCCGGTGAAATGAGCATGAAAGAAGAGATTGCTTTCCGAAGTGAAATGGAAAGCAGCCAGACGCAACAATCAGAATTGAATAAAATGGAAAAGACCTGGAAATATTTTAACAACAATCCTTCGGAAGGGAACGGAGATTCCAAAAAAGCATGGAATCAGCTACATAAAAGGATTGAGGAGGATGGACTGCTGGCGGATCTCCCAGCAGGACCAGAAAGAAGAAGCCTGCTTCCCACACTCAGAGTGGCCGCTTCTATCACGCTTATCCTGGCCATTGGGATCCCTGCGTTATACTTTGGTATCATCCGTAACAGCAAGAGTGAACCTGTCCAGAGTCACTATGCTGAAAAAGGGGTCAGTACAGTGGACCTTCCCGATGGCAGCCGGGTCTTCCTGAATAAAGGTGCAGAGATCACCTATCCTGCAGATTTTTACCAGGAAAGGTCCGTGAAACTCAGGGGTGAGGCCTTTTTCGAGGTGATGTCAGATCCCGTCAATCCATTTACTGTACGCTCGGGTAAAGTGGTGGTTTCTGTATTAGGAACTTCATTCAATGTGAAAGAGTATAACAACTCTCCTGATGTGGAAGTTTATGTAGCACGTGGAAAAGTCAGGGTGGCCATAGAGAATTCCCGGCAATTCATCACCCTCGAACCGGGAGAAATGGGGCAAGCCGAAAGCTCAAACCTCACCAGGTCGGTGCAGACAGATCCAAATTATATTTCATGGAAGACAAAAGTTTTTAAATTTGTAGATAAGGAACTTATGGAAGTTCTCCTGGAGCTGGAAGAATCATACCATGTGGAGATTCACACCGGAGAGGTTGAATTGAAGGATATGAGGATTACCACCTCCTACAGGGAACAATCCATTGACGCCATCCTGGAAACCATTGGAGCAGCATTTGAACTGACTGTCAGCAACAGGGAGGATGGCTATCACCTGACCAAATAATAGGATCATATGGGATATCAAAAAAGAGAATACTTGTCTGGCAGTCTTTGCCTGGCAATTTCTCTTTTTTTTATATTCGTGATCCTTAGCACTACCCTGCAGGCCCAAAACAGGTTACCGGAAACCAGGGTGTCTGTTTCAACGAAGAACAGGAACATCAACCAGATCCTGGATGAGATCACCCTTCAGACCGGATTTTATTTTACCTATAATGCAGCGCTGATCTCCGGGAAGAAAAAGGTCCATTTCAATGTAACCGACCTTCCCCTTGAGCAAGCCCTTGACTCTCTACTCCACGATCCCCGTTTTGCCTACCGGGTGATCGACCGGAACATTGTTATCTATCAGAAAAATGAATCCCCACCTGCCCCGCTCATAGAAGAAATAGATCGGCCCATTTTGAAAGGAAGGATCATGGACAGCAGATCGGGCAAACCACTTCCCTACACTACCATCGCACTGTCAGGTACCAGCCTGGGTTCCATCACCAACCAGACAGGTGAGTTCTCATTCAAATTACCCGGTGATTTACCCGATCCTATGCTTGTGATCTCCTACCTGGGATACAAGAGCATGTTCCTCCCCATAAGCTATCCCGTTGAAAAGGAATTGGTCATCCGGCTTAAAAGGGAAACGATCCCTCTGCAGGAGGTCATTATCAGGTTTGCCGATCCGGCTCTACTCCTGGCTGAGTCCATAAACAGGATCCCCGGAAATTACCTGGATGACCATGCTACGATGACCGCTTTTTACCGTGAATCTGTAAAGAGGAACGACCATTGTATGATGTATTCTGAAGCGGTACTGGATGTGGCCAAGGGACCCTACACCAGGTACTCCACCAATGACCTGGTCAGGATCAGGAAAGGAAGGAAGATTACCGATATAAGTGCGGAAGATACGGTAATGATCAAACTTCGTTCTGGTATATACACCTCGCTCAGCCTTGATATAATCAAGAATCGACCTGATTTCCTCACCGATGATTTCCTGAACAGGTATGACCTGGACTTCACCGATATGATGACCTACGGCGACAGACTGGTATATGTGATCAGCTTTCAACAGAAAAGCAACATCCCCGATCTCCTCTTTCGTGGACAGCTCTACCTTGACCATGAACATCTGGCTATTCTGGCAGCCGATTTTGAATTCAATCCGGAATTGATCCACAGGGAGCCGGGTCTGTTCGTGGTGAAACGATCCCCGAAAATCCACATCCGACCCATCCTGGCAAGCTATCATGTAGACTACAGAGTTCTTAACGGAAAATACCATGTAAGCCAGGTTCGGGCTGAAGTGGAAATGAAAGTGCGCAGGAGGCGACAATGGATAGGGGCCAGGTACCGGATCTCCATTGAGATGGCCATTACAGACGTGATTCCCAACCAGCAGCTTCGGATCAATGTGGCTGAACGGGTTAAACCGAATGTTGTACTTTCCGATGAACCCTTCCAGTTCGATCCATTGTTCTGGGGCATCTATAACACCATTGAACCAGAGGCCTCCCTGATGGAATCCTTGAAAAGGATCGAACACAACCTGCAGGAGGTCAATGAGTAATACAGGTCAGTGGCTTGAGTCGTCAAACCGGGCTTGACTTTATTCCTGACCTGTATTACCTTTGCAGATCATTTCGAAAAGATGGACAAACTACCTGAAAGCACCATAGAAGAACTTGCCAGGCAAAAACTGGAAGGACGCAGCTACACTGAAATCAGGGCGCATCTTGCTGAATCGGGATTATCTGAAGATGAGGTTAGTGAGGTCATCAAGCTCATTGATGAAAAGGTGTTGAAGTCTGAGATCGAACAGGGATACCGGGACCGTTCCAGGTCCTGGAACCGGATCGGCCTCATTCTGGCCATTGTAGGATTATTACTTACCATCGGCTCCAATGCCGGGATTATCCTGAAAGGCGTTCCCCGGCTGTTAGTATATGGTCCTTTCTTTGCCGGTATACTGCTCATGATCTATGGAAGGATGTTGCAGCGCAAACAATCCGATCCTTTTGAAAAAGGGCCTGGCAGGATCAGGAGTAAAAGGCCTTACAAGTAAACACAAAAAATCGTGGTATAAACTATTATGGTAGAGGAGATTGTAAAAAAGCACTTCCCATTTTTTGAGTCAGGACTCCGGTCAGCCATCATGGAATCCGGCACATACAGGGAGTTTTCGGCAAACCAGGAACTCATCAGAGAGGACCAGTACATCAGGTCCTTTCCCATTGTAATTTCCGGACTTATCAAAGTTTGCAGAACCGATGAGAAGGGCAATGAACTACTCCTCTACTACCTGAAGCCCGGGGAGGTATGTACTGTATCCCTGATCTGCTGTATGGACAGGACCAGAAGCAAGGTGAAGGCGCTCACCGAAGAGGAGACCTCTGCCATTCTGATTCCTGTGGAGCTGCTGGACAGCTGGATGACCATGTTCCAGACATGGAAAGAGTATGTGATGCGGTCCATGCAAATGCGATTTGATGAATTGCTCAATGCACTGGACAGCATTGCCTTTATGAAAATGGATGAACGGCTCGAAAAGTTTTTTATTGACCGTTACAAAGCCGCCGGCTCCATGATTTTTGAAGGTTCTCACCAGGACGTGGCCCTGGCTCTGAACAGTTCCAGGGAGGTCATTTCCCGATTGCTTAAACAGATGGAAAATAATGGTCTGATCGGACTCTCCCGGGGTCGGATCGATTATTCCCCCCTGTGTGACCGGCTGTAGGCAATTTCACCACTATTTAACTTTTAGGTTTATGCCGCACAGCATGACAATGCCCATAATATTTGTTCCTGAATAAACATATATTTCGCAATTCTTAAAACATAAATAGCTATAAAATGAAAAAACTTATTGTACCCACCGTTGTTGTATTGCTCATGTTGTCTGGATGCAACATGGAAAAATCACAGATCATGAATCCATTCCTGAGCGAATATAATACGCCCTTTGGTGTTCCCCCATTTGATATTATAAAGAACGATCACTTTGTTCCAGCATTCGAGGAAGGCATCAGGCAACAGGAAGCCGAGATCAATACTATTGTCAGCAACCAGGATGCTCCCACCTTTGAAAATACCATCGCTGCCTTTGATCTCAGTGGTGAGATCCTGCGCAAAGCCGGAGGTGTATTCTACAAACTGAGGTCTGCAGAAACAAGCGACGAGATCGATTCCATTGCCCGTGTACTGGTCCCCATCACATCGGCCCACCAGAGCAATATGATGCTGAATACAGAGCTATTCAACAGGGTGAGAGCGGTTTACGAGAATCAGGAAGCCATGGATCTGTCGCCCGAGGAGGCCCGGGTATTGAAGAAGATTTACCGCAGGTTTGAAAAAGGAGGTGCTAATCTGGATGAGAGCGGCAAATCAAGGATCAGGAAGATCGATGAACAACTTTCCATGCTCTCCATGCAGTTTGGCAACAACATCCTTGCAGAAACCAATTCATACCAGCTTCTTATCGATGATGAGACTGACCTGGCAGGGCTTCCCGAATCGGTACGCTCTGCAGCTTCAGATGCTGCAACAAAGGCCGGGCATAGCGGTAGCTGGTTATTTACCCTGCACAAACCAAGCTGGATCCCGTTCCTGCAGTATTCAGAAAATCGCCAGTTGCGTGAAGATATCTACACGGCAATGTTCATGAGGAGCAACCATGGAAATGAATACGACAACAGGAATATTATCAAAGAGATCCTGGCACTGCGTATTGAGAGGGCAAAACTCCTGGGTTATGAAAGTCACTCCGAATATATGCTTACCGACAGGATGGCTAAGGAGCCCGGGAATGTATATAACCTGCTTGAGAGGATTTGGAGTCCGGCACTTGATAAGGCCAAAGTGGAAGCAGCCATGATGCAGGAGATGATCGACAGAGAAGATGGAGATTTCGAGCTCCAGACATGGGACTGGTGGTACTATGCAGAAAAGATCCGGAAGGAGAAATACGATCTGAATGAGGAAGAGGTGAGGACCTATTTCAGCCTTGCAACCGTTAAGGAAGGCCTGTTTAATGTGGTGAATAACCTGTATGGACTCACTTTCGAACTTCGTGAAGACCTGCCGGCATACCACGAAGAAGTGGTGGCATACGAGGTCAAAGAGAAGGATGGTTCCCCCCTGGGTATTCTCTATATGGATTTTCATCCCAGGCCGGGGAAAAAAAGTGGTGCATGGAGTACCAGCATACGTCAGGCACACCTGATGGATGGGCAGCACATCTCACCGGTTCATCTGATCGTGATGAACTTTACCAGGCCCACAGGAGGAAAACCAGCATTGCTAAGTTTCGATGAAACGCTGACTTTCTTCCATGAATTTGGTCATGCGCTCCATTCCATGCTTTCCAGATGTGATTACCTGACTACATCAGGGACTTCTGTGGCATGGGATTTTGTTGAACTCCCTTCACAGATCATGGAAAACTGGGCAGCTCATCCTGATGTACTGGCCACCTATGCAAAGCACTATGAATCCGGAGAAATGATCCCCGTTGAGCTGATCAATAAACTGGAAGCCGCAAGTAAGTTTAACCAGGGATTTGTTACGGTCGAATATGTGGCTGCATCGATGCTTGATATGGATTTCCATGCCCTCACGGATGCTGATGGAATTGACATTAATAATTTCGAGAAAAGTTCCATGGAACGGATCGGTCTGATCGAAGAGATTATCCCACGCTACAGATCAACCTACTTCCAGCATATATTCTCTGGAGGTTATTCTGCCGGATATTATAGTTATATATGGGCTGAAGTCCTTGACAAGGACGCATTCAACGCATTCCTTGAGACCAGCCTTTATGATCAGAAAACCGCCACTGCATTCAGGGAGAATATCCTTGAAATGGGAGGTTCTGCTGAAGAGATGGAGATGTACATGAAGTTCCGGGGGAAAGAGCCTACCATAGAACCTTTGCTGAAAGGAAGAGGACTGCAGTAACCAGGGGATCAGACCCCCCTGCCCTTAAAAATGGTAATGACCGTGTAAAACAGGATCTTCAGGTCGACAAAAAGGGACATATTCTCAATGTAGAGGATATCGTACCTGAGCCGTTTGATCATTTCCTGAACATTCTCTGCATACCCGTATTTCACCTGGCCCCATGAAGTAATTCCGGGTTTTACCTTATGCAGGTGTACATAATGGGGGGCCTGTTCGGTGATCTTATTGATAAAATATTCCCGTTCGGGCCGGGGTCCCACCAGCGCCATATCACCTTTTAACACATTGATAAAATTGGGTATCTCGTCCAATCGGTGCTTCCGCATGAACTGCCCGAAACTGGTCACCCTTGGATCGTGCCTGGATGAAAGTTCCGGTCCGTTCTCTTCTGCTTTGTTATACATGGACCTGAATTTGTAGATCTTAAAATGTCTTCCATATCTTCCAACCCGCTTTTGTTTGTAGAAAACCGGACCAGGGGAAGATAGCTTTACTCCAATGGTCAGAACCAGGATTAATGGCAATAAGAGAATCAATGCAAGGGAAGAGAGGAACATATCCAGCAACTGCTTTAAGTTTTGCTGCCAGGCAGGCATCAATTCGTGGGTCACTTCCAGAAGCGGGGTACCAAAAATGGTTGTGCTTTTAACTTTACCAGTCAGAATATCAGTCATGCTCGGAATGGCACTCACCCGAACATCCAGCAAAGACAACCGGTTCACTATATATCCGATCTTCCCGTGTTCGGAAGGCTCCAGTGCAATAATAACCTCCTCCACCTTAAGATCACGGAGGATAGTTTCCATGTTCTCATGCCCCCCCAGGTGGTCAATATGGTCTTGCAGCTGGTAATGTACTTTTTGTTGGACATTGATAAAACCGAGAATTTCGTGTCCGCTGGATTTTTTCTGATCCAGGATGTCCATATACACATCCACCGCATTCTCATTACTGCCTATCATCACTGTCTTAAAACCAACCCTGCGCTGATGGACCCGGGTCACCGTCCTGCTGGTGATGATCATTCTGGGGATCAGAGTGAAGGTAACATGAAGCAGGAACAATGTAAAAAAAAGGCTGTAATAATTGGTGTAATCAACAATGGTATCATCCAGGATCAACAGGAAGAAAATAACAATGACCCCCAGCAGGGATATCATGAAGGTGCGAATGAAATCATCGAGCCTGGACCGGCGGAATACGTTGTTATAAAATCCGGTGAAGTAGTATAATACGATCCATGTGAATGGCAGACCAATGGCGCCCGCCCAAAAACGAAAACCCAGTGTAATAGGGATATCGACTCCAAATACCTGGGGTTCGATCTGGACTTTTCGGAACACATAAAAGAATACCCAGGCCGCAGATGCAGCGAGGAAGTCTAGAACTATGTAGAGAATTCGTTGGTTTCTGTGGTTCTTCATGAACGTGGCAAACCTCTTCATATTATAACTGCAAATAGTGTAATATAATTGCATGACATGTAAGAAAAATGGCCATATATGTTCAAGAATATACACTATATTTGGGCAAATATTTTGGGTTTAGTGGACAGTTATCGTCATAAAGGTTTAAGAAATAAGCTAATAGACTCAATAAGATCCAAAGGGATTAAAAATGAGGAAGTGCTGGAAGCCATGGGAAGGGTACCCAGGCACCTTTTCATGGATAGCAGCTTTATTAACTTTTCATACACCGATAAAGCCTTCCCCATAGCTGCCGGACAGACCATTTCCCAACCATACACCGTTGCATTCCAAACCGAATTGCTGGATGTTCAAAGGCACCAGAAAGTCCTTGAAGTGGGAACCGGTTCCGGCTATCAGACAGCGCTCTTGCTTGAATTGGGTGCAAGGGTTTATACCATAGAAAGACAGCGGCAGCTGTTTCTCGCGGCCCAGAAAACCCTGACCCCCCTGAACTATAAACCCATCTTTTTCTACGGGGATGGATACGAAGGTTTGCCTGCCTATGCCCCCTTTGACAGGATCCTTGTAACTGCAGCAGCTCCGAAAATTCCACAGAGTCTTCTCAATCAGCTTACCGTTGGCGGATTACTTGTGATTCCCGAAGGGGATCAGTTTGGTCAGAAAATGATGCGGATCGTTCGTGAATCAGAAGATCATTTCCAGCGCAGTGAACACGGCTATTTTTCCTTCGTTCCGTTATTGAGGGGCAAAAACAATTGATATGATCCAGATAGATGCCATTGTATTTAACTCTTTCCAGGTCAATACGTACCTGATCTGGGATGAGACCGGGGACTGCCTTGTTGTGGATCCCGCCTTTTATACCCGTGAGGAACAAGAAATATTTGATGCGTTCCTTATCGATAAACAGCTGAAATTAACCGGACAGGTCAATACCCATTGCCACATCGATCATATTCTGGGAGTTCAGCACATCAAATCGCAGTACGACTGTCCCTTCAGTGCCCATGAAGAAGAAGCAATCCTGGTTACCAATGCACCGCTGAGTGGTGACATGTTTGGACTGAGCTTTGAGCCTATATCCGGAATAGACCGGATCATTGTAGATCATGACATCATCAAAGTGGGCAACCATTCCCTGCAATCCATCCGTGTTCCCGGTCACTCCATGGGCAGCTTATCCTATTACTCCCCGGAGGGAGGCTTTGTGATCACAGGAGATGCACTGTTTGAAGGGGGTATCGGGCGTACAGATCTGCCGGGGGGTAACTATGATCAACTCATACAATCCATCAGAACCCGGCTACTGGTCTTACCGCCAGAGACCATTGTATACCCCGGACACGGACCCTCGTCTACCATCGGTAAAGAGATAGGTGAAAATCCATTTCTCTTCATGGCTGAATAACATGAGTTCAGACATGAAAATTCATACCGCGTTTATTTATATTTGGGCTTCGGTTTAAATCAGTTCTATTTACTTCATACATTCAATTCAATGACATCGGATAGTTTTAGCCAGCGGCATATTGGTCCCCGGCAACCGGAAATCGATGAAATGCTGGAAAAGATCGGGGTCAGTTCCCTGGACGAGCTTATAGAAAAAACCATTCCACCGGCCATTTTTAATAAACAGCCATTGAACCTGCCGAAGGGCATTGACGAATACACCTACCTGGAGCAGATGCGGGGTATCGCAGGGAAAAACAAACTATTCAGATCCTATCTGGGATTGGGGTATTACAATACTATCCTGCCGACAGTAATCCAGCGGAACATCCTGGAAAATCCCAACTGGTATACCTCCTACACTCCTTATCAGGCTGAGATCTCCCAGGGAAGACTTGAAGCATTGCTCAATTACCAGACCATGGTCATGGAACTCACAGGGATGGAAATAGCCAATGCATCCCTGCTGGATGAATCGACCGCTGCAGCCGAAGCCATGATCATGCTTTTCAATGCCCGGTCGCGTGCTGCTGTAAAGGCAGGAAAGGTAAAATTCTTCGTGGATAAGAACATTTTTCCACAGACCAGGGCTGTACTGATTACCAGGGCTGAGCCCCTGGGCATAGAGCTGGTTTTCGGATCATATGAGACTACCACCCTGGACAGCACCTTGTTCGGGTGTTTCATTCAGTATCCGGCAGCGGATGGTGCCATCAGGGATTACCGGTCCTTCACCGATTCGGCCCACGAAAATGGGATCGCTGTAACTGTTTCCGCAGATATCATGAGCCTGGTGCTGATTACTCCTCCTGGAGAGTGGGGCGCCGATGTGGTGGTTGGCTCCACCCAACGATTCGGGATTCCCATGTTTTACGGAGGTCCACATGCTGCCTACTTCGCCACCAGGGAGAATTTCAAAAGGCACATCCCCGGCAGGATCATTGGAATTTCCATCGATGTAAATGAAAAGCCTGCACTCCGGATGGCTCTTCAAACCAGGGAACAACATATTAAAAGGGAACGCGCAACTTCCAACATTTGCACCGCTCAGGCCCTCCTTGCCAGCATGGCAGGGATGTATGCCGTGTATCACGGTCCTGAAGGATTGAAAAGAATCGCTACCAACATCCATACCGGCACAGCATACCTGGCTCTGCAGTTAAAAGAACTGGGATACACGGTTGTGAATGAAAACTTCTTTGACACCCTGCTTGTTGAGCTGCCCCATGGAATCTCTGCTGATGGTATCAGGAAACTGGCTGAAGAGAAAGAAATCAATTTTTACTATCCCACTGAATCTACCGTTCAGTTCTCAGCAGATGAATCAACCTGCGAGAAGAGACTGAATGAGATCCTGGAGATCTTCTCAATCACCATTAAAAAGATGGTTCATTTCCATGAAGCCATTGAGGTTACTACTGCCATTGATCCGGCTTTTATCAGAACTTCCCCGATCCTTCCACAGGAAACGTTCAACAAGTACCGCTCTGAAACAGAATTGATGCGTTACATCAGGCGTCTGGAACAGAAAGACATCTCACTGACCCGGTCCATGATCTCACTGGGATCATGCACCATGAAACTGAATGCAACAACCCAGCTCATGCCCGTTAGCTGGCCGGAATTCACTTCAATCCATCCTTTTGTTCCCATCAACCAGACCGAAGGGTACCATCAACTAATCAATGAGCTGGAAATTGCCCTGAAGGAAATCACCGGATTTGCCACCATCTCATTCCAGCCAAATTCGGGGGCGGCAGGAGAGTATACCGGTTTAATGGTTATCCAGGCATACCATAAAGACCGCGGTGAAAGAAACAGGAATGTTGTCCTGATCCCGGCATCAGCGCATGGAACCAATCCTGCCAGCGCAGTGATGGCAGGGTTGGTTGTAAAGGTGGTCGAATGTGATGACCGTGGGAATATCAAAACAACCCACCTGAAAGAACTTGCAGAATTGCATAGCGATGTACTCTCTTCCATTATGATTACCTACCCTTCTACCCACGGGGTATTTGAGGACAACATCAGGGAGATTATTGAAATTGTCCACGAGCATGGCGGACAGGTATATATGGACGGGGCCAATATGAATGCACAGGTGGGACTCACCAGTCCGGCATTCATCGGCGCAGATGTGTGCCACCTCAACCTTCACAAAACCTTTGCCATCCCGCACGGTGGAGGAGGACCCGGGGTGGGACCCATTGGTGTTGCAAACCACCTGGTGGAGTACCTTCCCACACATCCCCTGGTGGAAACCGGTGGCATGAAAGGCATCGGCAGTGTTTCCGCATCTCCTTACGGAAGTGCCGGGGTCCTGGCCATTTCACATGCATACATCCAGATGCTTGGGATGGAAGGGCTCACTGAATCAACCCGCATGGCCATCCTCAACGCCAACTATGTGGCTATATCCCTCAAAGATCATTATGACATCCTGTACAGGGGCACCGAAGGATTTGTGGCCCACGAGATGATCCTGGACTGCAGAAAATTCAAGGCAATGGCTGATATTACCGAGGCAGACATTGCCAAACGGCTGATGGACTACGGCTTTCATGCACCTACCCTTTCCTTTCCTGTCAATGGGACCTTGATGATGGAGCCCACTGAAAGTGAATCAAAGGCTGAGCTCGACCGCTTTATCCAGGCCATGATCGATATCCATAAAGACATCATGGAAATAGCAGAGGGTAACCAGGAAGTTGAAGGAAGCGTCCTCAGAAATGCCCCTCATACGGCAGATGAACTGTTATCCGATACCTGGGAGCACAATTATTCCAGAAGCAAGGCAGCTTTCCCCCTGCCATGGGTCATGGAAAACAAATTCTGGCCACCGGTAAGCCGCATCAATGACGTGTATGGCGACCGGAACCTGGTTTGCTCATGTGAACCCATCGAGTCCTATCGCGATTAGCCCGTCCTGATCACAGATCTATTGCAGAGAATCACTTACCGGCCGTCTCTTCACCATTCCTGGGTGAGAGGAACAGGAAATTATCACAGATAATCTCGGTGCTGTATTGTTTGTTCCCATCCTTATCATCCCACGAGTTGGTAGAGATCTTCCCTTCCACATACAGGGCATCTCCCTTTTTCACATGCTGCTTCACTATATCGGCAGCTTTGTTCCAAACAACAATCCGGTGCCATTCGGTCTTTTGAATTTGTTCACCTTCTTTGTCTCGGTAAAACTCATTGGTGGCCAGCGGAAAGTTCGCAACAAATGCCTCCCCTTCCCGTTCAGATACGCGAGGCACTTCACCCACATTTCCCACGAGGGTCACTCGATTTACTCCGTATTTCATAATTGATTGATTTTGGTTACATGGGTTAATGTGACAAGGGGTGAGGATATCGGTCAGAAGGTATCTGGGATTTGTCTATCCTATTGACTAAGGTACATATATCCACTAATTTTAGGTGTAAGAAATGAATCAAACTTATTATTCAATTAATGACGGCAAGGTGTCAACTTTACAATAACAAAAACAATTTGGAGGTAAAAATGGATGAAAAAAGTAAAATGAGTCAAAAGGAAATGAGATCACTGATAATTAAAATCATTATAAGATTTTCATTCATTCCGATGTTTTTAGGCTTACTTATTTTATTACCTTCAGTGTTAATGAATTAATTGATAGTCATGAGATGTTTCGTTTTTATTATCATCCTGTTTTTCGTTTCCAAGAGTGGAAATGCTCAGATTGAGACCCATTGGGCCGATACTACCATACACCCAGAAAGTGAAAAGGCTTACTTTTTCACCAATAGGAAACCAAAGAAAACCGATGATGGTTCTGTGGCTTTCAGGAACAGATGGACCCGACAAACGGATAATCTTTATTTCTGTCTTTTTGATTATGAGGGTGATTCTATTTTGCTAAAGTATCAGGCGACGAAAACCTGTGAAAAACATGAATTTCCCACTGATGCAGTTGAGAATAATATGTTTCATAGGATTTTCTACGATCTAACAGTAAGAAAGGGTATAAAACGCATCAATTTTATAGTGCCTGGATACGCAAAAACATTTAAAGCCCAAGTATATAACTATATGTATCGTTTGGAGGAACAATATGGAGATGCACTTCAAGAGAATACGGTATTTATCACTTATGCGTGGGGAACCCAGGCTATGCCGGAGTTCTATTACAAGGCAAAACGATCGGCCAACAGGGCTGCCAATGATTTTGCCATTTTTCAGCATTTGTTGGAAGACTTTCTTGCAGACTCTGCCTTTTTTGCCCAATATCCTGATGATGTGAAGATAAATCTGGTATGCATGTCCATGGGAAACCAGCTGCTCAAACGCTATATGATCAAAAGGGAGAAACAGGATATTGATTTTGTTCCAGTCTACAACTGGACCGTATTTATTGGAAGCGATGCTGCTTATGATTCTTTCGATGAAGGTAAAGGATTCGATAACCTTGAGCTGATGTCCGATTCGGTTCTTGTTCTTGTGAATCGAAAGGACGGACCCCTAAGAATGTCACGGTGGATGAATGCAAAAACCCGGCTGGGCATCAGCGGGCCAAGGCATCTGGAAACACTTCCTGATAATGTGGTTGTCTGGGATATAACCAGTTTAATTTCATGGGAGGACCTACCGGCTATGGGTCATGATTATTTCCTTCGTAACCAGGAAATAAGAGACTCTTTGATTCATATGCAGTCTAAATTACCATGACACTTAAGCTAGCTGCTTAAGTCATTCTTATTAAAGTAAGATCTATTCTTTAAATAAGGTTCCAGTGGTGAGGTGATATCGGTCAATGATTGCCGGGAGAAAGCTGGACTATTGACTGTGGTGCATGTATTCACTAACTTACAGGCAACAAATACACTTGGTCTGTTTTTACCCTTCAATATCACCCAGTAACAGTATCATGAGAAAAACAGATATTCTTTTGATTCTAGTTATCATTTCAAGTACCCAGTTACAGGCAACTGGCTTTGCCTGTAAAACCGACAGTGCTTCTGCATCTGAAAAAAAAATCTACTTCACAATCAGATATGGGCAAGGAGGTTTCAAGGATGAAAGATCGCCCATTGACAAACTTGGAGGTGGACAACTTGCCTTAGATATTAAACCAGGTAAATTGCCGCTCGCCCTCACCATATCAACTGAGTATTACACCAATAGCGCTGATCCAACCAACACTTACGAGATATCTGGTTTGGTTGCAGTTAATTGTTCATATTCCAAATATTTACTCAAAAGCCAAAGATTAAATGTCTTTGCAGGAGCTGGTTTAGGGAGATTAATCGTACCTCATGGAACGGATGCAAGTACGAAAGGTATGTTGTTTGATATAGAGGCAGGTTTTAATATGCGACTATTATGGAATTTCGGATTATATGGAGCATACAAGTATTTATATGCCGATAAAGAAAAGTTGATCAACTTCAGTGAGCACATTATTCTTGTGGGAATTAGTTTTACTTTTGGTTTATAGACTGAATATTCCGGTTTTCAAGTTTTGCCTCAAGTACTTAACACCCTACAGAAAAAAATTCAAACCCTCATTCTGAAAAAACAATAAAAACATTTGGTTCCAATAAATATTTATATACTTTTGTACACTTATTGTACTATTATTTAAATGTATTATATAATTAAAGAACTAAATAGCATGGATAATGACCAAATAAACAGAATTGAAGAGATGCTAATGCTTATTCCGACAAAAATGTGTAGAAATATGAATCAACGATTTGTAAATTTTATACTTAAAGATCTTTCAAAGGAATTAGCAAAACATCACTTTATGATTTTGAAAATGCTTCAGGAAAAAGAAAAATTTTATGTGACTGAAATTGTGCAAATGCTTGGGATAACAAAATCGCAAATGACAACATCAGTAGATAAACTACTAAAATTAGGATATGTTGAAAGGTGGTCTGATACGCAAGACAGAAGAAAAATTTACGTATCCATCACAAAAGACGGTGAAAAAATCACAGAAAAAATAAATACGCGTATAAAAGAACGTTTTTATGAAGATATAAAAGTGCTGTCTCAAAATGACTTGAATGAACTTGAAAAAGGATTAAAAGTACTAAATAAACTTTGTTCGATAAGCGAACAATAAAATAAGGAGAAAATTATTATGGCAAGAAAATTTGATAAAAGAATACACGATTTAAAAACACAGAATGAAGATATAAGAAAGTTTATAGCTCATTCTGATGCTTTTGTGGAAACAATGTTAAACCCAGTAATAAATAAAGCATTTAGTGAAAGTGTGAGTCTTGCAGTCACACAAGTAAATGGGTGTAAACTTTGCAGTTACACTCATGCAAAGAATGCTTTAAAAGCCGGAATGACAGAAAAAGAAGTTGAGTTTTTACTATCCGGTGGTTTCGACAATGCACTCAAAGAGCAATTGGAAGCATTACTCTTTGCGCAACATTATGCCGAAACAAAAGGAAATCCTGATCCAGTAACAAAGCAGAAGCTTTTAGACACATATGGAGAAGAAAAAACAAAAGATATTATGTCACATATCTTAATAATTATGCTTGCTAATCTTCTTGGAAATACAGTGGAAGCTTTTAAACTACGATTAAAAGGCAGAGGAGTTGAAGGAAGTAGTTTTTGGCAGGAACTTGCTGTTATTATTAATTTCTTCAAGATCATGCCGGTAATTCTTTTTAAAATGTTGAAATACAAGCTCTTTAGAGCAAAGAGAGTACGACTACCGGATTCATTGAATACAAAAGTACATTTGTTTACTTTTAACCATCACAAGCAGATGTACAAGAACCGTGAAAGAAGATTATTTATCAATCAGGATTCAGGTTGAACAGGCAGTAAAAATTGCCCTGGATTTGTATGGGCTTGAAGGAGAAGTTGTGTCACTGCCGGGAGAAATTGATTTCAATTTCAGAATTGATGCTGAATCCCGGAGTTACATTATAAAGATCAGCAGACCCGGTGCAGACCTCGAATATATCGAGTTTCAACAGGCACTTCATCATCATGTGGCCAACAGCAGCATTGAATTAGAATCACCTGTCGCATTTCCTGACATTCACGGGAATTTCATCAGCGAAATAACAGACGAAACAGGACATACCCGGAAGGTCCGGTTAATAGCCTGGATCGAAGGCAGGTTGTGGTCGACTGTAAATCCTGTTAACAACAGATTGCTATTTAGCTTGGGAGAACAGGCAGGAAGACTCACTAAGGCACTTCAGGAATTTGAGCATTCAATGGCTGGCCGAAAGTTTGATTGGGATGTGGCACAGGCCCATTGGATTGATAGATATGAGCACCTGTTCTCTGAAGAACAACAATCGGTAGTTACCTATTTTCAAAATCACTACAACGCTTTTCAACGTGAATATCAACTACTCAGAAAAAGTGTCGTGCACAATGATGCCAACGACAACAATGTAATAGTATCTGAGGATTTCATTGAGCCTGAAGTCAAAGCCATTATTGATTATGGAGATGCTGTTCATACACAGATCATCAACGATGTGGCCATTGCGATCGCCTATGCAGTAATGGGAAAGCCCGATGTTTTGAGTGCTGCAATCCCTGTTGTGGAGGGATATCACAGTCAATTCCCACTGCTGGAGATAGAACTGGAGTTCCTGTACTGTCTGGTGGCCATGCGCCTGATTATTAGTGTAACCAAATCTGCCATCAACAGACAAAAAGAGCCCGGAAATGAATATTTATTAATCAGTGAAAGACCCGCATGGGAGGTGCTTACTAAATGGAAGCAGCTTGATAAAAAATATGCTCATTACAGTTTCAGAAATGCTTGTAACTACACAGCTCATCCCAGAGAGGCTGATTTGAAAAACTGGGCTAAGAACAATACTTCAACATTATCATCTCTGTTTCCATCCATTGGAAAAGAAAATGTTCACTGTTTAGATTTAAGTGTATCAAGCCAATGGATCGGGAATCAATCGGAGCTTAACGACCTGGATCTTTTTCAATACAAGATTAACAAACTTCAGGCCCAGGTCCCGGATAAAATCATTGCCGGAGGGTACCTGGAACCAAGGTCAGTTTACACGTCTACTGCGTATGATAAAGCCGGAAACAACGGCACAGAAAGCAGGACCATACACCTGGGGATCGATTTCTGGATACCTGTCCGGACTCCCGTTCACACCATCTTTGACGGCGTTGTGGTTACCGCGGTGAATGATGCGGGGGACAAAGAATATGGAGGATTAATTATTCTTAAGCACCATATAGATAATCTTGAATTCTTTACCCTGTACGGCCATCTTTCCATTGATAGTTTAGGAAACAAAGAAGTCGGGCAGCAACTAAAAAAGGGCGATTGTATTGGCTTTATCGGAACTTATCCTGAAAATGGCAACTGGTCGCCGCACCTCCATTTTCAAGTCATGCTTTCCAGCCTGGATTATGTGAACGACTTCCCCGGTGTTGCTTATCCACAGGAACTGGATGTATGGAAAAGTATTTGCCCGGATCCCAATCTGTTTTTCGAAACATCCGGTCTTCTGACTCACCGTTCGAGTGATCTTTCTGAGACCATCTCTTTCAGAAAAAAACACCTGGGAAAAAGCCTGAGTTTATCCTATAAAGAGCCCCTGAAAATAGTCCGGGGAGCAGGCGTTTATCTTATGGACCATACAGGCAGGAAGTATCTGGATACAGTGAATAATGTAGCCCATGTTGGGCATGAGCATCCACGAATAGTGAAAGCTGGTCAGCAACAGATGGCCATGCTCAATACCAATACGCGCTACCTGCACGATAACATCAACGAATTCGCAAAAGAACTGCTCAGCACCTTCCCCGAAGAGTTATCGGTGGTTCATTTTGTGAATTCAGGCAGTGAGGCCAATGAACTGGCTTTACGAATGACACGAACATGTACACAACAAAAGGATATGATCGCTGTTGAGGTTGGTTATCATGGCAATACCAGAGGGTGTGTTGATATCAGTTCCTATAAATTTGATGGTAAAGGAGGTGCCGGAGCTCCTGAACATACACATATAGTTCCATTACCTGACAGGTACAGGGGTATGTACCAGGGAGAAAATACCGGTCCTCTGTATGCCTCCCACATCCGGAAGCAAATCGATCATATTCAATCCTCCGGAAGAGACGTTGCCGGGTTTATTTGCGAAAGTATTATGAGCTGTGGCGGCCAGATTGAACTCCCTGATGATTACCTGAAAATAGCTTATAAAGCAGTAAGAAATGCCGGGGGTATCTGCATTGCAGATGAGGTCCAGGTAGGATGTGGACGTGTGGGAAGCGCGTTTTGGGGTTTTCAGTTGCATCATGTCATCCCCGATATTGTCACCATTGGCAAGCCGCTTGGTAACGGCCACCCTTTATCGGCTGTGGTTTGCACTCAAAAAGTTGCAGATGCATTTGCCAATGGCATGGAATACTTTAACACCTTCGGAGGCAACCCGGTATCATGTGCCATTGGCATAGAAGTTTTACGGGTTATCAAAGAGGAATCCTTGCAGGAAAACGCCCTTATGGTGGGAAATTATTTAAAATCAGAGCTGAAAAAAATGCAGAACGACTTCCATGTCATTGGTGATATCAGGGGACAGGGATTATTCCTTGGTATCGAGTTATCGGATAGAGCAAAGAAACCGCTCACCGAAAAGGCCTCCTATCTGGTAAACAGAATGAAGGACCTGGGTATTCTTATGAGTACCGATGGGAAAGATAACAACGTGCTGAAAATAAAACCCCCAATGGTTTTTTCCAAACAGAATGCGGATGAACTTCTTGCCGGAGTAAGATCAGTCCTCCTGGAAAATTATTTGGAATCATGAAGATGAGGAGACGGTGGAACATAGATCACCTGTTTTCGTCACCGGGACACCCTGGCCGGTTTTTCACAGGATTTTGTCTGGGATTTTGTCCACCAGCTCCTGCTCCTCAGTAAGCCCAATGCTATCTTGTGTAATAAGGGCTTTATGAGCTATTAAACGCTTCCTGAAATACCAGATCGTCCGTGGCATCAATAAACCTTATTACAGATTCCATCATGTAAGCCGCTTCAGCTTCCAGGATCCCGGTGATGCAGGTGCTTTTCAATGTGTGTTGTGCCTGTCCGGATAGTTGTAGGATGTCTGGCTTATGACCAG
>JAGLOO010000040.1 GCA_023138875.1 Bacteroidales bacterium
TTAGCTGCCCATGTTTTCACGGTTGACTGCATCATCACCATGATTGAAAAACCAATACCCGCAAGTACAAACGCAAAACCGGCGCGGACTTTTGCTGTTTTAAAATACTTTCCCGATAGTTTGAAAGCCATAAAAGCTCCCGTTACACTTCCGACCCATATCAGGAAACCGGTCATAATGGGAAATGCAGTACCCATACACGGATATCCTGCCCGCTGTGGTTTGGGAATAACCCGGATCAGGAACCAGGCGGTTGAAATGACGCCCATGACAATAAAGAGCAGCTTAGCCGGAACATGCCTCTTTTTTAACCTGAGATAAACAGTGTGCAGCCTTTTATGATACTGGATCTTCATATTTTCTGATGTTTTCTGTGTTATATAAATGGTTCTACTACCATTTTTGTGGGTAAAGATCAAGTCCTCCATGAAAAAACAGTATTGCACTCCTAAAGTTTTCAAAAGTTCTATAGCCTCTACCAATTAATTTCACTTCCTGTATTTTGCCGTTTAATCTTTCAGCCATTGCGTTATTAAAATTGCTGATTAAAGCATTGACCACTCCGGTTGCATGGTTTAGGAACATAAGGATCACTTTATTTACCTCTTCTTATGTTTTTCATATACGAATCATGTGCTGAGGAAATCAAATCCGGTTTGCCACAGCGAATATATGTAGAATAATATGGATATTGGAATTTCGTTTTCTCTTCAACCAAACATGCGAAAGTAAACATACAAATCTGAATCATATCATGCGATTAAATCTTAAGTCAATTTCCAGTGTGGGTTCTGCCAGGTTATCTCTAACCGAAAAGATCGGGTACAGTTTAGGGGATGTGGCCTCATGCATCTTTTTCCAGAGTTTTATGTTGTACCTGCTCTATTTCTATACGGATGTATTTGGCATCACTGCGGCAGCAGCCGGTACAATGTTCCTGGTTACTAGAATATGGGACTCGGTGAATGATCCGCTCATGGGGATCCTGGGTGACCGGATAAATACCAGGTGGGGCAAGTTCCGGCCTTATCTGTTGTGGATGGCTCTTCCTTTTGGGATCGTAGGTGTACTGACTTTCTGGTATATACTGCCATCAACCTGCCTTATTCTGCATTGCTGGGGGTGATCACTTCAGACCCGAAGGAGCGGACAACGCTTTCATCTTACAAATTTATCGGGGCTTTTGGAGGAGGTCTCCTGATACAGTTCTTTACACTGCCGCTTGTAGAGCGGTTCGGAGGGGGCGATGAAGCCGTGGGGTTTCAGCATACAATGATGCTTTATGCTGCTGTTGCCGTTGTGCTGTTTCTTATTATATTTTTGGTTACCCGGGAGCGGGTTAAACCGCCCGTTGCTCAAAAGACACCTATCCGAGGAGCTGCAACCATGTATTATTTTATCTACTATGTGGAAGACAAGAGCCTGGTTAAATGGTTCTTTACCGCTGGAACATTAGCGGTTATTGTAGGAATCCTTCTGGTTGACAGGATAGCCCGCAGGTATGGGAAGAAGAAAACCTATATGTGGCTGATGATATCGACTTCGTGTTCACGTTACCGTTTTATTTCCCTGGCCCTCAATAAGTTATATGGATGTTTGTGCTGCAGATCCTGGGCAGTATCACCATGGGTCCGACTTCGCCCCTGGTGTGGGCCATGTATGCTGATGTAGCCGACTATTCTGAATGGAAAACAGGCCGAAGGGCGACCGGTCTGATTTTTTCAGCTGCCTCTTTTGCTCAGAAAATGGGGTGGACAATCGGTGGTGCAGTTTCGGGCTGGATACTTGCCCTGTATCATTACCAGGCGGGTGCTGAACAGACCGCAGAGACCCTGAAAGGGATCAGATATATGATGAGTGTCTACCCGGCCATTGGAGCCCTTCTCGCCGCCATTGCAGTTACTTTTTACCGGATCGATGAGAAATTGGTATCCAGAATTGAAACAGAGCTGAAAGAGAGGCGTCTGACAGAAGCCAAATCATGTCCAAAATAGAATTTGCATGAGACCTTGATGCTTAAATAGTTGCGAATGGAATACGGTTAT
This sequence comes from Bacteroidales bacterium, assembly GCA_023138875.1. Taxonomy (GTDB): domain Bacteria; phylum Bacteroidota; class Bacteroidia; order Bacteroidales. The sequence continues at coordinate 2,046 of JAGLOO010000040.1, forward strand.
TTTGACGATAAGCGTAAAGAGTATATAATTACAAGGCCAGACACCCCACGATCGTGGACAAATTACCCGGCTCGATCCCGGAGAACTTTCTGTAAGAGATATGGGTATACTGCACAGCAAGCCGGTAATTGAAGAAAAATGGAACCCCGGGAATGTCTCATCGCTTGTTGCAAACAGATTGAAATACCGGGTTATAGCTAACTTCTCAAAGTATATATCTTCTATACCTTAATCCTATCTGTTTTTAGCAGTTATACCTTCCCAGTCATCGGTGCGAAATGGATTGCCAGGAAGGTTGGCGCTGTTGTAAAGATTTGCCTGATCGGGATTGTTGGCCCAGGCATACCTGACTGCAACCGGGTTTTGTACGCTATTTGAATAAACCTTCACAGTGGATTCATCAACAAGCTCTGCTCTGGCCCAGTAGAATTTCTTATCGTTGCCCGCGATAGTAAAGCCTTTAAGGTACTGGTACTTATCTTTCACAACCAGTCCCTCCCCGGTATTGCTAAAATTGATATGAATTTCGTTTTCTCTGATCTCCATTGTGTCATACCGTGGACCAGCAGAGATCAGATTCATACTATAAGTTATCCTTAGCGCCTCAAGCCCAAGCCTGTAGCCAACATCCTGCTTATTCCGTGGATGAATGTCATCTGCTTCTCCGATGTCAATGGCACTGGCCATACCTGTATTCGGTAATGACAGTGCCATATCCTGTGCTTCACGCAGTTCAGCCCATGCACTTTCAACCGGTTTTGCATCCGGGTCCATGAAATTGGCCAGCTGAACAAAAAGGAAAGGAAAATCTCCAATATCCCATTTTACCCGCCAATCAGTAATGAGCCGCTTGAAATGGTCCCGGTACTGATAGGCCCTTGAGGCATTGGATTCGCCCTGATACCATATAGCCCCTTTGATAGGGAATTGAATCAGGGGAGCGATCATCGCATTGTATAAAAGAGTGGGGAGACTGTTGGGATCAAATCTGTTGGCTGGCCTTTTCGTTTTGACAACCATGCCGGTATTGTATTTCCATTCCCCTGAAAGTGAGATTTTTTCTGATCCGAGTTGAAGGAAGAGCTGATTTCCAACACCATATAAACCTCCATTTCCGCTATAATCCTCAACCCTTATAACAATTTGATTCTTTCCTTCTTTCAGGCAATCTTCAGGAACTGCATATTTTCTGTCGTGACTGTAACGATTCTTAGTTTCACCAATTTTTATACCGTTTATCCAGGTGATATCCGAATCGTCAATGGGCCCCAGTGAGACCGATGCTCTGTATTGAGCTTGTTTGTTGGTGAGTTCCACCTCTTTCATAAACCAGACAACACCATCAATTTCTCTCATGTCTTCATCTTCAGAGAGTTCCCATGGTTGTGGCAGATTCATGGATGACCAGTTTTTATAATCAAAATCTGTTCCGCTCCAAACATACTCACCATCGATAACTCCCATATCACTTTTCTGAAATTCCTCAATCCATTTTGCATACTCCCCGTCTCCACCGTTCTTCTTTTGTTCAAGATCAACACCGGCAACTTCCTGAGCGATGGGTTCATAATAGGGTTCTCCCTTAAATCCCTCTTTGCTGGTCCAGGTTTCCACATTGGTTCCTCCCCAACTTGTTCCGATAAGCCCAATAGGTATTTCCAGTTCCTGATGAAGAAAACGTCCGAAAAAATAGCCAACTGCAGAAAATCCCGGAATACTCTCCGGATTACACGTTTCCCACGACCCCTCAAGTACGTCACTCTGCGGTACGACAGCCATATGTTTAACTAGCTTAAATATCCGTATTTCAGGGTATTTTGCATTGTTGATCTCTTCTTCAGCATTATTGGCTTTGCGCAGGGGCCAATCCATATTTGATTGTCCGGAACAAACCCATATGTCACCTATGAGTATATTTGAAAGTGTAATTATATTCTTTCCTTTGATGGTCATTTCAAAAGGACCACCGGCTTTCGTGGAAGGAATTTCAATACTCCACATTCCTGAGTTCCCTGCCCTGGTATTGTAGGTTTGACCAAGGAAATCGATCTGAATGCGTTCTTTTCTGTCTGCTTCTCCCCACAGGTGAATGGGCTGATTCCGCTGGAACATCATATTGTTGCTGAACAGGTTCGGAAGGCTGACATTTGCCTCTACCTGGCAGATCGTGAACATGATAAAAAGTACAGCAATCAAACCAATCCTTTTGTATTTCAGTATTTTCATAAATATTGTCAAAATTTGTTTCTGCAAGATATTTATTATTTCCGGATTGAGATTATTATTATTATTTGCAGTTAAATATCAAAATATGATGATAAAGATTGATGTTTACTGTAATGTGAAGTCTCCAAAGTATGGCATATCAGGGAGAACTTTAAATCATTGTTTGACTGCTATAATGAAGAAAAATCAGCAACAGAATTGTTAGTTAATTGGGCACATGATTCGTATATGAAAAACATAAGAGAGGTAAATAAAGTGATCCTTATGTTCCTAAACCATGCAACCGGAGTGGTCAATGCTTTAATCAGCAATTTTAATAACGCAATGGCTGAAAGATTAAACGGCAAAATACAGGAAGTGAAATTAATTGGTAGAGGCTATAGAACTTTTGAAAACTTTAGGAGTGCAATACTGTTTTTTCATGGAGGACTTGATCTTTACCCACAAAAATGGTAGTAGAACCCAATTAGTTTTTTATAAGTCTCATTGAATTTATTATTTATCTTTAATCTCAATGAAATAGGCGAACCTATGAAAGCAATGAAGTTAACGGGTATCCGGCAGATGGAGATGATGGAAGTACCCAACCCGGCGATTCTCAATGACAGTGATGTACTGATCCGGATGAAGATCCTGGGTGTGTGCGGATCGGATATCCATTATTATGTTTCAGGCAAGATCGGCAGCCAGGTGGTTCGGTATCCCTTCACGGTGGGACATGAAGGGGCAGGACTGGTGGAAGCAGTTGGAAAAGGGGTGACCATAGTGAGTCCGGGTGACCGCATTGCCATTGAACCGGCCATGCCTTGCTGGGAGTGTGATCAGTGTCTGGCAGGAAGGCCACATACATGCCGGAAATTGCGGTTCCTGGGGTGTCCTGGTCAGGCCGAAGGTTCACTGTCAGAATTCATTGTGATGCCGGAGACCAGCTGCTTTAAGATCCCGGATACCATGTCCTATGACCAGGCAGCCATATCAGAACCACTGGCCATCGGGGTATACGCGGTAAAGCAATCCATTCCCATGGAAGGCGCCAGGGTGGGGATCCTGGGATTTGGTCCCATTGGTATGAGTGTTTTGCTTCCGGCCCTGGCTAAGGGCGCAAAAGATATTTTTGTGACCGATAAGATCGATGAGCGGCTTCGGATTGCCGAAAAATGCGGAGCCACGCTGACTGCCAATCCTGATAAGGAAGATGTGGTGGAGAAGATCAGCAGAGAAGTGCCCGATCTGTTGGATGTGGTATTTGAATGCTGCGGACAGCAGGATGCCATGGACAATGCGGTGGACCTCCTTAAACCCGGGGGGAAACTAATGATCATCGGGATCCCGGAGTTTGATCATTGGACTCTGCCAGTGGATAAATCAAGGCATAAGGAATTATGCATCCAGCATGTGAGAAGGCAGAATGAAGCGGTGCAACCAGCCCTGGATATGATGGCCCGGGGAGATATTTCGGTGGATGCCATGGTCACCCATCGTTTCAGCTTCAGGGATACAAAAGAGGCATTTGACCTGGTTGCAGGTTACAAAGATGGTGTAATGAAAGCCATGATCGATTTTGAATAGTGGAGTATTCACATAATTATTAATTTGGCTTGCTTGAAAACCAATTAGAACCAAACAGAACCAATTAAAATCAAAACACATGCGAACCATTTGGATCCTTACAATTATGCTGATGTTCCCCATTATCTCTGTTGCCCAGCCAGAGATACCTATTGACCAATGGAAAGGAAAGACCATCCTGCTTATCGGAGCCCATCCCGATGACGATGTCTATTCAATGGGAACACTGGGCCTGTTGCAGGCCAATGGAAATGAGGTGTATATTGCCATGCTTACCACGGGAAATGTGGGAACCCAGGACCCGAAGCTGGGTATGGTGGACCTGGCACTGATCCGCAAACAGGAAGAACAGGATGCACTGGCGGTGATGGGAATTCCCGGAGATCATTATATCAACCTGGGGTATGATGATGGAATGCTGGAGTATGAGCATAAAAAGGAGGTAGTATCGAGGCTGGTCAGACTGATCCGTAAGGTCGGCCCCGATGTAATCTTTGCTTTTGATCCGGGCAAAGGAGAACAACGATGGCATAAGGCCGATCATAGGACGGCTTCCTACCTGGCAGCTGATGCGGCAAGGGCAGCTATGTGGCCCCTGCTTTTCCAGGGGCAGATCACCATGGAGGGGCTGAAAGCCCATACAGTGGAGGAGTATGTGCTCTTTGATTCTGCTGAGGAGGATAAAAATACCTGGGTGGATATTACCGGGTTCGAAGAGAAAAAAATAGAAGCCTTGTCTAAATATGTGAGCCAGTGGAGCTCGGGCTGGTACGATTACAAAGGGCCGGATCTTTCTGAGGAAGAGGCAAAAGAGGTGAGAATGCGTATCAGCAAATGGCTCCAATACCAGGATGGCAAACTGATGGAAGGGTTTCGGTATTACAAAGGATTGCCCGATAATATCGGCCGCTAAAAGATCACAGGTTATAATCTTAAAATGCATTCAAAATGAAAACCCAATCATTTATCAGTGGAGGACTAAAGCCAGTAATGCTATTGGCCATCATTACTTCTATACTTATCACCAATGCCTGTAACCGGGTTGAAGTGGGAATTGGGGCCAAAGCCCCTGCGGGAGCTGAAATGCTGTTTGATGGCAGCCGTGAAATGCTTGATGATATTTGGACCTACTGGGAAGGACCGCGGTTTTTATCAGAATTGCCCATCAAATGGGAGGTTGTGGATGATCCTGTTGACCAGGGTACTGTGATGAATAGCAACGATCCGTCTGCGACAGGTGGATTATATGGAACGGCAGACATTGTTACAAAGAAAGCATACCGCGATTTCAGGTTGCATGTAGAATTTCTCATTGAATCAGAAGGAGGCAACTCTGGTGTTTACCTGCAGAACAGGTATGAAATACAGGTGCTGGATGGGGATTCAAGCATGCATGGCATGGGTGCAGTCATCAATGAAATTGAGTCGCCCTATTATGCCTATCGTGGAGTTGGGAAATGGAACTCTTATGATATTCAGTTCAGGGCTGCCCGGTTCAAGAATGGAAAACGGAGTGAGAAGGCCCTGGTAACCCTTTATTTTAATGGTGTCAAGGCCTATTCGAATATAGGCATCAACCAGGTTTGGGGTGGTCCAAACTCAAGTATTGACGGGGGGAATGACGATGGAAAAGGGATCACCGATACTCCCGAAGGCTTAAAACTGCAGGCAGAGGGCCATCCGGTTCTGTACCGGAATATATGGATCAAGGAGGTGAACCTGGTAGAAGCTACTACCGATTTCTAGAGATGCCGGATCTATAGGGCACCTACAACACTACCTTTTCCCATATTTCGCTGGATGCAGATCTTTCCATGGCTTCGAGTATGGCAACGCATTTTAATATGCTCTCATGGCTGCGGGGCTCCTTTCCCGTACGGAACATTTCCACCATATCCACGTAATTTTTTGACGGGTCGCTCTCTTCTACACGAGATTTGAGTTCAATAAGACCCTCTTTTGTCTCCACAAATGTTTCCCATTTATATGCCAGACTTTTAATAATCAGGGTGGCAAACAGTCCGCTTTGGAATACCAGGGTAACATTGCCATTTTTCCCATTCCTGGAAACCTTCACTTTTTCCACATCGTCCCCAAACACATACAACAAAGGCTGAACAACGTGAACTCCGTAAAAAAACACCCCGCCATATTTGGAATCCAGATCCACCGGTCCATATCGTATCACCTGGCTGATCTCACCCATCGATTCAACCTGTTCTTTTATATCAAAGGTTGCATTGCTTTGGGCGATGGAAGAGTAGGATGTCACCGGAGTTCCGGCTTCCCTGGCCATGGCCAGGAATTCTTTTCCTTCTTCCGCCCGGTAGCAGAAAGGCTTATCAATAAATGTAGGGATCCCTGCTTTCACGAAGGGAGTGGCCGCCTCCAGGTGGTATTTTGCATGCCGGTGATCAACTATCAGGGCATCGATCTTCCCCATCATTTCCAATGGATCCTGTACCATATGAGGAATATTCCCCTTATCCATGGCATTTTTGGCAAACTCATCTGTTTCACCCCAAACATATTTAACTTCCGCGCCGGGAAATTTCTTGTCGGTATTAAACATTTTCCCGAAACCGATTGTATGTGAATTTTCAGCACCAATGATCCCAATCCGGATACGCTTTTGCTTTTTGTCAGAGTCAGACAATATCTGGGTAGCAAAAGCTGTGGTTGAAGAAAAAGCAACAGCAGATAACGCTGCTCCTCTGCCCATGGTTTTAATAAAAGATCTTCTTGATTTCATGATTGTATAATTAAAGTTTCATTTCCCATCCTTTTTCATAGGTCCGTGACCAATATTTCACAGCCTCTTTATCTTTTAGAATATGACCGGTTTTCGGATCAATTTCAAGAGAATGTCCTACTCGCTGAGCAATATTGCCGAGTTGCACGAGCAATGTGCTTTTATGTCCGGATTCAATATCAGCATTGAGCTTGCTGCTGCCATTTCGGATCCCGTCAAAGAAATTATTAATATGAATGGCAATCAGATTTTTAAATGGACTAACCAGGTCTCCGGTATCTATCTTTTGTTCCACTTTTACTTCTTTGATAATATTGTTATCAAGATCGAAGATCGTATAGTTATTACCGCCCGGAAACAGCATACTGCCTTTCTCTCCATAAAAAACCACACCGGCAGCACTTCCTTCAACGGGTCTTCCATTACAGCTTCTTCCTTCCCAGGTCATGGTAACACCTTCTTCAAAATCGAGATTAATTACCTGCGTATCCGGTGTTTCCCAATCATCCTGATAACGGTACCTTCCTCCGTTTGAACTCACTTTTACAGGATAGTCCACATCAAATCCCCATCGCATCATATCAATCATATGCGTGCCATTATTCAATGCCTCACCTGTTCCCCAGTGCCAGTGCCAGTGCCATTTATAATGAACAAGATTGTCATTGTATGCCACTCTGGGTGCAGGGCCCTGCCATAAATCCCAATCGAGCCATTCGGGTACAGCACTCCTTTTCCCCACTCCAATCGGCCCACGGTTGTTAGCATACCACCCTTTCGCAAAGTAGGCACGTCCGATTACTCCATCTTTCAATTCCTGCATACCTTGCATGACAATGGGGAAAGACCGGCGTTGATTGCCTAATTGTACGGCTTTACCATATAGAGAGGCCGCCTTTATAAGAATTTCTCCTTCATTTGGATTATGACTGCTGGGTTTCTCAAGATAGACATGTTTCCCGGCCTGCATGGCTAACAGGGCCGCAGGGGCATGCCAATGATCAGGAGCCGCGATTACCATCGCATCGATCTCCTTATCCTGCAGGGATTCCCGGAAATCCCGGAATCCTTTAGTTTTAATCTCCTGGGATGTTTCTAACTCTTTCTGGCATTTTAAGATTGCCCTGCTATCCACATCACAAATATGGACTACATCACAACCTTTCAGTTGTGCAAAATTTGTAGCCAGCGCTTTCCCCCTTGAGTTAACCCCCATCACAGATACACTTATTTTTTCATTCGAGCCAATGATGCGGCCATAACTTCTTGCACTAAAGGCGGGAAGAACACCACCAACCGATACAGCTACTGTAGCTGCTGTTGTTTTTTTAATAAAACTCCTTCTGGAATTTGACATAATCATAGATTTATATTATTTATTTCGACCAGAGCCTTTCAATATCCTCCAGCGTTTTACCCTTTGTCTCTTTAATGAGAAACCAGGCAATCAGCAGCTGGATTACCGACATCGCCGACAGGAACAGGAATGTGAGTGAGCCTCCAATTGCATCCAGTACATAGGGAAAAAACAGTATCACCAGGAAGTTGAACACCCACTGGGTAAATGATGCGAGTGCCACTGCCTGTCCCCGGATCTGATTGGGGAACATTTCGGCCACCAGGGTCCAGAACGCCGGACCGATGCAGGAGGCAAAAAATGCGATGAACAGCATGATGAAGATGATGGTGAAAACAGGATCCATCTCAAAATGAAAAGCAGCCGCCAGCATCAGCAGGGTAATGGCCATACCTGAGGAACCAATGAGATAGAATGTTCTTCTGCCAAGCCTATCGATAAGCCAGACAGCAAAAAATGTAAAGACAAAGTTGACAATGCCGATCAGCGAGGTTTGAAGCAGTGCATTCTTGATCTCCAGACCTGCGGAGATCAGAATTTTCGGAGCATAATCCACCACTGTATTGATTCCGGTAATCTGTACGAATACTGATAATAGCAATCCCAGGAAGATAACCTTGCGGAACTGAGGACGGAATAGGGCTCTGAAATTTACGGGTCCTCCGGCATCGCTCAGACTTTTTTCAATTTCCCGGATCTCTGCACCGGCAAATGCACCACCACCGATTCTTTCCAGGATGATTGAAGCCTTCTCTTTGAAACCGGCTTTCACCAGCCAGCGGGGACTCTCAGGGATAAATATCAGGCCGGTGAAAAATACTGCCGATGGGATCAGACCGGTGGCGAACATCCAGCGCCAGTTGTTGTCAACCTCATGCAATCCATAGTTGACCAGGTAGGAGATAAGGATCCCCAGGGTTATAGCCAGCTGGTAAATGGTGATAAGTGTTCCCCTGATCTTTGGAGGAGCAACTTCAGCTACATACATTGGAGACAGTACTGAGACAGCACCCACAGCAAGTCCGCCCATGACCCTGAATGAGATGAAAAATGTGGCCGTTGTGGCCATGGCCATTCCGGCACATGAGACTGCAAAGAACAGGGCTACGACAATCAGTATGCTCCTTCGTCCATATTTTTCAGTGATCACACCAGTTCCAAATGCTCCTGCGATACATCCCGCCAGGATCGAACTGACACCCCAGCCAAGCTGCAGTTCATCCCAATGAAAATAGGGCTGAATAAAGGGAACAGCACCTGAAATGATACCAATATCGAACCCGAACATTAGTCCGCCGATGGTAGCGACCAGACTGATAAAATAGAGGTATGGTCTGCCTTTCACTACAGTTCCTTGATCTTAATATTCCGGAACCAGACCTTGCTGCCGTGGTCCTGCAGGCACAGTTTACCTGTTTTTGCCAGGCCGTAGTCGGGATAGGCATCCCACTTTCCACTGTTGCGCCTTTCATTCCAGTCATCACTCCAGGGCACAAACTCCACCATTTTCTTTCCGTTCAGCCAGTATTCGGCCTTCTCTTCGCTGAAAACAATTTTTGAACTGTTCCAGTCACGCAGATTTACCTGTTTATCATCACTGGCAACATACATGGCATAATCCGCAGCTGTTTTCTGCCACTCCTCCAGCGGATAAGGTTTGCCGTGATCTAAGAAATTATCATCTTCAATGAGCTGGTACTCCGGGCCGGTCTCATAGGCAGCTTTATATTGTTCGCCTTCCACCACATGATACATCACCCCGCTGTTTCCATTGGGTCCCAGTTTCCATTCCCATTTCAGGATGAAATTATCATATTCTTTGACCGATACAATATCGCCACCGATGTCTCCACCAAGGCCCAGTCCAACCAGGCACCCATTCTCTACTTCCCATCCTGTAACAATGTCCTCATTGAAGTTTTTCCAGCCATCAGTGGTTTTACCATCGAATAGTAACACCCAGCCATCACCTTTATCTTCGGTGGTGAGTCTATTCAACGAAGGCTCCTCAGCAGTTGAGGTGTCATTTGAATTTTGTTTGCTTTGCTGGTTGCACGAACATAATAATGCCACAAGGACAACAGCTGCAAATAGATTGTAAGTTTTCATTTTTGATAGTTTGATTTAGTTTATTCAGGCAGAGACCAGCCGTCCCTGTAATTGTGTTTGATATATTCCTGAACAGTCTCTTCAGCATTCAGGGTTACATATTTTGTATTAAAATGGGGATGACCATCGATCACTTTGAACTCATCGGAAGAGACAACCCTCAGTTCATCACCGCCTGAGATATTTGTAAACCGCATGTTATCACCATCCCACTGTAATTCCCGGTCCAGGCTCTGAAGCCGGACTGCCAGTACTCCCATGACAATCATCTCGTTGAATGGTCCGGCCATGTCAAAATTGGAGTGGGGCTGCCTGCGGTTTTCAGGGCTCTCCTTGCAGGCCCTAATCCAGTCCTGTTCGTGCGGTCCATTCATGATCCCACCTGTATTATATCCCGGGACCCTTGGCTGGGATTCAGGTACATTGGGTTGCCGGCCTGACAGCAACCTTGGGTGAATACCTGCAAGGTTACAGATCAGTTTATCTTTGGTGCCCACAAAAATACATCCACCCATGCCATCTTCCATGATCGGTTCACCATCGGCCAGTTCTTCAGGTCTTGAAGGCATCATTCCCCCGTCATACCAGAAGACCTTCACCTCCGGCATTTTGACCTTCACGTGGGAGGGCAGTCTCTTCCGCTCCGGGAAGGTGTATTCCACCACTTCAGCCTGGGGTGCTGATTCGGTATTCACCAGGGTAGAAGATCCCTGTACTTTATTGGGATATCCAAGTTGCAGGGCAGAGAATACCGGATTCAGTATGTGGCATGCCATATCGCCCAGTGCCCCGGTACCAAAGTCCCACCACCCCCTCCAGTTCCATGGTGTATAAATAATGTGGTAGGGTCGCATGGGAGCCGGACCGATAAAGAGGTCCCAGTTCATGGTTTCGGGAGGTGTCATCTTTTCCGTTGGACGCTGAAGGCCCTGGGGCCAGACGGGTCGGTTGGTCCACGCATGTACCTCTTTCACTTTCCCGATCTCACCGCTCCAGATCCACTCTTCAACGGTACGTGCTTCAGGAGCGGAGTTGCCCTGGTTTCCCATCTGGGTTGCGACCTGGTACTCTCTGGCCAGCCTGGTCAATAACCGGGATTCATATACAGAGTGGGTGAGGGGTTTCTGGCAATAGACATGTTTGCCCATGGTGATGGCCGTGGCTGCAATGGCGGCATGCGTGTGGTCGGATGTGGCGATCATTACCCCGTCGATATCATCTCCCATCTCATCGAATATCCTCCGCCAGTCCCAGTATCTCTTTGCATCGGGATAGTCGTTAAAACAATCCCGGGCATATTTCCAGTCCACATCACACAGGGCTACAATATTCTCACTGTTCATGGCTTCCAGGTTAACCCTCCCTTTGCCACCAATCCCGATTCCTGCAATATTCAATTTATCACTTGGAGCTTTGTGCCCCAGAGCTCTACCCATAACATGGCTGGGTACAATTGTTATTCCGGCTGTAGTTGCAGCAGTGGATTTGATAAAAGTGCGTCGAGGCATGGGGCTTATTTTCATGATGAGGGTTTTAAGCGATACTATAACCAACATCATAAAAATAGTAATTATTTACAGATCAAACGTCCAATAGGTCATTTGAAAGAGTTTAAAAGTAATCTGATAATTGATCATGTACAAAATGGTCTGGTTTTTCCTAATTTACCAATGGAACCCTGGTCCAACCTACCGGGCACCGATAAACATACTCCTTAACTCATAAACCAAAAAAGCTCAAGAATATCATATTGAGTTACCAAAACCGGTAACTTTTTAATACCTTTGTGAAGAATGCGGATTATTAAGGAGAAAACGCTGTGGGAGTATTGTCGTAATGGCAGGTATTCTGTTGCACGGGCATCCTTACAGGTATGGATATATTTAGTGAGGTATTCCGAATGGAGAAATCCGGCAGATTTGAAATCCAGATTGAAATCAGCTAGTATCATTGGTGCTAAAAGAGTAGTATTCAATATTAAAGGAAATGAATTCAGGTTGGTGGTGGATGTCGAATATAAACACAGGATTGTATATGTGGTCTGGTTTGGAGCGCATACAGAGTATGATGTGATCGATGTAAAAACTATCAGATATGGAGGTTAAAATTATAAAGACCATGGCGGAGTACGATACAGCATGTGAACGTCTCTATGCACTAATACATTCAAGTGAAGACCTGATACCTGAGAACTCACCAATAGGCGAGGAAATGGAGTTACTGGCAATTCTGATAGAACAGTATGAAAGGGAACACTATTCAATGGGTGCGCCAGATCCCATTGAGGCCATCAAATTTCAAATGGAACAAATGGATTTGAAACAGGTTGATATTGCACCACTGTTTGGAGGAAAAACCAGAGTATCGGAGGTGCTGAACAGGAAACGCCCATTGTCTTTGAAGATGATTATACTCCTGAACAGATACCTGGGAATACCTCTTGAGTCATTGATCACAGGAAAAAGGGAAGTACATCTGAATAAGTCGGAGCAGAAAAAGGTGATGGAAAGCTCAGCCATAAGAGAATATTTGAATAGCAATCCTGGAAGGCTGATCGATTGAAATTGTAGACAACGTGAAACACCAGCTGGAATCCTTTTCCAACTGGATTGACAGGCAAATGTACCACAAGCTGAAAGATATCTATCAGGCAATGAGTTGTATTGAACCTGATGGTGATGATAAGGTCAGGAGTTTGTGGTTAGAGGTGCCCATATAGGCCAGTGAACGAGTCAGTACATAGTCATCCGTATTGGCATCGGCACAGATCATCAGGCCAATGGTGCCAAATTCTGTCTGGCACACATTAAGCCGGTCGCCCAGGGCATAATAGGGATGCCAATACCCAGTTCATTGATCTTCCGGTGCTACAGGATCACTTCTCCCTGCTCAGCAGCCTCCGAGATCATTTCACCGGCATGCTTCAGATTCGCCTTGCGGTCACCACCCACCACAGACATCTGGGCAATGGCAAGTTTAAAGGGTTTCTGTTTTTCCTGGGAGAAGCTTAACACGGGGATTACCAGCAATAAGCCGGATAAAAGAGTGATAATCCGGATCATTTTCATTTTTTTCAGGATTTATATTTTGATGAATATTGTTCTTCTGTAGAGCCAGCAGCACATTTACCAGGCCATCATAAAATTACTCAAATGTCTCAATAAGAGAAAAATATCATTGTTGGGTATTTGTTTATCCCAAAAAATGCAACACAATGCTCATAATGTCTATTGATCCTAACCAGCCAAATGTATATATTTAGCAAGCATGCTTGATCAGTTGGTAAAGGTGAATAACAACAGTTATCGTATATTAAAGAACCCAGATATTCAGAAAGATAGGTAAAAGTTTAATTAATCAAGGATTCACTGGGGCCCCTTTAAAATAAGTAATTAATGAATCATTTAGAGTCACTAGTCGAAATTTCGCACTATTACGGAAACAATCCCTCTTATGTAATTGCTGGAGGAGGAAATACTTCATATAAGGATCGGGAGAAATTGTGGATCAAAGCAAGTGGAGTTTCCCTGGCTGATATTGGAACGGACGGTTTCGTATCGTTATCAAGGGAATTGCTTGGGCTGATGGAGGATAAAATCTACAAAGAGGATTCCGGACTTCGGGAAGAGCAGGTCAAGAATGATCTTAAAAAAGCCATTGTTAGTCAGGAACACCTCCGGCCCTCGGTCGAAACATCATTGCATAATTTGATCGATTATTCATACATTATTCACACCCACCCAACTGTTGTCAATGCCATGATGTGTGCGAAAAATGCGCAAAAGGAGGTTGAGGAGCGGTTTGGAAGTGAAGCACTATACGTAGAATATACAGATCCGGGTTACATCCTCTTTAAAAAACTCCAGGCACAGATCCGGACTTATAAAATGAATTTTGGTCATGCGCCTAAAATCATCTTTTTGCAGAATCATGGCATATTCGTTGGAGCCAATTCGGCACGTGAAATTAAAGCCATTTATGATTCCATTGAATCGAGGATCCGGATGCATAAAACACTTGTGCTCCCTGGCATTGATGTTGAAGAATACAGATCTGAAGCCTCTGATGAAATTACCCGGTACTTCTCTGGCAACAATCTGAAATCAAATGCCTTTAGAAGTGAACTCATCAATCATTTTACAAGCAGTAAGGCACTGTATCAGAAAATCAGCAGGCCTTTTACGCCGGATATCATTGTCTATTGTAAATCCAACTACCTTTTCCTGGAACAAGGATTGGATGGTAAGCAAATCATTTCGCGCATTAAACAGTTTGAACTTTTGCATGGATATTATCCAAAGGTAATATTGGAAGAGCAGGAAGGGCTGATCATTGTTGAGGAGGGTGACCGGTCGATACAAATAGTCCTGGAGGTATTTACCGATATGATGAAGATCAGTTACCTTTCGGAAAATTTTGGCGGCCCCCATTTTATGACCGAGGATAAGATCAGTTTCATCGACAACTGGGAAGTGGAAAACTACAGAAGAAAGGTAGCCAAATTGTAACTATCTTAGAAGAAACTGCAAGTCCTGGAAAAAGGAGCAGAAATTCAATACCAGGATTTGACAATATTTTTAATCGAAAGAAAATATGAATCCAAAAGAGAGGGTCCTCAATATCTTGGACAGAAAACCGGTTGACCGGATTCCTATAGATGTCCTGTATACTCCCGAAGTGGAAAATACGTTGAAAATGCATGTGAGAGCAAAAAATGATTTTGAGATGTGGAAGAAACTCGGATTGGACAAAATAGTCTGGGTTTTTATGGACTATCAAACCGAATCGGGCGAGGCACATTATCAGGAGTTTGTAGAACCACCCATGTCGGGATATGAGACACCTGCAGATGCGGAAAAATATCCATTTTGGCCGGATCCTGACAGGTTTAAGGGCACCTCTAAAAACCTCTTTTATTAATCTCAATATTTGACAACAAATCTAATTCGTTTTCTCTGTTAAAAATAACTCTGCTATTCTCCAAACGCAACAACCAATCTCAATTGAACACAACGACAAATATTGTAGGTTAAGTTCATCATCCCTATTTTCGCTTTTGCCCTTGGAAACCCTATGGTTCGTACAATTGAGCTATTCATGCTGTTTTCCACAAAACCAAATATATGCTCGACCCGAACCCGTGTCCTGGATTTCTCTTTATTGCTGGCTTTTTGTTCGAGTGTTTCATTGAAAATTGTAAATAGCCCCTCAATTACTTCTTTTTCAATAAGATGCTCTCGAAACACCCAAAATGTTTTACTATCCGGAACCTTATCACTCTTCTTTAATCCAAGGAAGCGTTTAAAACTTGCCCTGTCCACTATTTGGTATTCCAATTGGTCATCGGAAAGATTGTAGAGGCTTTGGATCAACAGGGCTTTGAACATCATTAATCTACCAAAGGGTGGGCGACCGCCCTTGGACATGTTCTTGTCTTCATCTTTATATGCCTCATTTAATGGGCCTTCAAATATTTTCCAATCAATATATTCACTAAGTCTTTGGAGTGGATCACCAAGTTTGGTAAGCTTTTCCATTATTGCTTATTTTTATACTGTAAAATTAAGCAATTAATAGAATTTACAGCAATTAACATATTAACAATCAGGTGATTATATCAATACTAGGTTTTTAGAGGTACCCTTAATTATAACGCTGCAACCAGCCTTGCCAGAAAAGCTTCCAAGGATTTTGCAGTCATAGGGCCGTGGGTCTCCTTTTTTGAAATATACAGTCAGTTGCGTGGAATCGAGCAATCGCTTCTCGATCTGTTGATGTACCCTGGCCTTGTCCAGGCTACCCTGGACCGAATTGAAGAGATCCAGACACAAATGATGAAGCGGTTTTTCAGTGAGGCTTCCGGGTACCTCGATATGGTGTTTATCAGCGACGACATCGGGATGCAGGACAACCTGCTGATGTCGCCCGAATCGTGGGAGTATTTTCTGAAGCCCAGAATGAAGCGTTGGTGTGACCTGATCCACTCATACGGCCTCAAAGTTTTTTACCATACCGACGGTGCTTCCGAGCGACTCCTATCCCCCCTTATCGATTGCGGAATCGATATATTGAATCCCATTCAACATACCTGTCCGGGCATGGAGACAGACAAACTGAAAAAGAAGTATGGAGAACGGGTCATTTTCCATGGTGGGATTGACAACCAGAGCGTGTTACCGTTCGGAACTCCGGAGGATGTAAGGAAGGAGACGCTGAATTGCCTGGAGACGCTGGGCGGCGGCCGTGAAGGGTATATCTGCAGTTCATGCCACAACATCCAGCCGGGTACACCTATGGAGAACATTCTTGCCATGATTGATACAGTGCAAAGCTGGTAGGGAACTACCAATCCAGCACCTCATCACCCGCCTCCGCCAGTGTGCCTGCAATCCAGTCAGCCCCGGATAACTCTTCTGGGGAGAAAGATGTGGTCAGGGCCAGCACTTTCGCACCGGCAGCTTTCCCTGCTGCCACACCACTGACAGCATCTTCCACTACCAGGCAACTACGGGGATCCGCTCCTACCAGCTCAGCAGCTTTTAAGAAAATGTCCGGAGCAGGCTTTTTATGCTCAATATCCAATCCGGTGACTATGGCCCGAAACAAGTTCCTTTCTAACCCTATCTCATCCAGGTTAATATTCACCTTGATGGGATCGGCACTGGAGGCGACGGCCAGTTTCAGGCCTTTACTAAGGCAGATGCCAATAAAATCGTGCACTCCGTCCAAAGGGGATAGCTTCCCTCTCACCATATCCGCATAGATCTCATAGGTTCTTGCCTTATCTGCCTCAAGATTAAAAGGGATGCTGTGTTTTTCTGCCACACCCCCCAGGTACCTGTTTTCACCCATGCCGGTAAAAGGAAGAAAATCGTCCGGTAAGACCTTGTAACCTTTTTCATTGAACATCTCTACGCCAGCCTGGCATATATATTCCTCTGAATCTACCAGTACTCCGTCCATGTCGAATAGCACAGCCTTAATCTTATTATTGTTCTTCATCTAATAATTGTTTGTTTGATTCATTATTCTGCTAGCCTTTTCTTCCTGTCCAGAATATAATAAATATTTGTTGCGATGGGATCCGGAAGAATGAACATGCCTCCATACATACCTGTAGTGCTGTTGTGGGTATCCGGGTAACAGTGGTCAAAATCCCCGTTTTTATAACCCTCATACGTAGCCGGAATGTTATGCGTTCTCCAGTTATCATTGGTATGATCGACCATCCAATGGATGGCAGCCTGGGTGATCCCCTCCTGGAAGCGATCCCAGTCAACATCCAGGCTGATGTGCCCCCGGAAAACATCATTGCCATGTATGAGGCGGCTTATGAGTATGGGTTTTATTAGAATTGTTTTGCGGTTTTTGTAACTGATCCACTAACCATATGATATTAAAATCAATGAAGGGCATCCAGGCCCAGATTTTCAAACCTCTTGAGTAATTGATGGAGGCGTCTGGCTATGACACTGACACCGCCGGTGACATTGGATTCCACGTTCACGGGCATCACCGGATCGTGTAGCGACATTCTCAATAGAAACCAGCCATCTTCATTTTCATTTGCGCATTTTACCCGGATACCTTCATAATTGGGCACTTCGGGGCTCCAGTCTGATTCGGATTTGATCATATCAGCCAGTTGGTCCAGGACCTGTTTCCCATAAGTACCGAACTCTTCCGATTGGATGGTGAGACGGAATTCCTCTTCTTCGGTAGGCCTTGGCAGAACATTGATCAGGCTGCCCAGGGATTTTCCCTCACGGTTCATTTTTGCCATTTGGATCAGCAGTTTGGCCACCAGGTAGGCGCCGTCATCCAGGAAATGATTCTCTTTCAGGGCGGCATGACCCGAGGTTTCTATGGCCAGCCAGGAATCTTTACCCTCTGCATTGAGACGCAATGATTCGTTGATTACATTTTTGTATCCCCTTTTAAACCGATGATGGATCCCCCCCAGATGTTCCTCGATGAACCACTGTAGTCCGGCCGATGTAATGGAATCGGTAACGATCACCGAACCAGGATATTCCTCAAGTATAACTGAGGAGATCAGTGCGATCAGATCATTCCGGTTGATGGCATTCCCCTTTGAATCGACGATGGCGGCACGGTCCACATCCGTGTCAAAAATGATCCCCAGGTCCGCTTTCTCCCGAATCACAGCGTTGCAAATGGAGTCCATTGCTTCACCATCCTCAGGATTGGGGACATGGTTGGGGAAATGGCCATCGGGATCCAGAAACTGGCTTCCGGAAACATTGGCACCCAGGGGTACAAGAGCCTTATCAGCAAAGAATCCCCCGGCTCCATTGCCTGCATCCACAATGATCTTCAGGCCCTGAAGTGGTTCCTCAAAATGATCAGGATCATTCACCCCTTTTCTTATGGTATTGACCAGGTATGCAGAGTAATCGGAGATGAAATCAAGCTCCTGAACAGTGCCGGTAATTTCGGACTGTGTGAAAGAGCCGGCATCTGCAATGTGGAGCAGATCGTGAATATTGCTTTTGTCGAATCCTCCTTTGCTGGTGAAGAACTTCATCCCGTTCCGGTTAAAGGGCAGGTGACTAGCTGTTAACATGACTGCACCATTCACTTCAAGAGCAGGATCGATGGTGGTCATGAACATGGCCGGGGTGGAGGCGAGGCCACAATCAATGACATCGAAACCTGATTCAAGAAGACCCTTGATGAATGCCTGTTTCAATGATGGTCCCGTTATCCTTGAATCTGTACCGACAGCCACTTTCCCTCCACTGCTTCTGTTTATTCCCAGCCAGCGGGCAAATGAGTATCCCAATATGGTAGCTACCTGAGGTGTCAGGTTGATTGTCTCTCCGGGAATACCATCCATGGCAACACCCCGAATGTCAGATCCATTCTGTAATTTCCCCCAATCTTCAAATTTCATAATTTCTTAATGTTATTGTAGCTGGTTAGCTGGTATCTAAAAGTAGAAAAAACTGACGTTTATTCTCAGATAATGAACTGGTTTTCCTGAGGTGATATGCGGTTCTCGAATAAATTGCAGTGAGAGATGTTTTAAAATGTTCATCGTTAGTGAGATGTTAAAAGAGGCGAGGAAAGAAGCTAATCTAACACAAGAACAATTAGCAGAAAAAGCGGGAACAAAAATGAACTATATCTCAAAGATTGAGAATGCTAAGGGTAATATTCAACTTTCTACTTTGATAAGATTTTTTGAGAAGGATCCAGTGCGTAATTGGCAGCATCCGACTCAGAGAGAGCTCCGCCCCAGTATATAGTGCCTCTGCCATAATTCCGGCTGGTTGGTTCAGCGGGCACATCAGATCCGCCGACCACAGTTCCGTGATTCTCCATGATTACCGCATTGAATCCCTTACTGAATTCAGCTGCTATCTTTTTTCCCAGATCTTCTCCTCCGGGGATGGCATATGGAGCATACCCAATGGGACCACAGATATGTTTTGCCTGGGGGATGATGTTCATGTTCGGAAGCTTCCTCACAATACTGAAGGTTTGTAGTGACCGGATATGGTACCATCAGGTTTGACACAAACAATATCCTTTCTCTGAAGTGTACCTTTATCAATGGCGGTGGGTGTTACCCAGATATTTCCCTCACTGTCCTTAATGGAAATATTTCCACCGGAGGTTGTGGTTAATCCGGCATTATAGATCCGTTTGATGATTTCGGTGATCTGGTCGCGCGGATGCTGAAGTATGGTATCAAGTTTATCCATATTAAATATCTTCTTTTATTAATTTACAAAAGATGTTTCAGCTTCACAGTGCTTCAGTCCCGGGTCAATTGCAGGATTGAAATCAGGATCAAGGGCCTTCCATAGTACCTGGGCGGCACCAAGAGAGGTGGCATTGGCAATTTCAGAGGTATAGACCTTTTTGCCGGGGAACCGGCTGGCAATCAGTTTTACAAAAATGGGATTCTTGCTGAATCCGCCGGTGATATACATGTTCTTTGTACTGTCTTCACCATCAATAATGAGATCGATGGCTTCAGTGGTAAGATCCACCAGGTCAATGATCAACTGGTGATAGGCTTCTTCAAAATCATTAAAAACCGTATGAGCAACGGATTGGTCTATGTAATCTTCAGGGACACCATCTTTGAAGAAAACGCGCTCACCCTGACTTTTCTGATTGAGGGTACGAAGCAACTTATCATTGATACCGACCTTCTTGTAGGCGGAATCATCCACACCAAAGACCTGTGTAAGTCGTTTCACATTCACGTCATGAATATGTCCAAGGAACAACCTGGAGGATTTTACCGGATTTTGCCGAATACTCAGATAGGCCAGGCAGTCCTTCTTTAGTTGTTCAGCAGTCAAGGGAGCAGGGTTAAACGGATTCATCGAGATACACCATGTACCTGTAGATACCAGGACGAATTTCTCATCAGAGTTCATAAAATAGGGGACCAGTGAGGAGGAGCTATCATGGATACCTATGCCTACCGGGATCTCACTGTTAAGCTTCCTGGATGGATAAGTGGTTTCAACAGGTTCCGGCGCTGGAAGTGTATCTCCAAGTTGTTTGGTCCATGGATGATAGTACATGTGGTCGAAATCCCACAGGGCAGTATGGCAACCGATGGAGGTGTGCTCCGAGGAAACCTTTCCGGTTAAGAGGTAGGAGAGGTACTGGGGAAAATGCAGTATGGTTTGCACCTTCTCAAATATCCCCGGTTTCATTTCTTTCAGCCAGAGCGCCTGGAAACCTGAGTTGAGCATACCGAGGGCCGGTGAAGCAGTTTTTCTGCAGAATTCAGCCTCTCCTCCAAATTTCTGGTAAAGGGGATCCACTATTCCTTCCGGCATAGGTTTCAGATAGTTATATACAGGTGTTAACCGATTGCCCTGGTCGTCCAGATACATCAGGGTTGCTCCATATGTGGTGAAGTTGATACCACGGACATTGTATTGTTCGTCCTCTATGTATTGCCTGCAGGCCTGAATGATCCACCCCTCCAGTTTTTCTATATCATCACCTGCGAATCCATCATCATCAGGGATTTCCTCAAATACGGTTTCTTCCTCATGAAGGATACCCAGCTTGTTATCAAATACCAGGATCTTTTTATTGGTTTTCCCGATATCAAAAATCAATACAACATCTTTGTTCATTGCTAAATTATTTAAAAAAATGAAAAAAAAGCGGCAGTGATCGTAACCATGCCGCTGTCTTTTGTCAACTAAAAACTACTTCTAATTGAAAAACTATCTGTTATGATCTTTTACTGAGAACGTCTTTTTCGTATTGCTGAATTTCTGTGATAAAGTCCTGGGCAACAGGAACATTATTCTTCAGGCAATAATAGTCCCAGACAGCGCCGAAAGGTTTGGTTTTTAGTAATTCCAGCACAGCGAGGCGCTCAAAAAACTGACCACCTTCTTCGTATTTCAGCAGTATGTCTCTGGGTTCAAGCAGGGCAAACAACATGGCTTGCTGAGCTGCACGGGTTCCAACCACATAGGCTCCGATGCGGTTGATGCTTGCATCAAAGAAATCAAGACCCATATGAACTCTGTCCAAAGCGCCACACCTTACTATTTCCTGTGCAATCAGCATGGTATCATCATTCAGCGTTACTACATGGTCGCTATCCCATCGGATGGGCCTGGTGACGTGAAGCAGTATTTCCGGAACGAAAAGCAGGGCGGAAGAGATCTTGTCTCCCACCTGTTCTGTGGGGTGGAAGTGACCGCTATCCAGGCATATCAGGGTCTGATTGGCAACTGCATATCCCAGGTAAAACTCTGAATTACCAACAGTCATAGCTTCCAGGCCAATCCCGAACAATTTGCTCTCAATGGCATCCTTCATGTGATCTTTTGAATATTTTTCCGTGAAGATCTCATCCAGGGAGTCCTTCAAAATGGAACGGTGTGTGTACCTGTCCACAGGGAGATCCTTGGAGCCGTCCTGGATCCAGATATTGTGGATGCAGGATGTTCCCAGTTGTTTGCCCATTTCTGCACTAATGGAACGGCAACGTTTTGTATGCTCGATCCAGAAATCACGGATACCCTTATCCTTGTGTGAGATTGTCAGATCATCAGCAGCTTTTGGATGGGAGAACATGCTGCAGTTAAAATCCATTCCGATTTCGAGTTCTTTGGCCCAGTCAATCCAGCTCTGGAAATGCTTCAATTCGATCTGGTCGCGGTCCACAAATTTGCCCTGAAAATCTCCGTAGATGGCGTGCAAGTTCAGACGCTGCTTGCCAGGAAGCAGGTCCATGGACTTTTCAACATCCATGCGATGTTCTTCAATGTTACGGGCTTTCCCGGGATAGTTCCCTGTAGTCTGTATACCTCCACCTGACAGTGCAGAATCCGGGGTTTCAAATCCTCCCACATCATCGGCCTGCCAGCAGTGCAGGGAGATGGGGAATTGGTCCAGTTTGTTCATGGCATCTTCCACATTAACCCCGATCTGGGCGTATTGCTCTTTTGCTGCTTCAAATGCTTTAGTAATCGTATCTGATTTGCTCATTATGTAAAATGATTTATAATTAATATCTGAATTATTCCATATAAAAGACCTCTGCCAGGGGTGAGGAGACCGGCGAGTTGTCAGGGTTTGTTTCCATAATGTCTGCCATGTACTTCCACCATTTCTGCACGATTTCAGTTTTTCCCAGGTCCTGCGAGCCCTGATCGCCTGCTTGCTTTTGGAATCCGAAAAGGATATTAGTTTCCTCATCAAAGAAGATACTGTATTCGGATATACCACTGTCTTTTAATAGTTTATGAAGTCCAGGCCAGAGGTCATTGTGCCTCTTCTTATACTCTTCAACAAATCCCGGATTAAGCTTCATTTTAAAACCGATACGCTTGTGCATCTTTAATTTAAGTTAATGACAAATGTTGACAGGATCAGTACCAGGATCCCTATCAGAAGCACCACAATTGTTTTCCTGCTTACCCCTTTCCACTCCTTCAGGAAAAGTCCCCAAATGTTACTCATCGCAATAACAAGGGCCATCAGGATGCTCCATGAAAAGGCTTCCATAGCTGGCGGAACCAGACTCTTCCCCATGCCATAGAAATGGAACTGCAGAAACCAGAGAAATCCGGCAAGGAAAGTGAAAGCTATATTATTCATGAAGACACCTGCAGAGACCGATGTATAATCCTTATAGGTCTTGTTTTTAATATTCAGACCGACACAATAGATTATATTAACTATAAATCCACCTAACAGTATGAAGATTAAAGTCGGATTACTCAGGTATAGTTCATTGGTGCCGTATTCCAGGGCCATTTTTTCGATAAGCTTCCCGCTGGCGTTGCCATTCAGACCATAGGCAAAAGCGGAGCTCATTACACCGGAAATGAGCGCGATCAAAATACCCTTCTTGAGTGCAAAATCCTTCACTGCAGCCTTTCTCTCTTCTTCTGAAAGACTTTTATTTCTAAGGAATCCGGCATAACCGATAATAGCAATACCGGCAAGGGCAATAGCGACACCTATAATGGTTAGTATCCCTGCCCGGGTTGAAAAGAGGTCGTCACCGTTAACAATGGCTGGTATCAATGTTCCCAGAGCAGCTGCAAGTCCCAGGACCAGGCTCTGGCCCAATGCGATACCCATGTACCTTATGCTGAGCCCGAATGTCAGGCTCCCCACACCCCACAGGGCACCGAACATAATGGTAAGCCATTTGGCTGATGAAGGAGCTTCTCGCAGGATATCAATCAGGGTTCCTGACGGGACCGTAAACAGTGCAAATACCCAGGGTGCAATGATCCAGGCTGCCAGGCCCTGTACGATCCAGTAGGACTCCCATGACCATTGTTTAACTTTTTTAAAGGGAACATAAAAGCTGGCAGCGCCGATACTTCCGATGGCAATAAGAAGGATTCCGATCATGGAGATTATTTGTTAATTTCTAAATGCAAAAGCCATCAATTGATGACCAGAAAATCAGAAGTATATCAAAAAATCAAAAGTAAACCAAAAGGGACCTCCAATCAATGAATGATTTGGCCATTTGTTTGCACAAAATGAGAAAAATCCGTTCAAAAAACCACCACCGCATTGAAATCCCCGGGCTCATATCTCACTGTGACCAGAAGCTATTAATTGATTTCAGCCGGTTATAATACCATGGTGGAAACTGATGATTCATTCTTTATGAGGGTGTTTTAAAAGCGGTTTTAAACTATTGCTATCCCGTCAGATTTATATAAATTGTGACACAATATTTTACACAGGGATAGCTTTGAGTTGATAACAAGTGGAAGAATTCTTTAAATATGTAAATCCGGGACAGGAAGATAAGGATTGGGGACTATTCCTCAATTGTGCTGGAAAGGCAGCCATAAAGCCCGGAGTGATATACCCGTCCACCACACATCCTTCCGGATACTACTTTACGTATGAAAAGGGACGAATCCTGAACGAATACCAGATTGTTTATATCACGGATGGAGAGGGGATATATGAGAATCAGGGTGGTAAGTTCAAAATCACTCCAGGATCCCTGATATTCACCAAACCAGGGCAATGGCATCGTTATAAGCCCAGGAAATCTATAGGGTGGGTTGAGCATTATGTAGGTTTTTCAGGTTATATAGTCCATCAGATGTATGGGAGGCCCTGGTTCACACAGAAGAATTCAGTCGTTGACGTGGGGTACAGGGAGGAGATTATCGATACCTTTTATAAGATTTTCAATTATGTGATTGAAGAGAAACCAGGATACCAGCAGATAGCGGCGGGGATGATAATGAAAATGCTGGGATTCATTGTATCCTTTGATAAGCAGAGAGACTTTAGCGGCAAAAGGGTTGAAAAGATTATCCAGAATGCCTGTTTCACCATCCGCGAGAGTGTTGAATCGGAAATCAATTTCCAGTCATTTGCAGAAAACAATAACATTGGGTATTCCTATTTCAGGAAAATGTTTAAAAAATATACAGGCATACCACCTGTTCAGTATCACCTGGAATTAAAAATTCTCAGGGCCAAGGAGATGCTGCTTTATACAGAAAAAAGCATCAAGGAGATCAGCTATGAACTCGGATTTCAATCCATCTACTATTTTAGCCGGATCTTTAAAAATAAGATTGGCGTCTCACCCTCTGAAATCCGGAAAAGCGTAAGGGTCTGACCCATGTTATCCTCTCAAACCTGCAGGTAAATCCCATTCATGATAATGAATTTCATGAAATATTCGGTTTAAATCGAGGAATTTAAATTAAATCGGTGGTTTAAATCGAAAAAATATGATGAAGCGCAACAGATACCGGATATAGGGATTGTGCATAAGTTGATACATGATAATATCCCAGATGTAAGGGTTGTTGTTACAGGGTCTTCGGCTTTTGAGCTGGTAAATAAAATCAATGAGCCACTCACAGGAAGAAAAACAGAGCTTTTTCTCTTCCCCCTGGCATTTAACGAACTTGTTGGGCATACGAGCTTGCTTGAAGAAAAACGTTTTCTCGAACACCGTATGATCTTTATTTTAAGGGACATGGGGGGCATGCCCCGAATTATCACATTTTTACACCTGTCAGGGACAAGGACTGGGCCATGATATGGGGGAATGCATACTGGATCACACCTTTTGATTTTGCCTCACATGAGGGTTTCGACCAATCCATTGTTTCCACCCTGAAGGAAAATGAACTGATCGGTATATCCTGGAGTATGCTTGATTTCGATGGAGCACAGTGCGAGTCGTTTATGAACCTGGCCCTGTGAATTGGTGAACTAATTGTTGATAACCCCCAGATTTTCTTTACTTTTAGATACCAGCTAAATAGTTACAAATTTTTTTTAAATGAAAATTGTCACGCTTTTTCTTATTGCTTATTCGACTTCGTTGTGTGCCCAATTCTATCCGCATGGCGATAGCATTGATTATTTAGAGGATTACAGAGGACAGTATCATTTCAGCCCGAGATCAGAATGGATGAATGACATTAACGGCCTGGTCTACCAGGGGGGTAAATACCACATGATCTATCAGTGGGGTAAAACCATTCGTCATGGTGGTTATGCAACAAGTCCGGATCTTTTACACTGGAAGGATGAAGGTGTCGCTCTGATTCCGCAAAAATCATTTCTGCCTGCGGAAGCGGTCCGTAATGTTTCGGGTGAACATGTTTTTTCAGGAAGCGCAGTAGTTGTATCGGGGAAAACGGCAAAGCAAATTACCGGTTCTGCGAAGGAGGCCATTGTTGCAATCTATACCGGAACCGGTGCGGGTACATGCCTGGCATGGAGCAACGATTCAGGGCTGACTTGGAACGATTACATAGATAATCCGGTTGCCAATGCCATTGATGAGGCCTATCCACGGGATCCCTGTGTTATCTGGCATGCAGCCTCTTCCAAATGGGTTCTGCTACTCTATGAAAACGGAACGACCTTTTATGCATCTGACAACCTGATCAATTGGACATTTTTGAGTAATATAGATTTTGGATTTGAGTGCCCGGATTTCTTTCAATTGCCCCTTGATGGTAATAAGAACAATAAAAAGTGGGTGCTGCAGGATGCAAACGGCAGCTACCTGGTGGGCAACTTTGATGGGAAAACCTTCAAGCTGGATGCCGGTCAGGATACATTGATCATGACCCTGGGTCCCGATTTTTATGCAGCACAAACTTTTCCCATGGGCAGCCTTCCGGACAATGACCCAAGGGTTGTTCAAATCGCATGGATGGATCATTGGAACGGAGGTATCGGGGAGACCATCTGGGAGCGCAACGCCACATTCCCGGTCTCTCTGGGCCTGGTAACATCGAATGACCAGCAGAGAGTAACAAGAAATCCAATTGGGGAGATCACCGCACTTTATGAGGGCTCAGAGACCTGGAGCAGTCAGATTATTGAAGAGGGAACAAACCTTTTATCGGAGTGTAAGTCAAAAAAGTTTGACCTTATTGCTGAATTTGACTTAACAAATACCACAGCTTCCCAGGTAGGGTTCAAGATCGCCAATAAAACAATAACCTATGATATTGCAGAGAGAACCCTGATGACAGAAGCCTGTTCACCAGACGGGGCAAATCACATCACCATTCGGATACTGGTTGATTGGGGACAGCTTGAACTCTTTGCAAATGATGGAGTCTACTCCTATTCTGAACAATTTGCATTCACGCCGGAGAGGGATGATATCGAACTGTTTACTGATGGAGCTGTCAGACTTGTTTCGATGGAGTTACACGAGCTTGAAAGAATATGGCCCTGTGTTAGAGAATAATCAGAATAGCAACTCCAGTGCCAAATAGTGCATTAATTTGCTCAACCAAATATCCATGACCACTGAATTTTCAATTTTCCGAAGACTTGCTCTGGTTGCTCTTTTAGTATTCCAGGGTTTTGAAGGACAATCCGCAACCATCATCCTAACCAGCGATCAGCAGTTGAACGACCTGCTTGATCCCGATAAAAAGATTGATCTTTCTACCGGCTATACAAAACGCTTTGGAAGTTTAAGAGAAATTTGCGAAGCTGGTAAAAAGTGGGGAGATAAAATCCTGACCATTGCTTTTGATGAATTCTTTCGGCAGTACAGGGAACAGGCAGGAACCGAGCGTCTTCTGACACCTGATACCTGACACCTGACAGTGATGAAAACGGCAAACAAATAGAGTCAGGGGTGTTAATAAGAAAGTGCGAGTCATTTTTGTGGATTTTTATGCTCAAATATAATGGCTTGGTTCCTGAAAAGCAATGATTAATATGGGCCATTGTTTAAACAAAATGACTCTGAATTTCAAAACAGGATTGAATCACCCATGATCTGTGTATTCAAATCCTCCAGCGCTTTTATTAACGCCTTCTGGTGTGCTTTTCGTGTGGATATATTGTATATGGTCTGCTGTTTTTTGCCTCGACCAACTCCCCTGTGATTTGAAATCAGCTGATCCTCCCCATTGAAAAAAGAGGCCTCAATCTCAACATCGGTAACGGCTGTAGCAAAGGGAATACCGCACAATGTACCGATACCCAACGTCAGGATCCCGAGAACGGATCCAACGTTAAATCGGTTGCTTTCATGGCAAGTGGTTTTATGGTAAACGGTTTGCATGAATTGCCGCAAATACTGTTCCGAAATAGATCCCGAAAAATTCAGCAGGGTGATAGAATAGCTAAAACCGCCCGATCAGGCTATAATCTACGGTATTGCAATAGATCTGACTGAAGAATGAAAATCCGATCCGGTTGGTTTCCATTTTGCGATCGATCCGTAGTATGGGGTGGTTACTTTTGACATTGAAGTGCTTCTGGATTCGCTCATCTGCTGTAATGGCCAGGATTTTCTGCTCTCCTCCCTTGATCTGGATATGGTAATGTTTTCTGAGAATCTCAAAGAGTGATCTGTTCTCTAATGTCCTGGAGGTAAAGCGGGGCATGTTCAGGTTGGGGATCATGGTGATGTCGTAAAACACAGGCGTGTCATTGATCAAACGCAACCGCTCCATGTAGATGCACCCCATGCTTTTTTCATTTTCGTTGATCTCATACCCGAAAGCTTGTTCCCAGCTTTTAATCCTTGGCTTAACAATAATATGGGTGGTCAGATTATCCTGGCCAATGGCTGATGTAGTTCCGGTTAATGAGAGTATTCCAATTCCCTTGGGTTGCCCCTGCACAATGCTACCCTTGCCCTGGTGACGTATGATGAATCCGTCATTCACCAGCATCTCCAGTGCATTCCGGACCGTAGGGCGGGTGAGGTGATGGGCAGCACATAACTCATTTTCTGAAGGCAGAAGATCACCTCTGTTGTAAGTACCGTCTTCGATGAGCTTCCTGAGCTTTTCATATAGCTTTCGGTATTGTGGTGCCTCTTTGATTGCCATTGGAAGCGTGATTCTTATTTGTATATAATAATAAATGAAGTTGTAAATATAAGTATTGGTTTTTAATTGTCAAAATATTATCAGCTCGAAATTATTTAATTAACATTATAACAATAAGATAACATTATAATAGCATGCTGATGTAGTTTTCTTTTTGAAATATATAAATAAATAGTACATTTGCACATGTGTAGACAAGTAGGAAAGAGTTAGAAGGTTTAGTGAGTTAGAAAGTTAGAAATTATGAACTTATAATCAAGAAAAATGGCGCATGCAGTTATAATGCCCCGGCAGGGACAATCGGTTGAGAGTTGTATTCTCACAGAATGGTATAAAGGTGTTGGAGACCAGGTTTCCCGGGGGGACCTGCTATTTGCATATGAAACCGATAAAGCATCCTTCGAAGAGGAGGCTCAGGCAGATGGTATTCTGCTGGCCCGCTTTTATGAAGAGGGAGACGAGGTTCCTGTACTCGTTAACACAGCTGTGATCGGAGCTGAAGGGGAATCGGTTGAAGAATTTCGTCCGGGAAGTAGTGCTGTGGATGAAGAGGCTGTTGCAGCGGAAAAGCCGGTGGAGGAAGCTGCCGGGGTAATTGAACAGCAGCAGATTCTGGTGCAACCTGCAGGTAATGGAAAGATTGCCATATCTCCAAGGGCTAAAAAACTGGCTAAAGAAAAGCGTGTGGTTGTTGAATACATTGCCGGGAGCGGACCGGGTGGGAGGATCATAGAGCGGGATATCCTGGAAGAGATTAAAAATGGGAAGCGTCTTACTCCGCTGGCTCAGAAAAAACTGGAAGGAGAAGGACTTGTAGTTCCGGGTGAAGGAAAAACTCCTTACGGAAAGATCACTTCCAAAGACCTGGTGGAATCCTCACAGGTTGCTCAAGTCCAGCCTGGTATATCCACAGGAGGAAACTATACCGATGAACCCCTGTCAAATGTCCGCAAGATCATTGCCGGTGCTATGCACCGCTCGCTGCAGAATTCAGCCCAGCTGACACACCACCTTAGTGCCAATGCATCACGGATGTTGCAATTGCGAAAGGAAGTGAAGAACAGAATAAACGAAGGATATGCATACAATATCACACTGAACGATATGGTATGTTACGCTGTTATCCGTGCGCTTAAAGGATACCCTGAAGCCAATGCTCATTTCCTGGATGGGATCATACGCAAGTTTAACAAAGTGAACATGGGACTTGCGGTTGATACCGACAGGGGACTGATGGTGCCAACATTGCTTAATGCAGATGATTTCTCTCTGCCGGGCCTCTCCTCGCAGCTGAAAGAGCTTGCCGAAGCCTCCAAAAAGGGAGGTATTTCCCCTGACTTACTTGTTCCTGAAGCTGCCACATTTACAGTTTCCAACCTGGGTAACTATGGTGTTGAAATGTTTACCCCGGTTATCAACCTGCCACAGGTAGCCATACTGGGTGTCAGTACCATTATTTTGCGACCAACCGTGTTGGAAGATGGGTCCTTTGGTTTTCAGCCTTATATGGGCCTTTCACTTACCTATGATCATAGGGCGCTGGACGGGGGACCGGCCACACAGTTCCTGGCCGAGATCAAGAATCAGATTGAAAAACTCTCTCCGGAGTTACTTTCATATAAGAGATTAAATCAATAAGAAACATAAGACAATAAATTCAAAAGAAAATGCCTAAGACACAATTTATCAATCCGTCGGATGCAAGAAAATCCACGACCCTGAAACTGGGATCCATTCCTGTCAATACTTACAAAAAATCTGTCAAGGACGAGCTTTCCCGGTTTTCAAAGGACGACCTGGTGAGGATCTACAGAGACATGTTGATCATCAGGGAATTTGAAACCATGTTAAACCTGATCAAAACAACTGAGGAGTACAATGGTATACCCTATTCACATCCCGGACCTGCCCATCTCTCCATCGGACAGGAGGCTGCGGCTGTGGGGATGGCCTATAAGCTGGATATCGATGACTTCATTTTCGGTTCCCACCGTTCCCATGGTGAGATTTTAGCCAAGGGCCTTTCTGCCATTCAGAAACTGGATGACGACTCGCTCCATAATGTTATGAAAAATTTCTTTGATGGCCGCATTCTTTCCATCGTGGAGAAGGGGCACAAGGGTGATTTGAAGTCGCTGGCTTTAAAATTCCTTACCTATGGAACACTGGCGGAGATCTTTGCCCGTGAAACAGGTTTCAACAAAGGTCTGGGTGGCTCCATGCATGCATTTTTCACCCCGTTCGGAATCTATCCCAACAATGCCATTGTGGGTGGATCAGGAGATATTTCGGTGGGAGCTGCACTTTACAAGAAAGTAAACCGCAAGTCCGGGATTGTGGTGGCCAATATCGGAGATGCTTCCCTGGGTTGCGGCCCTGTCTGGGAGGGGATGTCTTTCGCTGCCATGGACCAGTACCATGATTTGTGGGAAGGGGATATGCAAGGCGGCCTGCCTATTATTTTCAATATCATGAACAACCAGTATGGAATGGGTGGACAGACCTGTGGTGAGACCATGGGGTACACCGTTGCAGCCAGGGTTGGCGCTGCGGTGAACAGGGAGAACATGTATGCCGAGCGGGTGGATGGATACAATCCACTGGCAGTGATCGATGCCTTTGAAAGAAAGATGCAATTGCTCGATGAAAAAAAAGGGCCGGTTCTGTTGGATGTGCTTACTTATCGTTTCAGCGGCCATTCACCCTCCGACTCATCTTCTTACCGGTCCAAGGAGGAGGTCGAAGCATGGGAATCCAATGATTCCATTCTAGTGTATGGAAAGGAGCTGATTGAGGCTGGTGTGGCAGATCAATCCGCACTGGATCAGATCAAAAAAGATACAGATGACCTGATCATGGGTGCTTTTAAGCTCTCCATTGATGACCAGGTTTCGCCAAGGATGGACCTGGTGGCCAACCCAGGTCTGATCGGGGAGATGATGTTCTCCAACGAATCGGTGGATGCCTTGGAAGAGTGTACCCCGGACACACTTATGCCTCTTGAAGAAAATCCCAGGGTGAAACAGATTGCAAGGAAAGAAAGGTATGCATTCGACGAGAATGGAAAACCTTATTCGGCCATGAAGCAATACCAGTTCCGGGACGGGATCTTTGAAGCCATCGCTGACAGGTTCTATAAGGACTCAACACTTGTTGCCTATGGGGAGGAAAACCGTGACTGGGGAGGAGCCTTCGCAGTATACCGCGGACTCACTGAAGCTTTGCCATACCACCGTTTGTTCAATTCGCCCATCTCGGAGGGAGCCATTGTTGGTACAGCCATCGGATATGGCATGTGCGGGGGAAGGGTGATCCCTGAAATCATGTACTGTGATTTCCTGGGTAGATGTGGTGATGAGGTTTTTAACCAGCTTCCCAAATGGCAGGCCATGAGCGGGAATCTGATAAAAATGCCGGTGGTCCTCAGGGTGTCGGTAGGTTCCAAATACGGGGCACAGCACTCACAGGACTGGTCATCACTTGTGGCCCATATTCCCGGGATCAAGGTGGTCTTTCCAGCCACTCCATATGATGCCAAAGGGCTGATGAACTCTGCTCTTCAGGGTACCGATCCTGTAATCTATTTTGAGAGTCAGCGCCTTTATGGAATAGGCGAGGAATTCCACAAAGAAGGAGTCCCGGAAGAATACTATGAAATCCCGCTGGGTGAACCGGATATCAAACGGGAAGGTGAAGATATCACAATCCTTACCATAGGTGCCACCCTTTACCGGGCCATGGAAGCAGCCGATCTGCTTAAGGAAAAATATGACATGTCGGCAGAGATCATCGATGCCCGTTCATTGGTACCTTTTAACTATGACCTGGTGCTTGAATCTCTTAAGAAGACTGGCCGGATCATGCTGGTGAGTGACGCCAGTGAAAGGGGTTCCTATCTGAAGGATTTATCTCAGAATATTACTGAAATGGGATTTGATGACCTGGACGCTCCCCCGGTGGTTGTGGGCTCACGCAACTGGATTACCCCGGCCTATGAACTGGAAGATTACTTCTTTCCGCAAGCCTCCTGGATACTGGATGCCATTCATGAGAAAATCGTTCCTTTAAAGGACCATAAAACCACCAATAACTACACTGCCGGAGAACAGCTACGCAGAAGCAGGCTTGGTGTATAACTGGATAAAACATTTGAATTCAATGAGTTTTCTCGAACAATTTCCTGGAAAGGAGTCACTGCTCAAAACCTATGATGAAGTGAGCAAAGGATTCCCAATGAAAATCAATAACCATATTCATACACCATATTCTTTCAGTGCCTTCCAAAGTGTGACAGAAGCGGTGCGGAAAGCAGTAGCAGAGGAAGTAAGAATATTAGGGATCAATGACTTTTATGTGACCGATGGTTACGGCGAGTTTATGGATAAGTGCATCGATCATGGTTTGTTTCCCCTGTTTAATATTGAGCTTATTGGTATCAGTAAAGAGGATCAGGAAGCCGGGATCAGGGTAAACGATCCGAGCAATCCTGGCAGGACATACATCAGTGGCAAAGGATTGGCTTTCCCGGGTGTTTTACCCAAGCATCAGGAGGAGAAACTCCAGTCCGTGGTGGAGGAGAGCAACAAACAGGTATCGAAAATGGTTGAGCACCTTAATGCCTGGCTTGACAAGCAAGATGTTGATATTTCCTTGTCGATGAACGAGATTATGGATAAACAGGCCATGAATTTGCTGCGTGAAAGACATGTGGCCAAGATGATGCGATTAAAGCTAGAGGAGCGCTCAGGCAATGACCTGGAGTTCTATGAATTGCTCAAAAGTATCTATGGGGGTAAGTCGTCTGATAAGAAAAGAGAAGATATTGCAGGGATAGAGGACGAACTGAGGTCGAAATTATTGAAATCAGGAGCACCTGCTTTTGTGCCGGAAGATGACAAAGCATTCCTTCCCCTGGAGGATATTGTTGAGATCATCAGGGATGCCGGAGGAATTCCTACCTATCCATTGCTCCTGGATGGTGCAGGTGGACAGATCACTGAATTTGAGAATGGAAAAGAGCAGTTGCTTGAAATACTTGATAGCAGGGGATTCCAGTCCATTGAATTCATCCCGTTGAGAAATCAGTTAGAGAAGCTGAAGGAGTATGCGGAATATTTTTATGACAATGGATTTATTGTTTCTTTTGGGACCGAACATAATACAACTGCCATGATACCCATTACAGTGAGTTGTAAAGATGATGTTCCGCTTGATGAAATCCTCATGAAGATCTCTTTCAATGGAGCGGCCTATGTGGCAGCGCATCAATATATGGTTGCCCGTGAAGGTAACAACTACAAGCCCGGAACCCGTGATGAAATGGAGAGGCTTGGACAAGCCATTTTTCAATACTATTTCGACACATATAATCCCTCATTTTCAAGTAAGTCATCATAAATTCAGTCATATACAGGTTATGGATTCAAACAAAGACACCATTTTAGAATTGATCCCCGCCATTCGGATGATTAAGTCCGAAAATTCGTTGAAAAGCGGAAGTTTTGTGCCTCTGGATCAACTCCTTGAGACAGATCCTGAAAAGATTTCAGTCAGGCTTGGACGCAGTATTTCTGTTTTTAGGGGCGAGCCTGAAGATGTGCTTGCAGAAGTCGAAAAAGCAAAAGACGATATAGGAGAATATCTCTTTATAGAGAACCTTGGGCTGTTGGGCCTGTCGGCCAATAAATCGAAAGTGGAGCAGAAACTGGGAACTGTAAGAAAAGAGAGCAGGGGAGCGGACCTTCCGGAATCAGTTCCGGTACCTCAAATCAAAAAGCAGTTATACAACAGGATCATTGCCATTACCGGAGGAGCTATGGGATATGGGGAAGGAATTGCAAGACAGTTGTTTGCTGAAGGGGCCAATGTGGTGCTTCTGGATATTAATGAAGAAGCAGGTATAGCAGTTGCCGGTGAATTGAACGGACAAAAGACTCCCAATCGGGCCTATTTTGTGAAGACCGATGTGACGGACCTTGAATCTGTAACCAATGCTGTTTATGAAACAGTGTTGGAATTTAGCGGACTGGATGTGATGATCAGCAATGCGGGTGTATTGAAAGCCGGCGGAATCGATGATATGGATCCTGCCAGTTTTGATTTTGTGACGAGGGTAAATTACAACGGCTACTTTAATTGTGTGAAGGCTGCAACACCTGTGATGAAACAACAGAATCGATTCAGTCCTGGAAATTATGGAGATATTATCCAGATCAACTCAAAATCTGGTCTGGAAGGAAGCAAAAAGAATTTCGCCTATGCCGGCAGTAAGTTTGCCGGGATTGGCCTTACCCACTCCTTCGCCATGGATTTGATGGGCGACCGGATCAAGGTGAATGCCATTTGTCCGGGTAATTTTTTTGAAGGTCCGCTGTGGTCCGATCCTGAAAAAGGACTTTTTATACTGTACCTTCATGCCGGAAAAGTGCCCGGAGCAAAAACAATTGAGGATATAAAACGTCATTATGAATCATTGGTACCTGCAGGAAGGGGTTGTCGCATCGAGGATGTGGTAAAGGCCATTAAATATGTAATTGACCAGGAATATGAAACCGGTCAGGCCATACCGGTAACCGGCGGACAGGTAATGCTAAGTTAACGCATGAGGATGGATATTGAAGGGGTTATATTTGACTTGGACGGAACATTGGTACATACCATTGAAGACATTGGGGATGCTGCCAATACAATGCTTGGACAATATGGATTTTCACCACATACGACATCAGATTATTTGAAGTGGATTGGTAGTGGGGCCGCGAAATTTATTGAAAATGCCCTGGGGCCAGGTATAACTACTGAGCAATTACAGGGCTATGTTTCTGAATTCAAAAAGATTTACGGCAGGAACCTGAATAACAAGAGTAGGTTGTATGACGGGATCCCGCAGATGCTGGATGAACTGATTGACCGGGGTCTAAAGATTTCGATCCTTTCCAACAAACCGCACCATCTTACAGAAAAAGTTACCAGCTACTATCTATCCGGATGGAAGTTCGATCCTGTATTTGGTCAGCGGGAGCATGTACCCAGAAAACCAGATCCCTCCGCAGCATTGGAAATTGCAGGGATGTTGAATATAGAAGTGGACCGCATTCTTTTTGTGGGAGATTCCCTGGGGGACCTAAAGACAGCATTAGCAGCAGGTATGGTACCTGTAGGAGTTACCTGGGGTTATGGAATTCCTCCTGGTGCTTCTGCCGCAAATGGACATACATTCATAAAACACCCGGTCGAGCTGTTACCGCTCATTACTTGAGTGATATGAACGATCTTCCTAACATAGAATAATTTGAAATACGAAATATGAAGACAAAAGCAGTAAGATTATACGGAAAGAAAGACTTGAGAATCGAAGAATTTGAATTGCCTGTTTTAGGCAAAGATGAAATACTTGCAAAGGTAGTTAGTGACAGTTTGTGCATGTCTTCTTATAAAGCCGCCGTCCAGGGGACCGACCATAAGCGAATACCTGATGATGTAGTTGATAATCCGGTGATCATCGGACATGAATTTGCTGGTGAAATTGTAGAGGTAGGAGCAAAGTGGCAGGCCCAGTTCAAACCGGGTGATAAATTTGCCATACAGCCTGCGCTGAATTATGAAGACGGACCGGTGGGTGTTTTGAGTGCTCCGGGTTATTCTTACCGTTTCCTGGGTGGGGATGCCACCTATGTGGTCATTCCCAATGAAGTGATGGAGTTGGGATGTCTTCTTACTTATAATGGACCTGGATATTTCCCTGCCTCCATGGCGGAACCCCTATCCTGTGTAATCGGTGCCATGCATGCCAATTACCATATCAAACCAGGGACCTATGTCCATGACATGGAGATTGTGGAAGGTGGAAAACTGGCCATTCTTGCCGGTGTGGGACCCATGGGGCTGGCTGCCATCAATTATGTGATCCATCGTGAGGATCACAAACCCTCCCTTATGGTGGTAACGGATATTGACCAGGAACGGCTGGATCGGGCAGCACACCTTTACTCACCCGAACTTGCGAAAAGTCGGGGGATCGATCTCCGCTACGTCAATACATCCCGATTGAAGGACCCTGTTGCACATATAAAGAACCTGACCGGAGGAGATGGATACAATGATGTTTTTGTATTTGCGCCTGTGAGCCAGGTGATTGAGCAGGCCGATCAGCTCCTGGCATTTGATGGTTGCCTGAACTTCTTTGCTGGTCCTGCAGATCCTAAGTTCAGTGCCAAGTTGAACTTCTATAATATCCATTACGCTTTTACACACATTGTGGGTACCAGCGGAGGTAATACTGATGATATTAAAGAATCGTTGAAAATGATGGAAAACGGACTGGATGCTTCAGGCCTGATTACCCATATCGGTGGACTGAATGCCGTGCCGGAGGCTACCCTTAACCTGCCAAACATACCCGGGGGCAAGAAGCTGATCTATACCCACATGGACATGCCTCTTACTGCCATTTCCGATTTTAGAAAACTGGATGAGAATAATCCGCTGTTCAGTGACATAGCCGATATCTGTGACCGCAACGACGGATTGTGGTCTGTGGAGGCAGAGGAGCTGCTTCTCAAGTCATTCTGCTGATTGATTTACTGCATGGATGGCACGGGCATTTTTAATGACCAGTATTTCTTCGGATTCAGGATCCTTGATTATCACAGGGTACTGCCTGCACCGAATATGACAATGCTTTGATCAGCCATTGATCAAAGTTATCACCACAACCGATCGTGTACGAATATATGGTATTGACATAAATGTTTGTTTTGTACATAAAATTATGGATTCTTTACATTTTACAATACATCTTTCTTTTTTATATTGTATTCGAAATCCAAAATAGGACCTATGAGTACGTACAAGGGAAGTTTTACATGCATCGCTGTGGATATGGGAGCCGGAAGTATCCGGATCATGCTTGGGGTGATCGATGAAGGGGGGATCTCCTATGAAGAGATCCACAGGATCACTAATGAGATAGTGGACCACGAGGGGCATGAGAGGTGGGATATGGGGAGAATGATCCGGGAAATCAGGACCGGGATCTCCATGGCCATTGAAGTATCCCGGAACACCCCTCAAAGCATTGGCGTAGATTCGTGGGGTGTGGATTTTGTGCTGCTGGATGAAAAAGGGGAACTTGTGGAGTTGCCTGTAGCCTACCGGGACAGCCGTACGGAAGGAATGCAGGAGCAATGGGGAACAGGGATGTCTGCAATGGAGACCTTTCAGCGAACAGGCATAAACTTCTACATTTTTAACACCCTTTACCAGCTTCTCTCCATCCGGGATTCGGAAAAGCTGAGGAGAAGTTCTAAGATTCTCTTTATGCCCTGTTATATCAATTACCTGTTAACGGGAGAGGCAAAGAATGAACTCACCATCTCATCCACATCACAGATGCTGGGTGTTGAAGGAGCAGCCTGGGAAGAAAGGGTCCTTGATTTACTTCATCTGGAGTATCAGAAACTGGGTGATGTGATATTTCCCGGGACAAAACTTGGCAGGGTGACCCTTCCGGAGACTGAAGGAATACACATGGAAAGTGTTGCGGTATGCGGACACGATACAGCCTGTGTTGTTGCTGCTATTCCTGTTGAAGACCAAAACTTTGCCTATATCTCATCGGGAACATGGTGCATTGTGGGTGTTGAATCTGACAGACCCCTGATCAGTGAAAAGGCCCAGCATCTGGGGTTTACCAACGAAAGAGGGTATGGCAATAGCTACAGAACCCTGAAAAATATCGTGGGACTCTGGTTGCTGCAGGGTTTGAAAAAAAGCCTTCCGGAAGGGACCACATATGCAGATATGGAACAGATGACCAAAGAAGAAGTGAAATCAGTGCAGATAATCGATCCTGATGATCCGTCGTTCTATAACCCTGAGGAGATGAAGGTTGCATTTGATGCCTATTTCCATAAAACAGGACAACCGATGCCCGAATCATTCAGTGGTTATATCAAATGTGCATATGACAGCCTCTGTTTCTCCTTCAGATTCTATATTGAGCAGATGGAGCAGCTATCGGGAAGAAGCATTGAGGTATTGCACGTTGTGGGAGGGGGGAGCCAGTCTGATTATCTGAACCAGCGGATCGCCACGATCTGCGGGAGGAAGGTAATCTCAGGTCCGGTTGAAGGCGCAACCATTGGAAACATCCTGATTCAGGCCATCGCCATGGGCAAAATGGAAAGCCTGGATGAAGGAAGGAAACTGGTGAAGCGTTCATTTCCCGGTAATACTTACCTGGCAGGGAAGGAACTACCGGGAGCGGAAGATCGATATGAAAAATTCTTAACCTTGAAAACTAAATAAAGACCAATAGGGGCTCAATAGGTCTTATGGAGCAATGATCATAAAATCAGCAATGGACAGGAATCATGCCCTTTGGACCCTTGATATAAGGATCACAAGCCGGCTTAATAAGAAGTTCCTATACCAATAAATACCTCCGCTATTCAGTCTCGTTGATAAAAATATCCAGCCTTGGTGCATCCCAGTCATTGAAGCTCCTCGCCGCAAGCAGCGGGGAACCGAGTTTTTACAAGCTAGGCGAAGCCAATCTTCGATCCTTTTTATTGTTTATTTTTATTGCACTCGCAGGATTCAATGGAGAATGCTTCTCTTTCTTCCTTAGGCAGGCTCAACCAATGGTCATAATCAAAATTTTAAGCACTTATTTCATTGAAAAATCAGATATTTATGTCAAAGTTTAATGAACCATTGTTTGAGGGACATAATTTTATTTCAGAAGCATCCTGCTAAACAATTATGTTTTCTACTTTACAGATGCATCATTGTGAACATATTATCTATCTATGTATCCATACCAATCAAAAATCTATCTTGAATGAACTCCCGAGAGCGTGTACTGGCAGCCTTGAATCATACTGAACCTGACAGGATACCGGTGGACCTGGGGGGGCACCGGTCTTCAGGCATTTCAGCCATTGCCTACCACCATTTGCGCAAACACCTTGGTCTTGCAGAGAAGCCCGTGAGGGTATATGATATGGTGCAGCAACTGGCCATCATCGATGAGGATGTTCTTGATCTGTTCGGGGTCGATACGGCGGAAATGGGACGTGGATTCCTGCTGGATGATGCTGACTGGAAACCATGGACCCTTCCGGATGGAACACCCTGTGAAATTCCATATTATACCAATCTGGAAAAAAAGGGAGATGACTGGCTGATTCTGGATGCTGATGACAACGAGGTGGGTATTCTAAAGAGAGGGAGCCTCTATTTTGAGCAGACCCGTTTCCCCCTCGTGGAACGGGGTATTGAGAATGATGATTTCGAAGATCTTGAGGAGATGCTCGGTCGGCAAATGTGGAGTGCTGTGGTACATCCGGGTGCCCACCTGGCCATGGATGTGGAGGGATTAAGCGAGATGGCCAATAAGGCAAAGGCATTCAGGGAATCCACGGACCGGGCCATCGTAGGCCTTTTTGGAGGCAATATGTTTGAATTGCCCCAGATGCTTTACAGGATGGATCATTATCTCCTGGCTACCGGTATGTATCCCGACAAAGTACTGGAGCTGTCCGAAAAGCTATCCCAAATACACCTGAATAACCTGGAAAAGTGGTTGTCTGCAGTGGGGCCTTATATTGATGTTATCTTATTCGGTGACGACCTGGGTGGACAGCAGGGACCATTGATCAGCCCTGATGCTTACAGGGAGTTCTATAAGCCCTATCACAAAAAGCTCTGGGGCAGGGCCAAAGAGCTCGCCGATGTGAAGGTGCAGCTTCACTGCTGCGGAGGCATCTATGAACTGCTGGATGATTTGATTGAAGCAGGGTTGGATGCCGTGAATCCTGTGCAGATTTCCTGCCGGGGGATGGATCCGGCCCGCCTGAAAGCAAAGTTTGGAGAGAGGATTACATTCTGGGGTGGGGGGTGTGATACCCAGCATATCCTGCCTATGGCAGGTCCAGACGAAGTCAGGGAGCATGTTCGGGAGCTGATTTCCATTTTCAGCCCCGGCGGAGGATTTATTTTCCAGCAGGTGCATAACATCCTGGCCAATGTACCTCCTGAAAATGTGGTGGCCATGCTGGAAGCCATCAATAGCACCCGGTCATAAGTCAGAAATCACTATTTTTGAAGAACCAACTATAAACTCAAACAAACCATGAAACTTATCACAACTAAATCCATTTTTATTATTCTTATTGCTGGCTTTCTCAGCATCAATTCATTTGCACAGGAAGGCTATGTGCCTACCTCAGAAAACCTGGAGAACCGTGAATGGTTCCAGGATGCCAAGTATGGCCTATTTGTTCACTGGGGTGTCTACTCCATTATGGGTGGTGGCGGTGACGAGGGCATTGCCGAGTGGATTATGGAAAGGAAGAATATTCCCATCGTGCAGTATGAAAAACTGCCTGGATTTTTCAATCCTGTTGATTTTGATCCGGCCCAGTGGGTCTCCATGGTCAAGAAGGCCGGGATGAAATACATCACCATCACCAGCAAGCACCATGACGGTTTTGCCATGTATGATTCAAAAATCAGCGACTATAACATTGTGGATGCCACACCCTATGGTAAAGATGTGATTGGAATGTTGAAGGAGGAGTGTGATAAGCAGGGTGTGAAGCTGTTTTTCTACCATTCCCAGCTGGACTGGCACCACCCGGATTATTATCCTATTGGCAGGACCGGGAAGGAGATTAAAGGAAGGACCGATTCGGGTGACTGGAATGCCTATATCGATTATATGAATGTCCAGCTTACCGAATTGCTCACCCAATATGGAGAGATCGGCGGGATCTGGTTTGACGGTATGTGGGACAAGCCTGATGCAGAGTGGAGACTGGGGGAAACTTATTCCCTGATCCATGAACTGCAGCCGGGTGCGTTGATTGGAAGCAACCACCATAAGATGCCATATCCCGGGGAGGATTTCATGATGTTTGAAAGGGACCTGCCCGGAGAGAATTCCATGGGCTTCAACAATACCGGAATTTCTGAGGATGTGCCATTGGAAATGTGTGAGACCATGAATGGTTCCTGGGGATTTAATATCATCGACCAGAACTACAAGTCGGTAAAAACACTGATCTATACCATGGTGCGGGCTGCCGGATATGGAGCCAACTTCTTGCTGAATACCGGTCCAATGCCCAACGGGAAGATCCAGCCGGAAAATGTGGACACGCTGATGGCCATCGGCCAGTGGCTTGAAACATACGGAGAGTCTGTATATGGAACGCGCTCAGGCCCGGTGAAACCGGCAGAGTGGGGGAGCACCACTCAAAAGGGCAATACGGTGTATGTTCATATACTGAACCATGGGGGAGATACTATTGAGATCCCTGGATTTCAACCGAAATTGAAATCAGCTCTTTTCTTTGATGACAAATCAGAAGTAGACATTAAAAAAACTAAAGATGGGTTGATGATTTTAGTTCCGAAAGAGAAGCTGAAACCTGTGGACACGGTGATCGAGTTGCAACTTAAGTAATTATAATATATCAGATTACGAATGTTATTGAGTAATTTGCATTCCCAATCATTCAATGAAATAACCAGTAAAGAAGACAGAGTATGAATTCCAGAGACAATCTCCTGAAGACCCTTAATCATGAACAGCCCGAGCGGGTGGTGGTGGATTTTGGTGCAACGCCTGTAACCGGTATCCATGTGCTGATGGTAGAAAAACTGAGGGAGCATTTTGGACTTGAAAAGAAACCGGTAAAGGTCACAGAACCTTACCAGATGCTCGGTGAAGTTGAAGATGACCTGGTTGAGGCCATGGGTGTGGATGTGATCGGGATATCACCACCATCCAATATGTTTGGACAGCTGCAGGATAACTGGAAAAGTTACCGCACCAGATGGGGCCAGGAGGTTTTGGTCGCGGGTGAGTTTAATACTACGGTGGATGAAAACGGAGACACCCTCATGTTTCCC
Organism: Bacteroidales bacterium; assembly: GCA_023138875.1. Taxonomy (GTDB): domain Bacteria; phylum Bacteroidota; class Bacteroidia; order Bacteroidales. Next base: position 44,821 of record JAGLOO010000040.1, read on the forward strand.
CAGGGGGATACCTCAGTGGCTCCCAGTGCAAAAATGCCAAAGGAGGCCTATTTTTTTGATGCGGTGAACCGTCAGGGCATGATTGATGATTCCAATCTCAATCCGGCGGATAACCTGGAGGAGTTTTCGCTCATCAGCGAAGAAGATGTGCGTTACTGGAAAAATGAAGTCGCGAGGACTGCTGTGAAAGGAAAAGGATTGATCGCCAACTTTGGAGGGACGGCCCTCGGTGATATTGCCCTGGTACCCGGATTGAACCTGAAACATCCCAGAGGGATCCGTGATGTGGCCGACTGGTACATGTCCACCCTCATGCGCTCGGATTACCTGCATCAGATCTTTGAGAAGCAGACCGATATTGCCCTGGAGAACCTGAAAAAGGCATCAGAGGCGACAGGCAACAGCGTGGATGCTGTTTTTATCTGTGGGACCGATTTTGGTACCCAGGATTCATCCTTCTGTTCCCTCGAGACTTTCCACGAGCTGTATACTCCCTATTATAAAAAGATCAACAACTGGATCCATGAAAACACCCGGTGGAAAACCTTTAAACACAGCTGCGGAGCGGTAGAACCTTTCATGGAAAGCTTTATCGAGGCTGGTTTTGATATCATTAATCCTGTTCAGATCAATGCAGCAGGAATGAACCCCGTGTTGCTGAAGGAAAAGTATGGTGATCGTTTAACTTTCTGGGGTGGGGGAGTGGATACCCAGAAGGTGCTTCCTTTTGGCAGTGAGGAGGAGGTGAAAGCACATGTAATGAGAGAGTGTGAGATCTTTGCTCCGGGAGGTGGATTTGTATTCAACACGGTCCATAACATACAGGCCAATGTGCCGGTGCAGAATGTGGTAGCCATGTTAGAGACTATCAGGCAGTTCGGCTGATCCGTGATTACCTTTATTTGCGAAGCGTGTTATTAATTTGCATTTGTATGAAAATTGGATTATTTTTATGCAATATAATGTCCATACATATGGACATATAAGAATTAACCATTAACACTATAATTCTATGAAAAAATCAAACTTCCTTCTCATTTTTATTGCAATCATTGCTGTTGGCCTGACGCTTGTTACAAACTCTTGCGACAAAGAGAAAGAAAGGGTCACCACAACAATTGCTCTTGATAAGACAGAAACCGGTCCACACGACATTGGTGAAACTGTGACAGCCACTGTTACTATTGTGGCAGAAGATGTCGCATCTTTAGTATATTACAAAGTGGTGGACCAGGTAAAATCTGATCCGGTTGATGTGACTTCGGGTTTAACCCAGTCAGGCACTACCTACACCTATGATTTCTCCTATGAACTGAAGCTGGGTGATGATTTGGGTACTCTTGGATTTGAATTCGAGGTTACAGATGACCTGGATGTAATGAAGTTTGCAGCTATTCTTGTTACAACCAACTTATCTGTTCAGGGTATGTTCGTTAAATTCGACTGGAAAATTACTGAAGAGGAATGGCTGGGAGAGAGTGTTCTCGCTTCCCATGATGCTGCAAAAATTTTCAGGTTCAGTGACGATGGTACCTACGAGGTGGATCTGAGTCCCGAATATGCAGCTTATGCACATCATTTCTGTTACTGGGTTTATAAGGAGACACCCGATAACGGCGATACACTGGCAGAATTAAGGATGATCAGGAGGCTTTTATCCGGTGAAACAGGATTGGACGAGAATTACGACTTCAGGATCACCTCGGCCAATGAGTCAGAAATGACCATGTACTGGGATCTGGCATTCTGGGGATTGCTTGATATCAAGCGGACATTCAAGAGCCAGGCTAAAGGTGCGTTCCAGCCTTACGGAACCCAGGCTTATGCAGATAGCGTAGCATTGCTCACTGTTCTGGATTGTTCCAATATTGATGATGGATTGCTCGAATGGTAACAGGGCAGCTGTACCTGTCAATTAAGTAGATAAGCATTCATAGATAAGGCATCCTGGAGATTCAGAATACTTATTTCCGGGATGCCTTTCTTGCGCCTGGCGCTATTTCCTCATGCCACCCAACCAGATAGGAAGGGGCTGAAAATATTATCAAGTCACTTTTCAATGTAATCCTAAACTCAATGAAAAGACCAATCATCGCATTTCTACTGGCAATAATCCCATATATACTTATTGCTCAGGTCGTTACAATAAGTGGAACTGTTAAGGATGATACCGAATCACCCCTCCCGGGTGTATCCGTTTTAATCGAAGGAACAAGCCATGGTGTCATTACCAACGTGGATGGAGAATTCCAGATAGAGCTTGACCCATCGGTCGCTAAAACTATTAGTTTTTCTTTTATCGGGTTTAATACCGAAACGAGGGAAATTGCCGATGGTATTAGCTTTTATGAGATACAGCTGACCCCGAAATATACAGTGCTGGATGATGTTGTGGTGATCGGTTATGGTACACAGCGAAGAGGGGATGTTACCATGTCGATCTCTTCGGTGAAGGCTGAGGATGTAGCCTCTCCGGCAAATATTTCACTCGATCAGGCGCTCCAGGGACAGGCTGCGGGTGTGGTGGTCATCCAGTCCACCGGGAAACCGGGTGCTCCGGTATCGATCCGGATCCGTGGAACCACATCTATTAATGGTACAAATGAACCCCTATATGTTGTTGACGGGATCCCGATCATCACCAAGGCTGAAGAACTGACTACCGGAACTGTCCAGGGATCAGACATTAACCCGCTTTCTTCAATCAACCCGGCCGACATCGAATCCATCCAGATTCTTAAAGATGCTTCCGCAACAGCCATGTACGGAGCAAGAGGGGCGAACGGAGTGATCCTCATTACAACGAAACGCGGTGAATCAGGAAAACTACAGGTTAATTTGATCAGTTCTGTTGGGGTACAGAAACTGGCAAAGAAACTGGAACTATTGAATGCAAAGGAATTGGCCGAACTAGGGAATAATGCAGTTACTGATGCCAGAAAGTATTATCCGGATATTGCCTATGGTGATAATTTCGCTTTTCCTGACAGGTTTGGTGAAGGTACCGACTGGCAGCGCGAAATATTCCGTCCGGCCTGGATGCAGAACCACCAGCTGTCACTCAGGGGTGGAAGTGAAAATACCCGCTATTTCATGTCCGCGAACCTGATGCTCCAGGATGGGATTATCAAGAATTCAGATTTTAATAAGGGGACCTTCCGGATTAACCTGGACAATGACCTTTCAGACAAGGTGAGAACGGGTGTTAACCTGAATTTCACCAACAGCATCAGCCATGGAGTAATCACCGGAGTACCCAACCAGTCGTCCAGTGTTACTGCGATGGCCATGCTTTTCAATCCGGCCCAGGAACCCTATGATGAAGATGGACCCGGTGGCTATACCTACGAGAGTAATACCATCAACAGGATCCCGAATCCCGTGGCAGAGATCAATGAAACGGACCGGGTTATCAATTCCAACCGTGCAATTGGCGATATGTTCCTGGAGTGGGATATGATTCCCGGGCTGCAGTACAAACTAAAACTGGGTGTGGATGCATTTTTCACCAAGGAGCAACAGTATATACCCAGCTATATCAGAAGGGGTCAGGACAAGGGCAAGGGCTATAATGTGAATATGCAGGGCCACACGTGGTTGATGGAGAACACCCTTACATATACCAAAGATTTAAACAGGCATCACCTTGTTCTGCTTGTCGGGCAGACTGCACAGAAATATACATCAGAGAATACGGATATCGCCATTGAAAGGTTTGATGACGACAGGCTGGGATATTATAACCTGGGACTGGGACTGGACAAAACTGTAATGACAGGATACAATACCTGGTCCATGCTCTCCGGGATCGGAAGGGCCATTTATAATTATGACAGCAAGTACTACCTGACCGTTTCGGGAAGGGCCGACGGCTCATCCAAATTCGGTAGTTCGAACAAATGGGGATTCTTTCCATCCCTCTCTCTTGCCTGGCGTGTGAGCGGAGAAGATTTCCTGAGCTCATCTAATGTCATAAACAGCCTGAAAATAAGAACAAGTGTGGGCTCTGTTGGAAATGAAGGCATTCCGCCGGGCAGTACAATCAGCCTTATGGGAAGCCTGCCTTACTTTTTTGGCGAGGATGCTGGTTCCAAGGTCCTAGGCTCCTATGTGTATTCTCTTAAAAATGATGAATTGAAATGGGAAGTAACTACCCAGTTCAATGCTGGTTTTGACCTCAGCATGTATGAATCAAGGCTCATGCTGACCACGGAGGTTTATCTTAAAAATACATCGGATCTCTTGCTATATGTACCCATTAACAGGTCATCCGGTTTTGTATATGCATGGTCGAACGTGGGTGATATGAGTAACAAGGGCATTGAGTTTTCCCTGAACACGGTAAATATCTCCCGGGACTTTGTGTGGAGAACCAGGCTGAACCTGGCTTTCAACCGGAACCAGGTGACGGATCTTGCTCAGTCGACCGATATCTACGGGATCCCGATCATGAATATACTCGACTGGACCAAGATCAGTGCGGGCCAGCCAATCGGTGTTATTTACGGCTATAAGACAGACGGGGTCCTTCAACTAGATGAAGATCCGGCCGAACAGCCATTTTTCCCTTCAAAGATCATTCGTCATGGTGACCGGAAATACGTGGACAAGAACCAGGATGGGGAGATCACAGCCGACGACTACTACGAGCTGGGGAATGCAAATCCCGATTTTTCATTTGGATTTAACAATCATTTCTCCTACAAAGGGATTACACTTGATGTCTATTTCCAGGGAGATATTGGCAATGAGCTGGTCAATTTCAACAAATTTCAGCTTGAGAGTTTTGATGGTTACCAGAACAATTCAAAGGTTGCCCTGGAGAGGTGGACAGAGGATAATCCAACCAATGATTATCCAAGGGCCAATGCCTCCCCACACGGGAACTTCATGTCGGATATGATTGTTGAAGACGGATCATATGTCCGGCTGAAACAGGTAACCCTCTCGTATAGCCTTCCGGTACAGTGGTACAACAGTATTGGAATCAGTAACATCCTTCTATCCCTGAGCGCTAATAACCTTTACACTTTTACCTCTTACTCGGGCTATGACCCGGAAGTTTCAATTTTCGGGGGCAGTGTATTTGGAAAGGGTGCTGATTATGGGGCCTATCCCATGGCCAGGACAGTGATGTTCAGTCTGAATCTAACATTTTAAACCTTAAAACTGATCACGATGAGGAAGACAATTATATTACTGGTTATTCTGTCATTCACGGGATGTGAGGGGTTCCTTGATGAAGATATTAGGGCAACCCACAATTATGAAAATTTCTTCCAGACTGAGGATGATTTGGTCAGGTTCTCAAACGGGATGTTTGGCGGTTTGATTATATGGACTTGGGAGGGAGGAGGTTTGTTCTTCAATAACTACTGGGTTTTGCAGGATCTGGCCTCGGACAACTGTCTCGAAAAAGGACCGGCCGTTGACATGCACGATCTGTCGAAGTTTACATTCGACCCTAACAATACTGTCTTTGATTTCAATTGGCGGGGATGCTATTATCTGATCAACTCTGCCAATGTCCTTCTGGTCGAATCTGAGAATATCACTGATTATTCAAACCCGGAGGTCAAAAACCACCTGCAGGGGGAAGCATATTTCATGCGGGGGATGCTCTATTTCGAGCTAGTTAAGCTATTCGGAGAACTTCCTCTTCAAACTTTCCCAACGGTAACTGTTGAGAGTTCCCGGCTTGAAAGGTCACCCGTAACTGATGTGTATGAAAGCATAATTTCTGACCTAGAAAAGGCTGAGGAACTTCTGGAAGTAAATCCTTTTTCCAACCGGGAATTGGGTATGCCTACCCCAGGGACTGTTTCAGCATTGCTGGGTAAGGTTTACCTCACACGGGGGGCACTGAATAATGATCATGCTGATTTCAGTACAGCCAGGACCTTTCTTGATAAGGTGGTAGGCCAATATGAACTGGAACCCGAGTTCTCTGATATTTTCAAATTAGAGAATGCCAACAGGGGGGAGATCCTCTGGGCTGTAAATTTCAGTGGTACCCTGGGTGAGGGCTGGACCACCAATCAGTTCCTGGTCAGGCTGATGCCAACTACCATCTCCAGTGAGGGTATAAGGAACGGGCAGGGCTGGGAACGTCCCACACCCCATTTGTACGACAGCTATCTCCCTGGTGATAAAAGGAAGGATGCAACCTTCATTACCGAATTTGATGGTGAAGATTTCGGTGAACCTTATATTCAGAAATACTGGGACAGGGAAGCAGAACCAGGGAAGCAGAACGGGGAATCCGATGCTGACTTCATTTATTTGCGCTACGCTGATGTACTGTTGATGTACGCCGAAGCACTGAACGAGATTGGAGGCGGGCCGGATGCGGCAGCATATGATGCCATCAACCAGGTCAGGTTCAGGGCTGGTATAGACGACCTTACAGCTGGTTTGGATTACCAGGCTTTCAAGGACTCACTCCTTATTGAAAGAAGATGGGAATTTGTCATGGAGGGCCACCGCTGGTATGACCTGGTCCGCTTCGGGAAATTGCAGGAAGCGGTGTTGCTGGCCAAACCTGAGGCCAATGTGAAAGAACATCACATCCTTTTTCCTATACCACAGAAGGAGAGGTATTATAATCCCCTCCTCACCCAGAATGATGGCTATTCGCAATAACAGGTATGATCAATTCATTTGAAAAATTCTGCCTGACAGCACTGTTCCTTTCCATCATCACGGTATTGCCCGGACAGCATGTGCTGACACCTGCTCCGGAGCATTTTGAAAAGTTCAACCACGTGGAGAACGGATGGTGCGCCTCCGATGCCACGATCTCCCTTCTGCTCCCCGACGGCAATAACCTCTGGTTGTGGGGTGATTGCATCATTGGTGAGAAGGAATCCACCTTTGATGTAAAAAACGAGACCGCTACAATGATCAACAACGCGGCCATAATAGAGGAGGATGGGGTTCTCACTGCATATTACCAGGGCAGCATGGCAGATCCTTCTTCGCTGATCCCCGGGGAAGGTGATGAATTTTTCTGGCCCGAACACGCCACCATTGAAAATGATACCCTAAAGATATTTGCAATACGTATCATTTATGAGGACACGGGTATTCCCGGATTCAACTTTCGGGTGGGCACGACCCATATGGCGTCATTCACCTACCCAGAGATGCAGCACATCCGTACTGAGGAGATAGGGTACATTACCGATTCTACCATGCGCTTCGGGACCTACGTCCTTGAGAAGGATGGATACAAATACATATTCGGCAAGAAAGATACGGTGGTAGACGGATATAAGTATCCGGTTCCCATGCTGGCCAGGGTGGAAAACAGTGTGGATGAACCCTGGCAGTTTTTTGCGGGGGACAACCAGTGGTCATACAATTGCAGTGAGGCAAAGCCCATTGGCGACCGCCCCATGAGCGAATCCTACTTCGTCTACGAAAAGAATAATAAGTTTTACCTGATCATGCACGAGATCTGGCTCATCGGGGAATTGTATATCCTTGAATCGGATCAGCTGACCGGACCATGGAACCGGGCATCTACAGGAGGCATCGAGAACAAATTTGCAGTGATCAGGCCCCACGGGAAGAATTTTACTTACAATCTTTTTGCCCATCCTCATTTCAGGCAGGGTGAGGATATTCTTATCTCCTACAATGTGAATAACAGCGACTTCTGGCCCATATTCGATGATACCAGGAATTACCGGGCCAGGTTCCACTGGTTGAATGTGGAAAGTGCAGTGAGCACAAGCATCCCGGATACACTCGACTATTACGATTCGGTGGTGGGGATAAATGATCAGGGCTGGAATCAGGGTGGCCCTCTCCCTTCCATCAGCATACAGTCAGGCTTGCTGCATATCAAGGGAGTTACAGAGAAGTCCCGGATAGAGATCTGCGGAATTGACGGGCGGAAATTCCTGAGCCGGCAGCTGGCCGGTGAGGAGGTCATAAGCTTAGAGGAGATCCCGGCTTACATGCTGGTGATCCGGCTCACCGGTCCAGGTGGAACTCAAGTACAAAAAGTGCTGAATATTAATTGAACCACAGGCGATGAAAAAACTATTCATGGTATTGGCCCTTCTGCTTTCAGGCCTTTATATTTCAGCTCAGGAGGTGGAGCAAAAACAAGCTGTTGACTACGTGGATCCTATGATGGGTACAACTTTTGCCCGTTGGATGCTGTTCCCGGGAGTAAGCACACCCTTCGGGATGGTGAAACTCAGTCCCGATAACCAGCGTAAGGGCTGGAAAGCGGGTTATGAATACAAGATCGGTAATATTTCAGGTTTCAGCCATCTGCATTCGTGGACCATGGGCGGGCTCCTGACCATGCCGACAGTAGGGCCCCTGAAGATTACACCCGGATTGGAGAATGAACCTGACCAGGGATACCGTTCGAGGTTCAGCCATGACAATGAAATTGCACAACCAGGATATTATTCCGTTTTCCTTGATGATTACGGGGTGAAAGCCGAATTGACTTCAACCACCCGGGCAGGCTTTCAGCGTTACACCTTCCCGGAATCTGAGGATGCCAGAATACTGGTTGACCTGCATATCCCGACGGAGTATGGATTTGAACTGTTTTATGCCGTGATAAACAAGGTAAGTGACAGGGAAATAGAGGGATTTACCATTCAGCGAAGCATGCGTGGTGCACATTTTAATGATTTCATGTTGCATTTTGCCATGCGTTTCAGCAAACCCTTTGATTCTTTTAACGGATGGGTGAAAGAAGAGATATTCAGGGATACATCCCAGATTGTCGTGATCTTCGGTGATCATGACATAGGTGCCTTCCTGGAATTTAATACAGAAGAGGGGGAGGAGATCATGGTACAATCCGGGGTCTCACTCGTGAGCATCGAGCAGGCCCGGCTGAACCTTGAAACGGAACTGGATCCCTTCGGCTGGGATTTTGATGCGGTTCGTGAATCGGGCCGGGAAGAGTGGAACGAGCTCCTGAGCAGCATTGAAGTGGAAGGGGGGAGCGAAACGGACCTGAAGAAATTCTACACCAATATGTACCGATCCTATGCCAGCCGGACCATCTGGAGCGATGTGAACGGGAAGTACATGGACATGTATGAAAAGGTCCAGCAGCTGGATGACCCCGCTTCACCCGTTTATGGCTGTGATGCCTTTTGGAATACCTTCTGGAACCTGAACCAGCTGTGGACCCTTTCCCAGCCTGATATTGCCAACAAGTGGGTCCGGTCGCTCCTGGAGATTTATGACAAGGGCGGGTGGCTGCCCAAGGGGCCCACGGGGATCGAGTATTCAAGCATCATGGTTGCTTCACACGAAATCCCCCTGATCGTCAGTGCTTACCAGAAAGGAATCCGGAACTATGATGTTCAAAAAGCCTACGAGGCGATCAGGCATTGCCAGGTCACACCCGGGATGCTCCATGAAGGGGGTGGCCGGGTAGGCAACCGGAATCTCTCTTCTTACATGGAACTCGGGTATGTTCCTACCGAGAAGGGCCCTGTATCCAATACCCTGGAATATGCCTACGATGACTGGGCGCTTGGACAAATGGCCAAAGCCCTTGGGAATCAGTCTGACTATAAAACCTTCACGAAAAGGTCGTTTTCTTATAAGAATATATTCTACCCGGAAGAAGGATATGTCTGGATGAAAAAGGCGAATGGAACCTGGGTCGAGGATTTCACGCCTTTTGGTCACTCCGTGTTTTTCGGCCCTGGATTCGTAGAAGGCAATGCCTGGCAATACACCTATTTTGTTCCCCACGACCTGGCGGGCCTGATCGGCCTTCTCGGAAAGGATGAGTTCAATAACAGGCTGGAGAAGGGATTCGAGAAGTCCCTTCCGCACAGGTTCAATTCTGAACATCTTCATGAGAACGGACTCCTCGGTGTGGGGATCTTACCCATCAATCATGGAAACCAGCCCAATATGCAGGCTGCATACCTGTTCAATTATTCTGGCAAACCCTGGCTGACCCAGAAATGGGTGCGGGAGATTATGGATGGTTTTTACGGTGATGATATCCATGCCTGGCCCGGTGATGAGGACCAGGGGCAGATGGGAGCCTGGTACGTGATGAGCGCCATGGGTCTGTTTGAAATGGATGGCGGGGCTTCTGTTGATCCTTTTTACGAGATTGGCAGCCCGATCTTCCCAAAGATCACCATTCACCTGGATGGGGACTATTACCCCGGGGGGAAGTTTGTCATTAAGGCAAAGAATGTTTCAAAGGAGAACATATACGTGCAATCTGCAGAACTTGACGGGAAAAAGCTGAACAGGCCATGGTTCCACCATTCGGAGCTTGTCGACGGCGGAAGCCTGGTGCTGGAGATGGGACCCGAACCCAATACGAAATGGGGGAGCAAACCGGAGGATGCTCCACCGTCACTGAGCGGAAACCTGAGCCAGGATGAGTTTGATGAAATCATGAGCTACGATAAGTTCAAGGAGGATATGGAGCTGTGGAACAAGGGCGTAAAGGCTTACTATTACCATAAGAAAGAGCATTTTGAAAGCCTTCCGGATACGGAAAACGAGATCATTTTCCTTGGTAACAGCATCACGGACAATTGTGAATGGGCCGAACTGTTCGGGAATCCCCGGGTTAAGAACCGGGGCATTGGAGGGGATGATACAGACGGTGTGCTGGAACGCCTGAATGAAGTAACAACATCAGATCCGTCAAAGATTTTCATCCTGATCGGCACCAATGACCTGGCCTATGGAAAAACGGCCACTCACGTGCTGGAGAACATCGTGATCATGCTGGACAGGATCAAATCGGATTCACCCGAAACCAAGGTATACCTACAGAGCATACTGCCCGTGGACGATGCGGTTCATTATACGAGAAAGAACAGCGATATCCTGCTCATCAACAGCGAACTGGAAAAATTAGCCAGGAGTAGGGGTGTTTCCTATATTGACCTCAATTCAGAATTCATGAATGAAGATGGAATACTGGATAAGGCCTACAGCATTGACGGTCTTCATCTGAATGGGAAGGGCTACCTCTTCTGGAAAGATCTGATCTCAGATTATGTAGATGAATAGATTTCCGTTTACCAGGAAAGCTTTTTCAATTTGATTCCTTAAGGGAACTGTTTACCCTTTTTTCAAATTCAGAGAATATTTCGAATACCAGGGGAGAAAAAATGACCTGGCTCATCATGATGGCAACGATCTCCCTTTCTGGGTCCACCCAGAAGAAGGTTTCAAACGCACCAAACCAGTTGTACCGGCTGGTCAGCTGACCCATGCTTTCATTGGCTTCAGTCAGGATCCGGAAGGAGCTTCCCTTTCCTCCGTTCAGCAAAGCCTGGCAGAAGAGATAGTAATCCCTGACAGATCAGCACAATCCGCTTCCCCCGCTGCAATAGCTTCTTGCTCCTGATATGGGATAATCGGGATGGTAGAGCATTCCTCCCAGGTTCCCCACCGGAACAACGGTCGAATCAGGGTTCGCAACATATGCTGTAACCAGGTTGCAGTGAAGCTCATCCGGTAAGAAGAAATGAGTGCTGTTCATTCCCAGGGGCCTGGTGATCTCCCAGGTGATGTATTCATCCAGGGGCATGGTTCCCAGGCGGGCCATCTTGTCTTCCAGGGAGAATGAAAGGGTGGATGCATTGTCTTCGCCGGATCTTCTTCCGGTATCGCAGGCAGACAGCATGAGCATGGCTGCAATTACAAGCAGGTTTTTCGCTATATTTAAATGTTGGGTAAGTTTCATCTGGTGAGACTAAAAAAAATACAGCGATGAGCAGACATGCAATTTCGGATTCTCACCCCGCCAGGCAACAATTCCGGAAGCAAGAGCAGCATATGACCGAGCCAGGAAACAGGATCCCCTAAGTTCAGAAAATGAATTTCCCGGAATGATTAATTTCATATTTTCCAAATGAAAAGGTAATTTAGCTCAATAATATGTCCATACATATGAACATTATAAACAGATGACAATGAAAAAACGAGTCTCACCGGCGATGATGATCCCGGTATTTGCCACCTTCTACGTAATGGGTTTCGTGGATCTGGTGGGCATGGCCACAGGGTACGTGAAAGAAGATTTCCAGCTGTCAGACAGCCTTGCCCAGCTGCTTCCCTCCATGGTGTTCCTCTGGTTTGCGCTTCTTTCCATCCCAACGGGCATATTCCAGGACCGGCGGGGCAAAAAGCTTACTGCGAACCTGGGAATGATCCTGACAACCCTGGGACTTCTGGTACCATTCATTCATTATACCTACCTGACTTCCATTATCGGGTTTATGATCCTTGGGATCGGCAATTCTATACTGCAGGTTTCGGCAAATCCGCTCTTGCTGGACATATCATCCGACGATTCAAAAGCGGCCAACCTGAGCCTCTCACAGTTCATCAAGGCCAGCGCAGCCATGTTGGGGCCAATTATTACAGTTGCCCTGGTCAAATTAACCGGAAACTGGAAATTGATCTTTCCTGTCTATGCAGGGATCTCTGTTCTTACTGTTGTCTGGCTCTATGCTCAGAAGATTGAGGAATCCCGGCCCGAGAAGAAGCCTGCCACCTTCAGGTCGGTCCTATCGCTTTTCAGGATACCCTTCGTGGTGGTCATGGTGCTCTCGACCTTCCTGATGGTTGGATTCGATGTGGGGATCAACTCAAACATTGCCAATTTCCTCAGGACCAAGTTTTCCATCAGCCTTGAATCGGCCAGTTTCGGTATCTCTATCTATTTCGCTTCGCTGATGGCAGGGCGATTTGCCGGTGCAATTCTGCTCCGGAAGATCGATCCCAACAAATTTTTGATCTGGAGCGTGGTCCTTTCGCTGTTTGGACTTGCCGGGATTATTATTTCAGGTAACCTGGCAGTGACCCGGATCATGATTGTTGTCGCGGGACTTGGGTTTTCCAATACCTTTCCCATCGTTTTCGCGAAAATTGTCGAGCAGATGCCGGAGTATGCAAACGAACTCTCCAGCCTGATCATCCTGTCGGTTATAGGAGGTGCGGTGGTCCCGCCAATTATGGGTGTGCTGAGCGACAACGCGGGAGTTACCGCGAGTATGCTCGTCCTGGTGTTTTGTATGCTCTACGTTCTCTTTGCCTCCTTGTATGCAATGCGCCATCATAAAAAAAGCCAGCCATGAAAACCAATACCTACGCGGATGATCAGAGGGTCATAATGACCCTGGATGCAGGGGGGACCAACTTCATTTTTTCTGCCATAAAAGGCAACAAAGAAATCATTTCACCCATTCGCAAGCCTTCAAATGCAAATGATCTGGACCGTTGTTTGGAAACAGTTATTAAGGGATTTGAAGAGGTGATGAGAAATATCCCGGAACCTGTTGTGGCCATCAGCTTTGCCTTTCCGGGTCCGGCTGATTACCAGAACGGTATTATCGGTGACCTTCCCAATTTCCCTGCATTTACAGGAGGTGTACCACTGGGGCCCGTATTGGAAGATCAGTTTGATATACCGGTCTACATTAACAACGACGGAAACCTGTTTGCCTACGGGGAAGCATTGGCAGGCTACCTGCCGTGGCTAAATAAACAATTGAAGAATGAAGATGGTAAGCGGCAATACCGGAACCTGGTCGGATTTACACTGGGCACTGGTTTTGGATCGGGTATCGTTATCGGTGAAACCTTGCTGTTGGGACACAGCACCAGCGGTGCAGAGATACACAATACACTGAATCCTTTCAATAGTGACTGGAACGCAGAAGAGGGAGTGAGTACCCGCGCCATTCAGAGGATCTATGCACAGGAGAATGCAAGCCCCTTCAGTGACTCGCTGATGCCTGGGGATATCTTCGAGATTGCAAAGGGCTCGCGGAAGGGGAACCGTGAAGCAGCACTGGAATCTTTCCGGGCCTACGGAAGATCGCTGGGTGGTTCCATTGCGAATACGGTGTCATTGTTTGATGGTATCGTGGTATTGGGAGGAGGAATTTCGGCAGCCTGGGATCTTTTTGCACCCGAGATGTTCGGGGAGATCAACCGGACCTACGTGGATTACAGGGGTGTTTCCTCATCCCGTTTGTCCTACAGGATATTCAACCTGAAAGAGCTGGGCATGTTCAATGAGTTCACAGGATGGACAGGAAAGGATCTGGTGGTTCCTGGCAGTGGGCGCCGGGTGCAGTATAATGCAGATCCACTCATAGGAGTGGGACTCTCCAGGATAGGTGCCAGCAAAGCCATTGCCCTGGGTGCATATGCCTTTGCACTGCAGCAACTTGGAAATGTGTAATACCTGATAATTATCCCTTATGAATTCAAGAGAAAGAGTATTGACAGCTCTGGAATTCCGTGAACCTGACAGGATTCCGGTCGATCTTGGCGGACATCGTTCTTCAGGAATCTCAGCCATTGCACTGCATCGCTTACGGAAAACCCTGGGATTAAAGGAAAAACCGGTGAGGGTATACGACATGGTCCAGCAACTGGGGATCCTGAAGAAGGGAAGCCTCTACTTCGAACAAACGCGATTCCCATTGATGGAGCGGGGCATCGAACATGATGATTTCCATGATCTTCCCGAGATGCTCGGGAAGAACATCTGGTCTGCTGTCCCCCATCCAGGAGCACATTTGCCCCTTGATGAGGCAGGGCTCAGGGAGATGTCTGAAAAGGCTGCTGCATTAAGGGCTTCCACCGACAGGGCCATCATCGGACTCTTTGGTGGCAATATGTTTGAACTTCCCCAGTGGCTCTACCGGATGGATAACTACCTGTTGGCCACTGCCATGCATATGGAAAAGGTACTGCAATTGTCGGAATTGATGTATGAGATTCACCTCCAGAACCTGGAAAAGTGGATGTCAGCCGTGGGACCCCACATCGACATCGTGCTTTTCGGGGATGACCTGGGAGGGCAGCAGGGACCGCTGATCAGTCCGGATGCCTACTCTAAAACGACCGCATTGGCTTGTTCGGGGGGATAGATGTGGATTTGCTCTGCCAGAATCCCTACGATAAAGTAAACAGGCAGGTACTGGACAAGGGAAGTGCATTCAGGGCCAGCGCCCGTGGCTGGGGACTGGGTTCAGGAAATTCCATTCCCGAATATCTCCCCGTTGATGGATACATGGGCATGATCGATGCAGCACGGGAGATCAGGAGAAGGGAGGAATGACACGACCCCCGGGTCAGAATCCCGTGTCGATCAGTTTCAAGGGTACCCACACGAACCTGGGCCTGTATATGTCCGCGTTGCTAAAGTGATCCTCCAGCACGAAGCTATTCATGTTATATGATAAGAGGATTCGCTCATCATCCATGAATTGAGGATGTAAAATGGCATTGTAGGTGATCAGGTTTTCATCCTCTCCCGGTATGGGCGTGGAATAGAGGAGGGATTTGTCTTTCCACGGCCCATAAGGGGTCTCAGCCACAAATGAGCAGATATCCGTGCTAAAGGAATCCAACTGGGTAATGTATACATATTTGTCCTGGATCTTCAGTACAGTGAATTGCTCAGAAGCATGCATATCCCCCATGGGGCCCGATTGAGCAGGATCACCTGTCCACTTTTCACCTGTAAAAAATTCCCAGGGATTAGTGACATCGCCTGCCAGGTACCTGGCTGCATGGGGCCGTCCCTCGTGGGCACCATAGACATAGGTATAATCCGGCTCTTCGAGCAGGGCATGACCATAATGGACCTGTTTGGCCTGACCGTAAGGGATCTCGATAACACTTTCTTCCTTAATCTCCGGCAGGGAAAAGGTGGCCAGCCACGTGGAGTGCCATTGGAAATCCCACATCCCGGATTTGGATTGGGTAAACCGTGACAGGTAAACCTTTAGTTTTCCTTCTTCAATCATGCCATCGCCGGGCCAGAACCAGGCAGCGCTTTCGGGAAGTACTTCATTGCCGTTTATAGCAGGGGGAATGACCATGGAAGCTTCATGGGTGGGGCCTGACTGGTACAGCGTAAGCAGCGAATCTCCATCCTGGATCACGAATGAATTCCTGATAAACATGGGAGATAATTGTTCGCGGGTCATGTCCGGGTTTACAGTGCCCAGGAAAGTGTCTCCGAATATCCAGACTGTCCGGCCATCGGGCAGGAGCACGGAGTAGGTCCCGTCTCCTCCGGTAAATCCACAGCAGTTCCTGATAAACAGATCGGTGAAGTAGGTTTCCGGAACTGCGACCGCATCCTCCATGCCGGGTTTTCCAGGTGCTTCGGACTTTCTGCTGGAGCACGATCCGGCCATTAAAGCCATGATTACAAGGATAGTTATGGATAATTTCATGATTATGTAAATACGTCTGAACAAATATACAAATATGTTTCTCCACGCGAGATACAATCCATATCTTTATGATGAGTAATTCCATAAACCGTGCGATGAAGTATTCCATTGACCACAAGAGTCCCATTCCCCTGCATGCACAGGCCGAAGCTTTGCTGAGAAAGTTGATTAAGGAATCTGAGTTCAGGAACGGGGGATTCCTTCCCAATGAGGTCGACCTCGCTAAAAAACTGGGGATTTCAAGGAATACCATACGCCAGGCATTGAATAAACTGGTATTTGAGGGACTGTTGGTCCGTAAAAAAGGCGTGGGAACCACTGTTGCTGACCGGAGTGTGAGCAGCAAGGTATCCAACTGGCTCAGTTTCACCCAGGAAATGGAAGCAAAAGGGCTTGTTCCTGAAACCTTTGAAGTCACTATCTCATGGGTACGTCCAATTCCCGATGTGATGCAGGTATTCGGGATATCGGCCGAAAAGGAAGTATTGAAATTGGTGCGCTTAAGGGGTTTGAAGGACAACCCCTTTGTCTATTTTGTATCCTATTTTCATCCCCGGGTGGGACTTTCCGGTGAGGAAGATTTTTCACGACCACTGTACGACATCCTTGAACAGGATTATTCCACCATCGCCAAATTGTCCAGAGAGGAGATTCGGGCCTGTGCTGCAGATGATCAAATCGCGCAGCATCTTAATATTCCCGTTGGATTTCCTGTGCTGGTAAGAAAGCGGGTGGTATTTGATCCGGGTGACCGGCCCATTGAATACAACGTGGGCTATTACAAGTCAGATAGTTTCGTCTACTGCATTGAGAGTGACAGGGAAGATTGAATCCTTTATCATGTGTTTTTTTCGAGATTTGCTAGCTGGATTATCAATCTTCCTGCTGGTTTCCTGTAGCCAGGCCCCGGTGGAGGAGTTGCCGGCCAATGTTGGGCCGGACCACCATTTCAACGCATTGTTTTCACCCGATTCGGGTGGCATTACAGGGGCTGACGGACTATTTTCCATCCGGCTCCCCGATGGACGGTCTGTTTTCCTGACCGGGGACTGTTTTCTTGGAGAAGTAGTCGAAAAGCGCAGGGATCCCGGAACGAAAATGCTGAATAACTCGATGGTGGTGATCAGCGAAGACAGGTCTGAAGCGAAAGCGATCTACAAGGGAAGCTACAATAAGCCGGAGTCCTTATTTGTACCCGAGCAGAAAGACGAGATCCGTCACTGGTACTGGCCGGGACACGGATTCGTGTCCGACAACATCCTGTATGTATTCGCATTGAACATGTACAATGATCCTGATCTCGTGGTTCCATCTGAAAAGGGTGCGGATCTGGTGGATGAGGTAGATAAGCTTTCTGAGAATCAATGGGCCTTTGCCATCGCCGGGGTGGACCTGTTGCGCTTTTCCCTTCCCGATTTCCGATACCAGGACTCCGATCCCGTTTCCTCCACCTATGAGCTGGACATCCATTTTGGAAACAGCATTCTGCAGGATGGTACTCATTTTTACTTTTACGGCACCAGGAATGACCCGGATGGTTCACATATCTACATGGCAAGAACTGAGATCGGGAACATGCCCTACCACGAAAACTGGGAGTATTTTGACGGCCAACATTGGAGTGAAGATCCTTATAATGCCAGTCCCATGAAACTGGATATTTCCGTATCTGAACAATTCAGCATATTCAGGATAAAGGACCGGTATGTACTTCTCACCCATTCCAAATCGACACCGGATATCTACACCTATATTTCCGGGGAGCCCCATAGGGGATTTGGAAACAAGACCTTTATCTACAGGTCTCCTGAGCCGGAGGCTGATTCTACTGGGAATCTTTCTGCTTATAATGCCATGGCCCACCCGCAGTACACAGACGGGAATATGCTCCTGGTCTCTTATTGTCTCAATTCGCTGCGTGTGAGGGATGTGTTTGACAATGCAGACAATTACCGGGGTAGATTTATCAGGGTTCCTTTGCCGATGATAGATTCCTCGTTCCGGGACCACCAGCCGGGACTTAGGCTGGCTATGATACAGATGCATGTGGAAGGCGGGGAGAGGGAGGTAAACCTGGAAAAGGCGAAAGCGATGATTGCCCGGGCTGCCGAGCATGGAGCAGAACTAGTCCTGCTTCCTGAGGCCATGGACCTGGGATGGGCCCATCCATCCGCCCTGGTCGATGCAGCACCGGTTCCGGAAGGTTCGACTTGCCAGATGCTGATTGAGAGTGCCAGGGAACATTCCATCTACATCTGTTCCGGCCTGATAGAAAAATCGGGGAGGGAAGTCTATAATTCAGCCTTGTTGATTTCCCCGTCAGGGGAGATTCTGATCCACCACAGGAAGATTAATATCCTTGACATCGCGCAGCCCTATTACGGACAGGGTAGGGGACTGCAGGTGGTGGATACCCGGTTCGGATCGGTGGGGGTCATGATCTGTGCAGATGGTTTTGCTGATCAGCGTGTGATCAGTCAAACCCTGTGTTACATGGGTGCCGATCTGATCCTATCTCCCACCTCCTGGGCCCTGCCTCCTGAAAAGCATGATGACAAGGAACTTGCAACCGGCATATGGAAAGAGCACTACGCCCCGGTAGCCGAAAAGTATAATGTGCATATCGCGGGCTGCAGCAACGTGGGAGAGTTATCCGGGGGTCCATGGAAAGGATTTAGTGCCATTGGAAATTCCATGATTATCAATCCCGAAGGGCAGATTGCAGCGGGTAATATTTTCGGTGTCAATGCTGAAACCATCATCTATCATGATATGGTGTTCAGGCCCAGGCCCGTGAGGGGGACAAAATGGATGGACCTGTTTCAAACCCGTACCAGCCGGTGAATTGTGGTGTTTACCCTTTCTTTGTACGTGAATTAGCCCTATATTTGCTTCTAATAGTTTGTCCAAATGTATGAACATGAAAAGCACTTTTGAAAAAACACCTGTAGTGCCCGTAAAAGGGAAAGAGAATGATTGCTTTCCTGGTTGGGAATTTATCGGAAAGGAGCTACAGGATGCCTTGCAGAAGGTGGATAGCAACATCATTACCATCGAAACCTACCAGGGGGTTTATCTTGAAGAACTCAGGTCACGATTCACCACCTTATTGAATCCCGATTTGATCATTGATACCAGTCAGCTGTTTAAAAGTGAAGAAGAAATAGGGAAACTGGCACAAGCCGACGTGACCGATGACAGGGTTTTTGGCTACCTGACCAGGTTGAACATGACTGACCTGATGGACACCGGGAAGCTGGAAGAGGCCATCCAGAAGGTGGAGGATGCCGAAGCAGGCCTGATCCTGGTTTTCGGGTATGGAGCCACCCTGGTATGTGAAAATCCCGGGATCCTGGTCTATGCAGATATGGCCCGCTGGGAGATCCAGCAAAGGATGCGTCGCCAGGAGCTCAACAACCTGGGCATCGAAAACAATAAGGAACCATTTGAATTCCAATACAAGCGGGGATATTTCGTGGATTGGCGAATATGTGACAGGGTGAAAAAGAAGACCATGCCCCACTGGGATTACGTGCTCGACACCAATCGCAAGGAGGATCCAAAGATGGCGACCGGGGAAGCGGTCAGGGAAGGACTCAGACAGGTGGCCCAAAGGCCATTCAGCGTGGTTCCATTCTTTGATCCCGGTCCCTGGGGAGGACAGTGGATGAAAGAGAAGTTCGATCTTGACCGGGAGAAGGAGAACTTTGCCTGGTGTTTCAATTGCGTACCTGAGGAAAACAGCCTGCTGCTCGGATTCGGTAAGAACACATTTGAGATCCCCTCGGTCAACCTGGTTTTCTACCAGGGTGCCGAGCTTCTGGGAGACCCGGTACATGGCATGTTCGGTGATGAATTCCCCATCCGTTTTGATTTTCTGGATACCATGGACGGGGGTAACCTGAGCCTGCAGGTGCATCCGCTCACAGCCTACATCCAGGAGCAATTTGGCATGCATTATACCCAGGATGAAAGTTATTACATGCTGGAGGCAGAAGAGGATGCATCCGTATTCCTGGGATTGAAGGAGGGCGTTGATCCGAATGCAATGATCAGGGATCTGATGGCTGCAGAGAAGGAGGGGAGTGTATTTGATACAGACCGGTATGTGGAAAACTGGCCAGCCAAAAAGCACGATCATTTCCTGATCCCTGCAGGAACGGTCCACTGCTCCGGCAGGAACGGGATGGTGCTGGAGATCAGTGCAACACCCTATATTTTCACCTTTAAGCTCTATGATTGGGGAAGGTTGAATATGGATGGAAACCCACGGCCCATTAACGTGCAGCATGGGATCCGGAATATCCAGTGGGACAGGACCACCCGGTGGACAAGGGAAAACCTGGTAAACCAGGTGAGCGCAGTGGGGAAGGGAGATGGCTGGACAGAGGAGCGAACAGGCCTGCATGAGCGGGAATTCATTGAAACCCGCAGGCACTGGTTCACCGGTACCGTACCTCATCATACGGAAAATGGTGTGAATGTCCTGAACCTGGTGGAGGGAGACGAGGTGATCGTGGAGAGCCCCGACGAATTGTTTACCCCATTCGTGGTCCACTTCGCGGAATCCTTCATTGTACCGGCTGTCGTTGGACCATATACCATCAGGCCCCACGGACCTTCTGAAGGGAAGCGGTGTGCGACAGTGAAGGCCTTCATTCGTACCAATCCCTGATAAACCATTTCAAACTATAAGCCACCGATGATCCGAACTCTTTCCATATTTGTACTACTAGTCAATCTTATTTCTTGTGATATGAACCCTGATAAAGCCATTCACAATGCCGTACCTTCCCTGGAGGAAGTATCCGGTCACTGGGTTTCTGCCGATACAGCAGACATGGAGCCTTCCATCCGGAATTTCCGCGGACAGGCCCTCCTGAACCGGGATATGACATCCATCAGCTGGTTTGTTTCAGCACCCTATTCCGGAGGTTACCACACCGGGATTGTGCGCATTGGAGGAGAGGCTCCCAGGGCAGACATGTTCCGCTGGCAAGCCCACCAGGCCATCCGGAAAGGAAGGATGGATGGCTGGGAAACATTCTCCAGGGTAAAGATGGTCCCTGACCAGGATGTGGTGATGTGGCAGGTAAACATTGTTAACGACTCCACCGTGGCCAGGGAACTGGATCTTTCACTTGACCTTATAGGCTTTGTAAGCAAGTATGGAGGTGACTGGCAGTGGTGGTACCCTTACCCCAAGATGGAAGGTGCAACCACCATCCGGGATGATGAGGTAGAGAATGTACGAAAGCATATTGGATCGGCCCTAAACTATTCCCATGAAAGCGTCGTGGAATTCATGGATGGGAAACCCACCCCCACGGATAAGCTGGCAAGCTGGCCCTCGGATGATGAAATCCTTGGATCGGCCAAGTACAGTGCTGGAATGAAGGATGATTTGCTGCTTATATCTGACCAGGAGACTGATGCCCTCACAGCTTTTGGGCTGGTGCAGCCCCCTGACCGCCTTGATGTGATGAACAGCGGGGGCACTGCTCACTGGAGCAGGCACCTGGAACCGGGAGAAAGCTTCACGATCTCATACCTGATGGGATATGGCGACCGGGAGGATAGGCTGATTGCGGATATGGAGCAGTGGATAAGCAGATTTGATCCAATTTTCGATGGCGTGGAGGCCACCTGGGAAGAGCGGTGGCTGGCCCTCTTTGATCCCGATGGTGACGTAGTTTCAGGATGTTTCCCTGTGCTGGAAACAGAGGACGAACTGGCCAGGAAAGTTTATTACACGGGACCCCTGACCATGCTCTACCTGATGCATACGAATTTGCCTGAGCATGAAAAGGTGTTTCTTACCGGCGGACCCAGGTGGGGAGCCAGCATCACCTTTTTCTGGGACATCACCGAGTGGTCATCTCTTTGGGCAGTGGTAGACCCGGAGATGATGAAAGAACACCTGTCGGCATGGATCCAGATCGATCCCAGCATCCATTACGGGAAGGATAATTTCGGGGGAGAGGGTGTAGGAAACGGGTATTCGGCTAATTACTGGGCCCTGTTCCAGATGATCAGATCCTACGTGAACACCACCCGGGATTTTGAGTTCCTGGATCAGGTAATCAATGGTAAAACTGTTTTCGCACACATGGAAACCTATGCCCTGAACTGGAAAAAGCTGGCTCCCTATGGTAAGGCCGGGTATGAAAACAGGCTTTACCAGCTGGCCGATTTCGGTGATGATGAGTGGAACCTGCTGGAATGTGTGCCCACCTACAAGCACATCGTACCCTCTTTTAATGCAGGCTACATATGGATGATGCGGGAGATGGCAGCCTACCGGGATCTTCGGGGGGACACCGAGGGAGGAGATTCACTGAGACTAGAAGCAGATGCTATGGTTGACCGAGTGCTCGGGCTTTACGCGGGAGACGGGGTGTGGAACAGCCTTTATCCAAATGGAGAGATGATCGAAGTTCGGCATTGCCTGGATTTCATGTTCCTGGGCCGCTACATCCCCCTTGATATTCCTTCCGGGATCAGGGATGATATGATTGAATTCCTTTACGATGAACTGATCACAGACCACTGGATGCGCGCACAGTCACTGAATGATGTGGCCGCAGAGCGTTCGGACCGTGCCGACCATGGACCGATGGGTGCTTTTGATGGCTGGCCGGCGGGGACCATGGATGCCCTGGCACAAATGGCTTACCCGCAGAGAGCTCTTGATTTCTATCATGCCATCGAACCTGTTACTTACGAGGGTTGCTGGGCACAGGCCCATGAACTCTGGGGTGCTCATAAGCTGGTAAAAAGCAGCAGGGTAAGAATTGCACAAAGGGGTTGGCATAACCGGGAATCATCGGGAGGAATCTCCATTTCCCAGGTGATGCTGAAAAATTTCTTCGGCTTCTATCCCGGGGCTGAAGGCTCTCCCGTGGAGGACCCAGGCAACCTGAATTTTTCGGGCAAACTCTATCATGTGTTTTACGGGGGTGAATACTACACCCTGGTAGCAGAAGGCGGAAAGGTTGAAATGAAAAAGGAAAAATAGTTACAAAGATGAAAACCCGAATCTGTTTTGTTTTATTGATGGCACTGGCCATAATTGGCTGTAATCAGGAAGAAAAAAGGGATAAAACTTCCATTTCTGCCTCACCTTTAAAACCTTTGTCTTTTACCAGTGAACCTGCTCCAGAGTGGACCGCTTTGATGGAACGGACTTCCGGATGGTTTGGGGCGGATGGCATTTTTTCAATTCCATTGGATGGCAGGGAAACACAAGAGGCGGAGGACAAAAAAACCCTATTTATTTTCAGCGACACCTATATCGGTGAAGTAGAGAACAAGGTTCCTAAACCGGGGAACGTGATGGTCAATAACAGTGCCGCCTGGCTGGAAGGTAATACACCGAAGAAATCTGCCATTTCCTTTGAATACAACAGAAAGGAAAACGGAGATCCAACGACCTATTTTGTTCCTGACAATGAACAATCTCAAGCGGGTGAATACTTCTGGCTGGGCGATGGCTTCATTAACCATGAAAAGGGCAATGCACTCTATCTTTTTGCCTATCATGTCCATAAGACAGGCCCCAATGTATTTGATTTTGAGCAGACCCATGTCACCCTCCTGAAAATCAAAGATCCTACCAGCGATGGGTTTTCAGACTATGAGCAGTTTCCCACCTACCTGGGTTTCATTCATCCCGAGCGCGGAAGGGTATATTTTGGCAGCGGAGTATTTGTCAACACGAAAAGGGCAGGAGCCCCTGATCCGGATGGCTATGTTTATATCTATGGTGTTATGGAGGGCAAAAAAGCCCTGATCGTCGCCAGAACCCGGCCCGGAAAAATTGAAAATTTTGATCAGTGGACTTTCTGGAACGGGAAATCCTGGGTAGAAAACAAAGAAGAAGTGGCTCCCATCGCGGAGCATGTTTCCAACGAACTCAGTGTCACACCGACGGGCGATGGCAGGTATCTGCTCACTTTCATGGTGATGGGGATTTCTGATAAGATTGGTATTCAGGTTGGGGACAGTCCCGAAGGTCCCTTTGGTAAGGTTCATGAAGTCTACACCTGTCCGGAATATGCGGAGAAAGGCCTCTTACCCTATAACGCCAAGGCACATTACCATTTGTCCAAACCGGGAGAATTGCTGGTGAGTTACAACACAATCACATTTGACTTCTGGGAAGATATTCAGAAAGATGCCACCATTTATCATCCCAGGTTTGTGAAAGTGAAATACAGTCTGGCCGACGATTAACTACCCGCCATTGAATTCTCGGACAGCCTCGTAGGCCGCGATAACGTTCTCGGGAGGAACCTCTGGCAGTATATTGTGAATGGGAGCAAAAACAAATCCTCCGTTTCTTGACAGGATATCACAGCGTTCCAGCACATCCCTCCGTACCTCTTCCGTGCTTCCTGTCGGCAGGACAGATGATGTGTCAATACCGCCCCCCCAGAAGGTAATCTCACTTCCGAATTCTGCCTTCAATTCGCTGGCATCCATTCCGAAACAATTGGTTTGAACCGGGTTGATAATATCGAACCCGGCTTCAATCAAATCGGGCATAAACTGCCTGATACTGCCGCAGGAGTGAAGAAATATTTTCAAGTTGCTATGTTGCTTCACGTAAGCACACAACTCCTTGTACCTGGGTTTGAAAAACTTCCTGAATACATCCAGATCCATGAAGGGTCCGGTGGTCATCCCCAGGTCGTCACCGAAGCGGATCACATCCACCAGGTCACCCACCGCCCCGATCTTTTTTTCCAATCCGGCCAGATGCAGATCCATTAGCTTGTCAAGCAGGCTTGAAAGGTTTTCATGGTCTGCAAGAAGATCCATCAGCATGTTGTCCATTCTTCTTAGGAAGAATCCCAGCTCAAGTAGTTTGGCACCCCCCGACATCACGATGGCTTTATCGCTGGAATCATGTAGTTTTTTGGCCCGGGTCCTTAGTTCCTGGTCACCAATATTGATGTACTTTGTATGGGAGTGGGCAGTCCAACTGATGGATTTGAAGGCTTCTGAAATGGAGTCAAATTGATCGGGGTAGCCCTGCTCCCACGGAAAAACAGTCTGGTCGAAACAGGTACCATTCTTTGCCATCTTCGACATCACCCTGCCCCCGTGGTCACGCATCACAAATGAACCATCCACTGATTCTTCAGGTTTGAACCACGACGGGTACATTCCCTTGCTTCCGTCACCGAGGCTTACTGGATACCACTCCATGTCTTCCATCAGCACCCGGTTCAAATCAATTGCATCCACACTGAATGCATCAATGATGGGGTCATCCACGAAGGACAGTTGCTGAACCACATCAAATACCCTGGTGGGGATTGCCAGTCCAAGTGCAGACTTTAACCTGTTGTAAGCAATGGCAGAAATCCCTGTAACTGTTGAAGCTCCGAGGTCGATTGGGACCCGGTCTGGCTGTTTGTGTGCGATGCTACTCAATATCCTTTCCCTGGAAGTCATATTGCAGTATTGTTTGAACTATAAAAATAGTAAAATCATAGCTTTTTATCTATTTTGTATACAAAAATATCATCATGCGACTACACTGGATTATTGCCTGTTTATTGTGGATTTTCACCGTACCCGGTCTCTCTTTAGATTCAGACGACTCCAAGGATACATATACTTTGCTCTGGCAAATCGGAGAACATGACAATGATAACAGTGAATTCAATCTGGCACCCAACCGTTTCAGTCAATATGATCGTCCCGGCATTCATCTGGTCGGGGTAAGCGACCCGGCTGAAACCTGGCCCTACATACTTCCAGGGAAACTTGATACCTGGGCCGGAACAGGACTTCAAGCCTTTGAAATACGCTTCAACCTGGAAAAGTTACCTCCCGGTGGGGAATGCCGTTTACTTCTGGACTTCCTGGATACACAATGATCTGGTGATGCTCTCCCCTGATCAGTCAGTGGCAGGGGACAGGGTCATGGATAACCATGGACAATCTGTGGTGTCTCAGCGCCTTGCCAGCGGAGAACTGGCCTTCAGGGCAGAAGAGGTTCCTGCCTATGGGGTTCGCCGATATTACATTGTGGAGGGGACTGCAAGGAAAACGGAAGGGATTACTTTTGGTGAAAATGAGATCTCCAATGAGCTGCTCAGCATAAAAATAGATGACAGTACCGGAGCCATTGAAAGTGTTGTCATGAAATCATCGGGCAGGGAGCTGGTGGATCCTTCCGGATATTTGTTGAATGAATTTGTCTATATGCTGGGAAGAGAAACGGGTAAAAACGTGACTGGCGTTGATCCGCCGGTCACCATCATCGTTGAAGATGCCGGTCCGCTGGTGGGATCACTGCGGGTAGAATCGGGAGCACCCGGATGTAAAAAGCTTTCCCGGCTGGTAAGGTTGATACAAGGAGAATCAAGGATCGACATTGCCAATACTGTGGATAAGTTGAAGGTACTTGAACCTGAAGGGGTCTATTTTGCATTCCCGCTGAATATTCCCGGAGGCGTTGCAAGGATGGATATTCCATAGGGAGTAGTAAGGTCGGAAACGGACCAATTGCCCGGCGCAAACCGTAACTACTATGCTTTACAGAGATGGATGGATATTTCCAATGACCGTTTTGGGATAACCTGTGTAACCATAGATGCACCTATGATAAAATTCACTCCTGTGGAGATCGTGGGAAAAGGGCGTGGAGACAGCCAGCATATGGCTGAATTCGGTAAAGATGGAATTCGCAAATGGTGGTATGAATCGATCAATCCCGCACAAAGCTACCTCTCCTGGGTGATGAGCAACCACTGGGAAGTAAATTATAAAGCGTACCAGGAAGGAGATCCCTGTTGATCATGACTAATAAATCGATTGATATGAACAGGCCTTATTTAGAACAGATTTTATCAATTTTTTGGGTACATTTGTACTCTTAAAATTCGAATATATTTACCGTAAATAACTCATTGTTAATAACTAAAAGCAATTTTCCAATGTCAGATGTAAAACGGGTTTATACTTTCGGGAATAGAAAAGCCGAAGGTAAAGCCAACATGAAAAATTTATTGGGTGGCAAAGGTGCCAACCTTGCTGAAATGAATCTTATTGGAGTACCTGTACCTCCAGGTTTTTCTATTACTACAGAAGTTTGTGCCGAATATAACCAGTTTGGACAGGACAAAGTAGTGGAATTGATTAAGTCAGAAGTGGAAACCGCTATAAAGAATATTGAAGATATCATGGGAACCAAGTTCGGGAGCAACGAAAATCCCTGCCTGGTTTCTGTCCGCTCAGGAGCAAGGGCATCAATGCCCGGTATGATGGACACTGTACTGAACCTGGGTATGAATGAGAACGCTGTGGAAGGACTGATTGCCAAGACAGGTAATGAAAAGTTCGCATGGGACAGCTACCGTCGTTTCATTCAGATGTATGGCGACGTTGTACTGGGGATGAAACCTGAATCCAAAGAAGATATCGATCCTTTCGAAGGGATTCTGGAAGAGGTGAAGGAAGCGCGTAATGTGGAGAATGACAATGACCTGACCGTTGAGGATTTGAAGGAACTCGTGGCAAAAGGCAAAGCAGCTGTGAAAAAGCAAACCGGACATGATTTCCCGGTGGATCCATGGGAGCAGCTATGGGGAGCTGTAATGGCCGTATTTGATAGCTGGGAAACCCCCAGGGCCATCTACTACCGGCAGTTGAACCAGATCCCCGGTGATTGGGGAACTGCTATAAACGTTCAGGCCATGGTCTATGGGAATATGGGTGATACTTCAGGTACCGGTGTAGCCTTTACACGCGATGCCGGAACCGGTGAGGACATATTTAATGGTGAATACCTGCTAGATGCACAGGGTGAGGATGTGGTTGCCGGTGTCCGTACGCCGCAGCAGATTACCAAGGAGGGTTCACTGAGGTGGGCCAAACTTGCTAAAGTCTCTGAAGAGGAGCGTGCTTCCAAATACCCTTCACTTGAAGAGGTAATGCCCAAGGTATATGCTGAACTAGATGATATTCAACAAAAACTGGAGGACCACTACTCAGATATGCAGGACCTGGAATTCACCATCCAGGAAGGCAAACTCTGGTTGCTGCAGACCCGTAACGGTAAGCGTACAGGTGCTGCCATGGTAAAAATTGCCATGGATATGCTTCGCGAAGGCAAACTTGATGAGAAAACTGCCCTGTTACGTCAGGAGCCTGCCAAACTGGATGAATTGCTTCACCCGGTATTTGACAAAGGTGCCCTTGCCAAAGGAACTGTTCTTGCACAGGGACTTCCCGCTTCACCTGGCGCAGCAACCGGACAGATTGTTTTCTTTGCCGATGAGGCTGCAAAATACACTACCTCCATTCTGGTAAGAATTGAGACTTCTCCGGAAGATCTTGAAGGAATGAATATTGCCCGGGGGATACTGACTGCACGCGGTGGGATGACCTCCCATGCAGCTGTTGTTGCACGCGGAATGGGAAAATGCTGTGTATCCGGTGCTGGTGGTGTAAAGATAGATTACAAAGCCCGTACGATGAGTACAGACGGTAAGGTATTTAAAGAAGGAGACTGGATCTCCCTGAATGGTTCCACCGGAAATGTACTGGAAGGTAAGATTGCCACCATCGATCCTGAATTGAGCGGTGATTTTGGTGCGATCCTTGATCTGGCAGGGAAGCATACGAAGATGGATGTCCGTACCAATGCAGATTCACCACATGATGCCCAGGTGGCCCGTGACTTTGGAGCTAAAGGTATTGGACTGACCCGTACCGAGCACATGTTCTTTGAGGGTGAACGGATCAAAGCCATGAGAGAAATGATCCTCGCTACAACTGAAGAAGAACGCCGCAAGGCACTTGAAAAACTACTGCCTTATCAAAGGGAGGACTTTGAGGGTATCCTGGAAGTCATGGCAGGTTATGGAGTAACCATCCGGCTGCTGGATCCGCCACTGCATGAATTTGTTCCCCATGATGAAGCCAACCAGAAGGTAATGGCCGACGAGATGGGTATTACTGTTGCAGATATCAAATCACTTGTTGAAGATCTTCATGAATTCAACCCAATGCTTGGACACCGTGGCTGCCGTTTAGGAAATACCTATCCCGAGATCACTGAGATGCAGGCAAGGGCCATTATCGAAGCTGCCGTGAACCTGAAGCAAAAGGGCGTGGATGCACGTCCCGAGATCATGGTTCCGCTGATCGGTACCTGGCAAGAGTTTAAGATGCAGGAGGAGATCATCCGTGCCACAGCCGAGAAAGTTTTCGAGGAGAAAGGTGCAAAAGTTGATTACCTTGTGGGTACGATGATTGAAATTCCCAGGGCTGCAATGACAGCTGACCTGGTTGCCGAGCATGCAGAGTTTTTCTCTTTCGGTACCAATGACCTGACCCAGATGGCATTTGGTTATTCCAGGGATGATGCAGGAAAATTCCTGCCTATCTATATTGAGAAAGGATTGCTGAAGAACGATCCCTTCCAGACATTGGATCAGGAAGGTGTTGGACAACTGGTCGAAATGGGTACTGCTAAAGGACGTTCTGTTAAGCCTGATCTCAAAGTAGGGATCTGTGGAGAGCATGGCGGGGATCCCGAATCAGTGGAATTCTGCCACCGTGTAGGTATGACCTATGTGAGCTGTTCGCCGTTCCGTGTACCCATCGCAAGGCTTGCTGCAGCACAGGCTGCGTTAAGATAGGGCTTGACAATTCTTTTAACATAGTATTTAAGCGGTAAAACTTGGTTTTACCGCTTTTTTTTATGATATTTGCCAGGTCATTTTTGTTAGCTTTTTCTTATATATACTTTGAAATTGATATTAATCAGCCCTTTTAGCTTAAATTTATAAACATTATGAGCAAAATCTTAGAGAAATTGAAACTTAGCCAGTATGACATCAATGATGTAACAGAAGTGGTTTATAATCCTTCGTATGAAGAGTTGTATAAAGAGGAGATGGATCCAGCCCTTGTGGGCTTTGAAGTGGGGGTGGAGAGTGAATTCGGAGCAGTTAAGGTGGATACGGGAGTTTTTACAGGCCGATCACCCAAGGACAAATACGTGTTAATGGATGAAACAACGAAAGATACTATCTGGTGGAAATCTGATAAAGCAAAATCATCCGATAATAAACCCATCTCCAAAGAGGTGTGGGATAATGGGTATGATCTGGCTTCAAAACAACTTTCAGGAAAGCGGCTTTTTGTGGTGGATTGTTATTGCGGGGCCAATGAAGATAGCCGATTGAAAGTCAGGTTTGTCCTGGAAGTGGCGTGGCAGGCTCATTTTATAAAAAACATGTTTATCAGGCCATCCGATGAGGAGCTTGAAGAATTCGATCCCAATTTTGTGGTGCTCAATGCAGCCAAGACCGTTAACCCGAAATGGGAAGAGCAGGGTCTCAACTCGGAGGTGTTTGTGTTTTTTAATATGACCAAGAAAATGGCAGTCATTGGAGGTTCCTGGTATGGAGGTGAGATGAAAAAAGGCATCTTCTCCATTATGAATTATTACCTGCCCCTTAAGGGAATTGCCGCCATGCATTGCTCTGCCAATGTGGGCGAGGATGGAGATACAGCCATCTTCTTTGGCCTTTCCGGAACTGGCAAAACCACCCTATCTACCGATCCCAAGCGTGCCCTTATCGGTGATGATGAGCATGGCTGGGACGATGACGGGATCTTTAATTTCGAAGGGGGTTGTTACGCCAAGACCATCAACCTGAGCCAGGAGAGCGAGCCCGATATTTACAAAGCAATCAGCAGGGATGCATTGCTGGAGAATGTGATCGTACATGAAGGAGGTAAGGTTGATTATGAGGATGCTTCAAAAACTCAGAATACAAGGGTTTCCTATCCCATCTATCACATTGATAACATTGTAAAGCCTGTTTCCAAAGCCGGCCATGCCTCCAAGGTTATCTTTCTTACTGCGGATGCATTCGGTGTGATGCCCCCGGTGTCAAAGCTGACACCCGAGCAGACCAAGTACCATTTCCTTTCCGGTTTTACAGCTAAGCTTGCCGGTACTGAAAGGGGTATCACTGAACCGGTTCCGGCTTTTTCAGCATGTTTTGGTGCTGCATTCCTGACACTTCACCCGACCAAATATGGAGAGGAATTGGTCAAACGAATGGAAGCTGCAGGATCCACAGCATACCTTGTAAATACCGGATGGAACGGAACAGGGAAGCGCATTTCTATCAAGGATACCAGGTGTATCATTGATGCCATTCTAGATGGGATCATCGACTTGGCAGAAACCAAGGCCATTCCCTATTTTAACCTTGAGGTTCCTGTTAGCTTGCCTTGCGTGGCTGATGATATCCTGGACCCGCGCGATACCTATGACGATCCGGCAGAATGGGATAAGAAGGCCAAAGATCTGGCTCAGAGGTTTATTAATAACTTCCGGCAGTTTACTGATAATGAGGAGGGACTAGCATTGGTTGCTGCTGGTCCACAGTTGTAATACCCCTGCATGACCTTAAACATTGTTGCATTATTGCTGGCCTACCTGCTGGGCTCCATTCCAGCTTCAGTCTGGTTGGGAAAATGGATTCGTGGGATTGATCTCCGCAAGCATGGAAGCGGGAACGCTGGTGCCACCAATGCATTCAGGGTACTGGGCAAGCCAATTGGTGTGGCAGTGCTTGTTTTTGACATGCTAAAAGGATTCCTGGCGGTGAACATTTCGTTTCTTCTGGATTCAGTCACCAGTGGATCGGAAGGATGGATGATCCTGCGTATAGTACTTGGATCGCTGGCGGTTGCAGGGCATATTTTCCCCGTTTTTGCTGGTTTCAGAGGAGGAAAAGGAGTGGCCACCATGGCAGGTGTTGGACTGGCCATTCATCCTTATGCAGCACTGGCTGCAGTGGGCGTTTTCCTTGTCATATTTTTGATTTCCAGATTATCAGCACTGGCGTCTCTTTCGGCTGCCCTCTCTTACCCGGTATGGATTATCCTGGTGTTCCAGACTGAGTTCAGGGCACTATGGGTCTTTTCAATTCTCGTTCCTGTTTTGCTTATCATTACCCATAGTTCCAATATCTCTCGCCTGATTCGTGGAGCTGAGAAACCCATTTTGAAAAATGAATCCTGAAGACAGCGTTTACCCGAAGTCTTCTTCAAGTTTCTGTTTCAACAGTCTGGTGGGTATGTTTTTCTGAAGAATGCCATTCTCTGCTATGGAGACCTGTCCGGTTTCCTCCGATACAATGATGACCAGGGAATCGGTCACCTCAGAAATGCCCAGTCCGGCCCGGTGACGAAGACCATATTCTGGTGGAAGATCCAGTTTTTCTGTAACCGGCAGGATCACCCTCGCGGCTTTTACTTTGTCGTTCTCAACAATAACCGCCCCGTCATGAAGGGGACTGGTCTTATTAAAGATGCTGGAGAAGAGCCTGCTTGAGGTTTCAGCATTAAGGATATCACCGGTTTCGGCATACATGTTCATGTTGGATTTCCTTTTGATCACAATAAGAGCACCGGTTTTCTCCTGGGAAAACTGCAGGACTGCTTTGAGGATGGACCGGATTTTAACCTGTGATTTTGATTCGAAGCGGATATTTAGCACTTTCTCAAAACTGATCCTGTTCCCATCCACATACCTGGAACCTATATAGATCAGGAACCTCCGGATTTCCTGCTGGAAAACAATGATAAGTGCGATCACACCAACGCTGAGAACAGATCCAATGATGCCGCTGAGCAACTCCATCTTCAATGCCCTGACGGTCCACCAGAATATGTAAATGGCAGCAATACCCAGCGAGATGTTGTAGGCCACCGTACCCCTGATCAGCATATATAACTGGTAGAGCAGGATAGCTACCAGGAAAATGTCGATCACATCGAGCAGGCGGATATGTATGAATGCACTGAGCATGTGGATGGATCTGTTGTCAAATTTAGTAAAAGATGTCAAACGCCCCGTGTATGGCTATTCACAATCTGTTGAAAGATTTTCACTGTTTCCACGGCAGCTCGAACATCGTGAACCCGCAATATGCTTGCACCATTAAGCAGGGCGGCCATATGTGCGGCGGTAGTTCCATTTAACGCCTGAAGGGGGTCTGTATTCAATGCTTTGTAAATCATTGATTTGCGGGATATTCCCACCATTAGGGGAAGCTCCAGCATACGAAATGCATCCAGCTCCTGAAGGAGTTTGTAATTCTGTTCCAGGGTCTTTCCAAACCCAAATCCCGGATCAACCACGATGTCATTCACCCCCAGCTTTCGGAGTTTGTAAATCCGTTCTCCAAAGAACTGTAGCAGGTCATCCAACAAGTTCTCATAGGCAGGAGCCTCCTGCATGCTGTCAGGGGTTCCCTGCATATGCATCATCACATAGGGTATGCCGAGACCAGCCACGGTGGTGAACATGGCAGGATCAAGTTGTCCGGCCGATATATCATTGATCATATCAATTCCAAACCTTTGATGAACTGTTTTTGCCACACCGGATCGCCAGGTGTCCACAGATATGGAACATTCCGGCAATTCATTTCTGAGGGCTTCAAGCACAGGTGAGAGTCTGTTCAGTTCATCTTCTTCAGATATTTCTTCCGCACCCGGTCTGGAAGATACAGCCCCAACATCCAGAATGCTGGCACCCCGATCAAGCATCTCACTGGCCATCTTTACCGCCTGAGAGGGATCATGTAGCCGGCTTCCCTGGTAAAATGAGTCGGGTGTGGCATTTATGATCCCCATAACCCTGGGTGTGGAAAGGTTCAGAATTTGTCCGTTGAGATTCAATGAATAGTTCCTTGAAAAGAGGGTCCCTGTTGTGGAGAAGTTCTTCATCAATTGACAATATTTGATTCGATATTTTGTAAGTTTGGAAACTGAATCATTCAAAAATACATTAAATAATCCGATTTCGTTTCATGCGTTTTATTGTGATTGAAGGATTGGACGGCTCGGGTAAATCAACCCAGCTAAAACTCCTGAAAGAATATCTGAAAAAAGAATCTGTACCTTTCAAATACCTTCACTTCCCGAGGCTTGAAGAAGGAGTATACGGGAAACTGGTGGCCAGGTTTCTCAGGGGGGAGATGGGGGCCAATGATCAGGTGGATCCCTACCTGGTTGCGCTGATTTTTGCTGGGGACAGAGCAGATTCGGCTGCACAGATTCAGCAATGGATGGATGACGGTTTCCTCGTAGTTGTAGACCGATATGTGTATTCAAACATAGCCTTCCAGTGTGCCAAGATAGAAGATCCGGACGATCGCAACAGGTTGAGAGACTGGATCATCGAGTTTGAATTTGGCCATAATAGATTACCCAGACCCGATATCAACCTTTACCTGAACGTACCCTTTGAGTTTACCAGAAAGCAATTAAACAATCTCCGTGATGGGGACGATCGTGCTTATCTGAAAGGGGAGCGGGATATCCATGAAGAAAACCTGGATTTCCAGGAAAAGGTGAGGCAGGTATATCTGTCGCTTCGCAATTTTGTGGACGACCTTGAACTGATCGATTGTCGTGATGCTACCGGGGCAATGCTTTCTCCTGGTGCTATTTCGGATTTGGTTGTGAAACAAATTGAGACAATGAGATGAGGTATATCAGACTGTTGAGCCGATTGATATTAGGGATTGTATTTATCTTTAGCGGGTTTGTAAAAGCAGTTGATCCCCTGGGATCGGCCTATAAGTTTTCTGACTATTTCAGTGCCTTTAAACTGGGATTCCTTGAGTTTTCTGTTCTTCCCCTCGGGATCATCCTATCGGCCTTTGAGCTGGTCCTGGGAATTACCCTGATCCTTGGATACAGAAGGAAAATTGTCTACTGGATTTTAATGGTATTTATGTCATTTTTCACCCTGCTAACCTTAGTACTCTCCATTTTTAATCCGGTTTCGGATTGCGGTTGTTTCGGGGATGCACTGATCCTTACCAACTGGCAGACTTTCTTTAAGAACATGGTACTGATGGTTTTTGTTCTGGTACTTTATTTTAAAAGAAAAAATGAGGTTGACCGGGGACACGCATTCAGGGAATGGTCGGTGGTGGCCTGTATATTTGCAGTTGTATCCTGGTTTTCGATCTGGAATTACCAGCACCTGCCCCTGCTTGATTTCCGACCCTACGACCTGGGAACAGTCATCCGGGATGAGATGGAGATTCCAGATGGGGCACCTGTTGACCAGTATGAAACCACACTCATCTACAGGAATATAGAATCAGACAAACCCTCTGAGTTTAGCATTGAAGACTATCCGCGAGATACACTTACATGGCAGTTTGAAAGCAGTGAATCCAAACTGGTCAGGAAGGGGTATGAGCCACCCATTCATGATTTTGCCATCATGGATACTGATGGATCAGATGTGGTCGACCGGATTTTGTCTGACAGGGATTACAGCCTGATCATGGTCTCTTATGATCTTTCAAAGGCGGATGAAAATGCATTGCTGAATGCACATGGATGGTCACAGATTGAGATCCTGGCTGATGATTTCACTTTCTATGCAGTTACTGCTTCTCTTTCGGAGGAGGTGGAATCAAGGTCGTCTTCCATGGATTTGGGATACCGTTTTTATGCGGCAGATGAGATCATGCTGAAAACAATTGTTCGCTCCAATCCGGGATTTGTCCTTTTGAAAAATGGTACCATTATCGGAAAATGGGGCTACAGGGATTTCCCGGCCATTGAAGAGGTGGATCCGCAGTGGCCCGAGTTGATAGGTAATGCCTTGGCACCGTTGGATGAAGAGACCCAGCTGTTGATGGAAGCGGGGATTTATGAAGAATTCTCATTTGATGTGATCGATTTTGATCGGTTAGCTCCAGGATTACTGTTTGAAAGAGGTGCACATCAACGGGAACGCGGGGTGGTCATAACAGTCGTCATGGGGATTTTTATCCTGCTGTTACTTTCGCAGTTTGTTTCGCCCATCAAAGGTTAGAACCTGTGGTTAAGAAGATCTTACTTATTGAATAATTACTATTTTTAAATAAGAATTGTATTAGAAACCTTTTTACTATTTAAATCAATCAAGATTAAACATGAGAAAGAAAATTGTTGCAGGAAACTGGAAAATGAATACCCTTCTGAAAGATGGTATGGAGCTGGCCAAAGCAGTGGAGAAGTTGGAAAAGGAAAAAACAAGTGATGCGCTGGTTATCATAGCACCTCCGTTTACCCATTTGAGCAGGGTAAAAGAACTGATAGAGAACGTGAAACTAAGCGCACAGGACTGTGCATATGAGGCATCCGGTGCCTTTACAGGTGAGGTTTCGCCCGGAATGCTTGTATCGACTGGAGTAGAGTATGTGATCATAGGCCACTCCGAGCGCCGGATCTTTTACAACGAGGGGAATGAATTATTGAATAAAAAGGTTAAGCTTGCTCTTTCTGAGGGTTTGAAACCCATTTTTTGCTGTGGAGAGGTACTTGAACAGCGTGAGGCCGGGAAGCTGTTTGACGTCATAAGGGAACAACTGGAAGTCGGCTTAAAAGATCTTTCCACAGTGGAGATCAATGAAGTAGTGATCGCTTATGAGCCGGTCTGGGCCATTGGCACCGGTGTGGTGGCTACCCCCGATCAGGCACAGGAGATGCATAAATTTATCAGGGATCTGGTGGTCGAATTGTTCGATGAGCAGGTTGCCGAAAACATGACCCTCCTCTATGGAGGTAGCTGCAAGCCCTCAAATGCTTCAGAATTATTTGCCAACCCGGATGTGGATGGCGGATTGATTGGAGGTGCGTCTTTGAAGGCTGAAGATTTCCT
The DNA here is from genome assembly GCA_023138875.1 of Bacteroidales bacterium. Classification (GTDB taxonomy): domain Bacteria; phylum Bacteroidota; class Bacteroidia; order Bacteroidales. Next base: position 81,775 of record JAGLOO010000040.1, read on the forward strand.
CGCCATTGTCAACGCCTATTAAATTCCAGTTTTAGCCTTTATGGCATATCTCGAATTTGAAATCCCTACCAGGTCATGGAACAGCAGTGAAAGAGAGATCCTGCTGGCCAAGATGTTTCAGATCGGATTCGAGGGTTTCGTTGAAAGTGAGGAAATCATCCAGGCCTATATTGTGCAGGAGCAGTATTCAGGGGATGATCTGAATCAGATGGTCGATGAGTTGTTGAGCCTTGGAATGAAGGTGCAATACAGATTTCATGAAACTGAAGATCAGAACTGGAACGAAGAGTGGAAAAAGAAATTCAATCCGGTTATTATCGGGGATCTGGTACTGATCAGAGCACCGTTTCATGATGCATCAAGGGACCTTCCCTGTACCATCATCATTGAACCAAAAATGTCTTTCGGGACAGGTCATCACTATACCACCAGGCTAATGATCATTGAAATGATGAAACATGATATGAGAGGAAGCAGGGTGTTGGATATGGGTTGCGGAACCGGTGTACTGGGCATCTGTGCTTGCATGCAGGGTGCCGAGCGTGTACTTGGGGTAGATCATGATCAGTGGGCTTATGAAAATGCACTGGAAAATGTGGACCGGAATGGTGCGACAATGATGGAAGTGCGCCTTGGCGATGTGAATAGCCTGGGCAGCGAGGTTTTTGATATTGTGCTGGCTAACATTACCCGCAAAACACTTGTTCAGGACATGCCTGAATATACTTCTCACCTGGTTGACCGGGGTATTTTAATTGTAAGTGGCATTCTGGCTGAGGATGTCCAGTATGTCCTGAATGCAGCATACCAGTGTGGGTTGAGCCATTTGAATACCATCGAGGAATCAAACTGGCTCTCTCTCTCTTTTGTTAAATAATAGTTTTTTGAAAATCCTGCTATGAAAAGAGCATTCATTGTCCTGGTGTCGCTGTTCATGACCAACCAACTGCAGGCACAGATTATCAGGGAATTCTCAACCGATACGGCCCTCTTTGTTTCAGAGTTAGTGATATTTAACGGCAGATCACTGAAGTCAGCCGAGGTCCCCGTTTTTGAGAGGTTCCTGCATCTGTATGATTCACTTCCATTTGAAAAAAGGATGGAGATTATCGAAGTTTCAAACCTGATGCTGAATCGCAAATGCCGGCCCCATCCACATTTCATCAAGTATCAGCAGGTGATGATGGAATTCTTTTATGAGGACAAAACATTCCATGGATATGAGGAGTGGATGAAGGGATATAAGCTTTTTCTGAGCAGCGATGCAGCGCTTTTGCGGTCAATAGACCAGTGGTTATCACTTTCTCTGTCGCTGCTGGAGGATAACATCTTTTATACCTCCAATGCGGTAACATGGAAGGTGTCCACACCCTCTTTTAAGTTTCACACCGATGAAACCATGACGGTTCAATTTGACGATGTGACTGTGGCCTGTTATTCGGGGAGGGACTTTATTCAAATTATGAATGCCACCGGGTATATTGATCCACATACCCTTGAATGGATTGGAAGTCAGGGAAGAGTTACCTGGGAAAGGGTGGGGATCCCGGAGAGTGAAATGCATGCTTTACTGGGAGACTTTAAGATCAACCTGAAGACACCCCATTACTCAGCTGATTCGGTCAGGTTATATTATCCAGCCCGTTTTGAAGGAGAAGTTGTGGGGAGAATGGAAGACAAAGTGATGCTGATAAAAAATCTGGAATCGGCCAAATATCCTCAATTCGTATCTTACAGGAACTCATATAAGATAGATGGTTTTTCCCCCGGTGTGAATTATCGGGGTGGTATGTCAGTTGAGGGAGGAAACCTGGTCGGTTCCGGGCTGGATGGAGAACCGGCTGTTATTGAAATCTATAGCAACGACACGCTCCGCATCAGGGTACAGACCTTCAGGGCAACCATGAATGAAAGGTTTTTAAGATCGCCTTCTGCTGCAGTTTCCATCTATTTTGGTGAAGATTCTATTTATCATCCCGACCTGGTTTTTGCTTACGATGTTGGAAGAGAGGCATTGCGGCTCAACAAATCGGAGGTTTTTACATCCCTGGGACCGTACTCCAATTCCTACCATAATATCGATATGAATTTCGATGAGCTTTTCTGGAACCGCGGTGAATCCACCATGAGATTCCAGGCCCTGCAGGGAACCTCCATAGGTCGTGCGACATTTGAATCAAATGCTTTCTTCAATTTCGACTTCTATATGGGATTGCAGGGGATGGATTATGTGCATCCGCTTGCTCAATTGTATACCTACTCCAACATGCTCGGAGGCAGAACATTTGCGGTTACAGGTTATGCGAGTTATGCTGGATTTCCTGCATACCAGATCCGGCACCAGCTCATGAGCCTTTCCAAGCTTGGATTCGTCTACTATGATGACGCAACAGACATGTTAACACTCCGGCAAAAATTATTCGATTACATCGTGGCTTCAATGAGGCAGCGGGATTATGATGTAATCAGGTTTATTTCACGAACCGAGAGTGCTTCAATTGCAGCGTTGGATCTCGACTCCCGGGATCTGACCATCAAGGGGATTCCAGTGATCTTTCTGAGTGATTCACAGAATGTTAGATTGATTCCGAAAGAGACGAGTATCGTGATGAAACGTAACCGGAGTTTCCAGTTTGACGGTATTGTGGATGCAGGATTGGTTCGATTCTCCGGGAATAATTTCTTTTTCGATTACGATAGCTTCAAAATAAGCCTCCAGAAAATCGATTCCCTCCAGCTATCGATCATGACAGGTCAGTACAATCAGTACGGAGAACCGATCCTGACCCGGATAGATAATGCCATAGAAGATATGTCGGGTGAGTTACTGATAGACCATCCCCAGAACAAATCCGGCCTGGAGAGCTATCCGCAGTATCCCACATTTATCAGTCGTGGAGAATCCTATATCTACTTCGATAAAAAAAATATCCAGAATGGGGTGTATAGCCGCAATGAGTTCTATTTCGAGCTGGAACCATTCACCATTGACAGCCTGGATAATTTCAGGCCGGAGGCCATCTCTCCCAGTGGAACCTTTATATCCGCAGGGATACTTCCACCCCTTCAGATGGAGATGACCCTCCGCAAGGATAACTCCCTTGGGTTTTACATGGAAACACCGGAGGAGGGAATCTTGCTATACGAGGGTACAGGTACCTTCTTTAACGATATTGAGATGAGTAGCAAAGGATTGCATGGGTATGGTTCCTTCGATTATCTCACATCCACCACCTGGTCGGATGATTTCCTGATGCATCCCGATTCGATGATGGCCCAATCGCGCCGTTACCTGGTCAGGGAGAAATTAGATGCAACAGAATTCCCATACGTGGAGAATACGGAGGCAGGTATTAAGCTATTTCCACACGAGGAGGTGATGCATGTTTCAAGAACGAATGAAACATTTAAGATTTTCAACGACAGTATGTTTCATGGTGGGAACCTGGCGCTTCGCCCCTCCGGTCTTTCGGGCGATGGGGTGATGGCAATTCCCGATGCCAGGCTTGAATCCGACAATTTCAGGTACAGGTCTCGATCCATTCTTGCCGACTCGGCCGGCATTCAATTAAAGGCTCAATCTGCACAGGAGTTTCCATTCTTCACCAATGATGTGAATCTCAATATCGATCTGGATGCACGCCAGGGAGAGATCAGGGCCAATGCGGATTATACACTGGTTGAGCTGCCCTATAACTTATATGAAACCCGTCTTGATCAGATGACCTGGTTTATGGACAGGGGTGAAGTAGCGATGTCGCAAGGCAAGTATCTCCCAGATAATGATGTGGATATAGGCATCGACTCATTGAAATCCAATGGACCCACCTATCTGTCAAAGCATCCACAACAGGATGAATTAAAATTCGTGGCTCCTGTAGCTGTATATAATTACAGGACACGATTATTGCATGCCAGCCGGGTTCCTTTCATCGAGGTAGCCGATGCGTATGTATTTCCTTACACTGGAGAAGTAGAAGTAGGTTACCAGGCCACAATGGGCCTTCTTGAGGACGCGAAAGTGCTGGCCAGCCAGTTGAACAGGCAACACCTCATTTATGATGCTTCCATTGCAGTCAATGGAGCGAAAGATTATGCCGGATCAGGCTATTATGATTACCGCGATGCCTTCGGGAACAACCATCCGGTCTATTTTGACCGCATCTGGGTGGATACAACCATCCAGAGCCGTTCCTCGGGAAAGGTGGAGGAAGATGATCCATTTATGCTCAGTCCGTTCTTTGATTTCCAGGGAGAGGTCAGGTTGTCTGCCACAAATCCTTTCCTAACCTTTGACGGAGGAACAAGGATTGTACACGATTGCGATATCGGTAAGGCATGGCTCAGGTTCACCAGTGAAATTGATCCAGCCGACATATATATCCCCGTTGATGAGCAAATGAAGAACGTCGCACTGAATAAGATCTTTGCCGGATCGATGATTACACGTGACTCCACCCATATCTATTCCACATTCGTTTCGGGTCGGAAAGACTATTTCGATGCCAATATTGCTGGTGCCAGCGGGATACTCCTGTATGATCCCAAAAGGGAGAGTTACATAATATCAACCCCTGAAAAGATTGCAGATTCAACACTGCCAGGGAAATACCTGAGGCTGGAGGTAACCAATTGCCTGGTTTATGGTGAAGGACCCGTCGATCTGACACTGGATTATGGGCAGGTAAAGATTACATCTACCGGGAATGCAGTACACAGGGTAAATGAGGAGGAGTTTTCAGCGCACCTGGTGCTCGGCCTGGATTTTCACTTTTCTCCTGAAGCATTGCAGGTAATGGGTAGTGAAATAGACAGTCTTCCCGATCTGGAACCAGTGGACCTTACCAGACACCATTATAATTTGGCCATGCGCGATTTGCTTGGAGAAACCCAGGCACGGAAGCTTGAAAGAGAACTGGTATTGACCGGTGTGTATAAAGAGATCCCGCCGGCATGGAAAAACACCATCTTTTTCAATGATTTACCGTTAAAATGGAACCAGAACAGCCGATCATTCCGCTTCAATGGAAAAGTGGGGATTGGTAACATCGGCGATATCCAGGTTAATAAAAAAGTAGATGCATACGTGGAGCTGGTGGAGAAAGGATCGGGAGACATCTTTGATATCTATCTAAAGGTTGACCGGAATATCTGGTACTATATTGCCTATTCTCCCGGAGGATTGCAGGTCCTGTCGTCCAACCGTGATTTCAATGACATTGTGTATAACCTGAAGGCAGCTGACCGGAGGGTGAAGGCAAAACTCGGACAGGCCCAGTATGTATACAGCCTGGCAGCTCAACGGAGACTGGATTTATTTATCAATCGGTTTCTTGAGTATGAAGAGGAGGCTGTCGAGAGCGAAGTTTTTTAGTATCGTCCAGATCCGATGAAAATCATTTATACGGTATGATTTATATTCCAAGTTGTTCAACTTTTTCTAAATAGAACTCTCTCTTGGATGGATTTAACTTTTTAACCGGTGCTATTGTTGTTGTTTTTACCGGACCAATTCCGCAAAACTCTAAATCCGCTCTACCCGGACCTATCAATTTCATATATACCACTATTTGCCAAATGCACTATATTTTTTGTTGGCATTTCGTTGTCTTCGTCAGTTTAATTAATTTATGACTTATTCAATTGTAAACTTTCTTCCGTCTAATGTAGTAAATACCTGAGGGACTCCATCTATTGATACAATTTTTATTTTATCATCTGATAAAGGATACTCCATAATAAGTTCAAACCCCCTGGTAGAGTTTTTTTCACCTTTGCAAAATATTACCTGGCAGTCTTTACTATCAGGAATAAGATACAGCAATGATAATTCATCAATATCATTCCAATCAATAATAGAAAACAAAAACGGGATAAACTCTTTAGGATAAACAGGTTCGGCAATATCGAACCGCTCGTTCTTAAAATTAATAGTTTTATTTTGAATATTTTGATTAAAAACAGTATCACCATTGGCAATATAACACACCGGCGATAATTTATTTGTAAGTTCAATACAGGATTCGGAATTACCGGTCTTTTTGTGAATGCTTATTCCCTTTCTGCTTTTTGAAAACCAAAGTTGCAGTTTATCATTACCGTCTTCTGAGATATAACATATAGTATCCTTGGGTAAGTTGAAGTCACAAACCTCTTCGGTAAACGTTTTTTTATGATCCTTAATTATTGCAAACAAGCGCGAATCAGGATCATATTCTATTGCCACTTTTTTTCCTTTTACGGGCATTTCAAAGATAGTTTCTTTCCCTTCAACATTAATAACTCTCCGAAAGCAATTATTTTCGGTTTTTATCTCCACTTCCATTGGTATTTTAAAAACCGGTTCTTTTTGTGTTATTTTTATTTTCACCAACCCATTTTCTCCAATTGTTTCTAATTGCCCTTGTACATTAAGTACCGGATTTTCTTTCCTGTAAAGCCATTGTTCTTCAAATTCTTTGAGGTTTTGTCCTGATATTTCTTCAAATATATTCATGTAATCACGGTTATTACTCAACTCGACATCATCCATTTCTCCGAGTTTATATAGTACTTTCTGAAAGTTCTCTTTTCCGATAACTGACTCAAGCATTCGATATACCCAAGGTCCTTTTTGATAAGCTGCCCAATATGTTGGAATGCTTGTAGATGTAATATTAATTAATGGTTCTTCATATAAATCAAAGCAATGAAGATATTTTCTTTTCTTATTTTTCCAGAGATTATTATATTCTTTTTGCGCTTGTAAATATTCAAATGCCAAAAAATTGGTGAAGCCCTCTTTTATCCACAAATAATTTCCATCAACAGAAGGTTGGGGTGCGCTATGACATATTTCATGTAAATAGCCTATACCTCCACTTCCAATTATTTTAGCATTTTGGGCAACAATTGAATAGCTATCGTTCAAGAGTCCCCCTTTTACAAAGTTATCCAAAACTACAAAGTTGATACTGAACTTTCCACAATTATCAAATTTTGTATTTATCCATTGTAAAAGTGTGTCAACCTCTGCAATAATATAATCCCGTTCTTTTTTATCAGCATTACTAAAATAAAATCCGATATAAGTATCTCCATTCATTATTTCTTTTTTGTCCCAGTTGTTTTGGGCATAAAAAGCTATATTATCCATCCATGCACCATTTAATGTAGTGTTAGTTTGCATTCTTCCATCAGATAATAAACTATCAGTAGAATTTCCATATTGCAATATTGTAAACCCAACTGGATAAGTGTAGGTTATTTCGAAGTGAGTACTGTCATCTGAAAAGTGATTCCGCCCCGAATTGCCCGGTGGAGGAGATGGAATGGCAGCAAAACCACCAAAGCGGATAAAGAAACAATTATTATTCATGCTTATAAATTGATTATTAGTGCCCGGAGCTTTTAGACTTCCTTTTATATGTAATTGGCAGGTTTCGGTGGCATCAGAAATACAATGTATTAAGTATCCAAATCGCTCATAATCAACTTTACTGCCATTAAGTTTAAAACTTGTAATCTCAAAATTTTTAGCAAGTTTAAAAATCAAGTGTGGTGTTTTTAATTTTAGGGTGATATTGCAATCAAAGTAAAAAGTTTCTGCTTCGGGTTCAACATTTACATCTAACTTGTAGTTTATGAAATCAGGCCTGATATTTTCCATAAGCCGTTCAGTAAACAAATAATTCCCTGATTTGGTTTCAATTTTGTAAACACGGTAAATAAAGTCAAAATACTCATTATGATTATCCCCATCATACGGATTGTTGTTAGTGGGAATATACATTAATACAGTATTTGTGTTCACACGAATAATTCTGCTCTTATTGAAATTTAAATGTCCACGCCTAAGTTCATATTTCCATGATTCTATTTCCTGCTTGCTAAAATCCTCCAGGAAAAATTCTTTTATCAATTCTACATCAGCTGATTTTAGTGCATTTTGGAAATTTTGCTCCCACAGAGTATAAGATGATTGTGCCATGCATAAAAAAGAAGAACCTGATAAAAGTATTATCATAGCAACTTTACAGACTGTATTCAAAAGATAATTCATTGTTTTCATCTTGCAGATCTTTATTTATTTTCTGCAAATAGAAATAATTATCATGAGGTATTAATAGAATAAAGGGATGAAATTGGTACTAGTCCCGGGTATGAATTTGTAGTTTTTCAACTAATTGCTGCCTGTTGGCTACATCCATTTTTAAGTACAGGCTTCTTATATGCGATTTTACGGTACTATGGCTAATGAACAGGCTGGAAGCAATTTCCTTGTTTGACATACCATCGCAAATTAGTTTGGTGATTTTTTCTTCTTGTGCAGTTAAGGTTGAGACTTCAGTAATGTATTCTTTTTTACTTTTCATCCTTAGTTTTCGGAAAAGAAGTAAGATAATTGCCAAAATTGTTATAATTATTGCACTAAACAGGTAGTTTAATCTTTTATGGAATAAATATTTTTGCTGAATTATTGAAGCCGACAATTTCGAAATTTCCTCTTGAAATTGAGCGTAGTATGATGTTCCTGAATAATTTTTATTTAATTCTTCCGAGAGGTCATAGTAGAAATCAGGATTGCTTTTAAAGTCCTGGCTCAAACCACTGACATTTCTTTTAATATGCGAATAAGCTAACAGTTTAACTAAAGGATCAGACAGGGAATCAGAACAAAATAATTTGAATTCATCAAGAAAGCTTTTCTCTGCTTGTATTATTGCATCAGCATTTTGGGTTTTGCTATATTCTTCTATAAGTGTCAACTCGTATTTGATAGATTTTTGCCATTGTGTATCATCTGAATTTGTGTTTTGAGGATGACTAAACCAAACATCGTTTCCCTTCGGAAAATATATAGTGTCGATATTTGAAAAAATGAAATTATGGTAATTCTTATCTTCCCCATTTTCAATAAACTCAAGTCCCGTAGCACTCTCCTTAAGGTTAGAATGAATACGATACAACTTGTTTTTATTCGGTAGTAACTTTCCGGTAATTTCGAAATATCCGCTGCTATCTGTTTCTGTTGATATTAGAACTTGTCCAGGATAAATCGCAACTTCTTCGTTATATCTTAACAGGCTCAGATAAACAGTTTTATTCTTTTCTTTTGTGCTGATATAACCAGAAATGCTGTATTGACTATACCCTGAAAGATTAAACAATAATAATAATATAATGGGGTAGTGATGTTTTTGCATATTTCAGAAATATATTTTTAAAATTAGTTCTTGTGAATATTGCCTTTTTTTGATGCATCAAATTTATTCGACAATGAATGCCAACGGTCAAATGTATATACCGATACATGTCTTCGGTTGAATAGTTTTATTTTGACTTTTCTGTTATGAATATAATCAAATAACCGCGAAAGCGGGTGTAAGCAGAAATTAACAATGCAAGAAAATGGAAAATAGGAATGCAAACAAGGAAGATTGGTGTTTGCTGGTCTGGTAAAAGAAAGTCCCGGGTAAAAGACAAAGTTAAAAGCGTTCTTTGACAAAACTCAATACTAAACAGCCGGAAAACAGGCTGAATGGGTAAAATATGACTTGTATTTACAGAGTATCAGGGCTTTTGTTACAGTCTTTTTATTTGTTTCAATTCAATTGCCATTTTTTTCTTCAATCCATTTTATCATCGTATTTAATGCAAGTCCGATATTTCCTATCTGGCAATGATTTTGTGCATGGTTTTCCTTTTCCTTTTTTTATCGTTTTTGATGCTATTCTATTTGTAAAATCCCGAAACCTGTTGATGAAAAACATATGCATATGATATAGCATTTTAGGCATGCTTTTCATATAATCGATGGAATGGCCTGATGCAATAACTCTTTTAACTCTGGGTTCAAATGCAGCTGCTCTTAAACAATACCAACCACCCATTGACAATCCTAAAAGTGTAACATCGTTCAAATTAAAATAATCGAGTACAGCTTTAGTTGGTTTTTCCCATTCAATATCAAGTGGTATTCCATTTTGATCTTGCCGTGTCCTGTTATAGCTACCTGTCTTATTGGTTTGGCTTTACCTTGTTTATCCTTATAGCCCGGCAGGGTAATGGTGTCATCATAAATTCTTATGGTCCTCTTCTTTAATCCAGATGACTCGACCCTGATTTTTTTCCATTTTCCCCCGGGGATATTGTGGATCTCTTCAGTAATCTTTTTTCCACGCCTGCGTATGGTAACAAACTTTATTCGCTCATCGTCCAGCCGGGATAGGTTCTGGTAATTGGTAAACTTACTGTCAAAAACAAGATATTTAAGATCCTGATTGCCACTGGTTGTTTGCCTGTAGAAATCAAGGTATTCTAAAACAACTGCCGACTCGTTTTTGTGCATAATGTCAATATCACCATAATCAATAATACCGGAATCAGGATCCTGAGCCAGAACGGCCAGCATGCTTGATAATGCCTTGTTTCTTTTTCCCGACCAATTGTTTTCCAGGTGGCTGTCGTCTCCCCAATAGGGTATAGTTGTAAAATCCAGGTTCGATGTATCTGAAAGAAGCCCGTTGTCAATCCATATCTGATGCAAGCTTTTCAAAAAAGCAAGGTTTGTCTCGCGTGTAACCCTGTGTGAATAAGAACTGAACCATGCGTTCTTGGGCAGGACATTTAACCCGGCAAACAACCCACTTCCCCTGTCCATACACCACAGGTCATCACAGCTGTAACGTCTGATGTTGTTCAACTTCAGTGCGAGAAACGACATAATGGACGATAGTGTTGATATTTACTTTGTTGCGGGGTAGCCTGAGTGTTCGATCAGCTTGTTGATACCATATTTGCCTATATATGGCAGAAGACACAGTAGTCCGGCCGAAGAGGTAATAAAACTTTCGTCTTTAAAGGATATTTGCTCCGACACAGGAGCCTTCAGCTTCGGAGTATCCAGAGATGCCTTTTTATGCCTGCTACGCCGGGGCAATTTTGCAAACCTTCGGAACGTAATAGTTGATACACATATTGGTAAGAGATAATGTTCCCGGTGGCTTGAAGGGACTGAAGAATGTCTTCCGATGAATAATTCTTCTTACGCATATCAATAATCAATTGATCAACGCCGGCTCCTGGCTCTTTATGCCTTCTACCCTGGTGCTTGCTTTTGAAAAAATAATCCTCTTGTGGGTTTTGATTGAGGAATTTCCGAAAGTCTTTTGTAAGAGAATAAAACGCTGACAGGGTATAATCATATTTTTCGGCAACAGTATCTGCACTTTCGTTATGGTAGAAGAAATCTCTCAGAGCATCATACTTTTTTTTGATTACAGGGTCACGGGATGCAAAATAATCAAATGGCTCCATGATAGGGTGCTTTTTGTATATTACAAATATATCTATGATTCATTATAAAGACACCAAAAAATCACGAATCTTATCAACAGCCTGTTAAAATGTAGTTTACGGGGGTTCTTAGTCTAAGAGAAGGTCATTTAAAGGGCCGGTAAAATCATTATTAGATACACTAAGCACCCTATTTATTAAATAGGAAAAATTTGTAATTGCAAGAGAATTAGGAAGATATGGATTAACTGCAGAAAGTCAACTTAGGGTAGGATATGTACATGAAAATCTGTGTTAAATAAACAGCGTAGTAAATTGAACAATTGGAGTTTCAAAATGCCCAACTTTTCATATTGCCACCGTTATGGGCAATTATGAAAGAAAAAACAGACTATTTAAAACTACAAATAGCAAGATTGAATAAGCCCTTTCACAAAAAATACTTTTTCTTTGTTTCTGATATTTATACTAAGCCTAATTAATTGAAAATTAGAGGTACAAAATCTATCAGAATGGACAGAAAAAATGAAATAAGATTAGATTATTTAAAAAGATTGAATGTTGTTACTGAATACATTGACAATAACTTGGATAAAGACTTATCCGTGTCTAAACTTGCTGAAATTTCAAATTTTTCTCCGTTTCATTTTCACAGAATTTTCAAAGGTTTTTTATGTGAACCCATTGGGCACTATATCATACGAACAAGGGTTGAAGCTGCTGCACATTTAATTCGATATACCAATCTGGAAATTAAAAATATTGCGTTTAGTATTGGTTATGAAAGCCCTGGTTCATTAAATAAAATCTTCAAGCAATACTATAATATTTCACCAACAGAATATAAAAAAAATAAAAACTTCGCTATTGTTAGATCAATTATACACAATTCAAACATCAAGCTAAAACCACCAGAAATTATTGAAATAACTGATAAACAAGTAATATATATCAGAATAACTGGTAAATATGGGAACGTAAATTTCCAGAAAGCTTGGAATGAATTATGGGATTTTGTCAATACGAACAAACTCATCTCAAATCAAATAGAAAGGATTGGGATTAGTCATGATGACCCAAAAATAACCAAAAATGAAAATTGCAGGTATGATGCTTGTCTTACCATACACAAGGCTGTTAAACCGCAAGGTAAGGTAGGGGTAAAAATAATAGAAGGAGGCAAGTTTGCGATTTTTAATTACCGAGGAAGTTATACCAATTTGGATGCTGTTTACGACACGATTTTTAGTGACTGGTTTACTAAATGTAATTATGAACTAAGGAATATCCCACTAATGGAAAAGAAAATGAATGACCCTCTACGAACTGAACCTGACAAATTAAAAACCGAAATCTACGTACCTATAAAATAATTCAAATTATGAAAATAGAAAACTTTAACCCTTATAAAGGGCAACATTGTGAGACTACGGCTACAGGTAATCTGCTAAAACAAATCGGAATTGAATTGTCAGAACCAATGCTTTTTGGACTTGGAGAAGGA
>JAGLOO010000041.1 GCA_023138875.1 Bacteroidales bacterium
ATGTTCTCCTCAAGACTTTTAATTCTTTGGGGCATTTCATACCTTTATTTACTCAAAACCCCAGAGATGAAAAAGTTGTTTCTAAGTTCTATTTGTAGGAGAAACTCAATATGGCAAAAAACAAAGCAGAAAACGTAGTGCGGGAGTTGCTCACTTTTGCGGGAATCACTATCAACGGAGGCCAGCCTTATGATATTGAAGTGCATAACGATGCACTCTTCAAACGGGTACTGAAAGATGAGTCCCTTGGGTTGGGGGAATCGTATATGGATGGCTGGTGGGATTGTGAAGCGCTGGACCAATTTACAGACAAAATTTTACGGGCAAAATTGAATGAAAAAGTCAAAGGCAGTTTAAAATTACAATGGCATCTCCTGCGTTCAAAGATTTTCAATTTGCAGAATCTCAGTCGTGCCTGTCAGGTTGCACGACAACATTACGATATTGGCAATGATCTTTTTACAGCTATGTTGGATAAACGCCTGAATTACAGTTGCGCTTACTGGAAGAAAGCTAAAAATTTGGACGAGGCTCAAGAACACAAACTGGAATTGATTTGTAAAAAAATAGGGTTGAAAGAGGGAATGACTATACTTGACCTGGGTTGTGGCTGGGGTTCCTTTGCCAATTGGTAAACTACGAAGAAGTGCCTGAACTACCCGATCAAATTTTGGTCAAATTCACCCGGCCCTAAATATACCAGAATAAATTTTGTCCCAAAGCTTGAATTACAAACTCCTAACTTTGTAATTCACTTTTTAAGCCTCTCTGAATCGAAGGCGATTTGGTTTTGTATCTGTCAAAAGACTAAAGGACAAGCGATAATGTATCCCCTGTTCGCTCCTGCCATTGCAGGATCTCCTGGAACAGACGTTCCACCACGGGGGCATAGGATTCCTCTCCGATCACATTGGTGGTTTCCATCGGGTCATTATTCAGGTCAAAGAGGAAACTTTTATCCCCCCTGCTTACCGTCAGTTTATAGCCATCCGGTGAAACCACGCAGCGGGAAGAATTGTAAAACGCCCTACTAAGCCTTTCTGGGTCGTAGACCGACCGGTCATACTTCAGTTTGGCGTACCTTCCTTTGCCCCTTGGGGCCCATTCGATGAAAACCATCTCTTCTGGTAGCTCCCTGCCCATCAAATAGGAAGAGAGACTTTTGCCCGGGAGCTCTTCCGGGATTTCGGCCCCCATCAGTTCAAGCAAAGTGGGGACCAGGTCGATTTGACTGACCGGGTCCTCCTTGATCACCTGTTCTTTTTCCAGCCAGGGAACACGCATAAGCCACGGAACGCGAACGGCTTCTTCGTAATTGACCTCTTTCCGAACCAGTCCGTGAGCCCCCATCATCTCTCCGTGATCGCTGGTATAGACCACGATGGTATTCTCAGCAAGGCCCAGTTCATCAAGCTTATCCAGAATCGCTCCCAGGCTCCGGTCCACCTGGCTGATCAAACCCCAGTATTTACCTGTAAGTTCCCGGATCTTCTCCTCGCTCTTTCCAAAAGTGGCCGCACAGTCCTCCTGTAAGACCCGGTAGAGCAAAGGTTCATTTTCATCAATGGGATCCCGGAAGTTTTCGGGGAGTGGGATATCTTCCCGCGAGTGAAGGTCATTCAACGGTCCGGAAAAGGGATTGTGGGGTTCCAGGAAATTCACGTATAGAACGAAGGGATTATCCCGGTTTCTTTCCAGGAAATCGATGGCCCTTTCTTCCAGGAACTTAGGTTTACAGTGTTCGATGGGCAGGGAAACCGCAAATTTTCGTGAAAAGACATTTTCTTCCACATCGGTGGGCTCATATCCCAGATCCAGCAGGAACTGGTGGTAATCACTTCGCTCGGATCGGTCCCTTCCCTCGCTGAACGAATTGTAGTAGTGATCCTCGATGGACACCCACACATCGAATCCATGCTGCCGAAAGATCTCATCTCCCAGGTGCCATTTTCCCATGTAGGCTGACCGGTACTCTTCATCCAGCAAACGAGGAAGGCAGCGGTATTTTTCGTCCAGCGGGTCCCCGTTGGAAGTGCAGTTGTTCTGGTGGGGGTACAATCCTGTCATCACCGTCGAGCGGGACGGAGTGCAGATGGCCTGGCTGACGTAGGCCTTACTGAACACAAAGGATTCTTCCGCCAGCTTGTTCAGGTTGGGGACTTGAATGATCATATTGCCATACACAGCCATGGATGCCGCCTGCTGCTGATCGGTCCACACAAACAGCAGGTTGGATTTTTCAGGGTCCGGTTTGGATCGGGTATACCCGATCATTCCGCAAATCCCCACAAATAAGAAAAGAAAAGATCTCGTAAGAACCATATTATAGAATTACAGATTACATGACATTTAAGGTTTTACATTCAATTCATTCAGCCACAGGACCGGTTGTCTGACTGGCCATTCATCATAATACATCACATCCGGTTCATTGAACCAGGAGGATTTGTCCTTTACGTAGGGAACCATGAATTCCAGGCCACGGGCAATGGAGCGTCCGTCCGGCAATTCAAACTCCCAAAGATTGTGATCCTTGTCCGAAAGGAGCTCGCAAAGCATGGCAAAGGCCTCCAAATTGAACAATGAGTAACTGTAGGGTTTTGTGCGATGCATCTCATCTTCAAAACTCCCGTCAGGGGACATCTGCCCAGGCAACAAGGTTTCCCGGTACATGGCCCGGCAAAACTCTACCTGATCCTCATCGCCCACAAGTTTTGCAAGGGCAGCAACCTGGACCGCCCACCATGTACTGTGGTTGTTCCCATGATCCCATTCATCGGTCCCGTAGGGATGCGTGGTCATCCATTCCAGGTACTCCCTGAACCAGTTCCGGAGTGCGTTCAGTTCTCCTCCGGAGAGGATCCCCAGCTCCTCGAGAACCTGGATGCTCCTGGCCACCTCAATGAGATGAATGGTATCGATGATGCCTATTCCCCTGCCGGTAAACCTTCCCTGAATGGCCTGTCCGTAGAGGAGGTTGGGATTCATCATTGTTACCGGGTTGACAAACCAGGCTTTCAGGTACCTGATCGCATGACGGGCATATTTTTCCTCACCGGTTATTTTATATGCCGCTACCAGTGCCGGAACCCATATGCTCATATTTCGCATGGCCACCCGGTGGTCCGTAAAATTTTCAGGATTGGTCTGTCCGTCTCTTCTAATATACGGACCATCGGGATTATCAGGATCGGGCCACCAGTAGTCGCCCTCGGAATAGAAATCGTTCGGTCCTCCCTTACTTCGCTCACAACTCGTAGCGGTAACCGTAACTGGCACCTCAGCAAGGTAATCGTTTGCTGCCGCCAGGATCCTTTCCCGTTCAAAGGATTCTATGTCCAGATTATCTGCGTTTTCCAGAGCCTCCGTGGCTTGTGGTATGGGATCGACTAATTCTCCAAACACAAAATCCTCAATGGCAGGTTCTCCTTTCAGGTAACCTAATGATTCTAAGAATCTATCAGTTTCCAGAACCGTTTTAATAAAGTACGGGGATTCCTTATTTTCTCTGTAATTGAAAAATCCGTGCTTTTGGCCTTCATAAACAAACAGTTCGCATCTGCTGCCCACTACCCCCATCTTCTGTTTGTAGTCCTCTGCGGTTTGCACCGGAATGAGCCGGTCTTCCGTGCCGAGAAAAATAATTGTGGAAGGCGCTCCTTTTTTGATATTGTGCCATGGCGAAAAACTGTGGTCCGGGAACTGTTCTGTTAGTTCCCCTCGCCAGCCTCCGTTTTCTTCGGTCTCGATTTTAAAAACGGGATTAAACAGCACCAGAGCGTCAGGCACACAGCTCTGCTTCAGATTATTTTTTTCCCCTTCAAATCCGATTAATAAGGCACAACTGGCTGCCAGGTGCCCCCCGGCTGAGCCTCCGGCGGCTATGATCTTATTAGGGTGTATGCCTAACTCTCTGGCATGAGATCGGACATAGCGCATGGCCGCCTTTCCATCGCTTACAGCCTGAAAGGGGGTGGAATGATGCACATTACGGATCCTGTAGTGCACATTGATCACCGTTAAGCCCCTGGAAACAAAATACTCCGTATGGCGTGCAAACTTGACGGGATTGCCACCGTTGTAACCCCCTCCATGAAAGAACATGATTGCAGGATTCCTTCTAACAGCAGGTGATGGCTTATGAACAGAAAGATAGAGTTTGATTCCCTCTCTGGTCTCCTTGTATTTTCTTATCTCCTGGCTATAGCTGCCAATTGAGAATAAACATATGATCAATATCGTTAATCCATATCTCATAATATTCCATTTAAATTGACATTTCACATTAATTAAATCCGGAGCTTTACTTGACTATAATCTTTTGTGATATTACAGCTTGAGGCCCTTTGAACCTCAACATAACTACCTGGTTCTTGAACCCTTCGGGGACCGATACATGCCGTATGGAACCCCCTGTCACTCTTTCCCTGTAATGGATCCTCCCAAACATATCAATCAATTCCACATCCACGGACTCTCCTTCCAGGGCCGTCAGGTCGATAATAATCTCCCTGTCCGCAGGATTCGGGTAGACTGAGATGCTTTCCAGGTATTTTGAAGTTTCCCGGATCCCGGTGGGATGGTAGCCTGCCCAGTCGGCAAGGTAGGCCCATATCCTGTTGTTCTGCTGATCTTCTGTGGCTATATTATCAAGCCCCTCCTGACCCAGGCGATCCTTTAGCTGCTGCAGGTATAGGCTTCTGGGTGTGACAGGAGTACCGTTGCTTTCCCAGAAACCATCTCCCTCTTTCACCATGGCAGTACATCCTATTCCCCAGTTCATTCCTCCCAGGGGACTCTCCACTTTAAAATTCTCCTTATAGGAATGGCAGTTCCAGAACATATTCTGAACACCTGCCCATCCATGCCCGGTGCCCATGTCCCAACGGTTCTGAACACGTATTTGTCCGCCAAATACATTGTCGTAAAGAATCCCGGCAGCCCAGCGATGATGAGGTCCGATGTCGGAATGGGTATCTGTGGCATAGCAATCCAGGAACACATGGGGTCCCGTTACCCTGGAATGGGTGGCAAATGAGTGCCGCCCTCCCTTTGCATAACAGCGCTGGACAAGGTTTCCGATCCCGCCGCCACTGATAGGGAAGGGGTATTTACGTCCGCCTTCAGTCAGCGATTTCGGATCGAGCATGGCGCAATCCTGAACGGTACAGAAACTGGATCTTTTGTGAAGATATACACATGAATAACCAAAATACCTGGCGGTCATATTGCGTACCCAGCAGTTCTTTGCATTGGTGATCCGTATGGCATCCCAGCCGTGATCTTCGTCTCCGTCAAACTTGTATTCCGATGTAATATACATGTTCTCTATACCGACGCGCTGTACCGGAAATATGGTCAGGTCTTTGAGGACCTCACCTCCGCCATACAGGTCTTGCATGGGATCCACCAGCGGGATATCAATAAAGATGGTGTCCCCCCGCACATCGGTTATGGTTCGGTGGTGATCGATGGTATAGGATTCAGGGGTCCAGTCAGTACACTCGGGATCGATCAGGCTGAGTGTGCTCATCTCAAGTATATCACACCACAACTGGTTCGGAGTTCTCCTGACAAATATCTTATCTCCGGGGTAAAAGGACGAAGCATCTTCAAGAACGAAGCTTCTGCTGCCCGTCCCCACATAGGGTGTGATGATCCTTTTCGTTTGATTCAAACTGGTGAAGGTGTTGTTCCAGGTCCTGGTCTCTTCCAACCAATCGTCATTCTCCGTATATGCGATAAAATTGGTACCCGTCTGACCCTCCCTGGATGCCATCACATGGATCCTGGCTGATGACAGAGTGCCGCTCACAACATCCAGGGGAAACTTGATAAACCCGATCCTTGCCACTTCCGGATCCAGCTTTTTATAGTAGACCAGCCTGTCATGCCCGTATACCGTATCCCTGTATTCTGCAAGTCCCCTGACATAGGTGTCATTGGAAGGATAGATATTTATCGTATCGTTGGCAGAAAGGATTTCCGAATAGAAAACCACCTCCAGGTAAGGAATCTTTGAGCTGTCCCCGTTTTCCTTGCTGTAGAACTTAAAGTTCCCACTTTCCATGGAATAGAACACAAAAGTGACCACCGAGTCATTGCTTAATTCACCTGCCACCCTTTCTGTCACATCCTCCACGATCCATGTATCCACCACAGGATAATCGAATGAAGCAATTTCCGTTCCCGGATCAATGCCGTTGTCAGATTTGTACTCAACATATCCATTTATGCTGAGGAAAGCGTGTTGATATGGCGCCATTGCTACAAGTTCCGTCCCCCCGTTTGCTGCCGGCAGCTGACCTTCCCCCTTTAGGATCACTCCCGCGGTTTTGATTTCCAGCGGACCGTTCACCTTGTACAGGCCCTTTTTCAACAGAACTGCTCCTTGAAAACCATTCATATCGGGAGACAAAGCAGAGACCTGGTTGATGGCATCCTGGATCATATTCCGGTCATCTCCCGTTCTGGATGGTTCAAGTGTGATTTTTACGGGGATGTTTTCCGGAAGTGGCACACCGCCCCCCATGTATCCTGCAAAAGAGAAATCAGGAAGTATGTTTACCGTGGTGTCCTCTCCCCGGTTGGCATAATTCTCATAGATCAGTTTACCATCCTGACCGGGATGAACGAGCCGGCTGGTCTGCCCTCCTGCATTATGAAACGGGAACAGCACTATGATCAAGAGAACGGCTGTTATCATAAATCCGAATCCATCGCGTTTTTGGAAATTTCTCCAGGGCATGCTATACAACAGGTCCATAATTCTTCTGTTATCAGGTTTACTCCAGTTCTTTAGGCTTGTCAGGGAACATGGCCACCGCTTCGTTTTCGGTTTCCATGCCTTTATCACCCACGCTTACGGTCCATTTTTCCAACCTGGATTTCATCTGATCCAGAATCCCTGTGTATGATGCATCATAAGCCAGGTTCTTTAGTTCTTCCAGATCACCAATAAGGTCGAAGAGTTCATATTCCGGCACTTTTGATACATCACTACCCTTCGGGGGTTCGATGATGTGATTGAGATAGTGGATCAGTTTGTATTGCATCGTTACTACTGCCCTGATGGGATAAGGTTCGTATACATCATTCACCCCCAGGCAGGTAAAACTAAGGAATAGATCCTCACGTAAGGGTTGATCCTCACCCCTCAACAGCGGCAGCAAACTAATCCCATCCATTTCTTTCCCTGGCTCAGCATCAGCAATTTCCATCAGCGTTGGCATCACATCGGTAAAGTCAACCAGCTGGTGGGTGATCGTACCGGGCTCCAAATGACTCGGCCACCTGATGATCATCGGAACATTTACACCGGTTTCATAAAGCGTATACTTCGATCGGGGGGTATTGGATCCGTTATCACTGACATAGATAGAACTCGTGCTATATGCCCGTGTGAACCGGAGTCCTTCCGTGGCAAACTTGTCGATGTTCGGTGTCTGAACCGGATCTCCTCCATAACAACCCACCGAAGCCAAGTACTGGTCATCCGCCACCCAGATCATGATATTCGGTTTCTCATGAATGCCTGAGGGATCCTTTTGACCGTCTCTGCTTATATTCCTGCAGTTCGTGACCAGGACCGACAGCAGCAGGAGGAATATGATATTAAAGCATCCTGTTATACCTTTCATAGTGAAATTCATTGAATTTACTGTTCAGCGATTCATTATTCCATCAGCCCGTTCAGCCCACAACTACTGGTGCGATCTAATATACTCCATTTCAAACTGTTCGGTTAACGATTTCAGTAACTCCTCTTTGCCGGACAATCCGGCCAGGTTCTCCAATTCCAGCCGATTCCCGGAATGATCGTACAGTTCGGTGGCCAGGAGCTCCCCGGATCCTGTATCGGTCCAGCGTGTGATCCGGTATTCACGTGTTCTCATACTGGTACCCATAACTGCATGCTGGCCACGCTCATCGGAGAAAGTCCTGGGGTACTGGCTAAATGCCACGTCATCCCAGGCAAACTGGTCATCCAACAGGGCAGAGCTGAAACTGTTACCCTGTACATGACCGGGAATGTCCAGTCCTGCCAAGTCGCAAAGCGTGGGATAGATATCCACGGTTTCGATGATCACATCGGATTTCCAGACTCCCTGATCATGTATTCCTGGTACTCTGACAATCACGGGAATCCGGGTATCGATTTCATAATTCGTATGCTTGCACCACTCCCCGTAATCGCCAAGCTTCCAGCCATGATCGCTCCACAGTACAATGATTGTGTTGTCATATAGTCCAAGGTGTTTCAGCTCTTGCACCAGGCGGCCGACCTGGGCATCGATAAAACTCACACAGGCGCAATAGCCATGGATCATTTGCCTGGCATCTGCATCTGGGAGATAGCCCTCTTCCGGCATGTTGTGGTATTTTCTCAACTCCCCCCAGTTAGAGAAGGCGTAGATCGGAATTCCTTTGGGCTGATCGCGGGATGGGATGTTTATGGAGCGGGGATCGTAAAGATCCCAGTATTTTTGGGGGGCCACAAAGGGCAGATGGGGTTTCCGGAATCCAACAACCAGGAAAAAACTGGAATCCTTCAACGCGTTCATTCGCTCCAAGGCGTGTGTTGTGGTCAGGGCATCATCATGCAATTCCTCGGTCATCGCAGAATTCAGCCAGGGGATCTTTTTCCCGTTAATTGTAGGATAGCAGGTGTGTAGCCGAACTGTATCACCTGATTTCACGAGCTCCCTCTGCCCGATGATGCCTGCGGGGGTCCAGTGGGGCCGGCTCCAGGATTGCGTATCATTCTGATTCCCGTGACCGGTATGATAGATCTTGCCCATGCCTTCAGCCTGGTATCCCTTGGTTTTGAAATACTGGGGAAGGGTAATCACATCCGGTGCTTTATCGCGGAAAAATGTGCTCAGGTCGTGGATCCCCAGACCGTCAGGCCGCAGCCCGGTCATCAGGGTGTTCCGGGAGGGAGCGCAAACGGCCTGTTGGGTAAAGGCATTCTCAAAAAGTATTCCATCGGCAGCAACCTTATCGATGTTGGGAGAATGGATATGTTCCGCGCCATAACAGTTTAGTTCGGGCCTGAGGTCATCGATGGCAATAAGCAGTACGTTGGGTTTTCCTGTTCCCCATGTCCCCAGGCTGTCTCCCTGGGTACAGCTGACTGTGGAAAATAAAACCATGCCGGCAAGTCCAATTAGGTGGAAACCGGCATAACCCATAGCCAGCGCCTGGCCAGAAAGATGTACAAGTTTTCTAAAGTAAAACATTTAGTCGGTATACCTTAAAATCGTAATATTTATGAAATGAATGGGTCATCCTGAACCCAAAAAACCCCTCCCTGTAGACAGGATAGTTCCCTGAAGTGTACTGGCTTGGATAAAAATGCTGATTGTCGGTGCTTGCGCTCAGCTCCATGCCGTACTTTATTTCATAGACCACCTGCTCATTCACAAGAAATTGAATTAAACCTTCACAGGCTACCAGCTGTATCTTATATTCCCGGTCTGGGATGATCTTAAACACGGGATTTCCATCCTGGCCATGCAATGCTAAGTGGGCACACTTCTTTCCGTTTTTGGCACGGGGATAGAGCCTCATCCTGACCGTGCGGTTGTTATCCTCCACACTGCCTCCGCCCATGCTCGCATAATATCCCTGCATGCCATGGTAGTCCGAGAATTTCCCTGTATAGGTCTCGCTGTCCAGGATGTTCTCCAGCTGACCGGTTTCACCGGCCATCCAGAAATTATTAATGTCGCGCGGACAAATGATATTACCCGTATCCCTTTCGCTCGAGACAATGACTCTGTAGGTAATGCACAACGGACCCCTCAATTTCTCCATGAACCAGATCGTACAGCCCGATGGATCAAGGACCTCAATTTTCCCGCCCCGGACCTCGGCAAAACGCTCAAAATCACCCTGGTCATTCATCTGGACCACCCAATTCGAAAGAAATGACTCCTGATCGTCGAGTTTGTCTTCATAACTAATCGCACCGATGGTGAACTGCCCTTTCGCCAGACCTTTAATTACAGGATCGTCGGCTGATTGTGCTGCTACCACAGATAAGCTGGCCAGCCAGAAACACAGGCTTATAATGCGTTTGCGGATCATTTTTTGGATTGTATCATATTGTCAAGCATTCTCTCCATGGATTCCACAGTGTTCCGGTACCCGGCTTCGCCTGCCAGGTTGATATTCTCTTCCGGGTCCGAATGCAGATCGTAGAGCATGTACTCCCACTTCCCGTCCAGGGTATAGCGGGTGAAGCTATAGCGATCCGCGGTAGTTTTCAGGGAATCAACCGCCGTGGTGTAAGGCGCAATCCCATGCCGGTACCGACCTCTTGCATAAAGCAGGCTGGCCGCGTCATACAGCGTTGTC
The DNA here is from genome assembly GCA_023138875.1 of Bacteroidales bacterium. Taxonomy (GTDB): domain Bacteria; phylum Bacteroidota; class Bacteroidia; order Bacteroidales. Next base: position 10,363 of record JAGLOO010000041.1, read on the forward strand.
GCCGGCCAGTGGTGAATACCCGGTATGGCTGCGTCGTATTGAATATGGAGTATCTTTGACAAACGTAAAACCTCCTTGCGAAAGTCTGGATGTTGTGCCACATTGATGGTTTCCAGCCGATCGCTTTCATGATCATACAACTCACTGGCCATGGTTTTCCCTGAAGCCAGGTGGATCCACTCCACGTACCTGTACTGATCTGTACGGATGGAAAATCCCGTAACGGTTCGGGCATCATCCATCCGGTTCCTGGGAAAAATGCTGCAGGCATATTCCCTGATCCTTTCCTCCGGATCATTCAATACGGGGACCAGGCTCTCTCCCTGCAGGTGGGCAGGTTTCGGGATACCGGCCAGGTCGCAGAGGGTGGGATAGACATCCACGAATTCCGCAAAGGACATGCTTCGCCTGCCTGCCGTACCCATTCCGGGAACACTGATGATGAGGGGCACCCGGGTGTCAAATTCGAAATTGGTATGCTTGGACCAGGCATGGTGATCACCCAGCTTCCACCCGTGATCACCCCATAAGATGACGATAGTATTTTCCTTATGCCCGTATTTCTCCAGTGCATCCAGCACTTTTCCCAGCTGGGCATCCATATAGCTGACCGAGGCATAATACGCCCTTCTCAGCTGCAGGGCAAGCTCATCAGGGACCTGGTCTGTACCCTGGGGGATGCCAAAGTAGCCCCTGAGCTCGCCCCAGTTGGTGAGGGTAAAGGGAGTCATCCCTTCAGGAAATCCGGGAGCAGGGGATAGTTCTATCCCTTCTGTTGGATACATATCCCAGTATTTTTTCGGGGCACACCAGGGCAGGTGGGGCTTGTGAAAGCCAAGGGCAAGAAAAAAGGGCCCTTCCTGTTTTTTGTATTCCTTCAGTTTTTCCACCGCAAGGTCCGCATTGTATCCATCGATATATGCGTTATCGGGAACATCAGCCATCTCATAGGCGGGGCCCTTTGGTGCTTTTGCGGGATCAAATTTTCCATTGGCCTCCATTTCTAAAATGGCCTCAGGGGTAATATATCCTCTGCCTGCCCACTGATCGGTGGGATCGGCCCAGCTACCGGGGAACTGATCCGAACGATCTTCCCCATGGTGGTAAATCTTCCCTATGGAGTAGGTAGCGTATCCCTGGTCTGCTAAATGCTCATTCAGGGTGACCACCTCCGGTGCAAGCTCGAGTAAAGAGGAGCAGTTGTAAAGTTTCCTGTTCTCCGGGCGAATGCCACTCATGATGCTGGCCCTGGAAGCCATACAGATCGCCTGCTGGCAGTAAGCCCGTTCAAAAAGTAGTCCCTCCCCTGCCAGCCTGTCAATGTGGGGGGTCTGCATGTGGGTTGCTCCATAACAGTTGACCTCCGGCCGGAGATCATCTACGGCAATAAAAAGTATATTTGGAGTTCCCTTTTTAGCCTGTGAGAAAGCACCCTGTGAGAACACAAAACCGATTGCAATTAAAAGGAAAACTACTGCAAACCACCTTCTTGACTTTCGCTTCATTTCGTTTTATGCGTTTCAGTTACAACATTTACCCATCTGTTTCGATCAAACCCGGCATCCCTGGCCATATTCACCCAGGCATAGGGGTCGATATTAACAGGATTAAAGCCTTCCTAGTTTTCCCGGTACTCGCATACTGAAACTCTACAGTGGTTCATGTCCATTGTAAACCCTTGCATACGAGGCATATACTCCCAATAGTAAATAAACATGCCAAAACGGGCTTCATGCCACCAATCCAGGCTCTCCTCATCAGATCCTGAAACGGCTGAGGTCTCTTTCTGATTGCAACTCAATCCGACGGATATACCGAAGATTGTTGTTAATAAAAGTGTTTTGCACATCGTGCTAAGATTTTGGTCTTCCGGCACGGGGAAGGATCACCTCCACCTCCAATTCCTTCATGTAGTTGATGATCCGTTCAAATTCTTTAAATCTCCTTTGGTCCCAGCTGTTTGGATGCCCCTGGACTATCAGCAGATCCCTGTCAGAGTAGAAATAGTAGTTGTTCCAGAAATGGTAGGCTGAAGGATTGTGCACCGGGTATTCAATGTTCACCTCCGGTATTCTTTCCAGCCTGTTTTTTGAGGTAGTGACCCGGGAAGGGGGAAAGAGCCAGTGCTCTATTTCACTGATCTCCTCCAGGATCTCTGCTGTGGCCTGGTCGCTTTGGTTGTAAGGTGCACCAAAGGTGACCAATTCGAAGCCCAGGTGTTCCCTGGCCAGTTCCTGGGAGTGTAAAAGATGTTCTTTTTGCAACTCCCTGCTGCGATTCCTGAATTCCCAGTAGGGCTGACCATCCTCGGTTCCCCTTGAATGATCGTAGCCATGGTTCCAGAATTCGAACAACCCGGTTTCCTGTTTTTGAATGATCCAGTCAGCATATCCAGGAGCTCCCTGTTCCAGCGATTCACAGATTAAGCCGATAGCCGCCGGGACCTGCTTTTGCTCCATATAGGTAACAAAATGACCCCACCTTTCCGGAATCACATTTTTCGAATCATACCTCAGATCATCCACCTTGATTATAACGTCCGCCTTTTCTCCTTCCCAGTCACCGGTGAGTTTAGTCTTCCTGAGAAGTGCTTCCAGGTAGTAATAGTCGGCATAGATGATGGGCACATCCACCTCCGAATCGTACGGAAAACTTCCTGTGCTGTGCTCGAGTAAAAAAGGGTAGGCTTGCTCTCCGCTAAATGTATACCCGTTGGATAAGGCATTCAGAATCTGATCCGCTGTCTCAACATACTGATCTTTCTCATCGGGGCAATAGGTGGACAATTCATAGAGCGCCGAAGCCATGATTGCTGCAGCGGACACATCCCTTGGAATATCCTGCTGACCAGGGGCATCAAAATCCCAGTAAGGTACTTTGTCGGCCGGAAGGTTGGGATGCTCCAGCAAATACCGGGCTATCTCCCTGGCCACCTCCAGGAATCGATTATCACCGGTTTCCCGGTAGGTCATTGTGAAACCATAGAGTCCCCACGCCTGTCCCCTGGCCCAGGCCGATTCGTGCGAGTAGCCCTGGTGAGTATTTCGCTTGACCACTTCCCCGGTCTCTGGGTCATAAGCAATCACATGGTAGGTACTGTGGTCATCTCTGAAGTGGTTCTCCATGGTGGTTTCGGCATGCCGGAGGGCCACGTGGTAGAAAGACGAGTCGCGTGTCTCCCTGGTAGCCCAGAACAACAATTCCAGGTTCATCATGTTATCAATAATTACAGGGAAATTCCACTTATCGCTGTTGTGGTCCCAGGACCGTATGCAGCCAACAAGGGGATTAAATCGTGTGATCAGGGTGGATGCTCCCTGAAGCAGGATTTTTTTGTACCGAGAATTTTGGGTAAGCCTGTAGCCGTTCCCAAAACTGTTATACAATTTGAATCCCATATCATGCGTGCCGGCATTAAACTGCTCCTGCTCAATATTCATGGTGTAGTGATGGGCAGGCTCCTCCCAGGATTCATCCCCTGTATACTCGTACATCATCCAGAGCATCCCTGGAAAAAATCCGCTGGTCCAGTCCTTTGATTCTACAAACCTGATTGCACCATTTTCTACGTTCCTTGGGCTCAGGCTTGTATCGCCTAACAATTCCAGGGAGTGTTGGAGCCTTACCCTTGCATGATCAAGGATCTGAGTTGATCCCGCTGCATTTGGATCATCGTAAACGCTGCCGCCCTTACAACCTCCTGCAAGTACCGTTGCAGCCACCAAGATCAAGCTACCTATAATTCTCATTATCTTCAAATTGTTTTAATTACTCCGGGATTGGAGGTGATAAAATCATCTATGCTTCCTCCGACACCTTTCTTCCAGGGCTGGTCCTTCAATTTGGCGGGGATCTGCTCTTCTCCATTCACAGATATAACATTATATCCCTTACTGGAAGCCTCCACATAATCCCATCTTTCAGCTGAAAAGTAGTAGTCGTCGTATTGGGGATGACCATGGTCCTTGATGAACTGATCCCCCATGTAATTGAGAATAAACTGCCCGCAGTCCAGGTGCCCATGGTGGGGATCGTCATTTAATCCGGCCTTGCATGCAATGGTAAAGGAGGCACCCTGATGAAAACTATTTTGCATGATTGCCCAGTCGATTCCCCTGAAATGCTTTGATTTTACTGTAGGTTCAACTCCGGTGATGGCTGGTTTCGGCCAGATGAGATCATAGATGCTCGAACCCGGCTGAACAAACTCTTCACCGTACCAGGCAGCAGTCTGATTGCCGGTCTCAGATACCAGTTTATTGATGAACCAGGAATCCCCAACTCTGCCAGCCCGGCCGTCACCAAAATTTGCGGTCATTGTATAGAGGGGGAAATCAGCAGGATTATCTTTTAACCTGTCATGCCGGAATAAGTTATACTTGCCATCAGAAAGGCGCTTGACCGCATCCATAAACAACATGCTGTGACCCACACCATAGGCCCAGTATCCCCTTCCCTCCTGCCATCCACCATCCGGGCCAAGCTCGTCCAGCATCCCCGACACCCCATTGTATGCAGTGGTTACCACATCGGTCAAACGGGGATCTTCGGTCAGCAGGGCCAGGGAGGCGATTCCTGCCCCTGAATAGCATATCCCGCTCCAGTTGCACCGGTATGCAGAAGACCACCAGTGGTAATCGAAATTCCCTCGCACCCGCAATATGGCTTTTTCCAGCAGGGCACCCCGGATCCGGTCACGCCGGGTTTTGTCCATGGCCGGGTATATCCAGTCATAGACCAGGGCCAGGTGTATGGCGATCCGGGCGGACTGGAGATCGTAGGAGAAGACCACCTGGTCATCATTCACGTTCCAGGGCCATACCCTGTCGTAGATCTGCGGGAATTCGTGAAAGGGATAAACCCAGGATTCAAGTTTGCATAGCATTTCCGTGTGCCGGAACGCTTTGTCGGCATATTCCTTATTCCCGGTAAGCTGGTACACGAATGACAGGTTCAGGGCCGCCTGGGAATGATGGCTCATAAAACGGCGCACCTCGCCATTGGAGAAAAAACGGGAAAGGTCCCCTCCTGCTGGTATACTCTCATTAAGCGGCATCTTCAGGTACCGGTATCCTTCGAGAAACAGGTGCTCATAGACCGCTTTCAGATGCGGATCCGTTTCCACGTTCTGTAGCATCTCCCGTCTGCCTTCCTTGTCAAATAAGAGATAGGGATGTTCCAGATCGTCCGGGACGATGGCTTCTTCCATCTCCCTGAATTTAGTCTGGGCGGCAAGGGGAATGCTCAGGCCGAGCAGGGCGAAGCTGAAAAAGAGTTTAGCGCAGTTTCTCATGTGGTTTCATGTGTTCCGTGATACATTAAATAATGAAAATCGCTTCATTCATCTGGCAGCCTGAAGGAGTCATTCGTTTCAGCGATCCATTCCTTCAGGTATTCCCTGTGTATATTCAGCACTTCCCTGTATACGGGATCAAGGGCAAGGTTTGTCATTTCACCCGGGTCAGCCCGCATATCAATCAGTTGTTCTTTCAACTGCCCCCGGTCATAGGCTACATATTTGTAGTCCATGCTGCGCAGCATTCTTGCTCTTGGGAAGGTATCCACATGATAGCGGTCCACCCAGTTCCCAAAACTCATTTCCGCAACCACGTAATCCCGCCATTCTGCCTGGGGGTTTCCTTCTACCAGCGGCCGCAGGCTCCTTCCCTGCAAGGCCCCGGGAGCCTCTATTCCCGCATAGTCACAGATGGTTGGCATCAGGTCCAACCCGGCAGAAACCAGCCTGGACTCTGTTTCCCCCTTTCGGGGTACCGGTTTGCCTGCTATTATGAAAGGAACCCGGACCGATTCGTCATAGGGCGACAATTTCTGGTTCCAGCGGTGCCTGCTCACTCCGTCCCCGTGATCGCTGGAGAAAATCAGAATGGTATTCTCTGCATTAGCCGAGGCATTCACCGCGTCAAATACCTTGCCAAGCAATGAATCCACCTTCTCCACCAGCCGGTAATATCCCCACTGGTAGGCTTTGAATTCCTGTTCGCTCCATTGCATAGACGGGTAAATCCTTTCGCTGTTCTGCTCCTGCCAAAGCCGCAGGAAATCAGGCTCTTGCTTTGGGATCTCAAAATTTGAAGGCAATCCCGGAAGATGTTCGGGATCGGGAAGGTCAGGTATGGCTCCTTCAAATTCCGAGAGATCCTCGCCCCGGGCCAACTGGCAGCAGTCGTGCGGATTCACAAAGGAGACCACCAGGAAGAAGGGGTCTTCATGCTCCTCTTTGAGGAACTCAACAGCCTGCTGGGCATATTCCACATCGAATCCATGGGCACGCGGGTGATCGATCCCCATAAATCCATGTTGGGTGGTATCCGACATGGGAATGGTCAGGTGCCATTTCCCGATATAGTGGGTCTGGTACCCGGCAGTTCTCATATGGTTCCCCAGTGTTTTAAAGGGCAAAGATTGATCCTTTACAGGCCTGGTATTGACGAAGATCCCGGACTCATGCGGCATTCTGCCCGTAAACATGGCCGCCCTGGAGGGGACACAGAGCGGGAAGACACAGTAAGCGTTCTCGAAACGCAGACCGGATGCAGCCAGGCGGTCCAGTGCCGGGGTATATACCTGTTCATTGCCGGCACTGCTCATGGCATCAAAGGCCTGCTGATCGGTCATCACATAAATAATATTCGGCGGGGAGGGCTCCTCACTCATGGAACAACCGCCGGATACGATCCACGGGACTAGGAAATAGAATATGATCTTTTTCATGGGGCTAGGTTCTTATTGTTTTTTATTTTCAATCTTTTCAAAATCGATCACAATGGGATGATTGTACTCCAGTGCAGTTTTCCGTACATAGCTCTCGAAATCCTCCAGGGTGCTGTAAACAGCTCCTTCGCTCCAGGCTGCAAAAAGCATATACTCATACCGGTTCTCTACATCGGGACTCACTTTAAAGGTATGATTCCCACCTGCGCTCTTTGTAAACTGATATTCCGGGAGGTAGGTATCTTTGACGACCAGGGCCTTGCCGATAAAGGGAATAAACCAGTCGGCCCGTTCATCGATTTTCTCAGGATCCTTGATCAGTTCCGGGCCGGAGGATATCAGCACTCCTCCATCCTGGAACAGATCTTCTTCGCCGGGCTTCTTCCTTATCCCGCAGCCCATTTTCACTACCGCTTTTTTGGGCTGAAATTGTCTATAGACCACCTGGCAGTTTGAGTAGCTCTGGCCGGCGTACACCGAATAATATTGTTCCAGTGCCAGTTTTTCTTTTTCAGGAGTAAACCTGGGCAAAGAGATAGAATCCGGATGGTCCGGATGTTCGTACAGACAGATGGCTCCTCCCCCCATGGTCCCGGCAACACTCTGGATATCTGATCCCCAGTCCGGGTTTATCCCGGACACCCCGTATCCATCCAGATTTTCCATGTAAAGATGTTGGGCAATGAGTTGAGGTTTTCTTTTGGCGTACACATCCACACAATTGGCAAACCAGATTTTCCAGCCCACATTCTCGGATTCCCAGAAGGGCATCTGGTGGCGGCAGTAGCTCCCCACGTTGGCGTGGGTGGCATGTTTGTTCCATCCCTGGATGTTCTCGCCTAGGTAGATATAGATCCGCTTCTCCTCATTGGGTTTCAGGTCGGTCTGGAAAAAGAGCTCATCCCAGATCCCGTCCTTGTCCAGATCCTCCAGCTGGTGAAAGACCGCGTGTCCGTGCACCTCTGCCCGCAACTGGTGCCCCCCGTAAATTCTCAGGATCTTTTCATCCGGGCCTTCATAGGAAGGCAGATTGGGATCCACGATGGTGATCCACATCTCGTGAATGTCAGGCAGAGGAAATTCCTGGCGTTTAATGATAACCGGGCAGTTCTTCCGCTCGATATCCAGTGTATTTTTCAAGGTATAGACCATCCGGCTCACCAGTTCAAATTTAGGCATACTGGGGGTGGGAGTTTCATGAGTGAAGTACCAGGCTTGGTCCTGTGCAAAGGCTCCGTAGGCCATGAATAGTCCAAGGGTAATACAGGCGATGATCCTCATATGTTTATAGCATTAGTCTTTTGAATAGATCTTCAGATTCTTAATCAGGCAGGATGCCTTTTCCCGGGCTGTCCCCCGGATACGCAGGATCACCTTGCCCCCCTGGATTGGCGTTGGATCCTCCACCTTCCAAACCATTTTCCCGTCCAGTCTGAACCATAATTTTCCTCCTTCCACGCCGATTTCCACATGATGGTACTTCCCGACTTGCATGAGGTTCTTTGCAGCTGAGACCAGGGATTCACCACCGGGAAGGGGATATTTCCGGACAAAGGGGCCCGTTTTGTTGTGCGCTGCATTATGGAAGGCAAACATATACATGCTTACATTCTCGAATAGATACCTGACATTTCCATCGTAATCCGCTTCCAGGTCCAGGCTCAGGTCATCCCTGTTATGGGCCGCCATCTCCACAATGAGCACGGTACCTGCAGTTAGGGCCATCACTTCGTAGCTAATGATAGTACGTGATCTGTACGACTCTGGGCTGACCAGCATGTAGCCCAGAGAACCTTCCAATTCATACATCGCGGTCTGTCCGTGGTTTGCCTCCATACCTCCTATTCCATAGGCTGCCCATTGTTTAAGGTCCTTGTGAGAGTACTGCTCAAGCGTGTATCCCTTTTTCAACAGGCCAGGTCCCACAGACTGGGCAGAGATCAGGCCCGGGACATGGAGAACCACAAGCAAAAAAACAATCATGCATTTTACACGCTTCATAAGCAATTTCCGTTTAAAGCAACTTCACCATTTCACTCCCTGCCAGCAGGAAGGCACCCACACCATACACCTCGGTCATATCTTTATGTATTTCCGCAGGAGCGGTACCGATTTGCTGAACCCATCCTAATTTTCCTTCAGGTTGAACTGCTTTTATCAGTCCGTTCCAGGCCCTGAGAACCGGAAGCATGTAGGTCTCCCGGTCAAGAATCCCCTGGTTGATCCCCCATGCGAGGGCATAGCAATAAAAACCGGATCCGCTGGTCTCTCCATGCGGATGACCTTCAGGATGTAGCAGGCTTGCCCTCCACAGGCCATCGCGTCCCTGCAATGAGACAATCTTGGTTACCATCTCTTTATATAAGTCTATGTATTTCTCCCGGTCGGGATAATCCTCGGGCATATAATCAAGTACCCGGGATATACCTGCCAGGACCCATCCGTTCCCGCGGCTCCAGAATACCTTTTCTCCATTCACCTCCCGCCGGCCCGATCCGTCGGCCTTGATCCTGAATCGGTCATCCCGGTAATAGAGATTTTCCTCGGGATCGTAAAGAAACTCCGTAGCATCCCACCACATTTCGTTCATATAATCAAGGTATCGGGATTCTCCGGTGCCAATAGCCAGCCGGGCCAGCATGGGAGGAGCCATATACAGCGCATCGCACCACCACCAGTCCATCCGGCCCGGTTTGGAATCGGACATCAGGCTGTCCACCCGGGCTTGCAGCTTTATAATCTTATGGGAGCCGGCCTTGAGCTCATTCAGTTCCAGATAAGTTTGCCCGATACATAGATCGTCCGAATGACGGAAACGGGGGCCACAGGTCCAGTCAATTGATTCCACGAATCCTTCCAGCGTTCTGACGTACTTCTTGTTCCCGCTGGCCCGGTAATGGGCCAAAACGCCTGTATAAAGGACTGCATTGGTCCAGTCCCAGTGCCTGTAGTGTCTGGGGTGTTCCCCGGGTTGAGGCATATGTGCCAGCTGCCATTCACAGACTCTGGTCATATCGTTCATGACAACCTTCCCGGTCAGCGAGGATTCCAGGGTTGGGATGGCCGCAATTTCCTGAACGCTGGGTTTAGGATTATGGGTAAGTACACAAAATTCCGTTGGAACTGCACCGGATGAAACGCTGGCCACGGAATATCCTCCATTCAATTTCACCCTTATCTGTGCCCTGCCGTTCATTAATTGAATTTTGCGGGATCCGTTGGAGGTACCAAGATTATCGATCAGTGATCCGTCACCGGTCAGACCAAACCGGACAAACTCCGTGGCATCGAGGCAGAGCACACCCTGATCGTCAAGTGCCATCACCCTGAGAATGGCAGTATCGCCCTGGCGATCGGTCTCCTCAAAGACAAACCGGGCCGGGGAAGCCCATTCCCGCGTCTGGAAGTTGACCGTGATCCGGTCTTCCACCTTTTCACCCCCTTTTTCAACAGTCACCCGAAGGAAATTCTCGCCCTCCTTGAATTTTACGATCCATCTCAGGCCTGCTGCAGGGAAATTCTGGCTGACGCGTGCTCTGATCCCCTGCGATTTCCCGTTCAGGAAGAGCTCGGCAGAAGGACAATTTGAATACACTTTCACCATATTCCCTCCTTTCTCCCTACCCCAGCGTGTCGACCAGCTGTGCCCGTAGATATGGACCATGGGCTTGTCGGTCCAGTAAGACTGGAAGACGTAGTAACTCTCCTTTTTGGTAAAATCACGCTCCAATACCCCTTTCTGATTCACATAAGGTACCGGATTATCCGGTCGGAGTGGCGTGGAGAAATCCTTGAACGGCCAGTAAGCAGTCCCTGTGAGCCAATCCATTTTTTCCTGTTCTTTCAGGTGCCAATCGATTAGATTCACTGCATAGGATTCGGTCCAGTCACCGTCCCTGGAAACCCTGGGTTCACCTCCTTTCATCAGAAAATCACCGTCCCGTTCGTCGGCCTGGTCCGAACTGGATATATTTTCAAGTCCCATATCCGGATTCTCCGAGTGTCGACCGGCATGATGACTGGCCCCCCATTCTACATGGAGGAAGTGATCCACCTGTTCCATGTTTGTCCGTGACACATCCATGTAATCGGTATACTTTCCGCGGTACCAGCCAGCCCAGATGGAGGGAGAATAGACATCCACAATGTCCTTGCAGAAATCGCAGCGCCGGATGGCCGTTTTGCGGGAAGGATCAACCTTGTGCGAGATCTCGTTTAGCTCGCTCATAAAGGCACGGATCTTTTCTTCCTCGAAGGTGTCGAAGTCCCCGGGCCAGTCATTTTCGTTTCCCAGTCCCCAAATAATCACCGACGGATGATTGTAATGCTGGGTGATCATATTTTTCAGCATTCGCCGTGCCTGGGATTTATAGGCTTCTCCTCCGAGTCCCCCCCGGCACCAGGGGATCTCTTCCCAAACCAGTATGCCCAGCTCGTCACATGCATCGAGAACAATCCTGGATTGCTGGTAATGTCCCAGCCGCAGAAAATTCACGCCCATCTCCTTCATCATCCGGATCTCCTGCCGGATCATCTCCTCGGTCATGGCCGGTCCCACTCCTGCATGATCCTCATGCCGGTGGGTCCCTTTCAGGAGCAAACGTTCGCCGTTGAGCTTGAAGGGACCCTGCCTGAGGAAATCAAATTCACGGATACCGAACCGTTCTGTTTTTGATCCGCTCCCGTAAGTCGTGGTATAGCTAAAAATGGCTGTGTAGAGCCCCGGCGAATCTGGTGACCAGAGTTCCGGTTGGTCAAGGTTGAATATTACATTCGATGTGGCAGTTCTGGTATGGATCCTTCTCGTATCGGTGTATACCTCCTCCCCTCCCGACGACAAAATCGTCATGTCAATATAGAGATCCTTTTCCTTTCTCTCGGGGTTGTATAGCCGGATTGCTGCCTGCACACTGCAGGACTGGTAATCCGGGGAAAGAACCGGGGTGAGGTGAACCTGGCCGATCGAAATACCGGGTACATACACCAGGTTCACATAACGGTACAGTCCTCCATACACATTGAAGTCGCTCAGATCGGAAGGTATCATCTCTACGTCTCTCGAGTTGTCCACCCGGATAGAAACCGGGATCCTCCCATCGAATGCCTTTGCGGCATCAAGGTCCCTGAATGATTCAATGGCATCCGTAAGGTCTATAGTGAACTCATCGTAACCTCCAACGTGCTCCCCCACCAGATGATCGTAAACATATACGCTAGTTTTTTGTCCTGCCCCCTCAAAATGAAGCAGGGTTCTGCCGCGGTTATGGGGATTCTCTACTTCCATTTTCGTTCTGTACCAGCCCGGGCCTTCATAGTAGGCCACATCCGGATCAACAGCGTCCAGGGCATTGTAGCTGTGGGGGAGGCTAACTTGTTTCCAGACAGGTAGTTCTGCGGGCCTGCCGTTACGCAGTGCCTCCCACACACTTCCCAGCTCACCCCGGTAAAATTCCCATCCCCTCGTAATTCGCATCGCCTGTTGATCCTGGGCACTGAGCCAGGCAATACACGCAAAAAATAATGCGATTACTGAAAAGAGTCTGAGTCTGTTCATTTGAAAATCCGGGTGTATAACTGAGGTATTAAAAAAGGATCCCATCCCATTTGACAGGATTCTTTTCACTAAGATGTTCTCGATATATGGCTATCCCTTATTTAGAGATAATCATGTTGTTTACCTGAACCCTGTATCCATTATCCAGCTTGTAGAAATACATGCCTCCGGGAATTCCGGCTGCATCGAAGTTCACTTCATGGCTACCTGCAGTCCTGAATTCACTGACCAGGCTTCTTACCATGCGACCTGTGATATCATATACTTCCAGACTGATATTTGAGGAATTCTCCAGCTCGAAAGCAATGATTGTTGTATTGTTAAACGGATTCGGATAGTTCCTGAGATTGCTGTTGGTCTTATTAAAAAGCGTCTCAATTCCAACACCAACACCTGTTTCCCATTGGGCTTTCAATTCCGGGAAATAGTTCAGGTTTCCAACTGGATAACCTCCATCGGCAGAAGTATATGATACCGATTCTGTGGGATAGGAAAGGTCAGCTTCATCCAGGAAATATCCTCCTTCTCCACCAACACACCAGTTCTCCGGGAATTCGCCAGCCTCCGGATTCGCATAGAGGGCGTCCACATAAGCCGAGATTGGGCCACATGTAGTTGTCATGGCAAGGGGTTCAGTAAAATAGGCTTCACTGGCGGCATCACCCAGTGCCGTTTCAATGGTGGGGGTAATGGGCCAGGGAGCTTCCACAGTGTCATATTTGGCCCAGACGTCGATGATTTCCTGGTCCCAATAGATGTTATTGTTCCTGATCTCCAGTACCTGGCCGTCAAATACGGTATCGAGGGAAATCACGGCAAAGTGCTTTTCAGGCTGGGTTTGCTCTTTTGTACGGCTTTCGGTATGACCACAACTGATCGTGTTTGCAAACAGAGAGTTGGTAACCTTGGCTGTATGTACATATCCCAGTTGAACGCCTCCATGCCAACCTACGGTATTCAGTGCGGTTAGGTGGTCTATTTCCAGATATCCCACTTCGGAACCCATGTTCCGGATGATACGGTCACTGGCATTATTCACGGTGGAATTCTGGATAATCAGCGTATCGACCCATAGTGCTTCCGGACGCATATCCACGATCCTGCCATTTCCACCGGTCGTTTTGCGGTGTCCGCAATTGCCCACGATCACATCCTTCACATATACTTTCATGGAATCAGCCCGTATGACGATACCGGCACCACGGTCACCGTCGAAAATACAACCTTCTATTACATAACGCTGGCCAGGTCCTTTGGCTTCCACCATCCTGTTGTTATACTGACCATCAGGAGTATACCCGTTAAACGTGATGTTCTGAAGAGTCAGGTCATTGAATGAATTGATATAATCCCGCTTGTAAGCCCCGTTGGTTCTTTTCCCGGGGATTAATTCGGGCTGAAGGCCGTCGCCCTCGGCCGCCCGGATATGCAGGTGGTAATCGTAGTTCTTTATTATCTTGCCCTGGGGGTATTTGTGTCCCCTGGTCAACTCAAAGATTACATTTGGATTGGTCTTTCTGGCTGTAGTGTCTGCCTCAATGGCCTCATAGAGTACATTGTTGTAAATAGAGTCTGGTTCACCGCTGGTGGGATCCCATCCATCTACTTTTATGATCCTGGTTTCCTGAGCGGAAACCGCGAGCACTGCAATAAAGGCTACAGCAACAATCATCATTGTTTTGTAAATCTTTCTCATAATTTAAAATTTAGTGTAAGATGAAATAAAATATTTATTAATAATTAATTCAAAATCTATATTGGACACCCAGGTCAATGGTCGTACCATACCTGTTCTCACTTCTCCAGTAATCAGAAATGTATTGATAGGATCGCTCGGACTCTCCTGAAATATTGGCAAAATTGGCCATGATCCTGATGTGATCCCCTATCCTCTGGGAGAGGCTGGCATCAAATCTCAGAAAATCATCTGTATACCGGTTACTGAATTCAGAACCTGATACTTCTCCTGAAGAACTCAGTCCTCTTAAATAGGCAGACTGGTATATCATAGAGAGCCTGGCGGAAAATCCCCGGAAATCGTACCCGATGGTTAAATTGCTGATCCACTCGGTCTGATCGGGAAGGGAAGTCTCCTTGTATTCATAATAGGAGTTTTCAATGTCGACCACATTTCTCCTGAGTGCCGGATCCCATTTGGTAACTTTGAAGAAGAGAGGGACAAAGGTCTTGGACCACAGTCGTGAAACATTTGCGTTCACTACAATCCCATTGAAAGGAGACGGTAAATAGCTCAGGTTGGTCTGCAGGTCGACTTCAAATCCATATACCTCTGAATCATCGAAATTAATATAATCTTCCTGCACATCAAACACAACCGCAGGATACCCATGTGAGATTGCTTCCTCCATCGACATCACCCGGTCGGTCTTATTAAAAAAGTTGTTAAAGTGCTTGTAAAAACCACCAATAGTAAAGAGCCCCAGTTTATTTGCAAAGAATGACAGCATGGCATCATAGTTCCAGGCTTCTGCATGTTTCAGATCGGGATTCCCGCGATAAAGCCTTCCATTGGTGAGATCGATCCTGGCCCTGGGTGTGATCATGTCATAATCGGGACGGGAAAGGGTCTTTACTGCTGAAAGTCTTACATCAAACCAGTCCAACGGTTTGATCTTTACATGCATACTGGGAAGTAGAACGCCATAATTCCTGAAAACCGTGGTATCCTTCTTTGATCCTGATCCATCCATGGCGAGGGATGAAATGTAACCGAGATACTCGTCATCAGAGTATTCGTACCTGATCCCCGGGATAAGACTCAACCATCTGCCGTAGTTGATTTTCGTCATAAAATAACCTGCTGTCACCGTCTCAATAACCTCATATTCATTGTAGGGCTGGGTGATATCCGGGTATCGCGAAAGCGTTTGTGCCTGTCTCTCATACCAGAGATCCAGGTAATCCATATCGACTAAAGGTGACACAGTATATTCTCCACCCCAGATTCCTAACTCATCCGTACCTTGGGCAAAATTCTCCAGCATGATTTTACGACCAGTACTACCTCCCACGACAGTGGTAAGAGGAAGCATGTTGGCTACTGCTTCATCATTTTCATTATCATTCAGATAGTATTGGAAGATCCTGAAATGGTCGATACTGCGAATGCGGGTATCATAGCGATATTTGCCCCCAAATTTAAGGAATCCTGATAATTTACCAGGCAGGTTGTAATCCATCTTGAAATTAATCCCGGCCGTGTAATTCTGCTGGTTGGTAAGCTCAGGTCTCCAATTCGTTTGCCGCAACCACGAGCTGCTGTAGCTGTACGTCCTCTGGTCCTGTTTTTCCTGAGCACTGTACACATCACCCTGAATATCTAATCCTCCATATTCATTGATCTCTACTGCGATGTCATAGTAATTGTCAGAAACGCTGTTGCTGCTGGCTAATATCCAGTCAATTTCCATGAAATTAAAGCGTTGCTTCCCGCTTAACATACCCTGGAGTACAGAAAGATTGCTCTTGCTGTGGCGGGGTGCATGATCCACAATCGTTCCGTCATTAAGTATATTGGTAGTGACTCTCAGGTCGTTCTTTCTCAACGAATAAAAGACCTGTCCGATCACCTCTCCGGTACTATACTGGTAATCCAGGCCCAAAGTGGTTCCTATGCGGTCTATACTACATACATTGTCTGTGAATGAAGTATTAGTAACGGGCCAGGGGCCATCTGCTCCTGGATCACTGTTATAACCGACTGAGATGCTTTCAGAACTGCGGTTCATCCGTTCATAGTTTGCCTTGAGCAGGATGCCCAGTTTGTTACCCAGGAATCTTTTACTCAGGTCAAGGGATCCCTTATAGTTACCAAAAGAATTATCAAGACCGCTGAATCCGCCATTCAATTGAAATGTGGCTACCCTTTTCATAGGGGCTTTCATCACCCCCAGGTTTACGATCCCCCCGATGGCATCCCCATCCATATCTGCGGTTGGCGATTTGAAGACTTCAATACTCGAGAGCAACTCAGGGGAAATCATGCTCAGGTTGACCGATCGGTCAGTGCCGCTTGTGGATGGGACCCTGATCCCGTTAATCGTTACCACGGTAAGCTTGGGGCTGAGTCCACGAACGACCACTTTGTTGGCTTCACCACCGGTGCGTTGGACGGAGATTCCCGGAAGGCGTCCTATGGCTTCGGCCGCATTGACATCCGGCAACTCCTTCATCTTATCCGATGAGACCACGTTCACCAACGCATCCGAATTCAACTGCTGGTTTATTGCCCGTGCCTGTCCCAGCAACTGCACACTGACCACAACCTCTTCCAGTCCAACCGCATCATATTCCAGATCGATATTCAGAGCCGCCTCGCTTCCCCCGCTGATCTCCACTTCATGAGTCTGGGACACATATCCTATATAAGAAATTATCACATTATGCGCCCCCTGGGGCACATTCAACAGCCGGAATTCACCTTCAATATTGGTAACAGTTCCTATTCCGCTGCTTTCCAGGTAGATGTTCGCACCCGGCAGTGTTTCTCCCGTAGAGGCATCTCTAACCTCCCCCGATAACCCGCCGGTCTGGGCCATGAGGGAACCTGTGAAAAATAATCCCGAAACTGAGATTGCCAGCATGAAAGTCCGCCAGAAGCGGGATGTAACATGGTCTATACGTTTGGTCATAGTCTGATGTTTAGTCAGTAAAAAGCATTGTTTGTCCACAAATATCACCTCAGAAGTGCTACAATTAAAAGCGTCACCACAGCCACAAACATAACCATCAGCAGGATTTCAGTAACTGATATCCTTTTTCGGTTTCTTATTCCAGGTGCGTGTTTCATTCGGGTTTAGATTCGGAAAGCAAATTAGAACATCGTTCAGCAAAAAGAGTTCAGATCCTTCCCAAAACGTTTGGAAATCGTTTCACAGGACTTCCATTTTGTCCCAAAACATTTGCAATTTGTCCCGGCCATACCCGTTAAAGTGCCTGCCAGGGCAAGGTTAATGCACTGCAAAACTGACGTTTAAAGATTATTTGGGATCAAGCGGATTCCGATGATGTATACTTGCCGGGGGAGACACCGAAATGCCTCTTAAAACAGGTGTTAAAGTGAGACACATTGCCAAAACCCGACATGAAGGCCACTTCACTGATCGTATGGCTGTTCTTCCGGAGCAGTTTCGTGGCATATTGAAGCCTCAGCACCCGGATATATTCGCTGGGATTTCTTTCCGAAATTGCCTTGAACTTCCTGTAGAGCTGACTGCGACTCATACCCACTTCAAGCAGCAACTGATCGACCGCAAAAGCAGGGTCTGATATGTGATCCATCACAATTTCATTCACCTTTTGCAAAAATACCTGGTCAGCCCCTCCTGTTTCACCGGGTTTGAGCTCATCCTCGGAAAGGCCGGAAAACTTCTGCCTGAGTTTTTTCCGCTGTGCCAGCAGGTTCCTGACCAGTGCGGCCAGGTAGTCCGCATCAAAAGGCTTTTCCACATACGCATCAGCCCCGGTCTCCACCCCCTCAATCTTCTCCGCCACGGCAGCTTTCGCCGTAAGCAATATCACCGGTATGTGACTGGTCAGATATTCCTGCTTGACCGCCCTGCAGAATTCAATGCCATCCATTTCTGGCATCATGATATCGGACAGGATAATATCGGGAATATTTTCCTTTGCCAGTTCCAGGGCCTCTTTTCCATTGGCGGCCATGATCGTTTTGTACTCACTGAAATGATCGGCCAGGTAGGCTGACATTTCGGGATTATCTTCGGTTATCAAAATGATCCGCCCTGATTCTCCATTCGTCCTGGAAGATTCTGACAGGGATATTGAGCTTTGGAACGAATCCAGCCCGGGACGATCATAGACATATTCCTCTTTCCCGGAAAATAGCTCTTCCGGGCTGAATGATTCCTTCGCAACCGGAATGGATACTATGAACGTGGCACCCTTCCCTTTTTCACTTTCCACTTCGATCTTACCCCTGTGCAGATCGATCAGCCTTTTCGACAGGGAGAGGCCGATCCCTGTCCCGGCGTACACTTCGGGACTATCAGAATAGAACCTTTCAAATATCCGGGTAACTTTCTCCCGGTCGATACCCTTCCCGGTATCTTTCACAACGATCCTGGCCAGATTGCCTTCCAGGGACAACCTTACCTCGATAATCCCTTGTTCGGAGGTAAACTTGAAGGCATTCGACAGGAGGTTATAGGCCACCTTATCAATGATCCCTTCATCAAACCACTGCTCGCCTCCTTCCGACATCGTGCCATCCGCCTTATACTTTAGCTCGATCATTTTCCTACTGGCCAGATCCTCGAATCCCAGTACGATCTGACTTAAAAACTCATCCAGTTTACCGGGGCGTACCCTAAGGGGCATCTTTTCGTTCTCCAGCTTTCGAAAATCCATCAGCTGATTGACCAGCCTCAACATCCGGTTCACATTGCTCTTCATCAGGCCGAACATGTAGTCCTTTTGATGCTCATGCTTGCTGGACATTAATTTGTCCAGCGGACCGGTGATCAGGGCAAGCGGTGTACGGAATTCATGAGAAATATTGGTGAAAAACTGCAGTCGCATAAGGTTCAATTCCTTTAACCGGGCCTTATCCGCCCGCTCCAGGGCCAGTTCGTTCTCCTTTTCCGTCCTGAACCTTACAATCCGTATCAGGGCAAGCAACAATCCGATCAGCGATACTACATAAATGAGAATGGCAAGGGGCGTGGACCAGAGGGGACCCTTCACTTCAATCGCAATGGAAGACCCGGTCTCATTCCATACATTGTCATTGTTCGATCCCTTTACATGGAAGGTGTATTTTCCGGATTTCAGGTTCATATATGAAGCTGTGCGGGCCCTCCCAGATTCATTCCATTGCTTTTCATATCCCTCCAGCATATAGGCGTAGTTATTCTTATCTGGAATAAGGTAATTCAGCGCAACAAAATCGAAACTGAATGAAGATTGTTTGTGGGAAAGCACTATCTCACTGGTTTCCGAGATATGCTTCTCCAGGGGGGAATTCCTATCACCCGGCAAGACAGACTCATTGAACAGCTTGAAATCGGAAATGATCACAGGGGGAGCATCCGGATTCATTCTGATGTCTTCCGGGTGGAACACATTGAACCCGGCTACACCGCCAAAGAACATCTCCCCTGCACTGTTCCTATAACAGGCCCCCCTGTTGAATTCATTGCTTTGAAGGCCGTCCAGGTGATCGTAATGGCGAAGTTCGCCAGACACAGGATTGTAATTATACATCCCTGTGTTCGTGGAGATCCATAACCTGCCCGCATCATCAGGAAGCAAGCCGTTGATCACGCAGTCTGCAATTCCTAAATGGTGACTGATCCGCTCAAAGGAATGGAAAACTTCTACATACCGATTGAGACCGCTGTTGGTCCCGATCCAAATGTTCTGATGAAGATCCTCACAAATGGAGATAATATAATCTCCACTGATAGTTGTTGAATCATTCTTTGAGGATTGAAAATGTTTTAGAATTGCCCGTGCAGCATCGAAGAGGACAATACCCTCATTCCTGGTCCCGATCCAGATTCTGTTTTTTGAATCGGCATGGAGAACTGTGGTGAAAGACTCAAGGTTTCTCATACCGGAAGAGGGAGGAAAGATTTCTCCGGAAATTTCCCGGGAATCGAGATCCATGGTGTATACCCCGGTTCTGCCTCCAATATATAACTTCCCGGCAGGTATCTCAACAATGCTATATACGGAGTGTCCCTCCAGAAAATGATCAAATATTCCATTCCCTTTGTACAGGCTCAATCCCCCGTTAAATGTTCCTACCCACAAATCCCGGTTCGAATCCAGAAAGATCGTTTTGACATTGTTACTTGGGAGGCTGGAAGGATCATCTTCTTTGTGTTGATACTCAATAAACTCAGACCGGTCATTATTCATAAAATTAAGCCCCCCCTGTTCGGTACCTATCCATGTTCCATGCCCGTCTTCCTGGAATGAACTGACGATATTATTGCTCAGGCTCCCCAGATCATTGTGCAAGTGTGAGTATTGCTCAAACTCATACTTCCTCTTATCCAGGATAGATATTCCGCTCCATGTACCGATCCACAGGGTACCTACCCTGTCCTCGAAAATGGAATAGATCGAGTTGTGCCCCAGACTGGAAGGATTGTATGGCTCAGTCTTATACTCCTTCAAAGCAGCCTGTTCAGGTGAATAATAGTACAAGCCATCCTGCGTACCAAACCATAGTACCCCATCTCTCGATTCCTTTATAGTCCTTACGTATGAGAATGAAGCCGGCCACTCAATCCCGGGAAGCTCATCGGAGGAAAAACGGAAGCCCTCATCAATTTTTACCGTTCTTAATCCTCCAGGTGTACCCAGCCATAACCTGTTATTGCGATCTAATAGAAGCGGGCTGATACGTCCACCGAAATCGGCAAAGGGATCAGGTGAGAAGGTCAGTTCATCATAACTCCCCTTTTCAGGGTGGTACCGGATCAGTCTGTCCCAGGTGGCAAAATAGAAATAACCACTGCTGTCTTCACAGATACCCGTGGTTCCTTTTACAGGGAAAGGGGCATCATCAAGCATCGGTTCGAACCGGTCTTCGTTACTATTGTAAAGGTATACCCGTTGATTTGTACCGATCCAGATTCTGCCGATATGGTCCTGGTATATACAACGGACGGCAAAAGAAGCATCCCGGTACACTTCAGAAAGAACCTCCAGACGATAGGTTCTGAATCCTCCGCTAGTCCTATCGAAACGGTTGATCCCACCATGTCTTGTACCGACCCAAAGCACTCCCTGGCTGTCTTCCAGGATGGAAATGACTGTATTGTCACTCAGGCTGCCTGGCATTTCCGGGATATTTCTGTATACCCGGAAATCATATCCGTCATATGTGTTCAACCCTCCACCCCGGGTCCCAAACCACATAAATCCCTTCGAATCCTGGTTAATGGCGAAAATGGTACTCTGGGACAGGCCATCATTTACGGAAAGATGACTGAATGATTCATGTTTCTGGGCATTGATTTCAACCCATGCCATTAGGATCATCATGACCGACAGGCGGATTGCGCAGTTTCTATTTATCAATTGAAGGACCACGGATCAAAGATAACCCTATTTTTATTTGACTGTACACTGTCTGTGTTGTATGAAGGTAATATTAAATACAGATTCCTAAAAACCAATGGCTTCCAGGGTGCCTGCCTATAATCTGGCAGTCGACTTGCAGATCTGTGGGTTCGGATAGTCGCAAGGTAAGAACTTGAACATATTGACAATACCCAAGATTCCTGAAGACAAATATCCATGGCGAGGGAATGTACCACATTTGTACCTTGAAAACGCAAGCTTCTGATAATCAATGCAGGTTAATTTCTGTATCGGAAAGTAAAAATTACGGCAACCGGGACGGTGCATTAAAGCACCTGATAAAATACAATGCGATGCTGTATTTCCATTCAGGTATATGTTCTCCTCAAGACTTTTAATTC
>JAGLOO010000042.1 GCA_023138875.1 Bacteroidales bacterium
GGTAAAAAGCCCAAGTTGGGTTAAGGTCTTAATTTTTCGGGATTGGCTCTGAAAATCAATGCCCGGGCAAGGACGAAAGTGGGATCAATGGTTACCACATCCTCTACTTTGGGCTCAGGGATGGCAATGGGGATCTCGGTACAACCAAGGATAACTGCCTCGGCTCCCTGCTTTTTTAAGTATGAGAATCCCCTGAGGAGGTTCTCCCGGGCCATAGGATGAACCGGATTGGCAACAGCCTTGATTCCATATACCGGATCGTACATAGCAGGATGAATGACTGTTTCCTGCATTTCCATGGTGGGTATCAGCACTTCATAATCTTTCAATTTCAGGGCTTTGTTATATACGCCACTTAGATATGTTCCTGTGGTCGACAGAACACCAACCCTGGTTATATCCGGGAAAGTGGCAGCAATAAACGAAACTGTTTCGTTGATCATATGCAACACCTCAATGCTGCTCCCGGCTCTGTGTAATACGTCCTGTATGATATTAAAAATCCCTTCAGCATGTGCTGTATTGCAAGGAATTCCAGCAACCTTTGCACCTGTCTTTTCCAGTTTTAAAAGTACCTCTGCAATGGCAAAAGCCGGATTTTCCTTTTCTTTCCCCAGCAGATACTCCGTACGGTCCATAATGCCCGAAGGCAGTGACAATAACACTGTATCAAGGTGCTCCTGGTCGCTGTTTGCCAGGGTGTTGTCAAGTAATTTGTGAAGCAGATCCAGTCCTGCATATGGTCCCACACCACCCACAATGCCAATCATAATCTTCTAGTATTTTAACACCCCGTTTCTGATCAATGTTACCTGCCGCACAACTTCATTAAGGATTTTTTCCTCAATTCCGGGAATCCAGGTACCATGGAGCCCGTAAACCCACATGGATTCTTCCCCTTCATACCCACCTTCCTTTAAAACACGTTCTGAAGGGATATAAGTCATTACATCATTGGCATAGGCCATCAACATCAGGTCATTCCCGAGAATTTTTCGCAATATGAAGGAGTAATCAACCACAACCTCCCCGCCTAATACAACCAGCGTTTGTTCGCCCAATTGCCAGCTTTGAACCGGGTAATAGGGATAAGAATCCGGAAATTCATCACCGGAAGCCAGTTTCTCTTTCATTTTTTCAACCCACCTTTTATGCCAGTCAGCGCCATTAATAATTACACTATCCAATTCTTCATTACCTGGAGGAGGAGACAAATCCAATTCAATTTCCTCATAACTTGTTTGAATAGAAGAGCTCAAAACTTTCATTGGTTCTTCCATCACTTTTTCTACGGCAATTGCCAGCTCCTTCCCATACTGCCTTGCCTGTGGAATCCTTCCCCGTGGCAATGGATTCTGGTCAGCCCCAAAGCCAGCGAAGAACAAAGATGTAAGTCCGGGATAGGTTTTCTCAAGTTCAATCTGGGCAAATCCGGGATAATCCCCCGACCATTTATTTATACTCAGACAGGTAGCGTGACAGGAATAACCAAAGACGATCGCTATTGGTTGGTCAGATTGGTCACTCACCTTAATAACCTGAACCACATGATCTGAAGGTCCATTCACATTCGGATTATAAAGACTTTCATCATCCCATTTATTCTCCCGGCGGTTCACCGCAAAGCGGGCGATACCTACACCGCTTGATAATCGCACGGGTGCAAGGCTGCTTATTGCCCTGCCGGCAACTGTTATAATTTGATCTTCAAAATAGGACCGGTTGTTTTCTATCTGTTTTTTCTGGCTTTCATCAAAAGGAGGATATACATGAGAGAGGTTACTGTTTATCACCGGACCGCTGTGGGTATGCGAACTGCTTAAAATAATGTTCTTCCGCTCCAAATGGTATTCTTTTACCAGACGATTGCAAACAGACAAGGACAAATCCCTGCTGAAGCCAAGGATATCTGTGGTGATCAACATTGTTCTGTTTCCCCGGGCATCCTCCAGGGCCAGTGCTTTTGCCCACAGGTCATGCAGTTTTCCTTCCGCAGGTTTGTCCCGTGAAGCAAAACCGGCCATCCACATATATTCCTGCGGAGTAATAACAGCCCTTGCAACACCAGCTTTCCACCATTCATTTACTTCAGGTGTTCTCTTTAACTCCTGTGCCTGCAAAGGCAGAAGCAGAAAATAGAGGAAAAGGAAGAACTGGATAAACAATGGACGTTTCATAAGGGATCAGAAAAATCAAAGCAATTGTTTTCTGTTTTCATATACTTTTTGGATAGCATCAATGATATCGTCCATATCCTTACGATCTGCCAGTAACATGTTTTGGAAAAACCAGACTGCCTCCCGGGTTAACTGATCATTATCGGGCAGATTATGCAATTCTTCTCTGTACCGGTTAAGTCTCTGCTCAGAAAACAACCGCTTATATCCTTTTGAACTTAATGCTTCTTCCATTAATCCATCATGATACTGTGGACCATAACCACCGTCACAGGGAATTCCTTCTGCAGAAAGTGCAGCCAGAAACTTCTCCCTTGGAAGATCATCAAAAAACTCTTTTTTATAGCGGAACGGGTAAAGATGATAAGCAGATCTGGTAGCGCCTTCAGTAAGTTTATAAGGTATTATACCTGGCATTTCCTTTAATTTTGAATCCAGATATAAGGCATTTTCCAACCGTTTATCCGCATCACTTTTCGCCCGTTCCATCTGGGACATTAATATAACTGCCTGAAACTCCGTCAATCTTTTGTTCCCACCACGAAAGGGGTAACCGCTGAACTCTGACATAGTTTTGCCATGCGCCCGGCCGCAATTATGGTAAGAATAGCAATGGTCCATAATAGCATCATCATTTCCTACAACAGCCCCTCCCTCTCCTGAAGGAATATTTTTGGAATTCTGGAAGCTAAAACATCCCAAATCTCCCAGAGTACCACACTTTTTGCCCTCATATTCAGCTAACCAGGCCTGACATGCATCTTCAATTACAACAAGGTCATTCTTTTTTGCAATGGCATTGATACGGTTCATATCAGCCGGCAGACCAAGAATATGAACAGGAAGAATGGCTTTGGTACGTTCGGTGATCTTCTCTTCGATCTTATGTGGATTAATGTTGAATGTTTCCTGATCAGTATCAGCAAAAACGGGCAGGGCTTTCTGATTGAAAACCACATTGTAGGTAGCGATAAATGTATAAGGAGAGACAATGACCTCATCACCCGCATCAACCTCCATGACATGCAGGGCTGTTTCTAGAGCGGTTGTCCCACTCGCTGTAGCAACCACACGTTTGATTCCAATCAAATCAGCATACTTCTTTTCAAATTCGCTGCCTTTGGTGCCATTTCCACGGTACCAGTTTCCACTTCGGAGGACGGATAACATTGGTTTTTCGGCATCAGAATTCCATACCGGCCATCTCAGCCAGCCTTCGGTCCTTACAGGTTCTCCACCCTTAACAGCGAGTTCAGAAACCAACACTTCTTTTGAATGCCCAAAAACAGGTAAATGGGTTAATACCATAGCGCCAACTGTACCGGCAGTAGCGTTACCAATAAATTTTCTTCTCGTTAAGTTGTTTGTTTTCATGACCCAAAGCTTTATTGATTAGCTAAATTTAGGCATAAATCGTTTAAGAGAGTATTACTTTCCGGCACTGTTTCATATCCATAATGGAAGATTCCGGGTTTTAATCTCCGAAGCTTCAATATGTTGCCTTAAATTGGCAATTTATTTTGAAATTTCTTATTCGAATGAGAGCTCTCCAAAATAGGCAGGCTGGTGATAATCAGGCGTCTCAGTACCAATTGGATTCCAGGTGACAAAATGTGGTTTTGATGTTTCATCACCGCATTTATAAAAATTCGCATTGGCCTTAAGCCCTTTCAGAACTATATCCTTATCATAGGTCAGACACTCTTTTGGGATGACTATCATCAATTCCCATTGATGTCCGCCCGTTTTTTCATCAAACGGTTGATTTCCAAGTGAAGATCTTATCTTAATTAATTTCAATATTGCGGGATCTGTCAATGCCCTGTTTGCCCCTGCC
The DNA here is from genome assembly GCA_023138875.1 of Bacteroidales bacterium. Lineage (GTDB taxonomy): Bacteria > Bacteroidota > Bacteroidia > Bacteroidales. The sequence goes on from JAGLOO010000042.1 coordinate 4,015, forward strand.
GGGCCATAACCAACGTGAGGTATTCCGATACAATTGAATTCAAAATTGTAATACGTATCGTTCCCATTGGTTGAGATAAAAAACTCAACACAACTGTCTTTGTAGACATCACCATTTACTCTGGTCTCCTTTGCCCTGATGCTTTCTTCAGTGACATAATACTTTAGCAGGATATGATCCTGACAATATGCCATTTTAAATTTCACCTCTGGTTTGTAGGGAAATTCAGGCCAGTTAATGGTTTCAATGAATTGAAGTTCAGAATTGTTTTCAAGTAATTCTTCTGCTAATTCAAGATCAATAACACCCTTATGGTGTATCTCCTTTATGATTAGCTTTTTCATAATCTTTTGGTTTGATGAAGTTTTGCTGTGACACCCTGCTAGGATTAAACCTGGAAGGATACCGGAAAGAGATACCGAGACTGAACCGGCTATTGTGTTTTTAATAAAGCTTCTGCGGTGGGTTTTCATCTCTTACGAATTTACTCAAATTAATATGAATAAGCTGTTTTAAGCGAATGAAACTAATATAATTCCGGGCTGTAACTCTTTATGCTATGTCGGATTTAGATGATAGCATTTATAAATTAACCTTGAATAATTAAAGTTACTATTCAATATATACCTTGAATATTTAAATCTTATGTTCTATATTTAGTGGAAATGTGCATTCTGTCAATTTTGAGAAAAATCCGGACTACCACTCTATTTTCGAACAAAATCTGGATAGTAACCGAATTTTAGCCGAACTGGAACTTGCGCTGAATAATAGAATTACTCCCGGAAACGACCTTCTTTTTTTTGATGAAATACAGGAATGTCCAAGGGCCATCATGGCATTACGATATTTCTATGAGGAATACCCGGAGCTTCATTTAATTGCGGCAGGCTCATTGTTAGAGTTTGCACTTCAGGATATTTCATTCCCGGTTGGAAGGCTGCAAATGCTAGTTATGCACCCTATGACTTTTGAAGAATTTCTAATTGCTATTGGAGACAGCCCGGTTGTTCACCAAAGTAAGAGCTGCCTCTCCAGCCGGAACCCCTCTTGGGGCAAGTGCATCGGAGAGGAAGTTCAAGACTGTTTTTCTGGATATTGGTTTGGTATCAAACCTTTGCGGATTTTACTCCGATAAAACTATCCCAAAAAAGAAGCTGGCAGCAGCATACAACGGAAAACTGGCTGAGCAATTTGTAGGACAGGAACTCCGATCAAGTTCCGAAAACTTATATTATTGGAGCAGGGACGCACGCGGAAGCAGCGCCGAAACAGACTATTTAATTGAAAGACAAGGAGAAATCATACCCATAGAAGTAAAAAGCGGTAAATCCGGCAGATTAATAAGCCTGCATCTTTTGATAAATACCTATTCAAATGTTATATCAGCCTATGTGTTTACCGAGGATAAATATGGGGAATTGCAGGAACATAAAATAAGATTCTTGCCTTTGTTTTGTGCAGGTGCAATTTAGCCCTGCCAGATCGAGGGCATCTGAAACTAAAATGGTGCGATTGTTCCCTTCAATATTCAAATCCCCATCCTTTGAAGATATTCTGTCCTCTCGAGGATTTTCGGTTCACTTTCGATCTCCCTGACTTTAAAGTTCAGTTGTATTATGGCGTTATTATCCTTTGAATTGGTTTTTACATCCCTCTGTTCCACCATTCTTTTAAGTTTATCAGCAGACAAATTGCCATCATGGGAATAGTAAACAGACACCTTTACCGGACAGGCAAATTCTGAATGGGAATTGCAGCAGGGGAAAAGATCCATTCCCTTATTGCGGTTGTATCAGCATATTCGGCATCATACCAAATCTTTGCTCGCTGATTATTCAGGTATGTCGCTATCCCATAGACTCCTTCCATATCATACATGTGGCTGGCAAATACGATAGAACTGCCATAACAAGTTATTGTTTTTAAACCTGATATTGTATACGTTTCCATTTCTTGCATATCTTCCTGACTGGCCCATTGTTCAAAAACGGTTGGTAGCTCGAAGGAGCGACTAAACAATAACCCGGCGATGATCAGAACAATAATTGCAAGTACGGGCAGCCATTTTTTTCCAGACCGGTTAATAGACAAAGCACCTTTTTCCGGACAAACCTGGATGCAGTCTCCACATAAATGACAATCTGCATCTCTGACCACATTCAGTGAAGCCACAGGAATCGCATGAGGGCATGATTTCGAACAGAGTTGACAGCTGGTACAGGAGGATTGATCACGAACAATTTTAAATAAGGGGAAAGGCTTATTGTTCAAACTATGAAGTTCAAAAATGTACGCCAAAACACACAGAATGGCTAATGGCCAAATAAAACTAAGCTCTAAACCGAGAATTCGAATAAGGAAATAAGTACCGGTAATTCCAACAAAAATATAGAAGAAGCGGAAAATATTTGAAATCGCGTTTATTGGACAAAGATATTTGCACCAAAAAAGTCGAAAGAAGATAGATCCGAATATTACAATTACAAGTGCAATTGTGGCCATAATGATATCTACATCCGGATGAAACCCGGAAGTGACCGAAAAATATGGACAAAACCATTTGCAAAACAACTCACTGGTAGTAACGGAAATGTAGAAAGTAATAAATAGCAGTATATACTTAAGTGAGCGAAGTATTTTATCACTCAATCCGGAAATAGTTCTTCTTACCTTCCATTTGTCACCCAGCTTTCCAAGCCATTCTGAAATTGATCCGACAGGGCAAATCAACGAGCAAAACAGCTTGCTGAAAACAACTACTGCAACAACCAGTACAAGTCCCATGCTAATTTGAATGTTGGTCATATTGCAGGCCAGAGAATTGTTCAACAGAAAACTGGCATAGGCCTGTATGCCCCCAAACGGGCAATAAGCTTCAAAATCAGCCACATATTGGTTGCTGATAAGTGCTTTAATCCCGGCAAAAACCAATAAGCCAATAATAACTATTTGAGTAGCTAAGCGATATGGATTTGTTTTTAGTTTTTTCATCCGGATATTGAGTATAAACCAAAAATAAAAATCCCCGCGCTGCTGCCGGGGATTTTATTCCTTAGAATGTGGGTAAAAGTGAATTATTTCTTTTTTGTTCTTTCTATCTTCCTTTTCTCACTAGCGGTCAAAGGCTTTTCAGCTGTTCCTTCGCACTCTTTTCCATTTTCTTTTCTTGCTTTGACTGCAGCTTCACTGTTGCACTTTTCTAATGAGGGACAACCCTTGCACTTCTTGGAGATGTCTTTCTTAACCATTTCTGTTTTGGCCTTTTTCTTGACATCCTGAGGTTTTTCCTGCGCAACAACGCTGGCAATCATAAAGAAAGATAGAAAGATGATGCTGGATAATTGAATAACTCTCTTTTTCATAAGTGTTCTTTTAATAGTTAATAATGATATAAACATATGGTTTATTTTATGTTTTTCATGTTAATAAGTAGTTATATCAGGTTATAGCGAGGTTATATGATGTTATAGAGATGTTAAGATTGCAGTAAATATAGAAAAGCTTTGTACTTTTAGTTTCATGAAAAATTCACGAATCCAGCTGACTTTGTTATTGTTAGCACTGGCTTGTCTGGTGGCTTTAACAGGCATCCAGATGAACTGGGTTTTGAGCGAAGCCAGGTATCAGAAGGAAGAATTCGATAAAAATGTGAAGCAAGCACTTGAAAGCATTGAGAAAAATATTCAAACAGTTAAGGATTGCCCGGCCCTTAATAAAACTTCTGGCTCATGCGGCTTGCTGTTAAGATCTATAAATGAGGCTTTTGACCTTGATTCATTAATAAAAAGCGATTTCTCCAGTCATGGAATTGATTTGGATTATGAATATGGCATTGTTAATGTCAACTTAGATAATTACAGCGGAGCAAAAAGAGGAAAAACAGTATCAGCAAACCTGGCTGAAAAATTGAATGAATCTGGTTATGAACTCTTGATAAATTTTCCGATAATGCGCAACTTTATCCAAGCACAGATGGGAAATGCTTTCATCAGCTCAATCATCTTAATTATCCTTCTGATGGTTTCATTTCTCTTGATATTTCGGTTCTACCATAAAGAGAAAGAATTCTCAAGGCAGATTAAGGATTTTGTCAATAATATGACTCACGAGTTCAAAACTCCGCTAACCAATATTTCGTTTGCCGCCAATATGGTAGCCAAAAATGATATTGTTAAAACTGACGAAAAGCTAAGCTCATTAACTCAAATAATCAAAACAGAACAATCAAAATTGTATGAACGACTTGAAAAAGTATTAAGCTCTTTCGAAAGAACAAAGGCCGACTCTCAGGAGCTGGATTCTATTAACCTGCTAACTATTGCAAGTGCTGTGGTTTCCATTTATGATGACCAGGTAAAGGAGAAGGAAGGACAATTAGACCTTGTGACTCATGGGGATAATTTTGACTGTTTTTGCGAAGAAGACTCAATACATATTATTCTGAGTAATCTCATCGACAATGCCATTAAATACTCCGGTAATCAGCCCAAAATAACCATCACTATACAAGTCACCGAACGAGTCTTCTCATTAGAAGTTGCTGACAAAGGTGTTGGGATTCCAAAAGGACATCAGAACAGAATTTTTGAGCAATATTACCGTGTACCCCAAGGGGATATTTACAATACAAAAGGGTTCGGTATCGGGCTATTTCATGTAAAACAGATTGCCGATCAACTTAAAGGCAGCGCAAAGGTTTTTAGCAGCCCGGACAAGGGGAGCCGCTTTGTAGTGGAGTGGCCCAGGAAGGTTAGAGAATGAACAAAAAAAGCAATAAGCAAAAAATACTCTTGGTTGAGGATGATGTTAATCTCGGATTCCTCCTCGTAGAATATTTCGAAAGCAATGGTTTTGATGTCAAGTTATACATCGATGGAGAGGCAGGACTGAAAGGATTTCAGTTGGGTTATTTTGATATCTGTATTGTTGATATTATGCTCCCTAAACTGGATGGTTTCTCTCTGGTCAAAGAGATGAAGATTCTCAATTCAGAAATACCTATTATCATTCTATCGGCAAGGTCATTGAAAGAAGACAAAATCCAAGGCTTCGAATTTGGAGTAGACGACTATATAACTAAGCCCTTTGATGAAGAAGAACTCCTTTGCAGGATCAAAGCCGTTCTGAATCGAAGAAATCCTCATCCATCCAATTCTGAAAGAACTCTTATCAATCAGAAAAAATTGGGTGCATACGAATTTGATGCAGAAAAGCAGGAATTAGTATTAGGAAAAATCACACAACGGCTCACCTATAAAGAAAGCAAAATCCTAAAACAGCTGGCTCAAAGTAAAAACAATCTGGTTAAACGAGAAGAGATAATGATAGAGGTTTGGGGCGAATCAGACTACTTCACCAGCCGTAGTTTAGATGTCTTTATTTCAAAACTTCGCAGTTACCTAAAATTAGACCCCAGGCTTTGCATAAAAACAATCCCTACGGTTGGATATATTTTAGAAGAATCAAAGCTGTAAGCATTTCAAACTGGGAAAATGGGGTAGGGGCTTGATAAAGTGACACTTCATCCCACTCATCATATTCATTTTCAATGCTCTGAAGCCACACTTTTCTTTTTTTCGCATATTCCAGTCTCCAGGAATTCTTTTAAGTGCTCTTTGAGCCTTATTTGGAATCGGGGGTATAAATATTTTGCCGGACCAGAAATATTCACGTAAATATACACGGTAAACCAGAAATATTCACGATATTTGTTCTATGTGGATAAAGAGATACTTGAGAAAGAGCATTCTTGATGAATTGATAAAGGGGCAGAAGCTTGTTGTTTTGTATGGTGCCAGACAAACAGGAAAAACCTCTTTATTGACTAACATCACCAATGAACTGCCTTATAAAACAGTACGAGTCAATGCTGATCAAGCCCGGTACCAGGAGGTATTCAGTGGTCAGGATCTTAAAAAAATGCAGGATTTGGTTGAGGGATATGAACTGCTTTTTATCGATGAAGGCCAGAAAATTCCAGATTTAGGGATTCATTTAAAGATTCTTCATGACGAGTTGCCCTCATTACGGGTAGTTGTTACAGGTTCATCATCTTTTGATCTGGCGACTAAACTTGGGGAGCCAATGACCGGACGAAAAAGAGTATATACCCTTTTCCCATTGAGTCAGGAAGAAATGGGTTCGATGTATAATCCTTTTGAACTAAAGGATCTCCTTGGCGAATTTTTGGTTTTTGGATCATATCCTGAGGTTTTAACTCAATCGAATCGTGATGACAGGTTTGAAGCCTTGAGAGAGATTAGCGATTCATATCTCATGAAAGACATCATTGAAATCAGTCAGATCAGGCATATTCAAAAGGCCTATCAATTGTTGAAGTTATTAGCATTTCAAATTGGATCAGAGGTTTCAATACATGAACTGAGTCAATCCTTAAAAATGAACCATGAAACAGTAGAATCTTACATAGGTTTATTTGAAAAGGCTTTCGTTCTTTTCCGATTAGGTGGGTTTAGTCGGAATTTGAGAAATGAGATTAAGAAATCGAGTAAAATCTACTTTTGGGATACTGGGATCCGGAATTATTTGATTGGCAATATGAACCGCCTTGATCAAAGAAATGATTCAGGAGCCTTATTCGAAAACTTCCTGATTGCCGAACGTCAGAAATGGTTAAACAATCACAGATCGTTGTCGAATTCATATTTTTGGCGACTCTACACAGGAGCTGAAATAGACTATGTTGAGGAAAATCAAGGAGTATTAACCGGATACGAGATCAAATGGGGACAAGGGAAAATTCGTGCCCCAAAATCCTGGACAGAGACCTACAAAGCCGATGTGCAATTGCTAAACCGTAAAAATTATCTGGATTTCATCAAGTGAGCAGAAATGAGCATGAGCGGGTTTTCTTCGGATATTTCGGACTAGCTGATTTTTGGTATTACATATCACTAAGAGATAAGCCCCTGTAAGTAATCTGGTAATCCTTCAATTGTCCTGTTGCCCTCTTGAAATGATACCCTTTTTCTTTAAGCTTTTCCAATTCAATATTATCGGCATTGCGCTTCACCTCAATAATTTCAGCCATCTTTTCAAGTTCGTTTACTGAAATCAGATCAATTTCAGTCTCACCTTTTCTATCCCAATATCCGCCAATCATTGTAATGCTCTTCTCTTCGATGAACTTTGTACGAAAATAGCGTTCAAGGATTTTACCACTATAGGTAGAATAATCGCGGGAAATGATTTCTTTGAGTTCCCGGAAACCTCTTATTTCGATGATGTGGCTGTACTTATAAATGAAACGGAACCAAAAAGTCAAAAAATTATCCTCGATTGTATAACGCACATTCTTGGTTTCAACCTTTGAGAAAATAGGGATTGTTTTGGAAATAAGACTATAGTCTCTCTCCCGGTTATTGAATTTCATATTTGAATCATCTGTTTAAGAGGCATTTGTTACTGAATCAATCATTACAGAACTAACCGTTTCCGAAACGCTCATTTCCGAAACGTACGTTTCTATAAAGCAGATGTAAAAAGAAACTTCAACTGTGCAATAGAAAAAGTGATAATTATGGTGAGTGATAGCAATTGAACAGGTTTGGAGAAGGTTGTAGAGAATAAAAAGAAAGGACACCGACCAGTGAGTGGAAGATGTCCTGTAATGTCGCATGTTCTGAACGAAGTTCGAACCTTCTTTGAAAGTGAAGAAGGTAAAATTCCCTGAAAAAATGTGCAATTTTGTGCATCACCTATCCCGATTCTTAGCGAAATCCTGAATACTACTGCGATCACTTGTTTTCCTGCACGCGGGCAAAAGTTTCGAAGGGCCAGTCTTTGCTCTTTTCAAAAAGTAGAGTGCCCGAAAGAGCGTGCTTTATATTTGCAAAAATCACATCAGTATAAGCAAGAATTGAGATAGATTTTGAATGTGATCAGCTATATCTTTATGTCACTATAATTGTAAAAATCAAATGATTAAAACCCCTAAAAGAGCAATAATGGAAAACATAATCGATGGAAAACTGACCGCACATGAGATCAAGAGAGAGATCAAAAGCGAAGTTGAAATACTGATAGAATCAGGTAAAAAGCAACCTCATCTGGCTGCCATCCTGGTAGGTCATGATGGAGGTAGTGAAACTTATGTAGCATACAAAATAAAAGACTGTGAAGAAGTGGGCTTTAAATCTTCACTGATACGCTTTGAGGACGATATTTCTGAACATGAACTCCTGAAGAAGATCCATGAGCTTAACGAAAATGAGGATATAGATGGTTTTATAGTTCAGCTTCCACTTCCAAACCATATAGATGAGCAAAAGGTTATCGAAGCCATTGATCCCAATAAGGATGTGGATGGTTTTCACCCTGTTAACGTTGGACGAACAGTGATTGGTCTTCCATCTTTTGTATCAGCCACTCCCTCTGGCATTATTGAACTTTTCAAACGATACCAAATTGATACCTCCGGAAAGAACTGTGTAATAGTGGGTAGAAGCAATATTGTTGGCAGGCCGTTAAGTATCCTCATGTCTCAGAAGAAAATTAATGCCACTGTAACTGTTGCCCACAGCCGGACCAGGGATCTGGATAAAGTATGTGCGAAAGCCGATATTCTTATTGCTGCCCTTGGGTCACCGGAGTTTATCAAAGCAGATATGGTAAAAGAAGGAGCAGTTGTGATAGATGTTGGAACTACCAGAGTTCCTTCCACTGAGACCAAATCAGGGTTTCGCCTGAAGGGAGATGTGAAATATGATGAAGTCGCACCTAAATGTGCCCATATCACTCCTGTGCCCGGGGGCGTGGGTCCAATGACAAGGGTGGCACTGCTTGGCAATACCCTGATTGCAGCAAAAGCAAAATCCTGATTCAGATTGTGGATCCATTGCATCCTCAAGAAATTGCCCTTATTGTTAGGTTCTACTACCATTTTAGTGGGTA
>JAGLOO010000043.1 GCA_023138875.1 Bacteroidales bacterium
TTCCACAAATTGGGATTGCACCCCATAAAGATTGAAGAAAGCGCTTCATTATCTGATTATGATATCGCAGTCTTTTCTCCCAATCTGGATTATACAGATTATTATCACGACAACGATGGTTATGAAGGTAAATCACTCTATAACAAGTCGTCCTCTGCAAGAATATTGGAAGATACCAAACATTGGAATAAGGAGATTTCTAATTTCCTTAAAAGTGGTAAAACACTATTTGTAAACCTTAAGCATAAGGAAGACTTTTATGTGTATTCTGGTCAAAAGACTTTTAGTGGAACAGGGAAAAGTAGGCAACCTACATATCATGTTCAATCACATTCTAATTATGATTTTTTACCCTATGATGGTAATGTACATAATGCAAAAGGAAGAATATTAAATGTTGCTAATAACCTGATTTCAAGCTTTTATAATGACTTTAAAGACTATATCAATTACGAAGCGTATGTTGATAGTCAAGAAGTGACAATTCTTTTCACAACAAGGAATAAGGATAGAGTTTTAGGTTGCTATAAAAAAGTATCGACTGGGTATCTAATCTTTATACCATATCTAGATTTTAATGTCAAATCTTTAATTGATGAAGATAAAGAGACTGGTGAAGAGAATTGGAATAGTAAGGCTATCCAGATCGGTAAAAGGTTTGCAAAGAGTCTGGTTGATTTTGATACAGCAATTAGAAAGGATATAGACAAAACTCCAAAACCCAAGTGGGCCGACAGTGGCGTTTTTAACTTAAAAGATGCAGAAAAAACAAAAAAGGAAATTGAAGCAAATACATCCAAAATTCGATCGCTTGAAACTAAGAACAGGGAGCTAAACGAAGTATTGGTCGAACAGGAAAGCTTAAAAGATTTGCTATTCGAATCTGGTAAACCGCTTGAACAAGCTGTGATTAAGGCTTTAAAGATTCTTGGTTATCAAGCTGAGAGTTATGATGATGGTACACTTGAGCTTGATCAAGTAATCCTAAGCCCAGAGAAGATTAGATTTATTGGTGAATGTGAAGGGAGAGATAATAAAGACATTGATATCGGAAAGTTTAGGCAATTGCTAGATTCACTAAACGAAGATTTTGAAAGAGAGGAAATAGATGAAAAAGCACTCGGCCTATTATTTGGGAATCCCATGAGATTAGTTGAACCACAAAAGAGGGGAATTGGGTTTACTACAAAATGTATTAAGGGAGCTCAGCGTGAGAAAATTGGATTGGTTAAGACATTCGATTTATATAAAGTTTGCAAAAAAATACTTGAAGAAGAAGACGATGTTTATAAAGCTAGCTGTAGAAACTCAATATTCGAACAATTAGGCAATGTAATAGAATTTCCGGATAGCTGAAATAATAGAATATAACAATAAGTCATGCGTAACGTAAATCCTCTCAGATTGGTTCATGGCTCGTGAGAATGAAAACCTTCATAGGGGCGTAAAATAAATCAATAAAATTCACTTCTTCTATAAATACTATTTCTGCATAAGGGAGAATTAGAAATTGTGACCCCCTCACCGACCGAACACACGACGCAGGAGGGGGGAGGCAGTGACGGGGCGAATCAATTTTAATTTGAGGGTGAAATATTTGTTTACCACAAATATGAGGGTGTATTGCATGCGCAGCATAAACACTTTAATTTATTTTCTGTTCCCTGTTCGTTGTTAAATGAAAAAAACGCTTGTCCGTGTAGGTAACACACCGAACAAGCGTTAAACTTTGACACTTCAAATGTTTAACACTTAAGTATTTAATTCATTTTGCGGTAAAAAATAATTGATTTGTAAAGTATTCATTATTAGTTACTTAAAATTAAAAGTCAAACGGCTTGTTTTACCCATTATAATATATTTTGCTTATAATTGGTTTATCCGACCAATTTCTCTTGATAATATAAGCCGTTTAGGTTTACTAGTGTCTAATTGCGTAAATTATCTATATTATTCTTAATTTGTGACCCTTTTACTTCTCTTTTCCTCCATTTAAAAGGCTTGCACTCTTTGTTGTAATTATTCACATAGGCTTCAATTTGTTCTCTCAGTTCTTCGGTGCTTCTAAAACTTGCACCTACTAATGACTTTCTGGAGAAAATTCCAAACCATATCTCTACCTGGTTTAACCAACTTGCTGATGTTGGTGTAAAATGAAAATGTACATTTGGATGGTTTGATAACCACACTTCATTTTTTTTATGGGTCGAATAATTATCAAGTATTACATGTATTTCCTGATCCTCTTGATATTCCCCAACTACTTCGTCCATGTATTCGATAAAATCTTCCCGGGTCTTATATTTTGTAGATTTGGTTGTTATTTTCCCTGTTGCCACCTCCAGTGCAGCAAATAAATTTAGGGTACCATTTCTTTTATATGTACTTTGATAAGCACGTTGTGTTTTGCCATCGCTTGTTTGGATATATCCGGTTTTTCTCTCTAAGGCTTGTATGCTAGGCTTTTCGTCCACACATATTACAATGGCATTGAGTGGAGGATGTAAATATAGCCCAATAATGTCTGCTGCTTTAGGGACAAATTCCTTGTCTGTACTAATACACCATGATCGTTGCCTGACCAGACTGATTTCATCTTTTTTTAAAATTCTCCAGACTGCATCGGGTGAGCAATTTAATTCTTTTGATAACAAAGGGGCGTCCCAACGACCATAACCTTTTGGTGGAGGTAAGCTTAATTTTGATAAAACTTTTTCACGCAGGCCAATATATTCTATCGGCTTTCCAGAACGTGGCTTGTCCAGCAAGCCTTTAATACCCTCTGCCATGTAACGGTTCCGCCATTCGATCACCTTATTCGGGTAGGTATGCATAGTTTTTGCTATTTCTTTTACAGATTTCCCTTCATAACAAAGCAATATTATCTGAGCCCTCTCTATTGCTTGTTTAGGTTCTGTTCGGCTTTTTGACCTTTTAGTCAATATTTTGAGGTCTTGGGGCGTGACCTCTATCTTTGGTGCTGTTCTCATACACCAAAGATAATAAATTATCTTTAATATAGGTTATTAATGCAATTAAACACTAGTATATCATCTCCTGCGTTGGTTGTATGTACGTGTAATTGCATGAAATCAACTAATATTTCATTAGGTTATAACACCGTTTACAAACGTTACTGGAGAAAATGGTGCCACTGACCACCCTTAGGCAGAATATGGCATCTAATGTAAGATTCAGAATACCAAGGTCTTTAGTAGGTCAATTAGAATTGGCGTAACGTGGTCAATGCCAACGTCTTTTCCACAATGGACTCTCATAGTATCATTTGTTCCTTCGGATTCCACAGATCAGAATACTGCACCGTTGGGGGGCAAATTCTCTCGTGATGAGCAGCTATATGAAGATTTAGATGGACTAATTTAAGGTCGAATATTTCAAACAGATATGAGCTACATTTTAAGCTATACAAGTGTCGCATACACAAAGAAACATTCTGGAACCAGGTTCGGTGGTTCCTCTCGCTTTCGTGTCGTTGAAGATGAACTGGTCGAAATATCAAAGACGCAAAAACCGCATGAAAATAAACAGCGGAGAAACCAGGTTGAAGATTTGTCAAAGGAATCACCAAGCAAAGAAAGTTCAGAGGTAAAAGCTGTAGATAGTGAGGAACCTGAATTTTCAAATTGAAAAGTACAGATAGAATGGAAATGAAATATTTAAAATTTAATGAAGAGTAGAAAAAAAAAGAAAGGTAATACAGGAGAAGTTAATAATATCGTGATAATTACAGAGATCGGTAAACGAAAAATCGATTATATTTATACAATATATATCTCAGTACTGTATCTCACCTCATCTGCAAAACATGAATACTCGAAATCCTTATCAAGATGAAGAATCAAAATTACTTTCATTGGAGGAAGATCATTTCAATGATATGAAAAGTAAGAGAATCGCACCTAATAAATTGCAAGAAACCTTTGTTGCTTTTGCAAATGCCGACGGTGGTGATTTATGGATAGGAATAGAAGACATTAGTAACTCAGGAGAAAGAATAGACGGATTCGATACTAAAGAAGATGCAAATGATATATTGCACATCTTACTTGAAGAAACAAATCCCTCAGTTGAAAATATTGATATCGAGTTTATAGATTTCAAATTAAAAGGGCAAGTACTAAATATCTCTATTCCTAAAAGTCCCAAAGTACACTATACTGCTAGAGGAGATTGCTTTTTAAGAATTAACGCAAGAAAAACAAAAATTAGAGGTGAAAGAGTAGCTCAGCTGGGATATGCCAAAGGTGCATTTGTATATGAAAAACAACCCGTCGATACTGTTGATGTAGATGATTATACAGAGAGTGGGCACTTAATAAGTTACATGAATCGTGTTGGAAGCCAATTATCCACTACATCGTTCTTGAGAAAGCAAAGACTTTTGACCAAAATAGATGGTGAAAGGATACCAAATGTTGCTTGTGTATTGATGTATGATGAAGAACCACAGGCAACTATAGATACCAGGTGTGCTATAAAAGTATATAGATTGTTGACTTCAGAAGAAGAATACAGAAGAGAACAGCTCATGGAAGCACCAAAAACAATAAATGGACCCATTGAGCAACAAATATTAGAATCGATATCGTCTGTAAAAGAATTGCTTAAAGACGCTTCTATTACGGTCGGGAATAAACTTGAGAAGTTGAATTACCCAGAAAAAACTATTCATGAAATCCTAGTAAATGCAGTAATACATAGGGATTACAGTTTAAACGACGATATACACATAAGAATCTATGACAATAGAATTGAGGTTATCAGTCCTGGAAAGCTTCCTGGTTACATGACAATTGAAAACATTTACGAGGAACGTTTTTCAAGAAATCCAAATATTGTAAGACTTCTTCATAACCTTCCAAATCCAGTAAATCATGATATTGGAGAAGGGCTTGATACTGCTAGAAATGAAATGAAGAAGGCTGGTCTTATAGATCCAATAATTGAGGAAAAGGATAATTCAGTAAAAATTACCATTCAGCACAAGAGAATTTCATCTTTGGAGGATATTATAGTAACCCGATTGGAGTTATACCCAGAAACCCCAATAACAAATAGAATTGTAAGAGAATTAAGTGGTGAAGATGATGTTAATAAGGTTAAAAAAGCATTCCAAAAGTTAAGACAAATCGGAAAGATTGAACCTGTTGATCCCAACGCAAATCCGTTCAAATTCTCTTATAAACTTAAAGAATAATATCCTCCGTCTGCGGAGAATCTCATTTTGAAGTTTATTGATTTACAGAAGTAAATTGCTGTGTTACAATTATCTCACATCACTCCAAAAGGATTAATATATTTTTTCATTTAGTTCTAGAAGGATCGAATTAACTTCAATGTAAATATCAAGGCTGAAATTTGAGGCATAAACTATCCCCCATACTGTCCCCTGAAAATACCAAGCCCCCCTAACGTGTTGTGCTAGAGGGGCTTATTGTTTGTAATTGTGGGCCCAGATGGGCTCGAACCATCGACCCCCTGATTATGAGTCAGGTGCTCTAACCAGCTGAGCTATGGGCCCTGAAAAGATGCGGCTGGTTAATCCCCAGATTTTGGGAATGCAATATTACACAATTTACATATATCTGGCAATAGTTCACCTGATCTTCAAAGAATAAGCCAGCCCCCACTCGATCCAGTCAGCCCGGATCCCATCCTTTGCCTTAATGCAAATCTGGGTGTGAAAATGGTCAGTTATCCGGAATCTTCCACCAGCGCGAATGAACCAGTACCCCTTGTCATTTGAATGTTGGAAGAAATAGGTCCCCAGGTTAAAGAGGATGGTGAGCCGGTCGATGAGGAAATGATATCCCAGGTGAGACCCAACAGACATTTTCTGAATGGTGGTCACGTCTTCCGGATCCACTCCTTTAATGGCCATTTTAAGGGAGCCGTTATACAACACATCCATTCCGATGGTCACCGCCATTCGTGGATTGAGAGTTACCGCGTAATCAACTGTAAAGGAAGAGGTGAAATAGTATGTTCCTTCCAGCTCACCCAGGATATGGCGTTCCACAACCCCGGCGGCATACATCAGTTGAATCACTTCACTGTAAATGAATGTTGGCTTTTCACTTTCAATGAATTCCGGTCTTATATAAGATTTGCCATCCGGATCATTCAGGTCCGTGCTTTTTGGTTGATCACTGAAATTGTAACTGAGGCCTAAATTCCATCCCCAATTGTTCACTCCCTTTTGTGGCTGGTGCATACTTCCGTTTGAGTAATGGGTTACCCCGTATCCCGCACTGATATCGATCCTGTTGGTCAGTGCATAGTAGATATTCAGATTGAAATCAAAATAGAGGTTGAGGTATGATGCGATCACATCATTGATTGGGTTGGAAACAGGATCATGGATAACAGAAGTATAGCTCAATCCGAGGGCAATGTCTGTATTCAGGGTGAACCTGCCGAAACGGGCCCAGGGTGCACTGTAAAACACAAAAGCACTGAACGGGTTCCCCACAATGGTATCTTCCCGGTCAGCCACCAGGTCGGCATAGTGAAATCCGAATCCATACCGGGGATAGTGGTGGTATTGCTGCCATGCTTTTCTTCCGGTTGTCTGGAAACCAAACCTGGCTTCAATGGCTTTATACCCATCGGCAAATTGTTCCGTCAGGTATTCCGTTCTGGTCCAGTAAATTCCGGTGTGATAGAGTAGTTGCAGATAAGTGTGCCGATCAGAAACGGTGGAGGAGGTTTCCTGAGAAAAGCTTGTCAGCCAGGTGATAAGGAAAACAAGGGTCAGGACTGATTTTTTCATTGTTGACTTATTCTCCAAAAAGTGAACTAATCCCTTCTTCTGTTGCATTGCAGATGCCCCGTTCGGTGATCAATCCCGTCACCAGCCGTGCCGGAGTGATGTCAAAGCCCGGATTGGCAACGTTTGAGGATTCGGGTAAAATCCTGAGCTTCTCCGGTTGAAGGCTTTTTTCATTCCACCCTTCCACAAAAGCGACTTCTGCCCCGGCCCTGTTTTCAATTTCTGTTTCACTGCCCTCCTTCATATTGAAATCTATGCTTGTGGACGGAAGCGCCACATAGAAGGGAATTTTATTATCCCATGCTGCAAGGGCTTTCAGGTAGGTGCCGATCTTGTTGACCACATCACCGGTCCGGGTAGTGCGGTCACTTCCAACAAGGACAAGATCCACCTCCCCGTTCTGCATCAGGTGGCCGCCGGCACTATCCACAATGACCGTATGGGGCACTCCGTGCTGGCCCAATTCATAGGCCGTCAGCCGGGAACCCTGGTTCCGGGGACGGGTCTCATCCACCCACACATGTACGGGAATACCCTGATCATGGGCCAGATAGATGGGCGCTGTAGCTGTTCCGTAATCCACACAGGCCAGCCATCCTGCATTGCAATGGGTAAGGATATTAACAGGTTTTCCTCTCTTTTTAAAAAGGTCCCGGATCAAGGCCAACCCCTGGTTTCCTATTTCCCTGCTCCGGTTCACCTCGTCTTCTACTACCCTGATCGCCATGTAAAATAACCGGTCGATCATTCCTTCACGCGACCCGGCACAATTTACCTGGCCAAGCATCGCATCCACTGCATATTTAAGGTTAACCGCTGTGGGCCTGGAGGAGCTCAACTTTTCGCCGGCTAACCGTACTTCTTCGCACCAGTGCTGAGGATCACTGTTCAATCCTGCCAGGTAAATCCCGTATGCAGCGGTAACACCAATCAGTGGGGCACCCCTTACAATCATTTCAGCAATTGCATTATAAGCGTCCTTTCCACTTTTCAACTTAACCACTTTCAGCTCAAACGGTAACTTCCGCTGATCGATCACGCTGACAATCCCAGGATCTTCTTCCATCCATATGGACCTGTAATGGGTTTCGCCAATGCGCATCGCTCTTCCTTTTTCTTTTATCTTTGAGTCATACGAATATACGAAATGCATGTCACAACCACCGAACATCAAAAACATCCTCTTTGACCTGGGCGGGGTGATTTTGGATATCAATGTTCAGGCCACACTGAAGAGGTTTTATGAACTGGATTTTCCTTCCATGATGCTTCATTATCCAAGCAACATGACCACAGATCTCTTTTTTAATTATGAAACCGGCAGGCTGGATACAGAAGGGTTCAGGAATGAGATCAAGAAGATGACCGGGATCCAGGTTACGGATGAGGAGATAGATAAGGCATGGAATGCTATGATCGTAAGTATTCCGGAAGAAAGGACAATGCTGTTAAAAATGCTCACACAACGATACTGTCTTTACATGCTCAGTAATACTTCTCCGCTGCACACGCCGGTGTTTGAAAAAATGTATAGCGAAGCCTCGGGGATTTCCATGCATGATGTGTTTAAAAAGATTTACTATTCCTATAATATCGGGTACCATAAACCCGACCGGGAAGCATATGAGTATGTTATCAATGATGCTGGCATCCGTCCGGAAGAGACCCTTTTTTTGGACGACAATATCCACAACATCAAAGCTTCACAGGAACTGGGATTCCAGGCCATCCATATTCATGAAAGGACTGGCCTGATGGACCTGGGTTTTGACCTGTAGAATCCGTTTTACAGAAATTGTCCCGAAGTGTTAATCCGGTACACTTTACATATTCGCAACTGTGGATCCATTCTGATCCAGGATGGCTTTTTCTCCCATCAGATACAGCTCCAATCCTTCACCCTCAAGGTTTTCAATGGTAACTGTTTCCTTATCAATGATGATTTTCAATGTACGTCCCCTGTAAAGTATTTTAAAGGACAATCCCTTCCATCTCTCCGGTAGCCGGGGATCAAAACTGAGAAGCCCGTTTCTGATCTTCATTCCGCCAAAACCATATACCACCGACATCCAGGTGCCTCCCATACTGGTGATATGCAAGCCTTCGCTGACTTCATTATTATAATCATCCAGATCCAACCTGGAAGTCCGGAGGTACATCTCATATGCTTTGTCATGCAGCCCTATTCTTGAAGCCAGGATAGAATGGACACATGGGGAGAGCGATGATTCGTGAACAGTGCGCGGCTCATAAAAATCAAAATTGCGTTTAATGGTATCCATCTCATATTCATCCTCAAACAGGTAGATCCCCTGGAGTACATCCGCTTGCTTGATAAAACAGGAACGCAGGATCCGGTCCCACGACCAGTGCTGGTTAATGGGCCTCTGGGATGGATCCAGATCAGCTGCCATCACCTGTTCCTTATCCATATACCCATCCTGCTGAATGAAAACACCCGTATTCTCGTTGTATGGGAAATAGAAATTATCCAGTATATCCTTCCACGCGGTTGTCTCCTTTTTGAAATCAAATCCGGTCCGATTGTTGATTTCATTGTATGCCTCAGGATCGGATTCCATCACCTGATCCAATGCTTTAAGGGTATATTCCAGTGTCCAGCTGGCTACCTTATTGGTATACCAGTTGTTGTTCACATTGTTCTCATATTCATTGGGACCGGTCACACCCAGTATCACATATTTTCCCTTCACATCTGACCAGTTCACCCGTTGACGCCAGAACCGGGAAATCCCGATCAACACTTCCAGACCATATTTGGCCAGGTAATTCTGAGAGCCCGTATACCTGATGTAATTGTAAATGGCAAATGCAATGGCCCCATTCCGGTGAATTTCCTCGAAGGTGATTTCCCACTCATTGTGGCACTCCTCTCCATTCATGGTCACCATAGGATAGAGTGCCGCCCCTCCTGTGAAACCCAATTTTTTACCATTCTCAATGGCCTTTTCAAGATGTTTATATCTGTATATAAGCAGGTTTCGTGCTACTTCATCCGTAGCTGTGCTGAGATAGAAAGGGATCATGTAGGCTTCCGTGTCCCAGTAGGTGCTCCCGCCATATTTTTCCCCGGTAAATCCTTTAGGCCCGATGTTCAGCCGTTCATCCTTTCCGGTATATGTCTGGTTCAATTGGAAAATATTAAACCGGATGGCCTGCTGGGCAGCAGTGTCTCCCTCAATAACGATGTCGGAGTGGGCCCAGCTGTTTTCCCAAACCTTTGTGTGTTCCTCAAAGAGGGCATCAAACCCGGCTTCCTGTGCATTCTGCAACATCTGCTTTCCCCTTTGAACCATGTCCGGTTGATCATGATTCATGGAAGTCAAGACGGAAACATACTTATAAAATAAGACTTCATCGCCCCGGCCAATCTCCACGGTTACCCTGTTGGCTACATAATCATGTCTCTCTGTCACTTCTGCTTCCGAATCCAGGGTCTCCTGGTTCAATTGCATCTCATAACCCATGGTCATGCAGGAAATAAATCTGCTTTTCCTGGTTCGGGCCATTAGATAACCCGATCCCTGTTTAGCCCCGGTTCCCTCCATTTCCCAGAATTGCTCTCCGTAATTAGAATCCCTGTTCAGCACATTACCCTCGATATAGGGAGTAAATGAAATCCTTCCGGAAAAATCAGAGGATTTGATGGAATACCGGATGGCCCCGATTTCGTCGCGTCTCATACTCAGGAACCGTCGAACTGCAATATCCAGCTTTTTGCCCTGGATTATAACGGTAAATGTCCGGTCCAGGGTCCCCTGACGCATGTTTAATTCACGCCTGAAGTCCTTCAGTTCACATTTGTGAAGATCCAGCTGCTGTTCATTGATCTCCACATCGATACCAATCCAGTTGGGTGCATTGAGTACCTTGGCAAAATACTCCGGATACCCGTTCTTCCACCAGCCAACCTTGGTCTTATCGGGATAATAAACCCCAGCCAGATAATTTCCCTGGAGGGTTTCTCCCGAATACTTTTCTTCAAAGTTGGCGCGCTGACCCATGTGACCGTTCCCCAGGCTGAATATGCTTTCAGACGCCTCCTGCATGGAAGGATCCAAACCTTCCTCAATAATGCTCCAGGCGTCTTTTTTATAATGACCGTTCATCTGCTTGTCTTTGTCTATTTGTCATGTACATCTTTCACAAACAGGATTAAAATTGCTGAAACCAACAGAGAAATACCTCCCATCAGAAGCGCATAGATACTGTCTCCCTGGAAGAGGGTTTTTACCATAAAACCAAGAATGGTGGCAGCAAGTATCTGTGGAATGACAATGAAAAAATTGAAGATCCCCATATACACTCCCATTTTATGTTGTGGCAGGGATCCGGTAAGTATGGCATATGGCATGGCGAGTATACTAGCCCATGCCAGTCCGATGCCAATCATGGAAAAGATCATGTGCTGGGGATTACCAAGGATCAGAATGGATCCCATGCCCAATCCCCCCACCACCAGTGCAATGGAATGGGTAATCTTACGGTTGGTAAGCCTGGCCATAAAAGGCAGGACCACGAGTCCGAATCCTGCAGCAAACAGGTTATACCAACCAAACATACCGCTTACCAGATTTGCTCCTTCATTATAGAGCTCCGAGGTGGGGTCTGTGCTTCCGTACATATGTTGTGTTACAGCCGGTGTGGTGTAGATCCACATGCTGAAAAGGGCAAACCATGAAAAGAACTGAACAAAGGCCAGCTGCTTCATGGTAAATGGCATCCGGTAAAGGTCAGTGATGATACTCACCAGGCCATTTTTTTCCTTCCTGCTGTTAATCATTGCCGCTGCGATCAATTGAAGGATACCGAAAAGGCCCAGGCCTCCGGCAAGGATATAGAGTTCCTTTTCCAGTGTGTATATATAAATGGGCAAGGCTGTGACCAATCCTGCCAGGGTCCAGATAATTCCCCTTCTTAAATACTTCCTGACAGGATCGACGGTTTCTTTATGATCCCCGGCTTCTTCTTTTTTGTTTTCATCAAAGCTCTTCAGCTCCTCCGGAGAATACTCCTTTGTCCGAAACACGGTCCACAAAACCGCCAGCAGGAACACTCCGCCTCCCAGATAAAATGAAAGCCTGACTGTCTGTGGGATCTCTCCTTCCGGGGCAGTATTGGAAACATTAAACCACTCCGAAAGAACATAGGGCATCCAGGAGGCAACAAAAGCACCAATACCAATAAAGAAACTCTGCATGGTGAATCCTTTGGTTCGCTGCTCGTTGGGTAACATATCCCCGACAAATGCCCTGAAAGGCTCCATGGTTATGTTGATGGATGCATCCATGATCCACAGCATGCCCACAGCAATCCATAAACCAGGTGAGTTAGGCATCAGGATCAAAGCTATCGAGGCCAGTATGGCACCAACCAGGAAATAGGGCCGCCGTCGTCCCAGCCTTCCCCAGGTATTGTCACTCATATACCCGATAATGGGCTGAACAATCAATCCAGTTACCGGGGCAGCAATCCACAGGATAGGGATCTGATCGATCTCTGCGCCCAGTGTTTGAAAGATACGGCTAACATTCCCGTTTTGCAGTGCAAATCCAAACTGGATTCCCAGGAATCCAAAGCTCATGTTCCAGATCTGCCAGAAGCTTAGTCTTGGTTTCCGTTTCATGTGATTAAAAATTTATGATTTTATCAACCTGTCATTTTTAAAAATAGGTATAACAAATGAAAAACCCATCTACATATCGCATTATATTTCAGGTAGATGGAGTGTTTTTGCTGATCGGGAACAAGGCAGGTATTATTTCAAACGTTTGCGACAGCAAATAAAACATCAAACTACAAACTTAATAAATCAGCTCGATGTTCAGCGTAAGCAGATTTCAGTTCATGTACTGAACCAGTGTTCCAAAAGGATCCAGTTTCAGGTTGTCAGTATTTTCAGTGTAGCTGCCAGATAAGTATAAAACGTTGCCTCTTGCATTCAAGAGCCTGGCATCCAATTTCGCTGTTTTGTCAGTCAAATTGTGAATGACAAGTATTTCACTGTCAGCACCATTTACAGCATAGGCACAAAGATGATCAGGGATATGATCCAGGCTTCTGATTGATCCTGTGGCAAGTGTTTTATTCTCTTTCCTAAGGGTGATCATTTTCTTGTAATGGGAAAAGATTGATGCGGGGTCCTCCATCTGTTGCTTAACGGGTTTTATTTTATCCGGTGTGGAATAGCGAGGCTCAATCCAACTGGTCTGACCCGCATCCAGTCCGGGAAGATCCCAGACCAACGGTTCCCGGATGTATTCATCCGGTTTCATTCCCAGCATGGCAATTTCCTCACCATAATAGATAAAAGGGATGCCAGGAAGGGTAAAAAGAATTGAGGCAGCAAGTTTGGCCTGGCGGGGATCAGTAAGCAGGCTCATGATCCTGTCCTGGTCGTGGTTTTTAAGGAATATGGCATCATTGTAGGAGTCCGAAACGCCCTGGAAACCTCTGTGAATTTCATCCAGCAGGCGGGCAATGCCAGGATCCTTTCCTTTGGCCATCATCTCCTCAATGGAAAAACTCAGATCAAAATTAAAAGCCGAGTGAACGCCTTTGTTCAGGAATGATCCAATGTATGCGGATTCATCCCAAATCTCTGCCACCAGGAAAAAATCTTCACCTGTAGTTTCCAGATGCGACCTGTATTCCTGCCACCATTCCACATTTCTCTGGCTGAGTGAGTCCGGGTAAATGTATTTGATTGCATCCAGCCTGAATCCATCCACCCCTACTTCTGTCAGCCAGAATACTCCGATTTTTTTCATCTCTTCCCTTACTTTGGGATGATCATAATTCAGATCAGGCATCTCTTTCCAGAAAAATCCATAATATTTTTCCCGATCACTGCCATTCTCATGCCAGTGGTAGGGATTCTGGCTTTGGACCACAGAATCACGGCTCCATACATAGTAATCCCGGTAAGGGTTATCCTCTCCTTTCCTGGCTTCACTGAAGAAAAAGTGCTGGCTGGAACTGTGATTGATCACCATGTCAATGAGGACCAGGATATCCCTTTTATGGGCTTCGGCCAACAGGGCTTTCATATCCTCCATGGTCCCGTAATCCGGGTGGATCCCGTAATAATCGATCACATCATATTTATGATATGTGGGGGAGGGATGCACGGGGAGTAACCAGATCCCGTTTACTCCAAGATCCTGAAGGTAATCCAGCTTCGCAGTCACCCCATTGAGGTCGCCGATACCATCTCCGTTGGTATCATAGAAAGCGTGTACAAATATCTCGTAAAAGATGCGTTCGCCAATTGGAGTGGAGGAATGTCTCATCTGACCTCTTTCCATTTTCTCACCACAGGAAACAGAAATAATTGAAAAGGTAATACACAAAGCAATAAGGCGGATCTTAGGCATGCGCTGATTTATTAAGAAAGAGGTTTCCGGTTTAACCGATACTACCGGTTTTGTTTTAGATTCGGATTCACATTCAGCTGAGATGCGGGTATCGGAAATACTAGTTTTACATCATCCCAGTTATAGGCGTTACCGGCAATGTCAACGGCAAAGTTGGGTTTTTTAAGTCTTTTCATGTTGTGAAAGTAATCTCCTTCCAGGTAAAGCTCAATATTGCGTTCTGTTTCACAATCCTCCAGTGTTGCCGATCCGGTATACGATCCGGCATCTGAACGTTCGCGGACCACATTCAGATCGGCTGTGGCTCCATCAGGATCTCCCTCATGTACCCTGGCTTCTGCCCGGTTCAGGTAAACCTCTGCAAGGCGGATGACAGGAACATTTAGAAATTCAACATCGAATTTGGTGGTGTACACTTTGCCATCAATATTGACGAATGCATGATCAACCCGGGCCCTGGCGTCATCATGAGTCCCTACGTGTGCGCCGATTTTTACCAGATATGGAATGGGAATGGTAAATTTTGAATTGGAAGCAACACGATAGTAACTCCTCAGCGTTCCTGAAGCATCATCAACCGCGCTGGCAAGGATGGCAAACAGAACTTCCGGGTCCGGATTCCCGGTCTGGAAACAATCCAGCATATCGTTTGCCAGTCCGCCGTGAGGCTTCCCTGAAAACTGATCGATTACATAGTTGGCAGCACTGATCACTCCGGGCCAGTCCTCCTGGTAGAAATAGACCCTGGATAAAAGTGCCTTTGCGCCCACAGACGAGGCACGGTTGTTTGTATTGATCCCTGCAAGAAGGGTAGCTGCATCCTCAAGGTCCATGATAATTTGCTCATAGGCCCCGTCGACCGTGGACCTGAATGGTGTGTCAAATGGAGAAAGCGGTTCAGTGAAAACAGGCACTGATAAAGGACCTTCCCCGGAAACATCAAATGAAAAAAGGCGTGTCATTTCAAAGAAAATCAACCCCCTGAGGAATTTGGCCTCCCCCTCAAGACGTTTGCGGATTTCATCGGTCATCTCTGCATCATTAACATCTGGCAGATATGCCAATAACTGATTGATGATGGCAATGGCTTCATAGCTCACCTGCCAGGTGGCATGAACGATCCGGTTGCTTTGTCCCGACATGGTTTTGTTGAGCAATTGCAGCTCCTCAAATACGGTGTTTTGCAAACCGGAGATCTTGACAGTTCCTGCGATCATATCAGGTGATACCCAGTACCGGCCACCATAGAGGTCTCCGTTTTGCAGTTTATTGTAAGCGCCAATAAGGGCGGCATCCAGGCCGGCAGTTGAACTCAGGGCGAGTTCATCAGCCAGTTCCACTACCGGTTTAACAACCAGCACTTCTTCGCATGAGCTAATCAGCATAACAGATACAGCGAATGCGGCGATTTTATATCTTATTGATTTCATGGCTCTACTTTTTCAATGGTTAAAAATCGAGTTCAATACCAAAGTTCACGGTGCTAACCTGGGGTGGTGAAAGGTAGGTCACTCCCTGCGTAATATTCCCGGAACCGTCACGGTTTACCTCGGGATCCCAGCCAGAATAATCTGTCAGTGTCCAGATGTTTGTGCCACCCACATAGATCCGCAGCCGCTCAACAAAGAAACGATTGGTTAAGGAGCCGGGAAGTGTATAGCCCAGCGTTAAATTCTTCAACCTGAGGTAACTGGCCTCATCCAGGTAGCGGGTGGAATTGAAATTGCGGTTCTCCGGCTGCCAGTATAACTTGTGGGATTGGCCATTGGGATTGTCTTCCGACCAGCTATCCTTGATGATGGCGGTCTGATTCCAGTTCCCGTCAAATCCGCCATCCAGGAATTTCCCGTCATCCCGGTAAACCTGCATGCCCACGCTGAAAGTAAAGAAGATACCAAAATCGAAACCTTTCCATTGCAGGGTATTATTCAGCCCTCCGAAGAAACTTGGGTAGGGATTGCCTGTAAACTTGGCATCCCTGTCAAAATCAAATTCGTTGGTGATCTCTCCCCAGTGATTGTAGAAGATCTCATCACCTGCAAGAATATCCACCTGCTTTGTTGTGGTTCCGAGATCCTGGTCATTGAAATCAATCCAGTCTGTAACGGTAGCGGTCTGGTCCTCCCTGGCAATACCTGCCCATTCAACCAGTTCCCACGTGCCGATGGGATACCCTTCAGCCACCACATTGTTCCCGTAATTCTCACCAGCCAGCTGGTTGTCATCCGTATTGGTCACTACATTGGCATTTCTTCCGAATGTGAGGTCGGTTTCCCATTGAAGCCGGGATGAAGCCGGAAGGTTATGGGTGGTAAGGAACAGCTCAATGCCCTTGTTTTCCAGGTCACCCACATTGGCTGTCATGGAAGACTGGCCACTGGTCTGATTGATGGGCCGGTTCAGGATCAAATCGGAGGTTTGTTTATAATAGTAATCGAACCCACCAGAAACTCTTCCGTTCCATAGCTGGAAGTCGATTCCCACATCAAGCTGGGCTGTTCGTTCCCACCTCAGATCCAGATTCTCAACTTTGGAGATCTCAAGCCCCGGGGAATCCAGGTAATTCACCGCGCGCCACAGGCCCATGTATTCGAAATCACCGATTTCAGCATTTCCTGTTACCCCATATGATCCTCTCAGTTTCAGGTAGGTCATCACCGAGTTTCCCTCAAGGAAAGATTCCTCCGAAAGGGTCCATCCCGCAGATCCTGAAGGGAACCAACCATATTGGTAATTTGCCCCGAACCTGGATGATGCGTCACGCCTCAGACTGAAAGTGGCATAATACTTATTGCTGTAATTGTAACTCGCCCGACCAAAGAAAGAGAGGAAACCATGCCCGGCTTCATAGCCTGCTCCCGATTGTACTGAACCCGAGGTAGGATTGGTCAGACCCGGAACAGGAAAATCGTTTGACCGGAAAAGGTTCTCATATTGATTCCTTGATTCCACCGACATCCCTAGGGTGGCATATACATGATGCATATCCTGAAAGCTCTTATCGAAACTGAAATAGTTGTTGGTACTAAGGTTTGAAAGCATTACCGTTCTTTGCATGCTAGTCGCCTTCTCTTGTGTAATGGTGCCCACATATCTGGACTCCCGATGGTTGTAAACGTTGGCTGCCACATCTGATCGGAAGGACAACCATTTGGTAAAATTCAGCTGGGCATAGATGGTGCTGATCAGGGTATAGACATTCATTCCGTAATCCATGTCAGCATCGTATGCAACCGGGTTGATACCACTCCTGGGGGCAAAAAATTTGCCCGTTGAATCGTACACCGGCATGATGGGCAGTGAACGGCTCTGAGCAGTTCCAAGGCCACCGGCCCATCCTGTCGGTACCCTCCTGTTCTCTTCGTATACCAAGGTATTTTTAGTGCCGATGGAGAAAACATCATTGGCAATATGCTCATAGTTTATCTTGGCGCTGAGTTTTTTATAATCATTGCCGATCAGAACTCCCTCCTCATCGCGGTAGGCCCCACCTATATAAAAGGTGTTCTTAACATCACCCCCGCTGGCAGAAAGATTGAATTGCTGTACCTTTCCTGTACGGCTCATCTCATCGATCCAGTCGGTATTGGTAGTGTCTGCAATCTCCCTGGTAATCCCGTGGGAGAGGTTATCATAGAATGCCTGGTAATCATCCGAGATATCATTACCGGAATTTTCCCAGGCAATTTTCCCGTACTTCAGGTAATCTTCAGCATTGAGCATATCGGGGATGTTAGTGATCTTGTTTACACCCACCCAGTACCCGGCATTGAATTTGGTTTGACCGGATTTCCCGGATTTTGTTGTGATCAGGACCACCCCGTTGGCAGACCTTGAACCGTAAATGGCTGCTGCAGAAGCATCCTTTAAAATTTCTATTGATTCAATATCCGAAGGACTCAACGCGGACAACGTATTTGTTCCATCTGCCCACCCATCGGCATAATTACCTGTAATGACAGGGATTCCATCCACAACATACAGCGGCTCGCTGCTCGATGTGATGGAAGAAGTTCCCCTGATCCTGACAGTCATGGCAGAACCAGGCATTCCGTTGGCAGCGGTGATCTGCACCCCTGCGGCCTTACCCTGGAGTGCATTCTGAAAACTGGACTGGGTACTGTTGGCCAGGTCTTCCGCTTTGACACTCGAAATAGAGGATGTAATATCCCTTTTTCTTTTGGTTCCGTAACCGATAACAACGAGTTCGTCAAGCTGTGTGATGTCTTCGGACAGCACAAAATCTGCAGTTGAGGTCTTACCGGATACCACCTGTACGGTGACTTCCTGACTCCCATAACCAATGTAGGAGGCTACCAGGACAACTTCACCCTCCGCAACCGACACCAGGGTATATTGTCCGTCACTATTGGTAATGGTACCCTGAGTGGTCCCCTTGACCATAATGGTGGCTCCAATGAGTAATTCACCATTGGGATCCGTTACCGTTCCCTGCACTATTCCCGACTGACCGTACATCATTCCCGTCAGGAATGTTCCTATCACAATCAGGTAGAAACTGAGTAAATATTGTTTCATGGCTTAGTAGATTAGGTTTAACAATGTTGTATTCATTGATTGCCTTGGTTAGGAGAATTAAAAGTACAACAAAATACAGAAATGTGATTTCCAATATTATTGTAATATTATGATTTATAGCAACTTAATTTGTCTATCTGCGCTGGAACCACTATTTCAAACGTTTGCGGCAGAGAAATGCAATCATGGTTTTGGCGGGAGATTCCTGGTTTCGCCGGAGTTCAGTGGTGATGGGGTAAGATATTTCGCTGTTCGACCGTGCTTCCCCGGATGATCAGCTCAGATTTAATCACCTCTTTAACAGGTGGATAATCTTCCTTTGAAAACAGCCGGTCCAGTAGCATACGGGCTGCATTCTGCCCCATTTTATGACCAAATTGTTCGACCGTTGTTAGTGGCGGGTCGGTCATATTGGAATAAATACCATTACTGAAGCCAACTATTGCCATCTCTTCCGGAATTTTAATTCCGCACTCTTTGGCTGTCTGAAGTGCACCAATGGCAGTTCGGTCATTGACAGCAAAGATCCCGTCTACGGGATTCGACTCATAAATAAGTTTCCTCGTTATCAGCCGGGCTGCCTTGTATGTATCGCAATCAATAATCAGCCTTTCATTTATAGACAGGCGATGATCCTTAAGGGCCTGAATGTACCCATTGTACCTGTCTCTTCCGATCCCTATATCCTTGGTTGTGCCCAGGTGGGCGATCTGCCTGCACCCGGTATCAATCAGATGCTTCACAGCCTGGTAAGCACCATTATAGTCATCAATGACAACCTGGTCGGCCTGAAAATCATTGGGCACCCTGTCAAAAAAGACAATGGGTATGTTTTTGTTTCGCAAATTTTTCAAATGGTCCAGGTCTCTCGTCTCTTTGGAAATTGAAAGTATCAATCCTTCGATACGGCTTGAAAGCAGGGCCTGAACGTTTTTAACTTCCCTGGAGAAGGATTCGTTGGACTGGCAAATAATGACATGATATCCTGCATCGTTGGCAACATCCTCGATCCCACTGATTACCTGCGAAAAAAAGTAGTGCACGATCTCAGGAATGATCAACCCGATGTTATTGCTCCTGCTGCTTAAAAGACTGAGTGCAATGGCATTGGGCTCATAGTTAAGCTTTTCAGCCAATTCTTTGACCGCTTTCTTGGTCGCCTTGCTGATATCAGGATGATCTTTGAGAGCCCTGGATACAGTGGATGGCGATATCCTTAGCTTTTCTGCAATATCTTTAATTGTAACCTGTGCGCTTCGCATAACAGGATCTATTTAGATGGTTTCTCAACCAAAATGGGAGGCCAGCGAATAATATTTGAAAAAAAGGTATCTCTTTTCAAATATACTTCATTTTTTCGCAATCGTTTGCAATCTGGGATTCCTCGGCATTTGCTCCTAAAAACCCAAAAAATGAAGCATTTAGGGGTTAAATTTCGAATCGATCAGATGAATTAATTTGTACCTTTATGTATATAAATCAAAAAAATATAATGTTATGAAAAAAAATTTACATCTTGGTTTTAGTTTAATCATCCTCATGGCTATGGCTCAATGGGCACATTCCCAGATAGTCACAGTCACGCCTGCAAATGCAACAGGTTGGGATGAGATTACTCTTACACTGGACGCAAACCAGGCTTGTGTTCCTGATGGGAAACAACCTGTAACCAGTGCTTCTGAAGTAAGAATGCACTCAGCTGCATTTCTCTACAACAACATTGATAACTGGGAAAGTGCCTGGGGTGATCCCGGGATTGATTATGATGCCCAGCCCAAGGAAGAAGGTTTTGACTTTCCTACACTAACCGACAATGGCGATGGCACCTATTCCATTACCTTCACTCCCGGTATTTTTTATGGTGTGGAGGAAGGATCAACCATCATCGGAATCACTGCCGTATTCAATGGCGGTAGCTGGGATTTTGAGGCAAAGGACAATGCAGATGATGGCTGTGGTGATTTTTACATCTCTCTGAGTTATGACCCACCTACTCCCGCACTGAAATTCAAACTTGACCTGACTTACCAGGAAGAACTTGGTAATTTCGACCGTGCCACCGGAAAGGCTTATGTCATCGTGAATGACACGGAATACGAAATGGACCAGCTGCTGATCGGTATTGTACCCGATGCGAGGTATGAAAAAGTCCTGACAGAAGCTGATGACGGCATTACAGCCGAAACCAGTTATTCCTATAAGTTTAAAATGGATGATACCGAAGAAACTGTGCAAAGGGATCCTGTAGTGGCGAAAAACTATCAGATCACCAAGAACCACTTTTTCGAAGATCTTGGGAAACCGGTGGGAGATATCAAGTTCATTGTGGATATGAAATATGTGGCCAGGGAAGGCTTGTTCGACCCTGCAGCCGATTTTGTGGATATTGCAGGTAGCCTGAACGGATGGGACGGTACAGATTACCATCTGACCGATGACAACGGCGACAGCCTGTATGAGATTACAGTTGAGGAACTTGACCTGATGATGATCGTTGAATATAAATACAGGATCAACGGTAGCTGGGACGATGACAAGAGTGAATTCCCGGGCGGAGGCCCCGCAAGACATGCAACGGTGATCGAGGGTGGAAGGGATGCAAAATCCGTCTGGAACAACTACATCCCGGGAAGAGTTCCCGTGACCTTGTCTGTAAATATGAAAAATGAGATCCTGAAAGGAACGTTTGTACCCAAGCAGAACTATGTCGACGTGGCAGGCTCCCTGAATGGCTGGGGAGGTGACTGGAATGATGAACTGATCGACAAGGAAGGCGACAGCATCTATGTTACCTATCCTGCTGCCTTTGCACCAATTGGTGGGAGCGATACCATGCAATACAAGTTCCGCATTGACAGTAGCTGGGATGATGACAAGCATGAATTCCCCGACGGTGGTCCGGCAAGGAAGTTCCTGGTTCTGGATACCCTTGGAGGTGTTGTAAATGCGCCGGAAGTGGTCTGGTTCAATGATGTTGCCCTGGGCATTGATCAGCAGCCTATTCTTTTCCAGGAGGTATCATTCTACCCCAACCCTGTTTCTGATATCATGTATATCGATAACAAGGTCGACATGCAGGAAATCAGGATCAATAATATACTTGGACAGCAGGTTGTAAGAATGAGGCTTGATAACAGCCGATCATATCAGTTAAATACCAGCGAACTGGTGAAAGGAATATATATACTGAGTGTTTACGGAGAAAAAGGATATATAGGCACCGCCAAATTCATTAAGCAATAATTTTTTATTGTCTCCATTAGCAAACCCGGCCAGAGTGGCCGGGTTTGTTTTTTAATCCTGAGCTATAAAAAATTATTAGCTCGTTAAATAATATCTTTCCATTATGAGAATTGTCAAAGGATTCGGATTTTTTCTTGCTTTTTTTTGTGTATTGGATGTATCCGGGCAGATCATCATCGCTAATCCGGCCTTCCCTGTGCAGACAGACTCTGTGATCATCACTTATGATGCCACTCAGGGCAATCAGGGCCTTATGGGATTTACCGGAGATGTTTACGCGCATACGGGTGTCATCACCCAGGAGAGTTCCCATTCTGGTGACTGGAAACATGCACCGGCCTGGGGAGATAATTCTGCCAAATACAAATTGGAGCGGATCGCCACAGATCTTTACCAGTTAAAAATTGTTCCCGGGATCAATGATTATTATGGCATTTTACCCACGGAAGTAGTAAAGGAGCTTGCCTTTGTGTTTCGCAGTGCCGACAATACGAAAGAGGGGAAAACAGCCTCGGGGGATGACATATTTCATCCGGTCTATGTGGCCGGCCTGAATGTATCCATTGTGAAACCCGCTCAACGTCCCCTGATTGTCGAAGTGGGCGACACAATATTTGTCGAAGCCCGTGCCCAGCAGTCCGATTCCCTGATCCTGATTCATAACAGTGAAGTAATCAAGAAAACAACCGAACAGTTCGTTACTGACACCCTTATTGTGCAGGAGGAAGGCAAAACCTGGATCAAGGTCATTGCCAAAGATGATACCAGCGAGGTGACTGATTCACTATTCTATTTTTCGAAAAAGGAAGTACCAGTCCAGGCCTTACCTGAAGGGCTGGAAGACGGCATTAACTACCTGAATGACACAACCGTAAGCCTGGTGCTATATGCCCCGGGAAAAGAGTTCGTCCATGTTGTAGGCGGATTTAGTGACTGGGAGCTCAGCGACCGTCTTTATATGAGTATAACGCCGGATGGAAAACGTTTCTGGATTACCATCGACAGCCTTGAAGCCGGGAAAGAATATATTTTCCAGTACTTGGTGGACGGAAGCATACGCATTGGAGATCCCTATGCCGAGAAAGTGAGCGATCCGCAGGACAAATACATCAGTGAGAATACATACCCCGGGCTTATCCCCTATCCGGAAGGAAAAACCACAGGAATTGCATCCTGTTTGCAGACAGCCCGGACAGGATACGAATGGAAAAATACGGATTTTGTCCCATCTCCGGTGGATGAACTTGTTGTGTACGAACTTTTGATCAGGGATTTCATTGAAAAGCATGATTACCAGACGCTTATTGACACCATACACTATTTCAAGGAACTAGGGGTTAACGCTGTTGAGCTGATGCCTGTCAACGAATTTGAAGGAAACAGCAGTTGGGGTTACAATACTACCCACTACTTTGCCCCTGATAAATATTACGGGCCTAAAAAAGACCTTCAGCGCTTCATAGATACCTGCCATTCCCATGGGATTGCTGTACTGCTTGACATTGTGCTGAACCACTCATTTGGCCAATCCCCTATGGTCAGGCTTTACTGGGATACCCAAAACAACCGTCCCGCCGCCAACAATCCCTGGTTCAACCAGATTCCTAAACATGAATTCAATGTTGGATATGATATGAACCACGAAAGTGAAGCGACCAAATATTTTGTCAACCGGGTATTGAAATTCTGGCTGGAAGAGTATCATGTGGATGGATACAGGTTTGATCTTTCAAAAGGACTAACAC
The DNA here is from genome assembly GCA_023138875.1 of Bacteroidales bacterium. Lineage (GTDB taxonomy): Bacteria > Bacteroidota > Bacteroidia > Bacteroidales. Next base: position 23,718 of record JAGLOO010000043.1, read on the forward strand.
AAAAAAATACCCTGGGAAGTGCTTCAGAAATGGCAAAATATGACGGCAGCCGGATCGCCATTCTGAAAGCTTATGCCGATACGATCTGGAAGGTTAACCCTGACGCTTATGTCATCCTTGAACACTTCGCGGATAACGATGAGGAGCAAGTCCTGACGAATTACGGAATGATGGTCTGGGGGAATTCCCAATATAACTATTCCAGGGCCGGAATGGGCTGGAATAACGAGGGTAAATCGGATTTTTCATGGGGTTCCTATAAAACACGTGGTTTTAGTAAACCTCACCTGGTAACATACATGGAAAGTCACGATGAACAAAGACATATGTATGACGTAGTGAAGTGGGGGAATTACAACAATCCGAACTACAATGTCCGGAATAACCTGGAGATCGCTCTTGTAAGGGCCGAACTCTGTGCCTCATTTTTCTTCACCATTCCGGGTCCGAAAATGATGTGGCAATTCGGGGAACAGGGCTATGATTACGATCTTCATTACAACAATGATAAACTGGGGCCCAAACCCATACGCTGGGACTATTTGGAAGATCCGAACCGGCAACGCCTGTACCAGGTGTATTCAACTCTTGCACATCTGAAACAGTCGCATGCTGTCTTTAATACAACCGACTTCAGCATCGACGTGGCCGACACGATGAAGACCATACACCTGCACCACGAAGAAATGGATGTTACCATCATTGGCAATTTTGACACCTATCCCGGTACCATCGATCCCTCCTTCTCGAAAACCGGAACATGGTATGACTATCTGAGCGGTGATTCCCTTGTGGTATCCGATGTTCACATGCCGGTCGACCTTGATAAGAGTGAATACAGGATATATACCAGCGTTAAATTACCGACACCGGACCTGATTTCTGCTCCCAGGGCACTGGATGTATCAATAAGCGGTAATTCCGGAATTGGTGAAGAACTGACCGGCCATTATACTTATTACGATCAGAACAGCGATCCCGAGGGCGATTCAAAATACAAATGGTTCAAAGGAAAATATGCCAACGGTGCTGAAAGAATGCAAATCCTCGGTGCAGTTGGAAGAACCTATACCATCAAAGAAACGGACTGGAATCATTATATATTCTTTGAAGTGACTCCTGTTGCAGAATCCGGCGATCTCCTGACCGGGATAGCAGAAAATGGCACCCTGGACCTTGCCACATCTAATATTCAGCCTGCGGAGACCGGCAAGAATGTTTTGATTTACCCGAATCCCTCAAGGGAAAGCTTCCATGTAAGGATTGAAAAGGCCGCAGGAAACCAGTACTCTTTGGAATTATATAATATTAACGGGAGCCTGGTTTACAGGATGGAGCAGGTAGCCGAAAAAGGAGCTGTGACCGAATTCTATATCGATGTATCAGGAATAGACAGGGGTGTCTACTTGCTGAAACTCCGAACCGATGGCGAGCAGATCATTCGAAAAATTATTAAACTTTAAGAGGCCGGCGTACAGGGAATCTTCCCCCGGCATATGTAAAGATTTTCAAAGAATAGGCCCCCGCCACTGTTTTTGTTGATTTCTTGCAAATTACATCCTGCTCATCTATCTTTGTGCAATTTTAATAGTGCCTGCAAAGGGAGGATTGAATGAGCAAGAAATTCCGTGAATATAAGAAGTTTGACCTGTCGGAGATCAACAAAGAGATCAATTCATTCTGGAAAGAAAACAGGATCTTTGAAAAATCAGTGGAGACCCGGGAAGGCAGGCCTGCCTTTGTTTTTAATGAAGGCCCCCCTTCTGCCAACGGAATTCCCGGTATTCACCATGTGATGGCCCGGACCATCAAGGACCTTTTTTGCAGGTACAAAACCCAGCAGGGATTCCAGGTAAAAAGGAAAGCAGGATGGGACACCCATGGATTGCCTGTGGAGCTGGGTGTAGAAAATTCGCTGAAGATCACCAAAGAGGATATTGGAAATAAGATTTCCATTGAGGAATTCAATGCTGCATGCCGGAAAGATGTGATGAAGTACACCGACATGTGGGAGGAACTTACAGAGATCATGGGTTACTGGATCAACATGGATGATCCCTATATCACCTATGAAAACAAATACATTGAAACGGTCTGGTACCTGTTAAAGGAGCTGTACAAAAAGGACCTGCTGTATAAAGGATATTCCATACAGCCATATTCACCTGCTGCTGGTTCCGGGCTCAGTACCCATGAACTGAACCAGCCCGGTTGTTACAGGGATGTAAAGGACACTTCGGTTGTGGCCCAGTTCAAAGTAATCCGGAACGACCGGTCTGCAACCCTTTTCGAAAATACCGACACAGATGTTTTCATCCTGGCATGGACCACCACACCCTGGACCCTGCCTTCAAATACAGCCCTTACTGTAGGCGCAGATATCGAATATGCCCTGGTGCGGACTTTCAATCCCTATACCGGTATTCCAATTACAGTGGTCCTGGCCAAAGAACTTATGGGACGCTATTTCCCGGAACAGGTTGGAGCGTTGCCGTTTGAAGAGTATGAGCCCGGAAACAAACATGTGCCCTATAAGGTTTTGACAACAGTAGAAGGACAAAAGCTGGAAGGACTCTCCTACGAGCAACTTCTGGACTGGGTGGACCCGGGGGAGAATGCCTTCAGGATCCTGACCGGAGACTTTGTGACCACCGAAGAGGGAACCGGTGTGGTTCATACGGCTCCCACTTTTGGAGCTGATGACTACCGGGTGGCCATGGCCAATAACATAGCTTCGCTCACTGTTATAGACAAAGATGGAAATGTTCAGCCGCTGGTAGACAGGAAAGGCCGTTTTTTTCGATTAAAGGATCTCGATAGCCGTTTCGTTGATGAAAAAATCAACCTGGACACCTATGGAGAATTTGAGGGCAAATATGTGAAGAACGAATACGATGCATCCAAATCAGAAAAGGATCCCACCATCGATGTGGATATTGCAGTCAACCTGAAACTGAAGAACAAAGCCTTCCGCATCGAAAAGCATGTCCACAATTATCCACATTGCTGGCGAACAGATAAACCTGTGCTTTATTACCCGCTGGACTCATGGTTTGTACGTACCACAGCCATGAAGGACCGGATGATTGAGCTCAACAATACCATCAAGTGGAAACCAGAATCCACCGGAACCGGAAGGTTCGGTAAATGGCTTGAGAACCTGGTGGACTGGAACCTCTCACGTGCCCGTTTCTGGGGCACTCCGCTCCCCATATGGATGACCGAAGATAAAAAAGAGCAGATCTGTATTGGATCTGTAGCCGAGCTGAAAAATGAGATCACAAAATCGGTTGAAGCAGGCTTCATAACTTCCAATGCCCTGGATGCCTTTGTCGAAGGTGACCAGTCGAATGAAAATTACAACATCTTTGATCTGCACCGGCCGTTTGTGGATGAGATCATCCTGGTGAGCGAATCAGGTCAGAAAATGTTCCGTGAACCGGTCCTTATCGATGTCTGGTTCGATTCCGGAGCCATGCCCTATGCACAGTATCACTACCCATTTGAGCACAAAGAAGATTTTGATCAGCTTTTTCCGGCTGACTTCATTGCTGAGGGAGTAGACCAGACCAGGGGTTGGTTCTTTACCCTGCATGCCATCGCCACCATACTTTTTGATTCTGTCTCTTTCAAGAACATCATTTCCAACGGCCTTGTACTTGATAAAAGTGGAAATAAAATGTCCAAACGACTGGGCAATGCAGTGGATCCGTTCAGTACCATCGAAAAACATGGTTCCGATCCCCTTCGATGGTATTTGATCACCAACGCTCAGCCCTGGGACAATCTGAAGTTTGATATTGCCGGTGTGGATGAGGTGAAAAGGAAGTTTTTCGGAACACTTTATAATACCTATTCCTTTTTTGCCCTTTATGCCAATGTAGACGGATTTACATATGAGGCGGAAGAGGTCGCGGTTGATCAGCGTCCGGAAATAGACCGATGGATCATCTCCCTGCTCAATTCACTGGTAAAAGAGGTGAAGGAACAGTATGAGAACTACGAACCCACACGTGCGGCCCGGATGATCCAGGATTTTGTCACCGAAAACCTGAGCAACTGGTTTGTTCGCCTGAACAGGAAAAGGTACTGGGGCGGTGAATTTGATACAGATAAACGAGCGGCTTACCAGACCCTTTATACCTGCCTGGAAACGGTTGCCTTACTCGCCGCACCCATTGCTCCTTTTTACATGGATAAATTGTTCCTGGACCTCAACAGGGTAACAAACCGGTATACCGATGAGTCGGTCCATCTCACACGATTCCCCGATTACAATGAGCAGTGGATCGATATCGCCCTTGAAGCCCGGATGGATGTGGCCCAAAAGCTCTCTTCCATGATCCTCGGTCTGAGGCGTAAGGTCAATATCAAAGTGCGTCAGCCTTTGAACAAAATTATGTTGCCCGTATCTGACCCTGGATTCAAGGATCAGGTTGAACTGGTTAAGTCCCTTGTGTTGAATGAAGTCAATGTAAAAGATATTCAATACATTACCGATACAGCCGGTATTCTTTTAAAGCGGATCAAGCCCAATTTCAAAACCCTGGGACCACGCTACGGTAAACTGATGAAGGAGATCGGTGCAGCCATCAATGGGCTGAACCAGGAGCAGATTGCCACCTTTGAGAAAAACCAGGCCTTTGAGATACAGGCCGGAGAGGAAAATATCCAGCTTACCCTTGAGGATGTGGAGATTATATCGGAAGACATCCCGGGCTGGCTGGTGGCCAATGAAGGGCCTATCACCGTTGCACTTGACATCAATATTACCGAAGAGCTTCGGCAGGAAGGTATTGCCAGGGAACTGATCAACAGGATCCAGAACATACGCAAGGAAAGCGGATTCGATGTGACCGACAAGATCCATGTACTCATTGAAAAGCATGAGCTGATCAACGATGCCATTGGAATACATGGTAAATACATCGGTTCTCAAACTCTTGCCGATAGCGTTACATCGATCGATAAGATTGAGAACTACAACAGTAAACGCATTGGTCTCAATGAGGATGTATACATCAATATTCGTGTGACACGTGTTTGAAAAAAGAATGAGAATCATTAAAATATTGTATATTTAGCAAAACCAAAGACCACCTAATCATGGCTGAGAAAAACAGATATTCGGATGCAGAGCTGCAGGAATTCAAGGAGATCATCCAGAAGAAGATTGATCAGGCCAAGGAAGACTATGAGTTGTTAAAATCGGCCATTACACAGAGCGAAAGTAACGACACACAGGATACCTCACCCACTTTTAAAGTACTTGAAGAAGGAGCCTCCACCCTTTCAAAGGAAGAGGCAGGAAGGCTTGCCCAGAGGCAGCATAAATTCATACAACACCTCCAGGCTGCACAGGTCAGGATCGCGAATAAAACTTACGGAATTTGCAGAGAGACCGGAAAGCTGATCTCTAAAGAACGCCTTCGTGCCGTGCCGCATGCCACCCTTTGCATCGAGGCAAAATCCAAACAATAGATAGTTGCACCTCAACCAGCATTTTGAAGTGACCGTATCGGTTAATAAATAGTCATGTCCATTACCAGGAAATCCATACTTATAATACTGCTAATTCTACTGGCCGACCAGACCCTCAAAATTCTGGTCAAAACCAACATGACCCTATATCAGCAGATCCCGATCCTGGGCAACTGGGGCATCCTCCATTTTGTTGAAAATAACGGGATGGCTTTTGGCCTCAGCCTGCCCGGCAGCTTTGGAAAGATCCTCCTTACATCATTCAGGATCTGTGCCGTTGTGGCCATTGGATTTTACCTGCGCCACCTGATCCTGTTCAAAGCACATATCGGGCTCATTATCACCCTATCCATGGTCATGGCCGGTGCGCTGGGCAACATCATCGATTCTGTTTTTTATGGAATGATCTTCAACAGCAGCAGTCCGGTCGAGGCCGCAACCATGTTCCCTGAAGGTGGAGGCTATGCTCCCCTGCTTCATGGGAAGGTAGTGGATATGTTCTATTTTCCCATCATCAAAGGCAACTATCCCAGCTGGTTCCGGGGAGGTTCCGGTTTTATCTTTTTCAGACCCGTATTCAACATTGCAGATTCCAGTATCTCAGTTGCCGTTGCAATAATCCTGTTCAATCAGAAACGGTTTTTTATGCACGTCTCTGACAGCGAAGAGGCTCCTCCGAAATAATCTACTGTGTTTCCGCTGAGGCAAATATTTCCGCTGAACCCGCACCACAACTGATAATCGATTTCATTCCACTGTCAATGGATGCTTTTGTTTTCAATACCCTCTCCTTCTGAAAGTGGTAAATATTGCCCGAAGTGGGGTTGGGACCTGTGGGAACAAAAACGGTGATGATCTCCCCCTGATCATCTGTAATGAATCCGGTCATCAAAGTACCCGTGTTAAAAATATCCACCAGGACCACCTCCCTGAAAAATGACCTGTTCTTTCCAAAAAACTGTTGAACGGTCTCCTTGGCCATTTTGTAACCCGGTATTCTATTGAGATAGTGGTCCTCAGCCTTGTTCAGGAATACAACCATCCTGGTGCGAACAACGATCCCAATAATGAAAAAGAAGAGCAGAATTGCAGTAAAAGTAAGTACATAGAGTGCGAATTTAAAAAACGGGTCCGGGTCGGGATCCTGCAGGATCTTATCCACCACCGGTGAAAGATTACGGCCGATCACATTGATGACCCACCTGAACAGCAGGATGATCAGGGTTAGCGGAGCAAGGGCCACCACGCCACCAATCAGGGTGGTCCATAAAAATTTTCGGATGCGCTTAAAAAGATTGATTTTCATCAGTAATAATTGTTTATTGTCAAAGTTCACATTTTCCCGGAAATAAATAATTAGCTTAACATAATATTTAATATATATCGGGCATGAAAATAATATACCTGTTCCTCGGAATGCTGATGGTTGCAATCCCCCTGAGTGCCCAGGATTCACCCAATGAAAAGGAATTCAACTATGTGGGCCATCGTGGAGCTTCATACCTGGCTCCTGAAAATACCATGGCTTCCATTCAGCTGGCCTGGGAGCTGGGTGCAGATGCTGCCGAATGTGATGTGATGCTCACAAAAGACAACCGGGTGATCCTTTTCCACGATAAAAACGCCAAAAAACTAACCGGCGAGAACCTCATAATCAACGAAACTTCCTGGGAACAGCTCAGTAAACTGTTCATCAAACTGAACGACAGCAATCTCAAACAATATGAGAATGAGCCCATTCCCCTGCTTAAAGATGTGCTGGGTACCATACCCGCCGACCGCATGCTGGTTATCGAGATAAAAACCGGACCGGAAATTTTACCCCACCTGCAGCAGGTGATTGATAAATACTGGGAATCGGGAAGGATCAGTTTTATCGCCTTCGATTTTGAAACCATCAAAGCCACCAAGGAATTATATCCGGAAATCCCCTGCTACTACCTGTCATCGTTTAAACCTGATCTGAAAAAACACTTTGATGCCGTCGTAGATAACAAACTGGACGGTGTGGATCTGAGGCATGCGATCATTGATCGCAAAACGGTCGAGAAATGCAATGCAGCGGGACTGGATGTTTGGTGCTGGACCGTTAATGATCCCGAAACAGCCATGAAAATGAAGGAAATGGGCGTGACCGCGGTGACCACAGACCGTCCCGGATGGTTAAAAGAAAAACTAAATGAAAACGAAAAGCCTGAAAGGCCCACCAACATTATCTTTCTCATTGGTGACGGCATGGGACTTTCAGCTGTTTCCACAACCGTCTATTTTGGTGACCTTTTTTCGGAATTCAGTCGGTTCAAACACATTGGGTTGATCAATACCTCATCTGCAACCGATAAAATCACCGACTCGGCGGCCAGTGGAACAGCCATGGCGGCAGGGGAAAAAACATATAACGGCGCTATTGGAGTTGACACAGCCAGACTATCCATCCAAAACATTGTTGAAGTGGTGGCTGAACTGGGCTGGAGCACCGGGGTAGTGGCTACTTCGGCTATCACCCATGCTACTCCAGCCTCTTTCTATGCCCATGTGGAACTGCGGAATATGGAAGAGAAAATTGCCGTCCAGTTGCTTGATTCTGATATTGACTTTTTTGCCGGAGGGGGGATAAAATTCTTCAACCAGAGAAGTGATGGAGCTGACCTGTTCAAATCCGCCGAAGCGAAAGGATTCAATGTAGATACCACCGGATTAACCGATCCTGCTACCTTATCTCCTGACCATAAATACGGTTTTGTGCTGGCTGAAGGAGGAATGCCACCCATGCTGGAAGGACGAGACAGTTTTCTTCCGGATGCCACAGGGTTGGCCATCGATTATCTTTCTAAAAATAAACGGGGGTTTTTCCTGATGGTGGAGGGGTCCCAGATTGACTGGGCCGGACATGCCAACAGTACGGAATACCTGGTTTCAGAAATGCTTGATTTCGAACAGGTCATTGCTGTTGCCATGGATTTTGCCGAGAAGGATGGCAACACCCTGGTGGTGGTCTGTGCCGATCATGAAACCGGTGGATTTACCCTATCGCCGGAACATGATGAAGAAACGGGCCATGATAATTATAAAAACATCGGACCCTCATTTGCAACAGGAAGCCATTCAGCCACATTGATACCCGTCTTTGCATATGGACCGGGAGCAGAAGATTTTACAGGGATTTACCAGAACACGGAGATCTTTCATAAAATGGTTGCATCCATTCGGAAAGCTGACTGATTACCGCTTGGCTGACTGATTACCGCTTGATGATACCGTAAAAAAGCACACGGATCAGGTCATCCAGCAGTTCACCACGGTCAGCTTTATGTTCAGAACTCAGGAACAGGGGTAATTCCAGGCTTTTCATCATGGTGGCAATAGCGATGGCTCCAATCTCTGAGCTGTTGATCTGGAAGGTCCCGTCATGCATTCCTTCGTCCAGGATCTCCCTGACCACTTCCAGCTCCTCCCTGTCAAATTGTTTCCTGATCTCCAGGATAAAATCCATATGTGACAGATACTCTTCATTCAGGGCGGCATAAAAATTTTCCATCGTTCGGACATGATGAAGCCTGAACTGAATGTAAGTTTTCAGTTTATCAATGGGAGAGGCATCCTTTTTAATGGCTTTACCCAACCGTTCTTTCAATTCGTCGGCCTCATTCTCAACAACGGCCTTAAAGATATCCACCTTGCTGTGAAAATAATAGTAGAGTGAACTCTTTCCCTTTCGGGAAGCTACAGCTATTTCTTCCATGGTGGTTTTCCGAAAACCATACCTGGTAAATATCTTGCGGGCAACAAGTACAATTTGGGCCCTTATCTCCTCCTTGACAACTACCATGATAATTTCAATTTTTATCGAAATTTTATCGGTCCTGACCGGACTCTATAAACTTGTAATCCAGCTGTCTTCTCGAAAGATTGGCATTCACTACTTCAATTTTTATTTCATCCCCTATTTCAAACTTACGGCCGGATTGACGGCCAATGATCATATACTCCTCCTCATCAAATTCATAAAAATCATCGACAATACTCTTTATTGAAATCATCCCTTCACATTTGTTCTCTACAATTTCCACATAGATACCCCATTCGGTTAAGCCTGAGATTACCCCGTCAAACTCCTTTCCGACCTTATCCTGCATGAATTCCACCTGCTTGTATTTAATGGAGGCCCTTTCGGCTTCTACGGACTTGCGCTCCATTTCGGAAGCATGCTGACACCTTTGCTCATACTTATCCGCATTCTTTGATTCTCCCTGCTCCAGGTAATGGGCAAGCAACCTGTGTACCATCAGGTCGGGATAACGCCGGATGGGGGATGTGAAATGCGCGTAATCCTTAAACGACAGGCCGTAATGCCCGATGTTGTTGGTGGAATAACGGGCCTTTGCCATGGAACGCAATGCCATCATCTCAATCACATGTTGTTCCCTTTTACCCTGCACTTCATCCAGGAGGATGTTCAGTGATGTGGACAACCCGCGGGCTGACTGTTGCGGATTCAGTGAGTGACCGAATTTGGTAATAAACCGTGTGAATGATTCCATCTTCTCAGGATCCGGAACATCATGGATGCGATACACAAATGTTTTGCCCTTCTGTTTTTTTCCTTCTAATTCCTGTGGATTCACATCTTTTTCATACTTTCCTCCCCTGCTGGCAAATCCGGCCACCCTTTTATTGGCCAGCAGCATGAACTCCTCGATAAGCCAGTTGGATTCTTTCTGGACTTTGAAATAGACACCCGTGGGCGTCCCATCCTCTTCCAGATGAAATTTTACTTCATCCCTTTCAAAATTAATGGAACCGTTCTTAAACCGCTTTTCCTTCAATACTTTTGATATTTCGAAGAGCTTAAGTACTTCCTCTTTCATGTCCCCTTCGCCGGTTTCAATGATCTGCTGAGCCTCTTCATAGCTGAACCTTTTATTGGAATGTATGATGGTGCGTCCAAACCACTCATCCAGCACTTCTCCCAGCTCATTCATTCGTAAGACTACAGAAAACGTAAGCTTATCCTCATCGGGACGAAGGGAGCAGACGCTGTTGGATAGTTTTTCCGGCAACATGGGTACCACACGGTCCACCAGGTAAATAGAGGTTGCCCTGTCATAAGCCTCCTGGTCCAAAATGGTTTTTGTCTTTACATAGTGTGACACATCGGCAATATGCACACCCACTTCCCAGAGGCCCCCTTCCAGCGGACGGATTGAAAGTGCATCGTCAAAATCCTTGGCATCGGCCGGATCGATGGTGAATGTAGGGACCTTTCTAAAATCCCTCCGGTTTTTTATATCTTCAGCGGTAATCCGATCAGGAATTTTTTCGGCGGCCGCTTCCACCTCCTCTGAGAAATTAATTGGAAGTTCGAATTCTGCCAGAATGGAATGCATCTCGGTATCATTCTCGCCGGGAAATCCCAGGATATCTACGATTTCACCAAAAGGGTTCTTAACTTTCGAGGGCCAGTCAATGATCCTGGCTATGGCCTTCTGTCCATGCTCCACCCCCTTCAGCTTTTCCAGCGGAATAAAAATATCAAAAGGCATCTTCCGGCTGTCGGGTAACAGAAAGGCGTAATTTTGGGAGATCTCCACCGTACCCACAAAAGTATTTCTGGCCCTTTCCAGAATATCCACAACTTCTCCCTCAATTCTCGTACTCTGCTTTCTTTTGGGATACATAAATACTTTTACCAGGTCACCATCAAGACCTGTTTTCAGGTTGTTCCGGGCAATGAAAACATCATCTTCTGCATCTTCCGACACCAAAAAAGCATACCCGTGATGGGTCATATCCAGGGTTCCGGTCCTGTATCCTGCCCTGTTAAGCAACCGGAACCTCCCGTGATCAACCTGTTCCAGCAGCTTCTTGCTTACAAGCTCATCCAAAGTCCTGTTGATCACCGCCCGTCTGTACTTATCATTAAAAAAAAGCAGTGTCGAAATCTGCTTGTAATTGTACACCTGTCTGGGGTTTTTTCCAAATACACCCATGATCAATGCGCTGGCCTGGTCCCGTGTGAGTTTATCTTTGCCTTGTCTTCTACTCTTTCCCATTGTTGTTTAGTTTCTGGTAATAGCTAAAATTACTAATTTTGTTCCCACCATGCTGTTTATCCTTTAGTAATTATGACTAACAACCTATATGTTTACAATACCCTTACCCGGGAGAAAGAAAGGTTTGAACCCCTGAATCCTCCATTTGTTGGTCTCTATGCTTGCGGACCAACTGTTTATGGTGATGCCCACCTGGGCCATGCCCGCCAGGCCATCACCTTTGATGTACTTTACCGGTATCTCCGGCACCTGGGTTATAAGGTAAGGTATGTAAGGAACATAACCGATGTAGGCCACCTGGAAAATGATGCGGATGAAGGTGAGGACAAAATTCTGAAGAAAGCGAGGATCGAATCCCTGGAACCCATGGAAGTGGTCCAGCATTATATGAACCGGTACCATGAGAATATGCAAGAGCTTAACCTGCTTCAACCCAGTATTGAACCCAGGGCCAGCGGACATATCATTGAACAGCAGGAGCTTATCCGGAAGATTCTGGATGCCGGGTATGCATACGAGGTGAACGGATCGGTCTATTTCGATGTAATCCGGTATAACGAAACCAACCACTATGGTAAGCTTTCCGGAAGAAAGATTGAAGACCTGCTCTCCAATACCAGGACATTGGACGGACAATCGGAAAAGAGAAATGCACTTGATTTTGCACTCTGGAAAAAAGCCGATCCGGCCCACATCATGCGCTGGTCTTCTCCGTGGAGCGAGGGTTACCCCGGATGGCACCTGGAGTGTTCGGCCATGAGTACCAAGTACCTTGGGATGCAGTTCGATATTCACGGCGGAGGCATGGACCTTCTCTTTCCCCACCATGAATGCGAAATAGCCCAGAACATGGCTGGATATGGTCAACCCTCTGTAAAGTACTGGATGCATAACAACATGATCACCATCAACGGGCAGAAGATGGGGCGTTCCCTTGGCAACTTCATCACCCTGGACCAGTTCTTTTCAGGTGACCATGACCTGATTGATCGTATTTATCCGCCCATGGCCATCAAATTCTTTATCCTGCAAGCCCACTACCGCAGCCCCCTGGACTTCTCCAATGATGCCCTTCAGGGTTCTGAAAAAGGATTATTGCGACTGCTGAAGGCAACCGGTGAAATTGATTCCCTCCAACCGGGTCCAACCTCTTCGATCCCGGTAAACGATCTGATTTCCTCCTGTGATAAGGCCATGGAGGATGACATGAACACTCCTGTTTTGATCGCACACCTGTTCGACGGGGTAAAATGGATCAATGGTTTATCTGAGGGCCGACACACCATCAGCAAAGAAGATCTGGTGAAGCTGAAGTCGCTCTACCATAATTATGTATATGATGTTCTCGGTCTGACAAAATCAGAAGCACCTGATCCCGGAAAAGGGATCACGGGCGATCTGGTTGAAATGATCCTTCAGTTGAGGAGTGATGCGAAAGTCAACCGGGATTTTGAAACAGCCGACCGGATACGGGACAGCCTTACCAGCCTGGGTATAACCATCAAAGACAAAAAAGAGGGTGCTGACTGGGAAATCAACTAGCATGACAGAAACATACCGGTCACGGTCCATTTCCATAGGGTTTCTTAAACTGGGAGGTGATCAGCCTGTCCGCATCCAGTCCATGACCAATACGGATACCAATGACGTGGAAGCATCGGTCGTGCAATGTGAACGAATGATCGGTGCCGGTGCCGAAATGATAAGGCTCACCACCCAGGGACAACGGGAAGTTGAAAACCTGGGTAAGATCAAAAAAGCCTTACGTTCAAAGGGTTTTGACACACCGGTGATAGCCGATATACATTTTAAACCCCAATTGGCGCTGAAAGCCGCCAGAATGGCGAATAAAATCCGCATCAATCCCGGTAATTATCTGAAGGGGAAATCTGTTGAAACGCTCCTTCCGGAGCTGCTCGATACCTGCAGAGACCATGATGTTGCCATTCGCATCGGGGTTAATCACGGCTCCCTGGATGAATCCATATTAAATGAATATGGTGATAGCCCGGCCGGTATGGTTGAATCGGCCATGCAATTCCTCAGGGTATGCACTCACAGGGAATTCGAAAATGTGGTGGTTTCCATGAAGTCCAGCAATCCGCGTGTGATGGTTCAATCGGTGAGGCTTCTGGTGAGCAAAATGACCGATGAAGGGATGTCATACCCATTGCACCTGGGAGTAACAGAAGCCGGGGATGGAATTCAAGGCAGGATCAAATCCACAGTCGGTATGGCTCCCCTGCTGCTGGAAGGCATGGGAGACACCATTCGGGTATCCCTCACAGAATCCCCGGAAGAGGAGATGCCTGTAGCCAAAAAGATCGTTGAACTGTTCCGCAAACCATCACACCTGCCCTACCACCCTTTCCTTAGTCTGGCATGGGATCCATTCAGTTTCCGGCGCAGGAAATCCCGTGCATTTGCCGGAATTGGAAACGGGGGCAAGGTAAAGATTATCAGCAATACACCTCCGGATGCAAATAATGATCTGACACCGGAGGATATAATTACCGGTGCGGTTACCTATGAGAACTGGCAGCAAAATCCTGAATTGCTTGAGGCCGAAGACCGCTTCCTGCTGCTGGAGCAGGGCTTTCACTCCATTCAGGAGGTAAAATATCGCCTGAACCTCTTTTGTTCCCGGAACCAGGAGTCCCCGGTTATTGTTAAAACCATCAAAAGCACAAAGGATCCTGAATTGTTCTCTTTACAACTGGCAGGAGAACTGGGCTCCCTGCTGGTTGATGGGACCATTGATGCCGTCCAAGTTGAGAATCCGCACATGGAAGACCACTTTATCAACGATACTGTGCTCATGATCCTCCAGGCCGCAGGAGCCAGGATCAGCAAAACTGAATATATTGCCTGTCCTTCCTGTGGGCGCACACATTTTGACATCCTGTCCAGGCTGAAGGAGATCCGGGAGGCCACCTCACACCTCACATCTTTAAAAATCGGTGTGATGGGTTGTATTGTCAATGGTCCCGGTGAAATGGCCGATGCCCATTACGGCTATGTGGGAGCCGGACCCGGCCGGGTGACCCTTTATAAGGGTAAAGATCTCATACGCAAGAACATACCTGAAAAAGAGGCCCTTGCAGCACTGATTGATTTGATGAAAAAGGAAGGTGACTGGATCGAACCCCGCCAGTAGAGATCCTGTCAGGCCTTGTCAAGTGAGAAGATAAACGTGGTGCCCTTATCTACTTTGCTTCTTACCGTGATGGTCTGATTGTGTGCCTGTATGGTATGCTTTGCTATGGATAAACCAAGTCCTGTTCCCCCCGACTCCCTGGAACGGCTTCTATCAACCCTGTAAAAACGTTCAAAGATCCTGGGCAGATCCTTTTCATCAATTCCAATGCCATTGTCAGATATATCCACCAGGATATTCTCTCCGGTATCGATGAAGCCGATGGTGGTTTTACCCCCAACCCTGCCATATTTAATTGAATTGTTGATCAGGTTACTGATCACTTCTCTGATCCGCCTTTTATCACCTATTGCCTTGATGGGTTTGTTATAGTTGCCATCAAATCCAATTTTGATGTTCTGCTGTTTTGCCTGCATCTCCTGGTCTTCAATCGCCTCCTCAACAACCTTCACCAGATTGAACGGTTCCAACCGCAACTTAAACTCTCCTGATTCAAGCCTGGCAATAGAGTCCAGATCATCCACAATACTGATTAACCTGTTAATACTTTTCTCTGCCCTTTTCAGGTACAGCTTATTCACACTAATGTCTTCCATTCCTCCATCCAGTAATGTAAGAATATATCCCTGGATGTTAAATATGGGCGTTTTCAATTCGTGGGATACATTCCCCATAAAATCTTTCCTGTACTTCTCAAGCTGCCGGAGTTTTTTAATCTCTTCGGTCTGATTGTCGGCCCAGATCTTCACCTCCAGGTTCAGGTCCGATATCACATCCCCTTTATCAATTTTATCCCTCAGCTTTTTCTGGGACATGGTGTAGCTGTGGATGGTCTTGAATATCGGATTGATCTTACTCTCAACGAAACGAATGAAAAAGAGCCGCACAATCAGGAAAGTACCCCCGGCTACAATCAAACCAAGGATCACGTAATCCAGGAACGGGTGTTTAAAACCAGTCAGTTCATTTACAATCAGGGCAGCCGCAATTAACAGAACCACAAGCAGTGTAATGAGGATAGGATATCCTTTTGATGTCTTCATTTTTACATATTTACAGCTCATTTTACCACCTGAAAAAAGGTGTTTCTATATGAAAAAAAACACCGTGTTCACCATGCCTGTTAATGACATAATCGATCCTGAAGACCTGGTCGTAGTATGTTACAAAATCAAATCCAACCCCGGTTGAGAACTGCCAGTTATTTACCATGGTATTGGTAGGATCGGGAAATACATTATTTACATAACCTGCATCGGCAAACAGATTGAAATATATGGCGTAATGCACTTTATTGAACTGCTCCATACCGATAAACGGGATGGTCTGTGTGGTGGGTTTTACAAGCTGAAATTTAAGGTTGTACTTGGTTATAAAATAGTCGGAACCGTCTATTACATAGGATTCATATCCACTGAGAAATTCACTGTATCCCAGGCCCCTGTTCAGCGCATAGGGCATCTCCTTCTCATCGGAATATCTTGCTTTTGTGGTATTGTAAAAGTAGAGGCGGTTGGCCAGTTTCTGATGAAACAGGAAAACTCCGGTCAAGCGGAAAACAGGATAAGGATAATCGGGAATAATTCCAAGGCCCATTTGTTCAGCCTTGATCCTTACTGCAAAACCTTCCAGTGGATAAATTTTTGAATCCCGGTCATCGTGATTGAAGGTATATGCCAGCACAAAATAATTCAGGCTGGTCCTCCCCTCGCCCAGGTAATTGGAATTGACAATGGCTACTGAGTCTGAAATGTTGTAATTATAATATTCAACCTGCAATGAATGGGTCGTGTACAATTTCCTTCGGTAGGTATAATTGGTATAAGCATTGAGACGCACCATGGCAGGCCTTTCCTGCGGTTTATACTCTACCGGTATATTATTTACCGTGGCTATAAAGACCTCGTTCTGCTGGTTCATGTTAAACCCGGTGGAGACCCCGTGTTGCTGTTTTTTGCCTATGTTGGGAACCTGGTATGCCAGTGCATATTCCTTAATATAACCCAGCCTGATCTTTCCAGAGAGTAGTTCTCTTTTTCCCCTGAAATTATTCCACTTCAACCATATTCCGTAATTGATCTTATCCCACTCCCTGTTTTTGATAAAGGTGCTGAAATTCCGTTCGGCGTATTCCAGAATCGGAATCGGCCAGATGTACCATCTTTCTGTGACGGTTATTTGCACATTGATCCGGCCGCTGGAAAGATGGTTGGCGTCGAAAAAAACGAAATTAAACAGTGCAATATTTAACAGATTATCTTTACTTCTCTGGAGAGCAGGCAACAATTCCATTTTTAAAATGGTGTCACCGATCCCGAAAATAAGTTCCCTGAGGATGATGGATTCCTTTGTTATCCGGTTGCCCCGGATGATGATATCCTCTATAACAAGCCTGTCATCGTCGATAATCAGCGGGTCCTGAGCAAGGGTTACCAGCGCCTGGCCCAGCATGAACCCAATTATCAGGATTTTAATTACCCTCGCCATACGCATAGTGCTCAGGAATGCAAGGTAATAAAATATTCAGGTGAAATCAGTCGCGTCTCTCAATAAGCACCGAAGCCAGTTGCAGGTCCGTCGGAGTGGTTATTTTAATATTCTCCCTGTTTCCTTCCACCAGGGTAACATGCTTATAATGCGATTCAAATACCGAGGCATCGTCGGAAAAATCCAGATCGCAGGGCTGCCTGTAGGCTTTTTTGATCATTTCAGATTTGAAGACCTGCGGGGTTTGAACACGCCTTAACTTCGACCGGTCCATATACACCGAATGATCCGGTGACTGGATCATCCGCACCGATTCATCCATCTCCACTACCGGAATTCCGCAGCCACTCTCAGCTGCAGCCAAATAACACCTTTTTATGGTTTCCGGGCTGACAAAGGGCCTGACAGCATCGTGTATTCCCACGATGAGTCCATCTTCGATGTATTGCAGTCCGTTTTTCACCGATTCATACCTGGTCTCTCCCCCCGCAGCTATGATAATTCCGGAACCATAATCATATGAAATGGAGATCACATCCCAGAATTTTCGATGGCCACTGGCCATGACCAGAACCACCTTCATATCCGGATCAAATTGAAGAAATTTCTCCAGGGTATGTATGATCAGGGGTTTCCCGTCAAGATCAAGGTATTGCTTTGGTATGTTGTTTCCCATTCGCCGGCCCACGCCCCCTGCTACAACCACTACAGCGTTCATTCTTCCTTTTTAAAGTAACTGTCAATCAATTCCATAATAATGGTCCTGTTCAGGGGCTTGGTCACAAAGTGATTACACCCGGCCTTTAAGCTTTCCTCCTTCTCCTCTGCCATTACATAGGCCGTCTGGGCGATGATGGGAACTTCCATGTTAAAGGTCCTGATCTGCCTGGTGGCCTCAATGCCATTCATCTCCGGCATTTTGATATCCATAAGAATCACATCAGGAGCCGATCGCTTTGCAATGGATAACGCCTCTTTTCCATGTTTGGCCCTCAGGATTTCAGCCCCGGTTTTCCTTAGCATTTCCCTGATAAAAAACCAGTTTAGCTCTTCATCCTCGGCCACCAGGATGCGTTTATTGCTCCAGTTATAGGTTTTATTGGATATCAGCACATGTGTTTCCTCAACCGTCTCTTCAATAACCAGCGGGAGCGTGAAGAAGAAGGTAGATCCTTTTTTCTCTGTAGATTCCACCCATATTTCTCCACCCATCAATTTTACCAGACTTTTTGAGATGGGCAATCCCAATCCGGTTCCGGAAGGTTGATACAGCTCTTTATTGCTGACCTGACCAAATCTATTAAAAATAATATCTATTTTATCGGCCGGAATCCCGGCTCCGCTATCACTCACATAAAACTCAATATACCGGCTATTTCTGATGGTATAACCGAAGGTAATATGACCCTCTTTTGTGAATTTTATAGCATTTCCAATGAGGTTGTTTATGATCTGACTAAGCCTGAAATCATCGATAATGATGGTAAATCCATGTGACTCATCACCCTTTTTCAGGTTAAATGCAACTCTCTTCTGGCCTGGAGCATCCCCCCTGATGCGATGAAAATAGGAGGAATAAATTTCATCGAGGATGGTATTGATCCGGACAGGTTTATTCATGATTTTCAATTGTCCCGATTCGATCTTCGAAATATCAATGATATCATCAATGATGTGCAAAAGCTGATTGGACGAATGATCAATGTGTTTTAAATAGAGATCCTTCTGTTCACCTGTGAGATCCGGATCCCTTAACAGGTTGGCAAATCCAAGAATCCCATTCATGGGTGTCCTGATCTCGTGGGACATGTTGGCCAGAAAGGAGGTTTTTAATCGATCCGCCTCCTGAGCCCTGTCCCTGGCATTTTTCAATTCAGTCTCGATTTTCATCATATCAGAAACATCCTTGTAAATACCCACAATCATGGTGATTACACCACGTTCATCCCTGATAGGGATTTTATTCTTTTCCATCCAGAATCCATCCACCCCCTCATCTTCAAAATAGATGATCCTGTTAATGATCGGTTCCCCGGTTTCGAAGACTGTCCTGTCGTCTTCAAGCATCTTCTTCGCAACCCGTTTTGAAAAGAAGTCTTCATTGCCCTTCCCGGCTGCTTCATCAGGATGAGAGACACGAAGCAACTTGGCCATCAAACTGTTGACCCTGATGTACCTGTGTTGTTTGTCTGTGAAGAATATATAAAGGGGCATATTCTCCAACAGTGCTTCCAGGTATTCCCTTTCACAATGAAGGGCCTGCAATGAATTGGAGAGGTTGGTAATGTCCTCCTGGTATCCACCTATTCCTGCGATCTTACCGGTCTTATCAATGACCGGGAAATTTACCGTCTTGAATACCTTCTTTTTCCTGGAATGATCGACCTGACTGATTTTTCCTGTTTCACAAACTTCCCTGTCTCCTTCTTCGCTTTGCCTGGCATCCTCTTCATCAAATACTTCCCGGCTTCCCTTTCCAATGATCTCAGAAAGTTCCTTATTCAAAGAGTTCAGCAATAGCCTGTTTGCCTGAATAAAGTTCCCTTCTGCATCCTTGATCCAGGTAGCAAAAGGTAATGCCTCCATCAACGCCCTTAACTGGAACTCCAGAGATTCCCTGATATGGTCTTTTTCGTTTGCTATCTTACTTATCCTCCATAGGTGCTGAATCCAGCTGGAATGTGTTTCTCTTTCGGGGTAATGCTGAGCAGGGGAACGTTGGCCTTATTCAACATCTGCTGAGCGTAGCTGCCCAGGAAAACATTCCATTTGTCGATGGCGCTGGACATGATCGTTATCAATTCGGCATCCACAGCCTCTGCATAATTGCATGTCATGTTAGGAAGATTGTCCCCCATCAATGTTTTTGTCACGCTTCTTAATTTCCTTGCATTAAAATAGTTGACCACTTGCTTGGCATATGATTCCACTCGCTCCAGGTCTCTCTTATTCCTACTGGTGGATAGAGAGATCACATGCAATTCGGCGTCAAATAATTCGGCTATATCTCCTGCTATGGATGCTTTCTGCCTGGTATCCCTGTGCCGCTTGATGGGAACTACGATCTTTTTAATCTTCCCGGGAACCGGAGTCTGTCGCAAAGTGAAAACGGGTTGGTCTGTGGCAGCCATGATTTTAAGGGCATTGCTCCCAATAAACAATTCTTCAAATCCTGAAGCTCCATGTGTGGATGCTGATACCACTGCATTTTCATAAGAATTTACCTGGTTCACAACCTCCCGGTAAACCTTTCCTTTTTTAATAATGGATTTAAGCCTTGAATTATTACCCAGTCTGGATTCATATTCCCGGATCAGCTTCTTGAATTGAGCCTGGGCATACTTGTGTTCCTGCTCCACAACACTGAGTTGAAAATTGGAACTATTGGTCAGTACATACACCATCCGGATATTGATGGTCTTTTTCTGTGAAAAAAGGACAGCCCATTCCAATCCTTTTAATGAATCAACTGAAAAATCAATGGGTACGATGAAATTGGTCATGACTCATGTTTTAGTTATATCAGCTAATTTAACCAAATCACGTGATATTTATTAAATTTGAGGCATTAAATCAATCTAATAAGAATCGATGGGGTTGGAAGTAGTTCTTGGAATTGATATAGGTGGAACGTTTACGAAATTTGGTCTGGTTGATAAATCTGGGGAAATACACTTTGAAGACGAGATAAGCACCCGTGAACATGCGACCGTTGAGCAGTTCATTGCGGCGTTTTTTCAACATCTGACGAACCGACTTGATCAATTGGATACCGTGTTTCATATAAAAGGGATCGGTGTGGGAGCCCCCAACGGGAATTATTACTCCGGATCCATTGAAAATCCTCCTAACCTGGCCTGGAAGGGAAAAATTGAATTTGTGAAATTGATGGAAGATCAGTTTCACATACCCACCGTGGTAACCAATGATGCCAATGCTGCCGCCCTCGGTGAAATGTTGTTCGGTGATGCCCGGGGACTCAGTAACTTCATCATGATCACCCTGGGAACCGGTCTGGGAAGCGGCCTGGTTGTAAACGGGGATATCGTATACGGAAATGATGGTTTTGCAGGAGAACTAGGCCATGTGAGGGCAGTTGACAACGGCCGGGAATGCGGCTGTGGAAAGAGGGGCTGTCTGGAAACCTATGTTTCCGCAACAGGTATTAAAAGAACAATATTTGAACTTCTTTCCGAAGAAAATGTGGAAAGCGAATTTCGTAATATTCCATTTTCCAAACTGAAGCCCAAGCGGATCACAGCCATGGCTGAATCGGGAGATCCCATTGCCATCAAAGCCTTTGAAAGAACTGGTTTTCTCCTGGGCAGAAGCCTGGCAGATTCTGTGGCACATATCAGTCCCGCAAAGATATTCCTGTTCGGAGGACTGGCAAAAGCGGGCAAATGGATCATCGATCCCACCAAGAAAAGCATGGAAGAACACCTGCTGCCCATTTACCGTAACAAGATCGATATTGTGCCATCGGCTCTGCTGAAAAAAAATATCGCCGTGCTTGGTGCTGCCGCATTGATCTGGAAAAAGCTGGATCGAAACAGGGAAAGTTAAACTTATTTTTCAAGTGTCATGGTCACATCGTGGTCCCAATTGGACCGTACGGTAACTTTCACCGGTAAAAACTCAACCGGTTCGGGCTGTAATTTCTTCAGGTAATTCCCGGTATCCCACTTTCCATTCCCATTCAGATCGTGTATAAATTTTATCTGGTACTCCTGAGGGATCAGATAACTGAAAGTATATAGCCCCGGTGTATCCACGATCTGTTTACGAATTACTTTATCCCGGCTAAGCAACTGTATCAGAATCCGGTTCCGGACGTTTTCAAGGGTCAGTAAAATTTGTCCGTAATATTCAATATCCCTGGTTTTAAAGGAGATATCAATGGTGTCATGTTCCAGGGGATAGATGCCGGAAATGGCTCCGGGCAGGAGGACCATCCGGTATTGTGACTGTGATTCCCAATCGGCCGAAAGCCATCCCCTGGTCAGTAGGGAGGTGTCAACACCGGTCTGAAATGGTTCCGGAACTTCAACCGAATCAGGGGTCATATAAAAACCAATCAGTGAATCATTGATCTCTTTCAGGGGAACATTGAGATCAAAGGCCAGGTTCCTGTTCAGGTCATGTTCTCCTTTGTTACGAATGGTGGAAATAACCAATTTATCTTTCTCTTCCGTTTCTTCTTTTTTCTTTTTTCTTTTCTTTTCCCGGTAAGAAAATACCAGGGTATCCGATTTGGTAATATACTGATGGGTCGTATCCTTCACCGTAAAATTCACCTCCATCATCAGGGTATCCCGCTTGTAGTCCAGTGAATCCCTGATCCACAGGGTAAGGGTATCCCTGCCGGGGGTGAAATACTCCAGAATACCTATGGTATCATCCGGTATTACCGGTAGAAGCCTGTAGTGGAAGGTGTCGGTCAATGGCTTGGCAAACATCATCCGGATCTTCCATGGTTTACTCCTGGAATAATCGGTGATGTACTGGATTTCTGTCTCTTCGGTAAACAACAAAATGTCGATATAGATGGAATTCAGATCGGGCCCTTTATCAACAAGGCTATCGGGTGACATCCCTGTTGTATCAACGGGCATCAGAAGCGTATCGGAAGATATTTCTGTCGAATCAAGCAACCCCTTTGCTTCAAGAATGCTTCGCGCAAATTCGGCATTTACGATCAGACTGGAATCCAGGAATCCAATTTCTTCCGTAGGCAGATCAAACAGTAAATTGTAATTTCCGTCGTTCAGCGCAAATACTTTATACACATCGGGGCGCAGATTGTTAACACTGAAAACCCCGCTGTCATCGGACCGGCCCACATAGAGTGGAATATCGATCAGGGGAACCGAATCGCTCAGGTCATTATACAACATGATCGAAATCGGATATTCAGGAACCGACAGATCCTCCGCGAACTTAAGGGTGCCTTTTACCGACATGGAATCGAGCACATCTCCTGTCGCAAACACATATTCAAAATTGAGCAGCTTATTTCCTTCATGAAGGTCCTTGATGGAACTTCCAAAATTAAAGGTATAGGTGGTGTTCTCTTTCAGTATTTCTTCAAACTGAATAATGATGGTTTTTTTTCTGAGCTTGATCTCGGGTTTTTCCTCCATGGGGGGTGAAACGATCAGCTCCCGGTTCACGTTGTCAAGAACTATGAACTCATCAAAGGTGATGAGTATTTCATTTGCATCAAACCGGGTGGAGTAATTTGCAGGTTCGCTTTCTATTACCCTGGGAGGATCTTCATCCCTCGGACCACCCGAGGGCGAACCCTGCTGGGCACAATTCCAGAGAAGAACCGCAATAAAAAAGGAGACAATATATCTGAATATCACTTCTAAATTATTTTATGCAAACATACAAAGATAAATACTTCCTCATTGTCCCATCCATTCAAATGCAGATGAATCCCCCGGAATGTTGTTATATTTGTAACTTCATTCGTAAAATAATTCAATGCCATGATATTTAATGCAATCCCCTGGAATATTGATCCTGAGATTTTCAGTATCGGCCAATTAAGCATTCGATGGTATGGGCTTCTGTTTGCCTCAGCTTTTCTATCCGGATACTTTGTTTTTACCCGGTTTCTTACAACCGACAGGCTCACTTCGGAGATGCTTGATGAATTACTGATCTATATTGTCGTGGGCACGGTGCTCGGGGCAAGGTTGGGACACTGTTTTTTTTATGAACCAGAATATTTTCTTAAAAATCCTGTAGAGATCCTGAAGATCTGGAAAGGAGGATTGGCCAGTCATGGTGCTGCCATTGGTATCCTTCTGTCCCTGTGGTTGTACATACGAAAACATAAGCTCTCTTTCCTCTGGCTGATCGACCGGATTGTTATCATAGTGGCCCTCGGGGGAGCTTTTATTCGCATTGGAAACCTTTTCAATTCAGAGATCTACGGATTGCCAACCAACCTGCCCTGGGGTTTTGAATTTGTGAGGGATAAATTGTACGACCCAATCACCGGTGCGTTATTACCCGTGGTCCCCAGGCACCCTACCCAACTTTATGAAGCACTGAGTTATATCCTGATTTTCACAGCCCTTTTTATTTTCTACCGGAAGCGACATATGAAGGTCAGGGATGGTTTTATTTTCGGAGTATTTATGATTCTTCTTTTCTCTGCCCGCTTTTTCATCGAGTATGTGAAAAATGACCAGGTCGCCTTTGAGGCCGGGATGAGTTTCAACATGGGACAATTGCTCAGCCTGCCATTCATATTTGCCGGGGTTGTCGTGGTCATCTGGACAAAAAGGAAACCACAATACTTTTCCAGCAAACCCATTCCGAAAAAACCCAAAAAAGGTAAATAAATAGTAACATTTATGGAATCGGGGAATTTCTGGTTCGCATTTGGTTTAACCCTTTTTGCCGGATTATCCACAGGTATCGGAAGTGCCCTGGCGTTTTTTACCAACAGCACCAACACCCGTTTTCTGTCAGTAAGTCTCGGGTTCTCTGCAGGGGTAATGGTATACGTATCGTTCGTTGAAATACTGCAGAAAGCAAAAGAATCGCTTCTTCTCGATTTTGGTGAAAAAACAGCCACCTTGTACACCATCCTTGCCTTCTTTGCGGGTATTCTGATTATTGCACTTATTGACCGCATGATCCCTTCCTTTGAAAATCCACACGAAATCAGAAGGGTGGAAGATGTAATTAAAAATGGTGCAAAGGACCCCAGGCTGGTGAGGATGGGATTGTTTACAGCCCTGGCCATTGCCATTCATAATTTTCCGGAAGGAATCGCCACCTTTATGGTAGGATTATCTGATACATCTGTCGCCATACCCATTGCCGTGGCCATTGCCATTCACAACATCCCTGAAGGGATTGCTGTCTCGGTCCCTATTTCTTATGGAACCGGTAACAAAAAAAGAGGCTTTTTACTCTCATTTCTCTCAGGACTGGCTGAACCGGTAGGTGCCCTGATCGCATATTTAATCCTGATGCCTTTTCTGAGTGATACGCTATTTGGTTTTATTTTTGCAGGTGTGGCCGGCATCATGGTATTTATCTCCATCGACGAATTACTACCCACCGCAAGAGAGTATGGTTTTCACCACCATGCGGTATACGGTTTCATAGCCGGCATGGCCGTCATGGCTTTAAGTTTATTACTTTTTATCTGAAATGTCTGAAACCAAACATATACGCAAACCCAGAAACCATCAACATCATCCGGTGAATGAAAAAAACCTGATTGCCGTCACCCTGCTCAATCTGGTAATTACCATTGTAGAAATTGCCGGAGGCATCCTCTCCGGCAGCCTTGCCCTTCTCTCCGATGCCATTCATAACCTGAGTGATGCTTTTTCCACCTTCATCGCTTACCTGGCCACCATCATTGGCCGTCGGGAGGCCAATCAAAAAAAGACCTTCGGATACAAACGGATGGAGATCCTGGCTGCCGTGTTGAACGCGGTCATCCTGATTGTTATGAGCGTCTTCCTGCTGATTGAAGCCTACGAACGCTTGAATGAACCCCGGACCATCAATTCAATGGTCATGCTTATAGTGGCAATGATCGGATTGCTGGCCAACCTGTATGCTTTGGTCATACTTAAAAAGGAAGCTCATAAAAACATCAACGTCAGGGCAGCCTATGTACACCTGATTGGAGACAGCCTCTCCTCCGTGGTGGTAATAATCGGTGGTGTTTTGATTCAGATCTATAAGATCTATTGGGTCGATCCGCTGATTACCCTGCTCATTTCCATTTACATTATCCGGGAAGCATTTGTTATTCTAAAGGAAGCAGTAAATATCCTGATGCAATCGGCGCCTGAAAACCTCGATCTGTCGAAAGTAAAGAAGCTGGTTGAACAAATACCTGATGTATACAACATACATCACCTTCATGCCTGGATGCTGACCGACCGGGAGATCCACCTGGAAGCCCATGTGGAATTGAAAAACGATCTGAAATTAAGCGAAGTGAAAACCACACAGTCGGAGATAGAAAAAGTGTTGCAACGTGATTTTCACATCGGTCATATCACACTTCAGTTCGAATACAAAACCGGCCACACCCCACATCTCATTCATAAAGATAAGAGGTAAATGAACAGAGAGAAAAAGATCATTCGTGCGTCGTGGTGGGCCATCATCGGCAATGCATTGCTTGCTTTATTGAAGCTTGTCATCGGATTTGTTTCAGGAAGTTTCGCGGTTATTGCAGATGGCATTGATTCCGCCACCGATGTTGCATCCTCAATTGTCGTATTGCTAGCGGCCAGGATTATCGCCAAACCGCCCAATGTAAAATTTTCTTACGGATACAAAAAAGCCGATACAGTCGCCACCAGGGTGCTCTCTTTAGTTATCTTTTTTGCAGGTGCCCAGCTGGCCTATTCAACAATTAAAATTCTGGTTGAAGGTTCCGTGATGAAAACACCTTCTCCCCTGGCGATCTATGTAACCATCATATCCATTATTGGGAAACTGGTCCTGACGCTGATCCTCTACCAGACAGGCAAGAAAGTTGAGAGCCAGATGGTTATTGCCAATGCAAAGAACATGCGCAATGACATCCTGATCTCTCTGAGCGTACTGGGGAGCCTGCTCTTTACCACGCTTCTTCAGGAACCCCTCATAGATAGGATTATTGCGCTGGTAATCAGCGTCTTTATTATGATTGTAGCATATCGGATATTTATGAAATCCAACATCGATCTAATGGATGGGATTGATGATACCGGGTTGTACACCCAGCTCTTTGAGGCAGTAAAGATCGTTGAAGGAGCGCATCATCCACACAGGGTTCGAGCGCGTAAAATCGGACACCATTATATGATTAACCTGGATATTGAGGTCAGGCCCGATCTTTCAGTAAAGCAAGCCCATGACATTGCAAAGAATGTGGAAAACAGCATAAAATCGAACCTTCCCAATATCTACGATGTTATGGTTCATATAGAACCCCTGGGAAACAAAGAAGAAGATGAGAAATACGGCATCACTGAATCTGAAATTAGAAATCATAAAGCGTAGTCAATGATTACCAGAGACATGTCCATGTGTCAGGCAGTGCTTGAAAATCACCAGTTACTGCCGCTATTTCCCCGGTTTAACATAAAAACGGGTTTCGGTGAAATGAGCGTTGAACAGGTATGCAAAACACACCGGGTAAATACAGATTTCTTCCTGGAAATAGCCAATGCATACCTGGATGATGAGTATGTTCCCGGGAAGGATCTTTCTCATTTTTCCCTGGGTTCCGTTGTGCAATACCTTACCAGTACACACACCTATTATGTTCAAATAGCCCTTCCCCGAATGGAGGAAAAGATTCATCGCCTGCTCGAATATTCGGGCCTTTCTGCCAAGGAGGTGAATCTTGTTTCTGGTTTTTTTAATGATTACAAAAAGGATTTCATGGTGCATATTTCCGAAGAAGAACAGGAGGTATTGCCCTACATCCTTGAGCTTGAAAAACAATCTATAAAAGAGGATTCCGACCCTGATTTCATTGACAGATTGCGTAACTATTCCATCAGGGAATTTGCCCTGAAACATGACCGCCTTGAATACAGCCTGGAAAACCTCTCCAGATTGATCATTAAATACCTGCCTCCTTTTGAGGATTTTGATCTGTGTAACCAGGTCCTTAGTGGTCTGGCAAACCTGGTAAAAGACCTGGTAGACCATGCAAACATGGAAGATAAAGTATTGATCCCCAGGGTGACCGAACTGGAACAGCAGTTGATCCGCAAACATGATACTCAATAAGCCGACCATGAACATGTCCGGATTCATACTGGCCATTGATTCATACCTTATCCGGAAAGGAATGGTATCGATCCTGAACCGCATTCCCGGAGCCAGGGTACTAAAAGAATTCGATACTGTTTCTCCCTTCATTCAATACATGAAAAAATACGGGGCAGACTTCCTGATTATCAGCGAATCTCTCTTTAACAGGTCCACCGATCTATACCTGTCCGAAGCAGGCCTCCTTGAAAAAACCATCCTGTTAAAACAGGACCCTTCAAAAAATTCAACCGGAATGGTCCACGGTGCAATATTCCTGTCGGATAGCAAAGAAGCGATCATCAACAAGATCAAAAATATCCTAGACCTCCGGTCCGGGGATTCCCACAGTGACCATTCTTTCATCCTTACCCAGCGGGAAAAAACCATTGTCAAACTGGTTTCAATGGGGCTCACCAATAAACAGATTGCAGGTAAACTTTTTCTTTCAACCCACACCGTTACGACCCATCGCAAGAACATCACCAATAAACTGGGTATTAAATCTGTTTCCGGTCTTACAATATATGCCATTGTAAATAACATTATTACCATTAACGAGGCAACCTCAAAACCTTCACAGTAATGTGTATATTTGTGAAAACCTAAACCGTTCAAAATGGCTGAAAATAAATCAAATGTTGGAGTATTATACGGAGTTCTTGGATTACTCGCCGTAGTGCTTGCCGTAGCCGTTTATATGTTACTTGATACCAGAAAAAATCTCAACATTGTGTCAGAGGACCTGGCTGAAAAAACTGAATTTTTTCGGATCGAGCGCGATTCTCTTGAAGGAGAATTAAGAAATATCTATTTCCGCTATGACTCTCTTGAAACAGATAACCTGGAGATCCAGATAGAGATGAAACAACAACAGGTGAAGATCGACAGGTTGATCTCCATCCAGGCCGACGATGCATACAAAATCAAAATGTATCGCCGTGAAATGGAGACAATACGCACTGTATTAAGAAGTTATATAGTACAGATTGACTCCCTGAATATGAAAAACCAGGAGTTAATGGCAGAGAACATACAACTCAGAAATGTAGAACGTCGCCTCACCTCAGAAAAGGAACAACTTCTGGAAGACAAAGACCAGCTGGAGGAGATCAAAGACCTGGCCACGACCCTTCAGGCTTCTGAAATCAACCTTGTTTTGTTAAATAAGCGTGACAAAGAGATCTCAAGAATCAGGTCCGCTGTTAAAGTGAGGATAGATTTCATTTTAAGGGCCAATAAAGTAGCCACTGCTGGTGAAAAACTGCTCTTTTTAAGGATCGTCAGACCCGATGAGGTGGTGCTCGGTTCGCCTGATCTGGATATGCTCGAAGTAGATGGCGAACAGATACCTGCTTCGGCATCCCGTGTCGTCGCTTACGAAAATGAAGATCTTCCTGTATCCATATTCTGGATCAACGATGGAGAGATCGTTCCGGGCGAACACAGGGTGGAGTTATACACAGATGGCAAAATCACCGGTATTTCTTCCTTTGTACTCAAATAAAAAGGCCTCCAGACAATGAATATCGGTATTATTATAGGGCGAATCGGTGGTGCCGACGGAGTAGCCCTGGAAACTGAAAAATGGATCGATGTTCTAAGATCCATGGGCCATTCGATCTATATTCTTTCCGGTCAGTTCCAGGAAAGGCAGATGGACATGAAAACAGAAACCCTGGTTTGTGAAATGTCGTTTTTCTCCCCGGAGAGTTTCTGGAGTCAGAAAAAAGCTTTTTTTTATCCGGAGACCGATCCTCAGGAATTGATTGAGCACCTTAATCTCTATTCAAAAGTTATTTACAAAAAGATACTGAACTGGATCGGTGAAAAAAAGATCGATCTGATTATTTCTGAAAATGCCTCTGCCCTGCCCTCTCACCTCGAAATGGGACTGGCAGTCAATAAAGCTGTACATAAATGCGGTTTACCCACCATTACCCATGACCACGATTTTGCATGGGAACGTGGCGATCGGTATGTTTCTCCGCACAAGGATATCAACGAATTTGTATCAGCTGTATTTCCCTTAAGGGCTCCCAACTCGATTCATGCAGTGATCAACACCCACGCCAAGAACACATTACTTGAGCGTTTTCAGCGCGAATCGGTCAATGTGCCCAATGTGATGGACTTCAGCAAATCATTCGGTGTTCAAAACCAGAAAAATGAAAAATTGGCCGAACACATTGGTTTCAAAAACGACGACCTGTTTCTTTACCAGGTCACGCGCATTGTTAGAAGAAAAGGGATTGAGACTGCCATCAAATTGCTTCATGAACTGAATGATAAGAAGATAAAACTGATCATCACCGGAAATTATGCAGATGACTCCGGCAGCGCCTATTACAACGAACTAGTGAACCAGATCCATGAATTGAGGCTCGGAGAACAGGTAGGTTTTGCATACCATCTTTTCCACAATAAGGGACTGTCCAATTCAAATGGTGAGGAGCGATTTTCCCTTTCCGATGCGTACGCCCGTGCCACAGCCTGTACTTACTTCAGTATCTATGAAGGATTTGGAAATGCTTTTGTGGAAGCCGTGCTGGCAAAGCGTCCCGTTTTTGTGAACAATTACGAACCGGTCTATATGCCCGATATCGGCACAAGGGGATTCAAGACGGTCATGATCGAAAACAGCGACCTCACTGAAGAATCTGTGAAGGACATGTCTGAAGTCATCTATAATCCCGGTCTTGCAGAGGAGATAGCCCTGTACAATTTTGAACTGGGAAAGAAGTACTTCAGTTACGACACGCTCCGGGAAAAACTTGAAGAAGTAATCCGGCTGGCCAAAACAGCCGCCGGAGCTTAATCTGTAAACAGTTCCCTCAGAATGAGGTCAGTAATCAGCCACTGTGCAGGTTGAATAGCCACTTTTCCTTCCCTGATCCACATGGACCCATCTTCAAGGAATGGTTCGGTCTTCCCGTCAAAGTGGTTCCGTATCGCTTCTCCAAAATGACGTCCTATATGGTCAGGATCGGCTCCCCACCGGGTGCGAAGAGAGGTGATCAGATAGTCGTGGTACATCTCCTCGATGGATAGGTTTTCATATTCCCGGATCTCCCTGTTTTGGGCAATCCCCTCCATATACCCCTTCAGGAAAGAGATGTTCCAGTGTCTGGACGAACCATCGAAGGAGTGGGCAGACGGACCAAATCCCAGGTAGGGTAGACCGGACCAGTAGATCAAGTTGTGTTCCGACATTCTCCCATGCAGGGCGAAATTTGAGATTTCGTAGTGATCAAACCCTTTAGAAATTAACTGTTCCCTGAGCAGATGGTAGAGCCGGATGCTCTGCTCTTCATGTACCGTAACCAGCCGCTCTTTTTTCCGCCAGTGATCAAATACCGTTCCTGGCTCAAATGTGAGATGATACGCAGAGAGATGTGCAATGGGAAGTGAAATGGCCTTCAATACATTTTCCTCCCATTCCTGGGTGGACTGACCCGGGATCCCATAAATAAGGTCCAATGTAATGTTTTCAAATCCTGCCGATGCAGCATCCTTTACACACCGGCCGGCCTGGTCGGCATCGTGTGAGCGGCGCATCAACTGAAGGTCCTTTTCATGAAAAGACTGTATGCCTACACTGAGCCGGTTGAAACCCTTTTGTTTTAAAAACTCCAGGAAGGCAGGGTCCATGTCATCCGGATTGCATTCAATGGTCATTTCAGCATCGCTGCGAAACGAAAAACAGCGGTGTACAGCTTCCATGATCCTCTCCAGGTTTTCACGAGACAGTATTGAAGGTGTCCCTCCTCCTATATAGAGGGTGTCAATGGTATTTCCGGAATGTTCTTCACTCCTTAATCTGATCTCTTCAACCAGCCTGTCAACAAATTCATCCTTATAGCATAAACTCACCGAAAAAAAGAAATCACAATACCTGCAG
Source organism: Bacteroidales bacterium (assembly GCA_023138875.1). Taxonomy (GTDB): domain Bacteria; phylum Bacteroidota; class Bacteroidia; order Bacteroidales. The sequence continues at coordinate 55,594 of JAGLOO010000043.1, forward strand.
GCCTGCCTGCAAAACGGGATATGAATGTAGATTCCCCGCATTTGTGATTATTCGCTGATGAACCCTATAATGGCGTTGGAAACAGCCCTTGGTTCAGGGGGCAGGGCATACACATTGGATTCATAATTCTTATTATAGGGTGAAATATTCAGGATTTGATCCGCTACCACCAGGGTGCTGCTTCCCCCGGGATCAAATCCCATGGCCCGTTCCATACCATGCTTTTTCAGAATCGCTGCCATGTCAAAATGAGTGGCTCCCACAGATTCCCGTATCCTTCCATTAATGGTGAGTACTGCCAGCTGACCTTCGCTGTTGATCCCCACAGCAATCTTTGGTCCGCGCATGTTGGTGTAATCAAGCCGGGCAGCCTGTGTACGAATGGAGTGGTTGGTTTTCCAGCCTTCTGTCTCCATATCAATGGCCACTTTGCCCTGATCCAGGAGTAAAGGTCCGGCTTCCACCGCGTGCAAAACATTCCCGTATCCATGTACGGAAATCGCTAATTTATCTCCCTTTTTCAATTCAGGTAGCATGGCATCCCTGCTGAAAGCAAAGGTCAGGCCCACCGGTACAATGGGAATCCTTTCTTCCTTCCCGGTTTCAATAATTTCCTTCACCTCATTTCCCGCCAATCTCACAATAATCCTGCCATTGCCATCAATGTCATCGCCCCGATACAACAGGTCAAAATAGGATACCTCCTCGTTTATATCATCCCGGTTATAAGCATTCCCGCTCAGTTCTATTTCCCTGTTCTTCCATGAAATAAACAAACCTCTTGCACAATTTACCCTGCGGATATCAATGGACCCATCCTTATCGATGATCAGGGCCGGTTTATTAAACAGAGGTGGAGAAATCATGCTTCCGGCCGAAATAAGCATCCCCAGCGGGGAACCAATATATGTTTCAGGAAGCCCAAGTTTGCCCACCAGTTCGGGATTAAGGATATAACCGCCGTTCCAGGCAATCTGTGCCGTCTTACCCGATTGCCTGTTGAATGTCTTTACAAACTGAAGCACGGTTTTTGGTTTTCCAGGGGTGGTGACTGCTGCAAAATCCCACTGTTGCGCCCTGAAATTGATCTGTGCGATGGCCCCGTTATAAGGCATTCCATCATCATAGGTCCCGCTTACATATTCATAGGTAATCTCCTTTTTCTCCTTATCAGGCTGTTCAAGGGATTGAAGCACATGCATCACCGGACTTCCCCGGTGAATCGCATCTTCCCTGATGGCGGTCATGATCTCTTTTTCTCCAAGTTTCTGTTTGAGTGTTTTGAACAAATCGCTCTTTAAAGCGCGTTCAAAGTCTTTCGCTGTCTGGACCGGCGTTGGATAGGACAGGGTGGCTCTTACTCCTGCAGGTACAAACTGTATATACCCGCTGTCGACCGGAATACCCATGATACTGGAATGAAACTGACTGGTTACTTTTCCAATGTGAAAGCGGTCCATATTTACCATGTCGGTCATCATGGCCGCATTGCTTCTGTTGGTGAGCAGATATCCGTTTTGCTGCTGTATGCTGCGCAATACTTTTAGTGCCCTGCTGCCCAGCTGTGGAAAATGAATGCCCACGCATACTTGTTTGGTCCTGATAATCTGGATCACCTTAAACTCATAAAGCAGTTTCAACTCTTCCGACTTACCGTTGACGATATAATCCGTGATTTCATCTTTATTCAACTGCTTTCCAAGGTTCCTTTCCTGGGCAAAAATGTATACAGCCTGTAATTGCTTTGCTTTCCTGATTAACAGCTTCCTGGAGATTGCTTCTTCAATAGGCAACCCGAGCCTGGAGCGGATCGACTGCAGTGCAAAGAATTCCAGTTCATACATAATGTAAGCACCCGGAAAATAGGCGATTGGCAGATTGGTTTGCAATACTTCAATCAGTTTTTTCCTGTCATCGATGGCCAGGTAAGAGCTTCCGGTGAGCTGCAACAGGGCCAGGTTCCAATCTGTAAAAAATTGAGGACTGAGATCTACTTTGTTCAGGGGAGTTGGCTGCACAATCCTGATATAAAGAAGGTTGATCAATCCCGTAAGCTCCTGAAAAGTATAATCCTGGTATGGATAGTGTGCCATGTGCCTGTGCCTGTAGGACATCGAATGATCATGCTGGATTTCAGTTTCTCCTTTACGGGTAATAAAAAGCGTTTCGATTGCATTATAAAAACTATTGACCTTTTCCCGGGGTATATAGTCTGCATCGGGATCATTACTGATAATTGCCCTGGCAAAATGAAAAGCCATTCCGCGTATGTGTTGTTGTTCCACCCTGAAATAACTCGGATCAATCAGGGATTTTAGCATGAGCATGAAAGAGAGTCGGCCATATCCGGGCAGGTAATGCCTGTTCCGGGTATCCAACAGAAAACGCAGGTCCTCATTGGTAAAATTGACCATCTCCCTGTAATCGTCGATACATTCCCGGACAATCCTTAAAACTTTTTCATTGCTGTTTAACTGTGTATAAAGACGGTGCAATATCTTATGAATATTTTCATTGAGAGAATCCAGGCTGTATCGCTCATGAACCACCTTCTTGTTGTGCCTGAATTCATCGGTATACCTGTGTGGGAAAAAAACCCTGTCGATGATCTTTTTAACGATGGTATTGCTTATTTTCTTCCCCCTGAATTCCAGCACCTTTAACCGGTCCTTTTCGCCCAGGTGTTCACCAATAACTTCGGAGTAAACCTCTTCGGGTTCATACCTTCTGCAAAAAATGGGCGTGCCGCAGGCGGTAGCTTCTATGATGGGCAAACCCCTCCCCTCCATTTTGCTGGGAAGAAGGACCAGTGATGAAATATTGTAAAGCTCTGATATCCCTGCAGGGTTGTCGAAACGCTCCTTGAATGATTCCCTGTCAAGTTCCCCGAAAAGCAGTGCCAGGTATATCCGGTTTTTCAAAGTCGATCCAACCTGGTCCAAAAATTCCTGAAACCGCTCTATCAGTTTCCGGTAATAACCATAATGCCCGACAGCAATAGGCCCGGTAATAAGAAGGGTCATTTTCAGGTGTGAGGTTCTTCTGAACCGGAGGACCATCTCTTCATGTTCAAACATTTTAATCAAAAGGCTAAAGGAGGTCTCGATCCGCTTCCTTGAAATGATCCGGGTGGGTTGCAAAAATATGATGTTCTCTCCGATAAACCGATCCACCGAACCTGTCCGCGCACCTATGAGAATAGGCCTTGGATTGTTCTCAGCCACCAGGCCTCCTGAAAGCACATCTTCCACAGAAAAACTTACCATTTGATCGGTGTATCTTGATAATATTTTTTCAACCTGGATAAAAGTATTGATGTTCTTCCTTTTGTCATTCTTCGTATACTGAGATGTATCTACAGCAGTGCCGATCTCCATCACATTGGACGGATTATGACCGTTGGTCCTGATCATATGGTCGGACTGACCCCTGTTGATATTCACATTGATCCAGCTCCTTGATTGCCAGGGGAACAATACCTCAATAATGGAAAACACCTCTCCCAGATGATAATTGGTAAAGAATAAATCCCTCGGGCCCGATTTTGATGTTGACTTCTCCCGGTCTGACTTACACATGCCTCCTTCCCAGTAAAAATCATGGTTGTTGTTGATTACCGGAATACCCAGAAATTCAGAAAGGAGAACCGTAGCAAGTGCCAGGGAAACATTCCCCGGGTTTGAACAAACATTGATCACATAGAGCAGGTTGATCCTTTCATTCTCAATATAGCGACCCAATTTTTCAATGATAACCAGTGTCTGTGCCCATAGCTTTTTGATCAATGAATTATAGGCCCCGTTACCCCGCTCCAGGTTTGTGAAATAGAAATCCTTGTATAATTCCCAATCATTAAACCCTGTCAGTTCCGGTATGATGCATTTCTTATATTCTTCCTGGATGATCGGAGCTGTTTTGACGTGAATCTCCCCGGATATATAATGAACCGGAATTCCTGGAATATTGCGCCTGATCAGCGAGGCGTATTTATTCACCTCAATGGTAACCCCGTCCACCATATAGTGAAAAGTGAGAAATCCAATCCCCCCTTTTCTCAATTGTTCCTTAAAATCATCATATGATCCGTTAACCATGATGGATGGGTAATTCTGGTTTTCTTTAAACCGGTCAATGAAAAGGCCCAGATCAAACCAGGTTTCAATTTTTTCCCCACCAAGGAAAGCAAGTAAATCATCCAGTTTCATTTCAAAATTATTATCATATTTGTTCCTTCTTTTACAAGCACTGCAATGGTAAAATATTTAATCCGATTCAAATTTTCTTTCATGCTGGCTGTTATTATCGCCCTGCTCAGCCTTGTTCCAAGTAGCAGCATGCCCGAATCTTCTCTTTTTTCCATCAATTCTCTGGATAAGATAGTACATTTTTCCATGTATGCCTTTTTCGGATTCGTGGCTTTAATAGAAAGCCGCTGTAAGTTTGATTGCCTGCGTTATCACGTACTTCTAATATTTACCATTTTCTCTCTGAGTGCGATCATTGAAGTTCTCCAGGCAACAGTTGTTGCTACGCGTTCAGCCGAATGGTTTGATTTGCTGGCTAATTTTACCGGATTGCTGGCTGGCTACTTTGCATTTCGGCTCTTCAGAACCATCAGATCCTGATCCTTTTATTTCCCTGTCTGAATTCAATAGCCATGTCGGCAATGGTCTCTGTCAGAAACAAACTTTTCATTTCTCTTCTCAATGGAGCAATTTTATCATGCATGCTACAGGGAGCATCATGACTGCATTTTGATGTTTTGATTACACAGGTATCAAATGAATCAGCCCCATCAATAATCTCAATGATTTCCATCAACGTGATATCGATGGCCGGTTTTTCCAGCGTAAATCCACCATTGGGCCCTTTCGAAGAATCAAGTATTTTGTGTCTTACCAGCATCTGAAGGATCTTTCCCAGGAAAGGAGTGGGAATACCCAGTTCACTGGAAATTACCTTGATCCCTATCTTTTTCACGGACGAAGAATACAGGGCCAGGTAGATCACAGCCCTGATGGCATATTTACTTGTATTCGATAACATCTGTCAGTTATGAATGGGTATTTTTTCTATCCTCAGATTATGCCTCCCTCCCTCACATGCAGTATCCAAAAAAACATCTACAATCTCTTTAGCAAGCGTAAGATCAATGAACCTGGCGGGTAGGCTGCAAATATTTGCATCATTATGACTCCTGGCCAGTCTTGCAATTTCCTTGCTCCAGCATAGTGCACCCCTGATCCCTTTGTGTTTATTGGTCGCCATGCTAATTCCATTCCCACTGCCACAGAGTGAAATACCAAATATGTAAGCTCCACTCTCCACCGCACTGGCAAGCAGGTGTCCAAAGTCGGGGTAATCTACGCTTTCTATTGAATTCGTGCCAAAATCTTTTACCCTGAATCCTTTTTCTTTCAGATGTTCTACAATGGAAAGCTTCATGTTATAACCTGCATGATCAGAAGCAATTGCAATAATTTGTTCCATGTTCTATTTATGTTTTTAACAATTTAACGGTTGATTTGTTGTTCATTTATTTTTAAAAAAGAGGGATAGAACCATAAATCCTGTCAGGTATCAATATAATCCAAATTATACCAGAAATGATAAACAGATTGTCAACAGTCATTATCTTTGAATATGGTTTGTTTTTTTCAAAAGCCTGTACTATTAACAGGTGTTAAATTATTTTCTAAATTACCGGCTTTCAGAACTTAACATATCAATGTTTTGTTAATAGAATGTGGTTAACATTTAAATAATAGATTTACCAAGGATACTTTCTGTTTTTTTAAAACAGAATGAACCGACTATCATTATCATTATAGGATTTTTAATTTAAAATATAATATTATATATATGATATGAATATTGTTAAGAATATGAAAATCGATAAAAAAGGATTTATTGACCTGGATGTGGATAGATCCATTGATATTGTTGAAGAGATAAAAAGAATGAGAAGGGAAAAGAATGCTGTCATACTGGCACACTTTTACCAGGAGGGAGAGGTTCAGGATATAGCTGATTTTGTGGGAGATAGTCTTGGTTTATCTCAACAGGCTGCTGAAACAAAAGCCGATATCATTGTTTTTGCAGGTGTGCATTTTATGGCGGAAACAGCCAAGATTCTGGCTCCAGAAAAAAAGGTACTGATACCCGATCTGCAGGCAGGTTGTTCATTGGCGGAATCGTGTCCACCGGATGAATTTGCTGCATTCAAAAATAGGTATCCAGGCCATACGGTCATCTCTTATGTAAATACAACTGCCGAGATTAAAGCATTGACCGATATTATCTGTACATCGACCAATGCATTGGAAATTGTCCGGAGTATCCCTGAAGATGAAAAGATCATATTTGCTCCGGACCGGAATCTGGGGAATTATATCAGGAGTATTACGGGGAGGGAGATGGTTATCTGGGAGGGCGCATGTCACGTACATGAAGAGTTCAGCCTGGAGAGGATTCTTGAATTAAAGAAAGAACATATTGATGCTAAGATCATTGCGCATCCTGAATGTGAAAAACCTATTCTTATTGTAGCAGATCATATAGGTTCAACTACTTCGCTGTTGAATTTTACAATTAATGATGATGGAATGAAATACATTGTGGCTACGGAATCAGGAATTCTTCATCAGATGAAGAAAGCAAATCCTCAAAAAACATTCATTCCGGCACCACCCAAAGATTCAACCTGTGCGTGTAACGATTGCAAGTACATGAAATTAATTTCCATGAAAAAGATTTATAATACTTTGAAATATGAGCTTCCTGAGATAACTTTGGATGTGAAATTAATGGATAAGGCAAGGGGATCAATAGTAAGGATGCTCGATATTTCAAAACGCTTGCAAAAATAGTTCATTTTTTATGTTAGAAAGATTGGCCGGATATAGCTTCACATTTATATGTGGTCTGCTTATGGCACTACCCATCGACGCTCAGGACGAAGGAGCTGACGGCAGGTTTGTACAATTTTATTATCCCAATGGTCAGGTATCAAGTGAAGGTACCATGAAGGGAGATAAACCAGATGGTTTATGGAAAGCTTACTTTGTAACGGGAGTTATTAAATCAGAGGGAAAAAGGACCAATTATTTGCTTGACAGTATTTGGAATTTTTATAATCAGTCGGGCGAACTTATACAGAGTATTAATTACAAGATCGGTGAAAAGAGCGGATATTCAATCAGGTACCGGTATGACAATCCGTTGAATCCAGGTCAGTCTACAATTATTTCACAGGAACTCTATGTAAATGGCAGGAAAGAAGGAAATTCATACTATTACTATCCCACAGGTGAGCTGATGCAGACGATTTTTTATTTGGATGGTAAAAAGCAGGGAATGTCAAGAGAATTTTCAAAGGACAGCACATTGATCTCTGTGATGGAGTATAATGACAATTACCTGGTAAACCGGGAAAAGGTAAATCGAACTGATTCACAGGGAAGAAAGCAGGGAATGTTCCGGGAGTATTATGAAAATGGAATAATTAAAAAAGAGGAGCATTACCTGGATGATCAGTTACACGGATATTACAGGGAATTTTTAGGAACGGGCGAGCTTGTGATGGCCATGAGATATGAAAGGGGCCAGATCATGGAAGTGATCGATGAGGATATGAAAGAGTTACTGGACATGAAAAGTACTTTTGATGAAGAGGGGCGTTTGATTTTTTCAGGAGGGTATAAGGAGGGTATACCAGTGGGAATTCACAGGTTTTATGATACAACAGGAGTTGTTGAAAATGCACATTTATACAATACCATAGGACAAAAGATATCCGAAGGGATCATTGATGAACAGGGAAGAAGAAAAGGTTCCTGGATTGATCTCTATAACACTGGGGAAACCAGGGCCGGGGGATCTTATGTAAACAACCAGAGGTCAGGGGCCTGGACTTTTTATTATCGTACAGGGGGTATTGAACAGAAAGGAAGGTTTGAACGTGGAAGGTACCAAGGATTGTGGACCTGGTATTATCCCAATGGAAATACCTGGCGTGAAGAGAGTTATTTTAATGGAAGAGAAGATGGTGTTTTTGTGGAATATGACCGGGCAGGTAGTATTCTTACCAGGGGCGATTACATCAGCGGTGAAAAAGATGGGGAATGGTTGTACAGGGTTGGGGACCACCAGGAAAAAGGCAATTTTGTGATTGGCCTGAGAGAAGGAATATGGAAGTACTTTTATAATGATGGAAAGCTTAAATATGAAGGTCTTTATTCACAGGGAAATCCAGATAAGAAGCACAAATATTATTATCCATCGGGGGCATTGAAGGAAGAACAATACTATGAATTAGGGATCCGTGAAAAAAATTGGAAAAAGTATGATAACGAAGGAAACCTGGTGATGACTATCACTTATAAGAACAATACAGAGCAAAGAATAAATGGTATCAGGATCAAGCTTCCTGATAGTGATGTTACATTAATTCGCTGACCTCATCATGACAGAAGAGTTTGAATTCAGGGACAAACAATTATCAGATAACGACCTGGAAATAGATATCAGGTTAAGGCCCCAGGAATTCTCTGATTTTGACGGGCAGAAAAAGATCGTTGAGAACCTGAAAGTTTTTGTAGAGGCAGCCAGGTTGAGGGATGAAGCCCTGGACCATGTGCTGTTGCATGGTCCTCCCGGATTGGGCAAGACAACCCTGGCTCATATCATTGCCAACGAAATGGGGGTTGGAATTAAAATTACTTCGGGTCCTGTATTGGATAAGCCGGGTGATCTTGCCGGATTGTTGACCGGTCTGGAAGAAGGAGATGTACTGTTTATTGATGAGATCCACAGGCTTTCACCTGTAGTGGAAGAGTATCTTTATTCGGCCATGGAGGATTATTTTATTGATATTATGATCGATAAAGGTCCTGCTGCCAGGTCGGTCCAGTTGACCCTTCAGCCGTTTACTTTGATTGGAGCAACTACAAGATCCGGATTACTGACGGGTCCGCTTCGGGCAAGGTTTGGAATTAATTCATTGCTTGAATACTATGATGCTGATGTACTTACCGGTATTGTGAAACGATCATCAGGTATTCTAAAAGTAGAGATCGAAGCAGATGCGGCGGTCGAAATTGCTTCCAGGAGTCGTGGTACACCCCGAATTGCAAATGCACTTCTGAGGAGGATAAGGGATTTTGCCCAGGTGAAGGGAAACGGGACCATTGACATGAAGATCACTAAATATGGACTGGATGCGTTGAATATTGATCAATCGGGATTGGATGAAATGGACAATAAGATCCTAATAACGATCATTGATAAATTCCAGGGTGGTCCGGTTGGTTTGAATACCATTGCCACTGCTGTGGGTGAAGAGGCTGGAACCATTGAAGAAGTCTATGAGCCATTCCTCATAAAAGAGGGTTATATAAAGCGAACCTCCAGGGGAAGAGAAGCTACAAAAAATGCATATGAACACCTTGGCAAATATAGAGATAACCAAAACTTTTTATTCTGATATTTTATATATATTTGTGAGGAATTGAAATACACAAGCTGATATGTTAAAAGAGTTATTGAAAAATTCGGGACTTCTCATTATTCTGGCCGGTGTGATTTTACTTGGAGTTGTTGTTTTTACCAAGGTTCAAACAAATTCACATCTTTTACTCAGCCTTGGTCTTATTGTAGGCGGCCTCCTGGCTCATATTATTGTCAGTAAATATGTTGGTTGAACAGGGCTAAATATTTGCAATGTACTTCAATCCTGGCTTGTCCAGGATTTTTATTTTCCTGCCTTTTAGTTCGATCAGCTCCTCGTTTTTGAACTCCGAGAGCAGCCTGATAATCGATTCGGTGGCAGTTCCAACAATATTTGAGAGTTCTTCCCGCGTAAGAGAAATCTTTAAAATGCCGTTTATATCTGCTTCAAATTCATTATCAAGGTGTAAAAGGATTTCTGCGAGACGCTCCCTCACTGTTTTCTGGGCGATGTCTGTGATATAAGAATTGGCCTCACCCAGTTCTTTGCATGTGAGTTTCATCAATTCCACTGCAAAATTTCCGTTGGTCTTTACAAGACCGAGAAGGATTTCTGTGGGAATGTGGCATAGTATACTATCCTCAAGGACCTTGGTGGTGGTACAAGCTGGTTCATTGCTCATTACCGAGCGATATCCAATGATATCTCCTGACTGGGCAAAACGAATGATCTGTTCCTTCCCATCGAAGCCGGTTTTATATATCTTTATAATGCCTTTTTGGACGCAACAGAAACCTTTCATTCGATTGCCTTCCTGGTAAATGATCGAACCTCTTTTATGGATTTCTGTTATTTTGTTGAGTGAAATGTTCTGGAGCTCCTCATTATTCAGGTGCCGAAATAGAGGGAAGGTCCGAATGGTGCAGGAATTGCAGCTTACATGGTTGGTATGTTCAATCATATTAATAGCATTATTATTCAAAAATAAATATATTTTTCATGAAAGAAACAATTAAAGTTCAATGGCTTAATGATCTGGCCTTTGAAGCTGATGTAAATGGACACAAGATTTATATGGATACATCACTTGAACATGGTGGGAAAAACACCGGTCCACGTCCAAAACCACTTATGATGGTGGCACTGGCAGGTTGCACGGGAATGGATGTGGCAGCTATCCTGAAAAAAATGCGAGAGAATGTGGAAGAGCTTTCTGTTGAAGTGGAAGGAGATATCACAGAAGTACATCCAAAAAAGTTTGAAGGAATGAAGATCATTTTCCGGGTGAAAGGAAAAGGTGTGTCCAGGAAAAATGTAGAAAAAGCTGTCAATCTTTCAAAAACGAAATACTGCGGTGTTTCAGCCAATTATTCAGAGGCTTTTCCCATTACCCACGAAATCATCATTGAGGAATGAGACTGACCCTTTTGAGACAGCCTTATAGAAAAAACAGGGTTGGGATCAATGAGCTGCCTGGAACTGTTCAAGGAAGCGGATATCATTTTCAAAATAGAGACGAAGGTCCCTGACCTGGTATTTGAGCATGGCAACCCGTTCAATACCCATTCCAAAGGCATAACCGGTATACTTTTTAGAATCTATTCCCGTGAATTCAAGAACGTTTGGATCTACCATCCCGCAGCCAAGAATTTCGAGCCAACCGGAGTATTTGCATACATTACAACCTTTTCCTCCACAGATCTGACAATTGATGTCCATTTCTGCCGAGGGTTCGGTAAAGGGAAAATAGGATGGACGCAGCCGGATATCCACATCTTTTCCGAACATTTCGTGTGTAAAATAGAGAAGGATCTGTTTCAGATCGGCAAAAGAGACATTTTCATCGATATAGAGACCTTCTACCTGGTGGAATATGCAGTGAGCCCTGGCAGAAATTGCTTCATTTCTGAATACCCTTCCGGGTGAAATTGTACGAATGGGAGGTTTCTCTTTTTCCATTACACGTACCTGAACCGATGAAGTATGTGTACGGAGCAGGATGTCGGGATCTTTCTCTATAAAAAAAGTATCCTGCATATCACGGGCAGGGTGTTCGGGCGGAAAATTGAGTGCTGAAAATACATGCCAGTCATCTTCTATTTCCGGTCCTTCTGAAATGGTAAAACCCAGTCGGCCGAAAATATCAATGATCTGGTTGCGAACAATGGATATGGGATGTCTTGCACCGAGTTGAAGGGGGGGGCCGGGCAGAGTTAGATCGGTTGATTCTTTTCCAGTCACCTCAACAGATGCGGCCAAGATTAATTCTTCTATCCTACTAGAAATGAACTGTTTAAGCTGATTGATCTTCTGCCCTACTTCCTTTTTTTGTTCCGCAGGCACCTGTTTGAAATTTTTGAAAAGATCGGCCAGTACGCCTTTTTTTCCCAGATACCTGATTCGGAATTGTTCAATTTCTTCCCTGGTTTCAGCGTTGAACTGCCTGGCTTCCTCCAGGATCTTTTCGATATTCTGAAGCATATCAGATTGAATTAGAGGTACAAAAGTAAGCAAAAGAATGGTTACCTGATCAGGGATATGGTATACACCACATCTTCAAGCGGACGGTCGTATGAGTCAGTTTGAACAACTGCAATCCGGTCAAGTATATCGAGGCCTTCAACTACCTCCCCAAATACAGTATAAGATCCATCCAGATGGGGAGTTCCTCCGGTAGTGGTATATATTTCAGCAACCTCTGAGCTGAATGTTGCCATACCACGTTTTGCCATGATGTTCAATTCTTCCGGGGTGAATATACGGCCCTGTACAATATAGAACTGTGAACCGGAAGATCTCTTTTCAGGATTCTCTTGATCTCCCCGTCTGGCAGCCGAAAGGGCTCCTTTTTTGTGGAACAGGTGCTCATTGAATTCAGCCGGCAGGGTATATCCGGGGCCTCCGGTTCCAAGACGTTGTCCTTTTTCGGCATCTACCGAATGGGAATCACCCCCCTGGACCATGAAATCCTTGATCACACGGTGAAAGAGCTGACCGTTATAAAAACCCTCTTCAATAAGTTTTACCATATTATCACGATGCTTAGGGGTTTCATCATACAGTTTGATAACCATGTTCCCCACGGTGGTTTCAATTTTAATCAATCTTTCTGAGCCTGCAGCTTCATCCTGTGCATGTATTCCCGGGGCAAATGACATCATCGTTAAGGAAACAATAAAGCAGATTGCATTCTTCTTCATAATAATTTGGATTAACTTTAATATGGTAAAACAGATAAAAAATTTATTTACTGATAAATATGAAACACAAAGATAGAATGAATGTTTAAAAAGTGGTTCATACTGGTGTTGTTTGGAGTAAGTCCGTTTCTGGCCAGGGGCCAGTCAGTCGGACTGGTCCTTAGTGGCGGGGGCGCAAAGGGTCTGGCTCATATAGGGGTTATTAAAGCGCTTGAAGAGCATAACATCCCGATTGATTATGTTGGAGGCACGTCCATGGGAGCAATCATAGGGGGACTATATGCCATAGGAATGAGTACCGATGAGATGATTAGCCTTTTTCAATCCGATGAATTCAGATATTGGATGACGGGGACGCTTGAAGAGCAATATCAATACTATTTTAAGGCAGAACACCCGGGTCCGGATATACTCAGTGTTGGAATGGATATCAAGGATACTACTTACAGAACACGGTTGCCCCTTAGTATGGTTCCCAATCATTTAATGGATTTTGCTTTTATGGAGATTTTCTCCAGGGCAAGTGCGGCTGCGGGCTATGATTTTGATAGTTTGTTTGTTCCATTCCTTTGCAATGGTGTGGATATCAGTAATAACCGTGAAGTTATTTTCAGAAAAGGTGACCTGACACAGGCCGTGAGGGCTTCCATGACCATTCCCATCTATTTCAGGCCCATATTGGTGGATGGAAATATTATGTATGATGGGGGGATCTATAATAATTTTCCTGTGAAACATGTAAAAGAGATCTTTAATCCTGATGTTATCATTGGAAGTAAAACAGCACAGGGAAATACACCCCCGGATGAATTTGATATCCTGGGCCATATTGAAAATATTGTTATGAAACCCTCGAATTATGCCATAAAAGAAGGAGAAGGTATTTTGCTGGATATGAATTTAAAGAAAGAATCTTTGCTGGACTTTGATAAACTGGAGGAGTTTGTCAATATAGGCTACCAGACCACCCTGCAGAAAATGGATAGCTTGAAATTATTGATCGAAAGGGAATCGGAAGATTCAATAGCTATGAATGAAAAAAGAAAATTGTTTAAAAACAGCTGGCCGGAATTGCAGTTCAAAAACATTGAAATTGATGGATTAAATTCAAAACAGGAGTATTATGTGAAACAGAGTATTCATAAAACCGATGCTTTAATCGGTGTTAAAGAGTTGAAACGGGAATATTTAAAACTGGCCAACGATAAAAGCCTTGTTTACATCTATCCTCTTGCAACTTATGATGAAAAAGACAGTCTGTTTACACTACGGTTAAGGGTCATTCCGGAAGCTCCTCTTGAAGCCAGGTTCGGACTCTTTTTTGCAACTACCGGACTGGCGCAGACCTACCTTGGTTTCAGTTACAGGGAGATTTCGGAAGTAAGTGGTCATCTTAAAGGCAGTATTCAATTCGGCAGGTTATACGATGGGGTGAACCTGGGACTGAGGTTTGATTATCCTTCGAGAATACCCATGTTTTTTCAGGGCAGTTTTAATTATAACAGATTTGATTATAACAAGTCCAATCCAAATTTCTTTTTTGAAGACCTGAAACCTGCCTATATCATTGAGAATGAGATAAATTTCAGGTTTGATGTGGGAATTCCTTATTCCATAAACGGGATTATCAAAGGAGGTTTGGGCATTGGCAGAAACAGGGAAGTTTATTATGTGTCAAAAGATTTTTCTTCAAACGATACATCTGATGTTTCCAATGTGGATCTGATATCATTATATTGTGCTGGAGAAAGGAACACGCTGAACAATAAACAGTTTGCAACCGAAGGAACATACAGAAAACTTGCTATGCGGGCCGGTTACGGGAAGGAGTCTTATTCTCCTGGGTCAACCTCTGAGGCTGTTATTAATGAACGTATTAATTATTTCTGGTTTATTGCCAGATTTGAAGACATTGAATATCTTCCGTTGAAAGGACCTATTACCCTGGGTTATCATTTTGTCATGCAGGCCACATTTAAACCCCTGTTAAACAACTATTTCTCTACCATTATTGAGGCTCCTGTATTCAAGCCCAATATCATTTCCAAAAGCCTCTTTATGGAAAAATACCGCGCCCATCAGTATATTGCCGCGGGTCTCATGCCGGTGTATTCATTTCATAAAAAGTTGTATGCTAAACTTGAGGCCTATGCATTCTTTCCGGTACAGGAGATCCTGGCAACTGAAACAGGAGATGCTTACCTTGGAACCTTTTTCAACAGCATGAAAACATTGTTTAACGCTTCAGTAAATTTTGTTTCAGCAGCCGGACCGGTAGCTTTAAATGTGGGGTATGTGACAGAAGAAGAAAATCCATGGGTAGTCCAGCTCAGCTTCGGGTATCTGTTGTTCAATAAACGAACAACCGACGAGTAGAAACAGCCATTGCAATTTAAATACTACTTTTACAGAATCATTGAAAAATCCCATTAAACAATTATTCGGGCAAACAGCTATCTACGGGCTGGGAATTGTATTGCCCCGTTTGTTAAATTATCTGCTGCTGACACCCTTTTATACCCGGGTCTTTGATAAGGCGACCTATGGCGTGATTACCGAGCTTTATGCTTATGTTGTTTTCCTGCTGGTCATCCTTACCTATGGGATGGAAACCGGCTATTTCAGGTATGCAAGCAAGTCAAGTCAAAAGGAGAAAGTGTATACAACCATTCTGGGAACGTTGTTTATAACATCTACTCTGTTTATAGCCAGCGCCTTCCTGTGGTCGGGATCAATCAGCAATGTCATTGGATATGCATCGAATCCTGAGTATATTAAATGGCTTGCATTGATCGTGGGTATTGATGCTTTCACATCAATACCGTTTGCCAGGATCAGGTTATATAACAGAGCCGGAAAATATGCCATTATTCGCATTGCGGAGGTAACCATTAATATTGGACTTAATCTCTTTTTCCTCTATTACTGTCCAAGGCATCCCGATTCTGAACTGGTATCGATGGTATACAGAGAAGAAATAGGAGTTGGTTATGTGTTAATTTCCAACATGGTGGCGTCATTAAGCAAGCTGGTTTTGCTTTCCTGGGAGTTACGGGCTGCGTTCAGGTCAGTATTTGATCGTATATTATTGGGTACATTGCTAAAGTATTCTTCTCCGTTGCTGGTTGCTGGTCTGGCAGGTACAGTGAATGAGGCACTCGACAGGATTTTATTGAAACATCTATTACCTCACGAACAGATGCCGATGGAACAACTGGGTATTTATGGAGCAAACTATAAACTGGCGGTTTTAATGACACTGTTTGTACAGATGTTTAAATATGCCGCCGAACCATTCTTTTTTTCAAAATCTTCTGAAAAAAGCGCAAAGGGCCTTTACGCAGACGTGATGACCTTTTTTGTGATTACCGGGTTGTTTATATTTCTTGTGGTCAATCTGTACATTGATTATTTCATTCTGTTCATTGGAGTGAGTTTCCGGGAAGGGTCTCATATTGTTCCGGTGATCCTGATGGCCAACCTGGTGATGGGTATTTTCTTCAACCTGTCCATCTGGTACAAACTGACCAATAAAACAATGATTGGAGCGGTACTTGTTATCCTGGGCGCACTGATCACGGTGGTGATCAATGTTGTATTCATCCCACAGTACAGTTATGTAGCTTCAGCCTGGGCACATCTTTTGTGTTACAGTGTGATGGTTGTACTCTCTTATCTTTGGTCGCGAAAACATTATCCTGTGCCATACAAAATAGGTAGAGTACTCGTTTATATAGCAATTGCATTGATGATTTATTTCTTCAATAAACTATTTTTGCAGGATGTTGTAAAATTTAAGGACCTTGTAGGATTAATACTTATAAGCGGATTTGGAATTGTTGTATATTTTAGAGAACGACATACATTTTTTAAATATAAAAACGGATAGCTTTTATGAATGTGAAAATTGTGAACCGGTCGGGACACCGGTTACCGGATTACAGTACCTCGTTTTCAGCCGGAATGGATCTGAGGGCAAATCTTGATGCTCCGGTTACATTGAAACCTCTTGAACGCAGACTAATTCCAACCGGTTTATTTGTTGAATTACCCGAAGGATTTGAGGCACAGATAAGACCGAGAAGTGGGCTGGCCCTGAAAAAGGGCATATCGGTGGTCAATACACCGGGGACCATTGATGCTGACTACAGGGGGGAGATAGGGATTATATTAATTAATCTTTCCGATGTAGATTTTATGGTGAACGACGGAGAAAGAATATGCCAGATGGTGATAAATAAAGTGGAAAGAGTATCATGGATCGAGGTGGATTCGCTGGTGGATTCGGACAGGGGAGCTGGTGGATTCGGACACACGGGAAATCAATAAGAGATGAAAAAAGCAGCGTTACAGATTATTTTTTTGTTGGTTATTATCCTAAGAGGCAGCATTTGCATGGGTCAGGAGGAAGAGGGAAATTATGATTATCAGTATGCCCTGATTGAAGCAGTGAAACAGAAAAACCTGGGTAATATTCCGGAAGCGGTGAAGCTTTACAGGTTGGTTATTAAGGATAAACCCTATTGTGATGTTGCGTATTATGAACTGGGTACCATTTACCTGATGTCAAATCAGCTGGATATTGCAAGAGAGAACCTGGAAAAGGCTTATATGCTTGATCCGGATAATAAATGGTATACACTGGCTTATCTGAATTCATTGGGTGCCGGCGAGGATTACGAGACCATAATTGAGATATTGAAAGAGAAGCTTAAAAATCATCCCGAAGAGGTTGAGTGGGAGTTTCAGTTGGCAAACGCATATTTTCGCCAGGGAAAGGCCGGAAAGGCCCTCAGGACCCTGGAAAGGATTGAGAAGGAGAGAGGATTGAGTGAAAAGATTACCCTTCAGAAGGCCTCAATATTTGAGAGTATAGAGAAATATGACCTTGCCAAACAAGAAATTGAAAAAGTAATAATCCTGTTCCCAGAGGCGATACAGTTCAAGATTGTGGCTGCTGAGCTTTGTATGAAATGCGGAGAAGAGGAAGAGGCGGCAGACTACTACATGGAAATCCTGGAATTGGATAGCACCAATATCTTTGCGCTGACCAACCTGACCGATTATTTCAGGAAAAAGAAGGATTATAAGAGCAGTTTTAACTACCTGGCAAGGTCATTCAGAAATGATTGGATCGATGTAACGAGGAAAAAGGCATTTCTGTCTTACTATCTCTCAGAAAATGAATATGTCATGAAGTATTCTGAAGATCTGGACAATCTGGTACAGGTATTTCTGGAAGTTCATCCCAATGATCCGGAAGGAATGCTGATGGCGACCGACTTTTACATTGAAATCCGGGTTTATGATAAAGCCTATCTGCAACTAAAAAAATACCTGGAGGCAAATCGGGGTAATTATCCGATGTATATGCAGGCCATTCTGCTTGCCAATGCTGCATCCCTGAACGAGGAGCTGATTGTGATAACTGAAAGGGCTTTAAACCAATACCCGGACAGTACGGACATCCGGTTTTTCAGAGGTATTGGATTTTATGAAGAGGGTGAATATGACAGGCTCGTACAAAATTTTGAAGCGATATCATTTGAAGATTTTTCAGTCAAAGAGTATGTTTCACAATCTAAATTACTTTATGCGGAAGCTTATTACAGGTTGAATGATTTTCAAAAGTCAGATTCACTTTTTGAATTGTTGATTATTGAGGAACCTGAAAACTACCTGGTGATGAATAATTACAGTTACTACCTTGCTGAAAGGGGAGAGAAGCTGAAAATGGCCCTTAAATGGAGCGGAAATGTTATAAAGAACAATCCTGATAATGCTACATACCTGGATACGTACGCCTGGGTTTTATTTAAACTTGAGGAGTTTGAAGAAGCTGAGAAGTATATACTGAATGCACTGGAGAAAGGGGGAGAAAATGACCCTGAGGTGAATGAACATGCTGGTGACATTCAGATGGCACTGAAAAGTTTTGAGATCGCAAAATCGTATTATTTAAAGGCCATTATTCTGGGTGGTGAGAAATCAAGACTGGAGCATAAAATCGAAGTAATAAAGGGCTTGAACAATGAGTAGGCATCTGTTACTTATACTTGTTTTAGCCGGGATTGTACTGCAACAGTGCAGGGTGGTCAGGGAGTTGCAGCAATCCGGGGCCTCCACCCCCACTGGAATGGAAGGTCTGAGACAGGTATGCATGGCTCAGGATACCATACAGAGTATATTGATCAGTAAAGCTGAAGCCATACTTGTATTTGATGATGAAAGGTATGAAGTTACAATTACACTTTTTTCAAAGAAAGATTCCATTATTTACATTTCGGCTGTAAACAGCGGATTTGAAATATTACGCGCCAGTGTGGAACCCGATTCAATCAAGGTGATCGATCGCATACACAGGATTGTATACAGGACCCCTTTATATAAGCGATTTGGATATCAGCACCCTGTCAATTTCAGGGATCTTCAGAACGTTATATCGCGGTATTCTCTGTGCGATGATATGGAGCAGGCCAGGGATGACTATGGAGAAAATCTTTCCTTTGAATTTGATGAGAATTATATTAAAAAGAGAATTTTTCTGGATCGTACTGATCTCAGGATGAATAAATTTGAATTCTACCACTCCCGGACCAATGAATACCTGATGGGTGAGAGAACTGAAGGTGGTTATAAAACGTATTCAAATTTCATAATTAAAGATTTTGAAATAATTACTTCAGGGGGAGTAATCAAGTATAACCAGGAAAGA
This sequence comes from Bacteroidales bacterium, assembly GCA_023138875.1. Lineage (GTDB taxonomy): Bacteria > Bacteroidota > Bacteroidia > Bacteroidales. The sequence continues at coordinate 74,957 of JAGLOO010000043.1, forward strand.
AAGGTAAGGATGGACGTAAATCATAAAAAGTATAGTTTTGTAGAGTTGTAATGAAACACATTGGTATCATATTCTTTTTCCTTACCATGATCTCTTGTTCATTGTTCGGGCAGACCAAGGAGGATTTACAGCAACAAAAACAGAAGGCCTTTGATGAAATAAAACTGGCCAGGGAGCTCATGGAACAAACTGCTGTAAAGAGGTCCGGTTCAGTTCAGCGATTAAGGATTCTTCAACGGGGGATTAATTCAAGAACAAGGCTCATAGGTACACTTGAACAGGAAGTAGAGCTTATCAATGCTGATATAAGCAATACACAGGAACAGATACACAGGCTGATGGCCGAGAATGAGAAGAACAGGCTGGAATATGCCAGGCTCATCTATTATGCTTACAGAAATCATACAAATTATGAAAAGCTGATGTATATACTGGCTGGTACTACCATTTCTCAATCCTATCAACGATATAAATACCTGAGATACATTAGCGAATACAGGATCCGGAAGGCAGAAGAAATAGAAGAAATGCTTGTAGAATTAGACCGGAAAAGCGAAGAATTAAACGGTCTGAAAAATGAAAAACTGATCCTGTTGGAAGAGAAGGATAGTGAACAGAAAAAGCTGCTTGGTGAAAGATCCAGGAGATCGGATATGGTAGCAGAACTGAGAAGGCAGGAATCGAGATTAAAAAAAGAAATTGAAGAAAAAGAAAGAATTGCCAGAGAACTTGAAGCAAGGATCAGGGAAATCATTGAGGAGGAAGCCAGGAAGCTGAATTCAAGGAACATTTATGCTGCACTTACTCCTGAACAGGAGATGGTTGGAAATGATTTTAGAAAAAATAAGGGAAAACTGCCCTGGCCTGTAGACCGGGGAATCATTACCACGGGTTTCGGGAACAATGAATTTCCCGGATTAAGGGGGTCAAGTGTAAATAATAACGGAATTGATATAAACAGCGCTCCGGGAACAAAGGTAAGGGCTGTATTTGAGGGTGATGTTACCAAGGTGTTTGCTATCCTGGGAGCGAACTATACGGTACTTATAAGGCATGGCGAATTCCTTTCAGTTTACCAGAACCTGGTGAATGTTCGGGTTAAAACAGGCGATATGGTTCTGACAAAGGAGGTTCTGGGGGAGGCATTTACCGATGAGGGATATAATATATCGATGGTACATTTTGAGGTATGGCAGGAGAGGAGCATTCTAAATCCGGAGGAGTGGTTAAGTAAATAGATGTTTTTTTGGAACTTTTCAGGCGGATGACCGTATAAGAATAGTCCATTAGAATTATTATGAAAAAAGACCTGAACATTCCCTCTGAGGTTGGGAGTTTGCGATTGGTAGAGAAGGCCATAGATGAGCTATCTCTGGAGATGGACCTGAGTGATGAGGTTTATGGCAATATATTGGTTGCCACCATGGAAGCTACAAACAATGCCATCATTCATGGCAACAATTCGGACCCGAATAAAAACGTGAAGATTGAGATGCAGTCCATGGAGAAGGTACTGAAGATTCATATTGAAGATCAGGGTACAGGTTTTGATCATATGAATATCCCTGATCCTACGGCACCGGAAAACCTTGAAAAGATTAACGGAAGGGGTATTTTCCTGATGGAGAGGTTATCCGATGAGATTCTCTACCTTGATAAGGGGAGGATCGTGGTGCTTAAGTTCAATTTATAGTGGCAATAAGCTTTCATAGCGAGAATATCCAATTTGATTTAACGTTTAAGAGCAGACATAAACAGTGGATTCGGGCATGCATTGAAGCTTATAAAAAGCACCCGGAAGAGTTGGCTTTCGTATTTACTTCAAATGAGCAACTTCGGCTCATGAACCAGGAATATTTAAACCACAATTACTTTACTGATGTTATAACATTTGATTATTCGGAAGGAGTAATCACTTCTGGTGATATATTTATAAGTATTGATCAGGTGAAGATGAATGCAGATTTATATGGCGTGAATTCTGAAGAAGAGCTTAGAAGAGTGATGATACATGGTGTATTTCATCTTATGGGCTTCACGGATGGCACAGCTGAAGAAGTGGAAATCATGCGTAAAAAGGAAAATGAAGCATTACATTTGTGGTTGAAAAAAGCTTGAAATGATTTCTGAATATGATGTTATAGTTGTTGGGGGCGGCCATGCCGGGTGCGAGGCTGCTGCTGCTTCGGCAAATATGAGAAGCAGAACCCTGTTGATTACCATGGACATGACAAAATTTGCGCAAATGTCATGCAATCCGGCCATGGGAGGTATTGCTAAAGGACAGATAATTAGAGAGATAGACGCTATTGGGGGGTATTCTGGTATTGTTACCGACAGGTCGATGATACAATACAGACTCCTGAACAGAAGCAAAGGTCCGGCCATGTGGAGCCCCAGGGCGCAATGTGATCGTTCTCGCTTTACACTGGAGTGGAGAAGTGTACTGGAAAGTATTAAAAGCCTTGAATTCTGGCAAGATAAAGTCACTGAACTCATTATAGAGAATGGAGCAGTAAAAGGTGTAGAAACCCTGATGGGCATCAGATTCAGGTCCCGTAAAGTAATACTTACTGCTGGCACATTTATTAATGGTTTGATGCACGTGGGAAATGTGAAGATGAAAGGTGGCAGAATGGGCGAGCCTCCTGCTTATGGATTAAGTGAACAGTTGAAGGAGCACGGATTCGAGGTTGGTAGAATGAAGACAGGCACCCCTGCCAGAATAGATGGAAGGAGTATTGACTTTAAAAAACTACAGGAGCAACCAGGTGAACAGGAGCAAAGAAAATTCAGTTTCCTTGATTATAAGCTGGATTATTCCAGGCACAGGAGTTGTTATATTGCTTATACGAATCTATCGGTACATTCTGAACTGGAAAAGGGATTTGAGAAAAGTCCGATGTTTAATGGGACAATTCAGAGTATAGGACCAAGATACTGCCCGAGTATTGAGGACAAGATCGTTACTTTTTCAGACAAGGAGCAGCATCAGTTGTTCCTTGAACCGGAGGGACTTTCAACCATAGAATACTATATTAACGGGTTTGCATCTTCGTTACCATGGGAGGTGCAGTACAATGCTCTATTGAAGATAGAAGGATTTGAAGATGTAAAAATTTTCAGGCCCGGTTATGCCATTGAATACGACTATTATCCACCTACGCAGCTTTTACATACCCTTGAAACCAAGCTCCTGTCCAACCTCTATTTTGCAGGTCAGATCAACGGTACTACGGGTTATGAAGAAGCAGGAGCGCAGGGATTAATGGCGGGCATTAATGCCAGTCTTAAAACCAGGGGAAACCAGGAGTTTGTTCTGGGACGCGACCAGGCATATATTGGAGTCTTGATTGATGATCTGGTAACGAAGGGCGTGGATGAACCATACAGGATGTTTACTTCCAGGGCGGAATACAGGATTTTACTGAGACAGGACAATGCGGATGAAAGACTCACTGAGCTTGGTGCAACCATAGGGCTGGCTGGTGAGGAAAGGCTCGAATTATTAAAAGAGAAAAGAGCGTTAGCCAGAAAGTATGTGGATTTTCTAAATCAGTATAGCATTTCACCTGAAAAGATTAACACCTTCCTTGAGTCGGTAGGGACCCCGCCGTTAAAACAAAAAATGAAATTGGTTGAGGTTGCGAAAAGACCGCAGGTAAAAATGTCGGATCTAATAAAGGAGATTCCTGAACTGAGGAAGATATATGAGGATTGTGGAAACAGGGGCGAAGAGATTTTGGAATCGGCCGAGATTGCTATAAAGTATGAAGGTTACATTAAACGTGAAAGATTAATGGCAGATAAAATAAAGAGACTTGAGAAAATAGGGCTGGATCAGAATTTTAATTATGACAAGTTGAAGAGTATTTCAACTGAAGCCAGGCAAAAGCTATCAAAGATCAGACCGCGGACCATTGGTCAGGCCTCAAGAATTTCCGGAGTTTCTCCGAGCGATATAAGCGTATTATTAATTTATATGGGTAGATAGTTCCACGTGGAACAATAATTGGTTTAACCATGTTACATGGATCGGTCGATGGAAACATTGTCGACATCATCAACAGAAAAATTTTCAGGGGAAAAATCATTTTCGAAAATGGAGTGATCTCCTCGGTGGAGGAATGCAGCAGCGCCGGAAACAATTATATTCTTCCAGGATTCGTGGATGCGCATGTACATATAGAGAGCTCTATGGTTACCCCGGTTGAGTTTTCAAGGACGGCGGTAAAACATGGGACCATAGCTGCTGTGTCGGATCCTCACGAAATTGGAAATGTACTTGGAGTGGAGGGAGTGCGTTTTATGGTTGAGAATGGAAAAAAGACTCCTTTCAAATTTTTATTTGGCGCTCCCAGTTGTGTACCGGCAACTCCGTTCGAATCTTCCGGCGCTGAAATTACTGAGCACGATATAGAATATTTACTGAAAATGGATGGGGTGGGATTTCTGGCCGAAATGATGAATTACCATGGCGTCATCAATGATGATCCTGTTGTATTAAAAAAGCTGAAAGTGGCCAGGAATATGAATATGAATGTGGATGGCCATGCTCCTGGTCTAAGTGGAGATGGATTGAAAAAATATGTTGGAGCTGGGATCTCAACAGATCATGAATGCGAATCAAAAACAGAGGCCATAGAGAAAATTGGATTGGGAATGAAAATTCTCATTAGGGAAGGCAGTGGGGCGAAAAATTTTGAAAAATTGATCTCATTGATGAATTCTTCTCCTGGAAGCCTGATGTTCTGTACGGACGACAGTCACCCCGACGAATTAGTAAAAGGGCATATTAATGAGCTTGTTAGGCGTGCGGTTTCATTAGGATATGATCTGTTTAATGTTCTTAGAGCGGCTTCTTTGAACGCCTTACAGCACTATGGTCTGAATATTGGTCTCCTGAGACCCCGGGACAGGGCTGATTTTATCATTGTCGACAACCTGGAAGATTTTAATGTGCTGACAACTTATATTAATGGTATTCCGGTTTATGAGAATGGAATTGTTGGAATACCTTCGATTCAAACCAAAACTATAAATTCTTTTACGTGGAGAAAAGTATCGCTATCTGATCTGACGGTAGAAAAAACTTCTGACAGAATGATGGTCATGGAAGCCATTGATGGAGCATTGGTGACCAGAAAAAAGATTGTTCAACTTCCTGATGCAATCATGGAAGTAATAAGTAATGCAGAAACAGACCTTCTTAAAATAGCTGTTGTTAATAGGTATGATCCGGAATTAAAACCGGCTATTGGATTCATCAAAGGATTTGGTATAAAACAGGGAGCCATTGGTTCTAGCATCGCCCATGATAGTCATCATGTGATATGTGTGGGGACTTCAGACAGGGCGATGGTTGATAGCATCAATTGGATTTTTGATCATAGGGGTGGTATTGTTGTTCACGATGGAAATGAGTTGCATGGATTACCGCTTCCTATAGCAGGATTAATGACTACAGAACCGGCGGAAGAGGTGGGAGCATGTTACCAGGACCTTACCAGGATTACAAAAGAGTTGGGCTCTGACCTTCATGCTCCATTTATGACGTTGTCCTTTATGGCACTGCTTGTTATTCCTTCCCTGAAAATCGGGGACAGGGGACTATTCGATGTGGATGCATTTTCATTTTCTCCTCTGTTTCTACCGCCGTCATGATCGATCAACTGCAATTACGGGAATTGATCAAAACACTGCCGGGTCAGCCCGGGGTCTACCAGTTTTATGATAAGAATGGTGAAATTATTTACATAGGGAAAGCCAAGAACATTAAAAAGCGGGTTTCATCCTATTTTAACAAAAGGAGGTTTGAGTCCTTTAAAATTAAAGTACTTGTTAGCCGTATTTCGGATATCAGGTATGTTGTGGTCAACAGTGAGCCTGATGCACTCCTGCTGGAGAATAACCTGATCAAGAAGTATCAGCCCCGTTACAACATCATGCTCAAGGACGATAAGACCTTCCCCTGGATATGTATAAAAAATGAACCTTTTCCCCGGGTGTTTTCAACCCGGACCGTGATCGATGACGGTTCCCAATACTATGGACCATATACTTCTGCATATGCAGTAAAAATTCTATTGACACTCATCAGACAGCTGTATAAATTGAGAACATGTAAGCTCTCGCTGAGTAATGAGAATATTATTCAGGGAAAATTCGAGGTTTGCCTGGAATATCACATTGAAAACTGCAAAGGCCCCTGTGAACAATTGCAAACAGCAGCCGACTATGATGAGAGCATCAAACAGATCAGGGAAATTATCAAAGGGAATCTGAACGAAGTTATTGTTTTCCTGAAAAAGGAGATGAAAAACCATGCTGCTTCTTTTAAATTTGAGGAAGCCAATCAGGTCAAAACTAAAATAGAGATACTCTCCCGGTATCAAAGCAAATCAACCATTGTGAACCCAGCTATTCATGATGTGGATGTTTTCAGTATAGTAAGCGACGAAAAGGAGGCTTTTGTGAATTTTCTAAAAGTTGTGAAGGGGGCGGTGATTCAGGCGCATACGGTTGAGATCAAAAAGAAGCTGGACGAAACAGATGAGGATCTGCTAGCTTTCGTTATTACAGATTTACGCAACAGGATCGAAAGTGGTTCCAGGGAGATCATCCTTCCTGCTGACCTTCAGGATTTCTTTCCCAATAATCGAATAACGGTACCAAAACGAGGTGATAAGAGAAAATTGCTGGATCTTTCATTAAGAAATGCCAGAAGTTACCAATTGGAAAAGATGAAAAGGGCGACTTCCCAGAAGCCTCTAAAAGCCATAGAGAGAATATTGAATACGTTAAAGAGAGACCTCAGGCTCCAGAAATTGCCCCTCCATATAGAGTGTTTTGATAACAGCAACATGCAGGGAAGTGATCCGGTAGCTGCCTGCGTGGTTTTCAGGCAGGGCAAGCCAGCGAAAAGGGAATACCGGCATTATAATATTAAAGGCGTTTCGGGGATTGATGATTTTGCTTCCATGGAAGAAGTGGTATTCAGGAGGTACAGCAGGCTCCTGGAAGATAACAGCCCGATGCCCCAGTTAATTATCATTGATGGTGGAAAAGGACAGTTGAGTGCAGCTCTGAAAAGTCTTGATAAACTGGGTTTGAGGGGCAAGATCGCCATCATTGGTATCGCGAAGAAGCTGGAAGAAATTTACTTCCCGGACGATTCCGTTCCTCTCTATATAGACAAGAATTCAGAATCACTTAAACTTATACAAAACCTTAGAAATGAGGCGCATAGGTTTGGAATTAGCTTTCATAGACAGAAACGGTCAGGAGCCATGACACAATCCATACTTGGTGAAGTTCCCGGAATTGGATTGAAATCCATTGAAAAAGTGTTTACAAAATTCAAATCTCTGGAAGGAATCAGGTCTGCAACACTGGAAGAGATTGCCGGGGAAGTGGGTTCTTCCAGGGCCAGGCTCATCATGGACTACCTTCAGGAGGAAAAGAGCTGATCTATTTGTTACGGGAGACTGTGAACTCAACAAGGTTTGTGAGGGATTCCCTGGCTGGTGAATCGGGGAATGTTTGTAAGGCATCAATGGCACTGGTTTTGAATTCCTGCATTTTTTCACGTGCGAATTCTATACCTCCCATTTCCTTGACAAATTGTACAACTTCGGTTACAACCTTGTGACTTCGGTTGCCATTTCTGATCTTCCGGATCATTAATTTTCGCCGTCCAGACTCGGCCTGGTTCAATGAATAGATCAGAGGGAGGGTGAATTTTTTTTCCTTAATATCATTTCCCGTTGGTTTACCAATTATTCCATGTGACTGATAATCAAATAGATCATCCTTTATTTGAAAAGCCATACCGATATTGATACCAAGGTCATAGATCTGGTCCACTACTTTCTGTTCGGCACCAGCAGCCTTAGCACCACAGGCCGTGCAGGATGCTATGAGTGTTGCGGTTTTTTTTCTGATGACATCATAGTAGGTATCTATATCAATGTTCAGGCTTCTTGATTTCTGGATTTGTAAAAGCTCTCCCTCGCTCATCTCTTTTGAAGCATTTGAAACAATTTCGAGCAAATCGTAATCCTTTTTCTCAACAGCCAGAAGCAGCCCCTTTGCGAGCAGGTAATCTCCAAGAAGTACTGCAACTTTTGATCTCCAGATGGCATTGATGGAAAACACACCCCTGCGTTCATTGGATTCATCCACCACATCGTCATGAACCAGCGTGGCCGTATGCATCAACTCAATGAGGGAGGCTGCTGTATAGGTTGATTCTGTGATCCCTCCAGTCATCTTAGAAGTAAGAAAAACAAACAATGGACGCATCTGCTTTCCTTTTCTGCGCAATACATATCCGGTAACGAGATTAAGCAAAGGAACATTGCTGGAAATAGTTTCTTTAAATTGCTTATCAAATTCTTTCATTTCCAGCCGGACCGGCTTTCTGATGTCCTCCAATTTGATCATCTGCTCAGGATTGGGATTTTCAAAGGTAGAAAAAGAAAACTGATATAGGTACTATTTCCTTTACCGGAAAGGGGAACATATTAAATACCTTAAATATTAATATATTTGCATTTGATCAATATGTATCAGATAAGTTAAAGCCTTGATAAAATGAAATTCTCCGATTTGAAGTCAGAAGAGGTTGAAAAGGCTGCCAACATGATGAAGGCAATTTCACATCCAATGAGGCTGGCCATACTTGGATACCTTGGAGAGGGGAATCAGCTGAGTGTAACTGAAATACACAGATTGCTCAATATCGAACAATCGACGGCTTCCCACCACCTGGGTATATTAAAAGACAAAGGAATCCTTGCATCTGTAAGGAAGGGAAAGAACACACTGTATTATTTAAAGCGACAAAATCTGAGTAAGCTGGTACGCTGTATCAGTGAATGTGCCTGTGACTAAGTATTATAAACAGAGGAATGGCCAGGATTAGGGTAACAAAGGAATTCGATTTTGAAATGGCTCACGCATTGTGGAACTATGATGGGGCTTGCAGGAATATACATGGTCATTCATATAAGCTATATGTTACGATTGTGGGGGAGCCCATCTCTGACAGCAATCATCCAAAATTCGGAATGGTGCTTGATTTCAAGGACCTCAAACATATGATCAAAGGACCGGTAGTGGATTTTCTGGATCACTCCCTGGTCGTCTACCGGAAAGCAGAAGGAGAAACACTGTCAACGCTCTGTGAGATGTATGAAAAAGTACATGTTTTTGATTTTCAACCTACCTGTGAAAACCTGGTGCTCTATATTGTTGAGAAGATTCAATCATTGCTTTCTTCGGATATTGATCTTCACTCCGTAAAATTGTATGAAACCGCCACCTCATTTGGTGAGTGGTACGCTGACGACAATAATTAGTAATGAATTATTAGCACATGAAACAGGAAAAAAAGCTCTTTCTCCTGGATGCTTATGCCCTGATATTCAGGGCATACTATGCATTCATCTCAAATCCGATGACCAATTCAAAGGGATTACCCACTTCCACTGTATTTGGTTTTACCCTGGCGCTTGAAGAGATACTCAGGAAAGAAGATCCTACCCATATAGCAGTTGTGTTTGATCCACCGGGCCCCACCTTCAGGCATAAAATGTTCCCCGGGTACAAAGCCCACAGGGAAGCCACTCCGGAGGATATTAAAACCGCTGTTCCCTACATAAAAAAGCTCATTGAAGGATTTAACATTCCGATTATAGAAGAGGTGGGATTTGAGGCCGATGATGTGATTGGAACTCTTGCTAAAAAAGCTGAAAAAGAGGGGTATACAGTATATATGATGACACCTGATAAGGATTTTGCCCAGCTGGTTACAGAGCGTGTTTTCATGTACAAGCCCGGAAGGGGAGGCGCATCTCCGGAAATTCTGGGTCCGGCTGAGATTAAAGAAAAGTTCCTCGTGGAACACCCCAGGCAGGTGATCGATATTCTTGCATTGTGGGGTGATGCGTCAGACAACATTCCTGGTGCACGGGGGATTGGTGAAAAAACCGCTAAAAAACTCATAGGACAGTTTCATACAGTGGAAGGGGTATATGAGAACATTGACCAGTTAAAAGGAAAACAAAAGGAAAACCTGGAAAATTCCAGGGAACAGGTGATCCTCTCGAAAGCACTGGCTACCATTTCACTGGAAGTGCCTGTTCAACAGGCACCCGGAGACCTGGAAAGGAAAGAAATGAATCGTGCTGCGTTGAAAGAATTGTTTAAAGAGCTGGAATTCAAGAATTTAACAAACAGAATCCTGGGAGATCAATCTGTACACACCCCTGCACCGGCTCCATCAGATCAGGGTACATTATTTGGATCAACGGAGACAGAAGACGATGCAGCCGAAGGGCATACATTCAGGACCATTGAAACAGTGGATCACCAGTATGAACTGATCAATGACCTGGAAGGGGTAAAAGATCTTGCTCGAAAACTTTCCGGTATGGACGAGTTCTGTTTTGATACCGAAACCACCGGCCTCGATCCAATAGAAGCGGAACTGGTGGGGATTGCATTTAGCTGGAAAGCCCATAAAGCAACCTATGTAGCCTTCAGGAATGATACCCGGGAGGTGCGTTCATGGATCAATGAGCTTGCGGCACCTTTCCAGGATCCCCGAATCGGAAAGATTGGTCAGAACCTGAAATTTGATCTTCACATCTTAAAGAATTATGAAATAGATGTTAAGGGTGTGTTATTTGATACGATGGTTGCACATTATATACTTAATCCGAATCAAAAACATAACCTGAATATACTGGCAGAACAATACCTGGATTATTCCATGGTAAAAATTGAAGAACTAATCGGTAAGAAGGGTGCCAGGCAGGCTTCATTCAGATCAGTGGATCCGGAGAAGGCCAAAGAATATGCCGGTGAAGATGCGGATGTTACCCTTCAACTGTCTGAAATTTTAAGAAAACAATTGGCGGAACAGGGTTTGAATAGTCTGTCGGAGAAAATCGAAATGCCGCTTGTTCCTGTTTTGATGAAGATGGAGCATCAGGGAGTAAAACTTGATGTGGAAGCATTAAGGATATTCGCAGGGGATCTGAGAGAACAGATTGTGGTTACCGTGGATGAGATTCATAAGCTGGCTGGAGTGGAATTCAACATCAGTTCTCCGAAGCAACTGGGGGAGGTTCTTTTCGAGAGAATGAAAATCGTATCAGATCCCAAGAAGACCAAGACAAAGCAATACGCCACAGGGGAAGAGATACTGTTTCAATTGCGTGAAAAGCACCCAATAGTGCCTAAAGTATTGGAATACAGATCATTAAGAAAACTTCTTTCCACTTATGTCGAAGCGCTGCCAAAGCTTGTAAAAGCCAGGACCGGGAAGATACATACCTCTTTTAACCAGGCACAGGTAACCACAGGAAGGTTATCTTCCAACAATCCTAACCTGCAGAATATTCCGGTGAGGGAAGAACGTGGAAGAGAAATCAGACGGGCATTTATTACGGGCGAGGAGCATAATATATTTCTTTCAGCAGATTACTCCCAGATAGAACTGAGGCTTATGGCCCACCTAAGCAGTGACAAGCAGTTGATTGAGGCTTTTGTGAATAATGAAGACATTCACACCGCTACAGCGGCCAAGATCTATAAGGTGGAGTCGGGTTCGGTGTCCCGGGAGATGAGAAGCAAAGCCAAAACGGCAAATTTCGGGATTATTTATGGAATTTCGGCGTTTGGTTTGTCACAGCGCATGCATATTTCAAGAACAGAAGCAAAGCAATTGATCGATGGATATTTTGAAACCTATCCTGGGGTCAGGGCCTTTATGGATGAATGCATCAGAAAGGCCAGAGAAAAGGGGTATGTGGAAACCATGTACGGACGGCGCCGGTATCTGCCCGATATCCTTTCCAGGAATTCGGTTGTTCGGGGAAATGCTGAACGAAATGCCATCAATTCACCCATCCAGGGATCGGCAGCTGATGTTGTCAAGATTGCCATGGTACAGATCCAATCAGCGTTTGAAAAAGAAAAACTAAAAACGGGCATGATCCTTCAGGTTCATGACGAATTAAATTTTGATGTTTGGCCCGATGAACTTGAACGGGTAAAACAGATCGTGAAAGAGAAGATGGAAAATGCTTCTGTGCTGCAGGTGCCTTTAGTTGTAGATATGGGCGAAGGAGCCAACTGGCTCGAAGCACATTAAGGATCAGAAACCTGCTTTGGCATTGGCAAGAGCTCCCTGGTTACCCACAAAGACCTCTTTAACAAGGGCTGGTTCGTTGAGGATCTCCCTGGCCTTATCCAATTGTTTATCTTCCTGAATCTGCGAAAGGATTCGTCCGGTCTGGAAATAGTACCGGTTGACAATTTCCTCGGTGAGGATCTGGCGGATTTCATTCTGGAAAGTTTCCAGGTCCTTCAGGTTGTTGTGAGAGAGTTTCTGTTCAAGCGAAGAGAACTCGTCACCGGCAAGTTTAAAATATTTTTCCTTTTTTGCGGTTTTCACCAGGTCATAAAAAGCTTTCTCGCTGGCCGTTTTAAATTCAAAATCCTGGTTTTCAACAAAAGCTTTAAAAGAAGCGTATTCATCATTTGAAATACTGAATGTTTCAGGTGCGTCAATTTCCTCATGGGCGGAGCGGTAACGGGTTGCAAAATCAAAAAGAAAGTTTTGCGTAAAAAGCTGAAGGGTGATTTCTGATAACATTTCAGGGATCACCTCGAAATCGGGTTGAATTCCACCTCCATCATATACCAATCTGCCATTTTTTGTTTTGTATTCTGAAATCAGGGAATCGGGAATTATTCCCACGCTGCCATCTTCATTGCGGTTTGAGTAATCCAGCGCCTGAATGCATCGTCCGCTGGGTATATAGTATTTTGCAGTTGTAACTTTCAGCTGTGCATTGTATTTGAGCGGACGGGATGTCTGGACCAAACCCTTGCCAAAGGTTCGGCGTCCGACGATCACAGCCCGGTCGAGGTCCTGCAGAGCGCCGGCCACAATTTCTGAAGCTGAAGCAGATCCCCGGTTGATCATTACTACAAGAGGGATCTCTTTATCTACGGGCTCTTTCTGGGTAACGTACTCTGAATCCCATTGTTTTACTTTTCCTTTTGTCTTTACAATCAATTCGTTCCTGTCTACAAAGAGATTACAAATCCTGACAGCTTCTATTAATAAGCCTCCCGGATTGGACCGCAGGTCCAACACAAGGGATTTCATATCATGGTTGATTTTCAACTCTTTCAGGGCCGTTTCAACCTCTTTGCCGGCACCGGTGGTAAAACTGGAAAGCCGGATGTATCCGGTGTAGTGATCAATCATGCCAAAGTACGGCACATTTCGAATGGAAATTTTTTCCCTCACCAGGGTAAAATCACGAGGTTCCTGGTCACCATACCGTTCGATGGTTAGCACAAGTTTGGTGCCCGGTTTGCCCTTCAGTTTATCACTAATCGATTCAATACCTTGTTTTTCAGCGGAGTTACCATCCACTTTTAATATAACATCCCCAGCCCGCAGGCCTGCTTTTGAGGCAGGAAATCCCTCGTATGGATCGGCAATGATCACATGGTCACCTGATCTGCGAATAAGAGATCCAATGCCCCCATACTCGCCGGTGGTTTGAAACTTGAAATCGTCCATGTTCGATTCAGGAATATATGTGGTATAGGGATCTAGAGAAGAAAGCATGGCGTTGATGCTTGTGGTTACCAGCTCCTCAGGATCGGTTTCATCCACATAAAACATGTTCAATTCCCTGAACAATGTGTAATAAATATCCAGGTTTTTTACAAGCTCAAGGTCTTTGTTCTTTAAGGTGGTAAATCCCACACTCAGCAGGATGATGATCAATCCCCCAAAAAATATATTGCGCTTTTTCTTTTTCATCCGTCCTAAAATATTTGATGATATTCAATGAACTTACTGGTATAAAGGAACTACAAAGATTTCAAATATCCCTTAAGATTAACTTTTTTTAAGAAAGACCGATGTGTATCTTTGTGGTCAAATTTACTGCAAATGTCAGGCCAGGATCCAACCATGGTGCCTTCTACGGATACAATGGAGGCTGTTGTGGATACTCAATCAGCAGCACTGTTTGAAATCTCCCAGGTGGCGGGTGACGTGATACCGGTGGAGGGGGGATTGGAAATGCTGCAGAAAGTCCAGGTTATTATTCCCGTATGGTTGTTTTTTTATCTGTTTGTCCTCCTTGGTTTTCTTGCATGGATCAGATTGTACTATGGAAACATCCTGATGCAAACGGTCCAGGCTTCTACCAATTTCCAGGTTGCAACCAGGATGTTCAAAGATAACAGCATGTTGCAGAAGCAACTTGATAATATTCTTTACTCGTTCTATTTTCTGAGTGTTGCTTTCCTGTTGTATCTCATGGAAAACAGGCTGCACCTGAGTCCTTACGGACTACAGGGAGGCCGGCTGTACCTGTTCAACATTGCCCTGCTGTTGGGTGCTTTTCTTGCAAGGATAGTGCTTTCAAACCTTTCAGGATTTTTATTCAACAGTAATCGGGTTTTCAGGGAGTATCTTTATAATATATTTATATTTAATAAGTTACTGGGTATTGCTATACTTCCCTTATTGCTTTTTATGGTATATACAACCGGGCGGGTTCAGGAAATATTCCACTGGATGGCCTTGATGACTGTGGCATTGATTGTAGTGATGAGGCTGATCAGGATAGTAGTTTTTTCTTTAAAGAAAGATGTTTTAATATTCTATATGTTTTTGTATCTTTGTGCCCTTGAAATAGTACCTCTTGCATTATTGTACAAGTGGTTAGAGGGTATCCTTTAAGAAGAGATAAAAAAGGAGTAAATATGGGTAGAATAAGGAAAATTCTTGTTTCTCAGCCCCAGCCTGAGAATAGCAAATCCCCCTATTTTGAATTAGCAAGCAAGCACAATCTAAAAGTTGATTTTAGGCCATTTATTCATATTGAAGGGGTAAGCGCTAGGGATTTCAGGCAGGAAAAGGTTGATATTGGTACTCACACAGCTGTATTATTTACGAGCAAGACAGCCATTGATCATTATTTCAGGATGGCGGAAGAGACCCGGACCAGTATTCCGGATACAATGAAGTATTTCTGTGTATCCGAAGCCACTGCCTATTATCTGCAAAAGTATATTGTGTACCGCAAAAGGAAGATCTTTTATGGCAACGGTCAGATCAGCGACCTGATTGAGATCATGGGCAAGCACAAGAATGAAAATTTTTTGTTGCCTCTTTCGGCTGCACACAGGGAGGAGATCCCTGTTCTGTTAAAGAAAAATAATTTCGATTTTTCCAAGGCAGTGTTGTACCGGACCGAATGCAGTGATCTTTCCGATCTGGCGGATGTAAATTACGATATTCTTGTATTCTATAGCCCCTCCGGGATCAAATCACTCTTTCAGAATTTTCCCGATTTCAAGCAAAATAATACTAAAATCGCCTCTTTCGGAGAAAAAACTGCTAAGGCAGCGGAAGAAGCCGGTTTGCGTCTGGATATCCAGGCTCCTCAGCCCAAGGCTCCTTCCATGACCATGGCGCTTGAAAACTATATCAGGGATTATAACAAGAATGACGGAAAGCCGTAAGGTGAGCGAATCAATTAATTGCTAACTTAAGGGGGAGAAATCCCCCTTTTTTTATGCCCGACTTTGCACTCAAAAAAGGAGAAAGACTTTCCAGCAGGAAAACCATATCTACCCTGTTTCAGGAAGGAAAAGTTATTAAAGCATACCCGCTAAGAATCTTATATTGTCATGCAGAACAGGGGCAATATCCTGCTTCGGTAACCATATCGGTTCCTAAAAGACTCTTTAAAAGAGCGGTGGACCGGAACCTTCTTAAACGCAGGATCAGGGAGGCCTATCGGCTGAATAAGCCTGTTTTCTATTCCGGTCTCATGACGATGGATCAACAGGTATTCCTTGTTATCCAGTATCAACACCGGGAAATAGTTGATTATCAAACCATACAAACAGGGCTCCATCAGGCTCTGGAAAAATTACTCCGACAATTATCGAAGCAATAATTTTTTTTATCATTCATAATTTAAATCATATACCCATGAATTCCAGGTTTTTATCAGTTGCTTTGATGCTGGCAATGATGATTATCAATCATCAGTGTGACCGGTCAGCCGCATCAGAAAAAAGTGAGACACCCGCATTCCATCCCCTGGTTGCTGCATTTACCAGTGGACTGATATCAGCCGAATCCAATATCCGGTTGCGTTTAGCTGAGGATTTTACAGATTCTGTGATGCCCAATACCCTGGTTAAGGAACAGGTCATGGCCTTTTCTCCGGAGCTGAAGGGGGATCTTTATTTCGTGGATCAGCGAACAGTTGAATTCCGGCCGGAAGGACGACTTCCACAGGGCACCACATTCCGCGCCAAAGTAAAACTGGGAAAGCTGTTTCCGCAATCAACCGGTAAAAGTACATTTGAATTCGAATTCCATACCATTGCCCAGCACCTGGAGATCTCCATAGAAGAATTCAGGCCTTATAATGATTATCATCCAGAGCAAAATTATATTACCGGATCGATTCTAACGGCTGATGTGGCAGATCCTGATGCGGTAGAAGGCCTGCTGTATGCAGTGCAGAATGATGCAAGGCGCCCCATCGCATGGGACCATGCTCCCGACGGGAAACGCCATCAGTTTATCGTGGACAGCGTACAAAGGGAAGATAATGATTCAGAAGTGTTGATCCATTATGATGGTTCCATGATCGAAGCTGATCAAAAAGGAGTTGAGACATTTATTATTCCTTCCCTGGGAAGCTTCAGGGTCATTTCACATAAGGTGATACAGTATCCCGAACAACATATTGTGGTTAGTTTCTCTGATCCCATACGCAAGCAGCAATTCCTTGACGGGCTCATAAGACTTGAAACAGATACAGATCTCAGGTTTTCAGTGGAAGGAAATAATATTCTGGCATATCCTGTTGTGCGTCAGAATGGAACGGTAAGAATATTTATTGAACCCGGGATCAGGAATGTGGCAAACAAACGGTTGACAGAGGGAGAAAGTATTTCAGTTCTGTTTGAAGAGATACATCCGGCGGTCAAGCTTCTTGGGAATGGGGTTATTATTCCCCAATCTGAGGAAGTTCTGTTGCCATTCAGGGCTGTTAACCTGAAAGCGGTGGATGTGAAGGTTATACAGATCTATGAAAACAACATAGCCCAATTTCTTCAGGTGAACCAGCTTTCCGGTAACCGGCAAATTAAAAGAGCGGGCAGGCTTGTCCTGAAAAAACAGGTAGATCTGCTATCGGGCCAATCCATTAATTATGGAGAATGGAATACCTTCTCCCTTAATCTTACCGACCTGGTTAAAACCGAGCCGGGAGCCATGTACCGGATTGAGCTTGGATTCCGACGCCAACACTCACTCTTTCCCTGCGAAGGAGAGGAGCACTCCGATCAGAATTTAAAGGGGGTAGAGGAGGAGATCGATCAGATGGATGAGGCTGAATTATCTTACTGGGATAGTTATGAAAGTTATTACAATTCATATGATTATTACAATTACGACGGGTATGAATGGGAAGACCGTGAAGATCCATGCAAATCTGCTTATTATGGCAACAGGCGCAGCGTAAGCAGAAATATCCTGGCAAGCAATCTGGGGATCATTGCCAAAAGAGGGACCAATGGAACTTTGCTTGTTACGGTGACCGACCTGCTGAGGGCAGAGCCTCAGCAGAATTCCCGTGTGAAAGTATTTAATTTTCAGCTTCAGATGATGCAGGAAGGATCAACGGATCAGAATGGAACCGTTTCCTTTAAACTGAAAGGACAACCGTTTCTGGTAGTTACAGAAATGGGGAGCCAGAAAGGATACCTGAAGCTGAATGATGGATCAGCATTATCATACAGCATGTTTGATGTGTCGGGGACCATCGTGAAAAAAGGACTCAAAGGATATCTCTATGGGGAACGCGGGGTCTGGCGTCCGGGCGATTCATTATTTATCAGTTTTATTCTTGACGATGCCGCAAACCCACTTCCTGCAGGTCACCCTGTTGTTTTTGAGCTTAAAGACCCACGTGGCAAATCTGTTGCAAGGAAAGTTACGGCCGGGAACGGATCCGGGTTTTATAGCTTCCACACATCTTCTGAAACAGATGCACAAACAGGGCGTTATTTGGTTAGCGCAAGTGTGGGGGGGACTGAATTCACCAGACCGCTCAGAATAGAAACCATTAAACCAAACCGGTTAAAGATTGACCTTAATTTCAGGAAAGATACCCTGTTTCCGGGGCAGGGTCAGATCAGCGGCAGGATCATCAGCAAATGGCTTACGGGGGCAACTGCCAGAAATTTGCGGGCTGAGGTAGAGGTGTTATTAAAACCCACCAGGACAACTTTTCGCAATTTTGACGGATTTACTTTTGATGATCCCTCGAGGGAACTTATTTCACACCCTGTTCAGTTCTTTTCGGGTGAACTGGATGAAACAGGTTCGGCCAGCTTTTCCAGGGCCCTGGAAATTAATGGAGAGGCACCCGGAATGCTTACCGCCCTGTTTACCTCGAGGATCTTTGAAAAATCAGGAGATTTCAGTATTGATCAGAAGCAGATTGTGTGTTCGCCGTACCGGACCTATGTGGGGATTAAAACTCCTCCCGGCGATAAGAGGGGGATGTTGCTTACAGATACCCTTCATCGGGTACAGGTGATTACCCTGGATGCATCAGGGAATCCTGTGACCAGGGTGGGATTGCAGGTGAAGGTATTTAAGCTGGAATGGAAATGGTGGTGGGAGTCTTCCTCAGAAGATCTTTCTTCTTATATCGGCAGGAATTATCATACTCCGGTCCATTCTACTACCATTTCCACTAAGAATGGTAAGGGATCATTCAGCTTCAGGATTGATTATCCTGACTGGGGACGTTACCTGATCCAGGTGAGGAATGGTTCACAAGGACATGCAACAGGAAAAATCGTATATGTGGATTGGCCGGGATGGGCCGGACGCGCTAAGAAAGGTGATCCGGATGCAGCCTCCATCTTAACTTTCAGTGCGGATAAATCATCATACAATGTTGGTGAAGAGGCTATTGTAACCATTCCTTCTTCACTTAAAGGGCGGTTGCTGATCAGCATTGAAAATAGCTCCGAAGTATTAAAACAGGAGTGGTTGATGGCAGGGGGATCGGAAACCCGGTACCGGTTCACAATTACTCCGGAGATGACCCCAAATATCTATATGTATGCCACCCTGATACAACCTCATACCAGCACTGAAAACGACCTGCCAATCCGGTTATTCGGAGTTATTCCCATCCTGGTTGAGGATCCGGATACCAGGTTGAATCCACGGATTGAAATGCCTGATGAGCTGAGTCCTAACAGCATTGTTAATATCACGGTTTCCGAGGCTTCACGAAAAGAGATGACCTATACCCTGGCCATTGTTGATGATGGTCTGCTTGACCTGACCAGGTTTAAAACCCCGGATCCTTGGTTATCATTTTTTGCCAGGGAAGCACTGGGGGTCAAAACCTGGGATATGTTTGAATATGTACTTGGAGCTTATGGAGGCCGGATTGATGGAGTTTATAACATTGGAGGGGGTGATGATGAGTCAGGTCAGGGTTCCAGGGAAGCAAACAGATTCCCTCCCATGGTGAGGTTCCTGGGCCCATTCACCCTTACAGGAAAAAACCGGACACATACCGTCAAAATACCTAATTATATCGGTTCGGTAAGAACAATGGTGGTGGCCGGACATGATGGATCTTACGGGAAAGCAGAAAAAACCACCCCTGTTAAACAACCTTTGATGGTTCTGGCCACACTACCCAGGGTCCTGGGTCCGGATGAAGAAGTTTCCCTGCCGGTAAACATCTTCGTTATGGAGGATAAGATCAGGGATGTGGACGTTCGGCTGGAAACAAGTGATCTGATCATTGCGGATGAGAAATCAAAACAGGTCTCATTTGATGGTTCCGGCGACAGGATTGTTGAATTCAACTTAAAAACTCTTGCAAGGACCGGGCTTGCAAAGGTAAAAGTGATTGTATCCTCTGGCAGGGAAACCGCCAGTCATGAAATTGAACTGAATGTTCGTTCATCCAATCCACCTGTAACACAATATAAAACGGCAGTGATTGATCAGGGAAAAACCCTGGAGGAGCGCTTAAAATATATAGGTATGCCTGGTACCAATGAACTTGAACTGGAAGTTTCCAGTATTCCACCCATCGATTTTGGAAGAAGATTGAAATACCTGATCAGTTATCCGCATGGCTGTATTGAACAGACTACTTCTTCAGCATTTCCACAACTGTACCTTGCCGATGTGGTGGATGTGGATGAAAAGATCAGGGCCAGGACAGAAGCCAATGTGAGGGCGGGAATCAGAAGATTAAGCTCCTTTCAGTTGTCGGATGGATCCTTTTCATACTGGCCCGGAGGGAGCAGCCCATCCTCCTGGGGCACCTCTTATGCAGGACATTTTATGATTGAAGCCGGGAACATAGGGTATGATGTGTCCCCGTCGCTGATGAATGGGTGGAAGAAATACCAGCGAAAAGCAGCCCGCAAATGGTCCTCTTCAGGGCGCACGACGAAACATGTACAAAAGCAGGAACAGCTGCTTCAGGCATACAGGTTATTTACCCTTGCACTGGCAGGAGACCCTGAACTGGGAGCCATGAACCGGATGCGGGAAAGAACCGATCTCACCCATGAGTCAAAATGGCGGCTTGCTGCTGCCTATTCACTTGCGGGTCAGAAGGAAACAGCCAGGAAGCTGGTCAGCAATGCCTCCGCCCGGGTTGATCCCTATAACGATTCGAAGTACTCATATGGATCGGAGATCCGTGATATGGCCATGATCCTGGAGGCCATGGTACTGTTGGATATGCGTGATGAGGCTGTGCCGGTAATGGAAAAAGTGGCCGCCCGGATGTCTGGTGACAAGTGGATGAGCACCCAGACAACTGCTTTTGGTCTGATCGGTGTGGCTAAATTTACCGGGGGTAATACAAAGAAGGAGAACCTGAAGTTTGAATATGCATTGAATAGTGATCAGACGAAATCGGCCGAGACGGGATTGCCCATAGCCCGAATTGGAATGGACCCGGGCCAATCCACGGAAGGGCATATCAGGGTGTTGAATCGAACAGAGGGGCTCATCTACGTAAGGATCATCAATACAGGAACACCTCCACCGGGGAAGGAAGAGCCCATTTATCAGAATCTCTCTGTGCGGGTGGATTACACAGACATACAGGGAGACCGTATTGATGTATCTGCTATTCCACAAGGGGTTGATTTCAAAGCAGTTTATACCATAACGAATCCGGGTACCCTGGGCTATTTTAATAACCTGGCATTGACAACCATCTATCCATCAGGTTGGGAGATACATAATGAAAGGATGTTCAATACCCTGGGGGAATCTACTCCTTTCAATTTTCAGGACTATCGGGATGACCGGGTGATGACCTATTTCAGCCTGGGCCGGAATAAATCCGTAAAATACACCGTGCGACTGAATGCATCCTACAGGGGAAAATTTTATCTTCCTTCAGTAAAAGTTGAAGAGATGTACAGGAATGATGTTCAGGTGCTGGTACCGGGACGATGGGTTAAAGTGGAAAGCATGGAATGAGATATTTGCCCGCCCTGGTTAGTTTGCTGTTCGTGGCGGTGATTTTCTGGATCATCCTTCCGGATCCACTGTTTGACGACCCCCTCTCTACAGTGGTTTACGACAGGAGTGGAGAACTTCTGGGGGCAAGGGTTGCTGAAGACGGACAGTGGCGGTTTCCTGTCTCTGATAGCATACCCGGCAAGTATAAGCAGGCTTTGATCCTTTATGAAGACCGCTATTTCTATTTCCATCCCGGGATCAACCCTGCAAGCATGGCCAGGGCTCTTTATCGGAATATCAGAGAAGGTAAGGTGGTTAACGGCGGAAGCACCATTACTATGCAGGTTATGCGAATGGCACGGAACAACAGGGACCGCAATGTGCTCCAGAAACTGATCGAATCGCTGCTTGCAATCCGGTTCGAATTATCGGCCACAAAGGAAGAGATCCTGTTATGTTATGCTTCCAATGCACCATTTGGCGGGAATGTAGTGGGACTGGAAGCGGCATCATGGAGGTATTTCGGTACAGAGCCAACAAATTTGTCCTGGGCTGAATCTTCCCTGCTTGCGGTACTTCCAAATGCCCCTTCCCTGATTCATCCTGGCAGGAACCGGGATCTGCTTAAACAGAAGAGGGACCGGTTGCTTATAAAATTGTATAAGTCCGGAAGTGTGGATAGCCTGACCTGTGCACTGGCGCGAAAGGAACCCCTTCCACGGCGACCTTTTCCACTACCTGATCATGCCGGCCATATAACAGATTATTTCATGACCCACCAACCGGGAGCAAGACATAATACTACACTGAAGGCCGACCTTCAGTCAAGGGCAGGAGAAGTGGCCAGGGGTCATTCCCGTGTGCTGAGCCAGAATGAGGTGCATAACCTGGCCTGCCTGGTCATGGAGGTTGAAACAGGAGATGTTCTGGCCTATATTGGAAATACAATGTCAGACGATGGGAACACTCATGGCAACCATGTAGATGTCATCAGGGCTCCGCGAAGCACCGGGAGCATATTAAAGCCTTTACTTTTTGCAGGTATGATGGACAGGGGGCTTTTATTGCCAGGTTCTCTGCTCCCCGATGTCCCTGTGCAATATGACGGATATTCACCTAAGAATTTTAACCGGGGATATGAAGGAGCGGTTCCAGCATACCAGGCCCTTGAAAGGTCACTGAATGTGCCCTCCGTTTTCATGCTGAAACGTTTCGGGGTGGAACCATTCCTTAATCTGCTGGAAAATCTGGGCTTTACCACTTTCCCCTATTCTCAGGAACACTACGGTCTCTCTTTGATTCTGGGTGGAGCGGAAGCAACACTCTGGGAACTTGCAGGTGTATATGGCACACTGGCCAGGCTATTGAATCATTACAATGAAACGGATGGTAATTACTTTAATACAGATTTACATATGCCGCATCTTCTGGATGATGGATCGGGAGATTGGATTCCGGAAAATCCACTGGAGCAAGGAGTGATCTCGGCCGGATCAGTTTACTTAACCTTTGAGTCAATGGTCAGGGTAAACAGGCCGGAAGAAATTTCATTATGGTATTTGATGGATTCATCATCACCCATTGCCTGGAAGACAGGCACCAGTTTTGGCTTCAGGGATGCATGGGCCATTGGGATCACTCCTGAATACCTGGTGGCTGTCTGGGCAGGAAATGCAGACGGAGAGGGAAGACCTGGGCTAACCGGATTGCTGGCAGCTGCACCCGTCATGTTTGACCTGTTTGATCTGTTACCCGGAACCACATGGTTTGATAAACCGGCCGATGAACTGTCGAAAGCAGTAGTATGCAGCAAAAGCGGGTATCTGGCAGGGATTCATTGTCCGTCGACCGATACGGTAGAAGTCTTTTCCGGAGGGATGAATACCAGGGTCTGTCCATATCACCGTCTTGTTCATTTGACTCACAATGGTGCATTCAGGGTCAACAGCAGCTGCGTGAAGATCTCTGATATGAAGAGTGAACCATGGTTTGTACTTCCTCCGTTAATGGAGTGGTATTATAAAAAGAAGGATCCATCATACAGGGTACTCCCTCCGGTCATGGAAGGATGTGATCATGAAGAAAAGGGAGATATGGAAATCGTTTATCCGCTTACAGGAAGCATGGTTGTGATACCTGTAGAACTGGATGGTTCCAAAGGAAAGATGGTTATGGAAGTGGCCCACCGGTCAGCCGAAACAGAGATTTACTGGCATGTGAATGACCGTTTTATAGGAACAACCCATCAATACCACCGGCTGGCCATTGATCTGGAACCAGGGCGGCATCATCTTACCGTGGTTGATAACAGGGGAAACAGTGCATCGGTAGATTTTCGGGTGCTGGATAAAACTACTAACGAATAATGGTCCGTCCCCCCAGTCCGGAGGAAAGGGCTTTTTTCACCTGGTCCAGGCTCTGGATCCGTATGATCAGATGATTTAATTTTTCCAGATTGCTGCTTTTTTCAACACCTTCCAGGTTCTTACGGAGCTGTGATAATGCCTTCTCTACCACCATCATCTTGTAGGAAAGCAGTGATTTGGGTACCTCAAAACCCAGGTTCTCGCCAGGCATCTCCACATAAGCCTCTTTGCGTTTCCACACCTTGCTTAATTCATACCTGGAGGTGAATACATCCACAGCCAGCTCCCTCACACCGGATTGATCATGGTATATAAAAAAACGTTCCGTCATCTCCTCACCGCGTTCAATGAGGTTCTTGACATCTTCGAAGATCTGTTTGTATATGAGGTTGGTAAACTCCAGTTCATCATTTTGAATTTCTCTGATGATGTACTGTGCAACACTGATCTGTGTGTTTTCTTCGCTGCGCAGATGGAGTATCTGGTTTCCGAATTTCAAAAGGAAATAGATAATCTCACGCTCCTCCACCTCCGAGAAAACATTCTCCACAAATCCGGGTACCACAGGTTGCTGGGGTACAGTAGTTTGTGGCTGTTCCTGCTGATCCTTCCGCCAGGTTTGTTCCCTGCGCCATTTCTGCTCCTGTTTTAGGCGTCTTATCTTATTTACTTCATTGTAAAGGACCTGTTCCTCAACGCCCAGCAGAAGGCTGCTGTCTTTAAGGAAAACACTGCGCATGATGCCATCAGGAATGACAGCCACAGATTTGACAATATCCGTAATTACCCGTGCCCGCTTGATTGGATCATGCTGGGCATCGGTAAGCAGGGTCTCCGTTTTAAAGGAGATGAAATCCTTTTCATTGGACTGGATAAATTCAAGGAATTCAGAGGAACTGCGTGATTGGGCAAATGAGTCGGGATCCTCTCCATCGGGAAACATAAGTACTTTTACATTCATTCCCTCCTCAAGGATCATATCAATCCCGCGGAAAGAGGCTTTAATTCCAGCCTCGTCCCCGTCATAAAGGATCGTAATATCGCCTGAAAAGCGCTTAATGAGCCGGATCTGTTCTGTGGTGAGTGCTGTCCCGGAAGAGGCCACCACATTCTCGATTCCCGCCTGGTGCATGGCAATCACATCGGTATAGCCCTCCACCAGAAAACAGTGTTCTTTTGATACAATGGTTTTTTTGGCCTGGAAAAGACCATACAGTACACGGCTCTTATGATAGATGTCCGATTCGGGGGAATTCAGGTATTTGGCAATGTTCTTATCGGATTTCAACGTTCTGCCGCCAAAACCGATTACATTTCCCGAAAGAGAATGTATGGGAAATATTACCCGGCCGGCAAACCTGTCAAATACATAATTTTCACGCTCGATGGAGAGTCCGGTTTTTACCAGGTACGTTTGTTTGTACCCGTTTTTTCCGGCTTCTTTGGTGAATGCTGTGCGTTCTTCAGGACTGTAACCCAGTTGAAATTTTTTTAGAATGTCATCCCGGAATCCACGTTTGCGAAAGTAACTCAGACCAATGGCCCTGCCCTCATCAGACTCCAGCTGTTTTGAAAAGTATTTCCCGGCAAAATCAGAAACGGCCATCAGGCTTTCACGCTCATTTTTCTGCTGAATCTCTTCAGCTGAAAGTTCTTTCTCTTCAACCGGGATATTGTATTTGTTCGCAAGGTACCGAAGCGCTTCAGGGTAGGATAGTTTTTCATGTTCCATGAGGAATCCCACCACGTTGCCTCCTTTACCTGAACTAAAATCCTTGAATATCCCTTTGGCGGGTGAAACCATGAAAGAAGGCGTTTTTTCGTTGGAAAAGGGACTCAGGCCCTTATAATTGGCCCCACTTTTTTTCAGGGATACAAAATCGGAGATCACCTCCACAATGTCGGCGGTTTCAAAGATCTGATTTATGGTCTGCTGGTCAATCATTTAGATACTGGTAACCCGGACTAGGATAGTCTGAAAACAGGATACTTAAAAATAGCGAAACTAATTGTTCATCCAAAATCTTATATTTACATGTACGGATAATCAATCAAAGAAATTAGTTGCGATGAAAAAAGTGGTTGTACTCAGCGGAGCTGGCATGAGCGCGGAAAGCGGATTGAGGACTTTCCGTGAGATGGGTGGACTGTGGGAGGAATATGACGTATATGAAGTAGCCAGTCCGGGTGGCTGGGAACGCGATCGCCAGATGGTGCTCCGGTTTTATAATGAGAGAAGAAAACAGTTGCTGGAAGCTCTGCCCAATCCAGGTCATTTTGGCCTGGCTAAACTGGAAAAGGATTTTGATGTTCAGATCATTACCCAGAATATCGATGACCTGCATGAAAGGGCCGGTTCAACCAGCATTCTTCACCTGCACGGGGAACTCCGTAAATCGCGCAGCACTACCGATCCGGATCTGATCTACGATATTGACGGATGGGAACTGAATGAAGGAGACCTGTGTGAAAAGGGATCGCAACTTCGTCCGCACGTGGTATGGTTTGGTGAAGCAGTCCCGGCCATACAGGAAGCAGCGGAGATCGTATCCACCGCTGATCTCTTTGTAATTATTGGCACCTCAATGAATGTTTATCCTGCTGCCGGATTGATCGACCATGTTCCGGAAACGGCTCCCATTTATGTCATTGATCCCAATGAGGTTTCCATTCCTGGTTATTCCAGGATAAAGGTGATCAGGAAAAAGGCCGGGGAGGGGATCGATGATCTGATTAATGAATTTAAGAATGAATAGGATGATTTATCATATGATCCGGGTATTCATCATAGCCTGTTTTCTTTTGCTGTCATCGTTTTCGTCGTTTGCACAGCATTTCAATGCCGGTGTGTTCGGGGGCATAACGGCATCACAGGTGGATGGTGATTCTCACAGCGGATTTAATAAGCTTGGCTTAACTGCCGGAGCGTTCGTGAATCGCCTGATCGATTTTGACATTTACTGGCAGATCGGGATCAAATATGTTTCACGGGGTGTTTATAAAGGCCCCTCAACCTACGATCCCACCCTTTACCGTGCTACTTACCGTTATGTGGAGATCCCACTGTCGGTCCATTACCTGTATGATGAAAAGATTCAGATTGAGGCGGGCACCTCCCCGGAAGTGCTGATCAGCACCACATACTCGGACCAGGATGGGATCATGGATCCTTCCAACTATCCTGAAAACAGAAGGTTCGGTCTGAGTGTATTTGGCGGACTTTATTACTGGTTCAATAATACCACCGGGGTGGGGATCCGATATACCTATTCGGCCATCCCTTTCCGTGATCCGCAGGAGTGGAACCACCCGAGATATCGCGGGTATTTTCATAATGTGATATGCCTGACTGCAGCCTGTAAGTTTATGAATCCCTGATCAGGCACAGGATACCGTTGCGATATAAACCAGACAATCAAAGTGATAAAACAGTACCTGGCTGCATGCTTCCAGGGTGGCCCCTGTTGTGACTACGTCGTCGATTAAAAGGATCTTCTTTCCGTTTATATCCGGATGACGACGGGTCAGATGAAAATTGTCTGATACATTTTCAAACCGCTCATAACGGCCCATGGAGGTTTGTGAGCTGTGGTGCCTGGATCGCATCAACAGGTTCGATAAAACCGGGATTCCCATCACCTCGGAGGTACCCCTGGCAATGATTTCACTCTGATTATACCCCCTTTTTCTGAACCTCTTCTTATGCAGCGGTACAGGGATCATTACATCACAGCAGGCGAAGGTGGTGTATTTCAGTTCATTGCCTAGCAACCGCCCCAGGTACATTCCCGCTTTCCTGTTTCCCCTGTATTTCAGATCATGGAGCAGTGACTGATAGGAAGATCCTTTTTCAAAACGGAACAGCGAGGTCCCCATTTCAACGGGAACCCTTCCCCAGAATACCTTACTAACCGGGTTGTCTGCACGATCACCGTAACCGGTTTTCGGCATTTTGAATTCACATCCCAGGCATAATACTCCGCCGGGGGAAGCAAGCCGTTTTCCACAAACAAGGCAATTAACAGGGAAAAAGAACATCAGCAGGTCGAATAGCCATTGCATCCTTTTTTAAGGTTTATTAGACAAGCAGGCCGTTTATCGCATGCAATCAATCCTGTTTCAGCAATCTTTTTGTAGAGAGTAAACCACAGGCGGCCCGGATATCCTGGCCCCGGCTTGCCCTGATGGTAGTGGTGATCCCCTTTGCATTCAACCTGTCCTTGAATTGTAGTATGGTGGATTCACCGGGCGATTCAAGGGGTGTATCAGGAATGGGGTGGAAACGGATCAGGTTAATGCGGCAGCGAATTCCGTGAAGGATCCTGGAAAGCTCATTTACGTGTGCGGACGAATCGTTGAACCCTTTGAAAAGGATGTATTCAAAGGAGACCCTGCGCTGCCGGCCAAAATCCCATGACCGAATTTCATTCAACACTTCATTTAACGGATAAACCTGCTGAACCGGCATTAGTTTTCTCCGTTCTTCATCAAAAGGAGTATGCAGGCTCACAGCCAGGTGGGCATTGCTTTTATCCAGGAATTCAAGCATGGCAGGAGTAATACCAATGGTTGATACGGTAATGCGGCGCGGACTCATCCCAAAGCCCCAGTCCGATGTAAGCACCTCAAGGCTTTTAAGAACTTCAGAAAGATTATCGAGGGGTTCGCCCATGCCCATGTAAACGATATTGGTCAGTTTTTTCCATTCGGGAAGACTGCGGTACTGGTTCAGGATCTCGCCAGCTGTGAGGTTTCCCTGAAAACCCTGCTTTCCGGTCATACAGAACATGCACCCCATTTTACAGCCCACCTGAGAAGAGACACAAACCGTGCTCCTTTTCGCATCAGGGATGTATGCCGTTTCGATGAATTTTCCAGGGAGTGCAGGGAAAAGATACTTTTTTGTACCATCTGTGGATTCCTGGACACCGGTTGGTTCATGAATTCCCAGTTCATACCCGGAAGATAGCTGGGAACGTGCTTTTTTGGACAGGTTGGTCATCTCCTCAAATCCGGAAATCTCTTTTTTGTACAACCATTCGGAAAGTTGTTTGCCAGTAAAAGAAGGAAGACCCAGGCTCACAGCAACGGCCTTGAGTTCCTCAAGTGTTTTTCCAAATAGTTTTTCCTGCATGAATCAAAAATTAAATTTTGGAGTGATTTGCTACCATACTGTTCTCATCTTACCACCATCGATGATAAAGGTCTCGCCTGTTACATAAGAAGCGGCTTCAGAAAGCAGAAAAACCGCAGCTTTCCCAAATTCATCGGGATCTCCGTATCTGCCCATGGGAATCCTGTCGAAATTGATCTTCCTCACATTTTCCAGGCTGAGTCTCCATTCACCGGAGTTACGCAGATCCAGCTCTTTTAATCGCTCTGTATCAAAAAGGCCGGGAACCAGGTTATTGATGCGAATGTTTTCCGGGGCAACCTGGAATGACAGGCTTTTTACAAGGCTGGTTACTCCTGATCGAAACACATTAGAAAGTAACAGGTTATCAATGGGTTCTTTTATTGAACTTGAAGTAATAGTTAAAATTGATCCGGACTGTTTACGCCGCATCTCGGGAAGCACTTCCCGGATAAGCCTCACTGCACTCATCAGGGTGTTTTCATAACCGGCTAACCAGCGGCTGTCATCAATCTCATCGAACGTTCCCGGAGGAGGTCCGCCTCCATTCACAACCAATCCGTCGATGGTGCCCAGTTCTTCAATGGTGTTTTTCATCCAGCGCTCAATGGAAACCGGGTCAGCCACATCCAGGGTGGAAGCAAACACGGTGGCATCAGGCACTTCCTGCCTGATTTGATCGGCTGCCTCATTGATATTCTTCTGGTTTCGGCTGCCCAGTGACAGCATGGCTCCTTCCAGGGCGGCCTGCCTGGCAATTCCAAACCCCAGACCTTTGCTTGATGCAGCCACCATCATTACTTTATTTTTCAATCCCAAATCCATAACTATTGTTTTACGATTTTTTCTTTCCGGGCCGGTGAATCTTTTCTGTATGGTATAGGAATAACCCATAACAATGGAAAATGTTGATCTCCTGTCAGCAGAAGCGTATGAACTCATAAACAGTTGTCAGCATGAGATATTCAAATAAATTTCTTTTCTTGCTATTGCAACAAAAAATATTTCTCATGAAAAAATTGAATTTATTGCTATTGACTATACTGGTATCCTCCCCTGTGCTTATTGCCGGAGGCCTGGTTACCAACACAAACCAGAGTGCCGCATGGGCCAGACTACTCTCCCGTCATGCTTCATATGGAGTTGATGCGGTGTACTTTAATCCGGCAGGATTGGCATTGCTGGGAAACGGACTTCACCTGTCCATTTCAAACCAATCCATTTTCCAAACCCAGCAGATTACCAGTAGTTATCCTTATATCACTGGTACCCCCAAGATGTATGAGGGTACGGTGACCGCCCCTGTTTTTCCAAGCATCTATGTAGCTTATAAAATGGATAAATGGGCATTTTCGGCCGGAGTTAATGTCATTGGCGGCGGCGGCGGCGCAGATTTTACCGGCGGATTACCTTCATTTGAGATCCCGGTGGCATCTCTGGTGCCAATGCTTTATGGTAGCTTACGTCCCCTCGACCTGGCTATAGAAGAGGGGACAGGCTGGGACCCCGGTTATTCAAATATTACCGGGTATGACATGAATGCAGCCTTTAACGGTACATCCATGTACCTTGGATACCAGCTTGGGGCCACCTATGCCATTAATGATATGATATCAGTTGCAATAGGCGCGAGGTATGTGATGGCAACCAACACCTATGAAGGATCATTAACCGGGATTACCATTGATGCACCTTATGGCGGCACTGCGCCTGACGGAACCCAGACCCCGGGAGATTACCTCAGAAGAGTAGCAACCAATCCAGCATTGCCTGCTGAAGTAGTTGCAGGATTGACAGCCAATGCCGATATTCTGGACGCCAAGACGGGTGATGCCTATTTAGATGCTGTTCAAAAAGGTTCGGGGATCACTCCCATTGTGGGCCTTAATATTCATCTCAGCGATATGCTGAATGTGGCAATAAGGTACGAGCACCACACAAAACTGGAATTAACCAATGAAACTGAAGTGGATGATGTGAATATGTTTCCCGACGGTGCAAAATCCAGGGCAGACCTTCCCGGGATGATCTCCTTAGGTGCGCAATTGAAACCCATTCCAAAGCTAACTGCAAACCTGGGATTCACCTATTATTTAGATAAATCGGCTTATTACGGGAATGTTGAAACAGACGCTGATGGTCTGCCTGTCATGGCAGAAGATGGAATCTCTTTTGTTCAGATCAACAACAAATCCACCATAGACAACAATATGTTTGAGATTTCCGCCGGTGTTGAATATATGATCATTGATATGGTAGGTATCAGTGCCGGATACTCGCTGAGTAATGTAGGTATCAATGACCAATATCAGTCTGACCTGAGCTTCAGTTTGAATACCAACTCAGTGGGGGGTGGATTTGTAATAAATCTCGGCAAAAAATTGGCCATCAATGCAGGTGTTGTTTATGTCATGTACCAGGACAGCGATGTGGATGAAGCTTATGATTTAACAGATGAAATATCGGTGCCCTATACAACCAATTACCTGAAGAACACAATGATCTATGCAATAGGTGTTGATATAAGCTTGTAGTAAAGACCGTATCAGGTTCCCCCGGTGGGTTCTTCCGGGGGATCACCTTCCAGCCGGCTGATCACTACAGCGCCCACGCTATCACTGAAAACATTAACCGTGGTACGGAACATATCCAGTATCCGGTCCACTGCAAGAATAATGGCCACACCCTCCAGTGGAAGTCCCACTGCTTTAAGGATGATGGACATCATGATAAATCCACTCATGGGGATGCTGGCTGCCCCAATGGAAGCAAGAACTGCGGTGACTACGATGATCCCCTGTTGCGCCATCCCCAGTTCAAATCCATACACCTGGGCAATGAATATGACGGCCACACATTCGTAGAGTGCCGTGCCATCCATATTGATGGTGGCCCCGATGGGCAGCACAAATCCCGCAGCTTTTTTTGATGCACCGGACACTTCCGTCACCGCTTTCATGGTCAGCGGAAGCGTCACAATGGTGGAACAGGTGGAAAAGGCGGTCAACAGAGCCGAGAGCATACCCTGGTAGTGTTTTACCGGACTGAATTTACCAATGTATTTTAGCAATAACGGCAGGGTAATAAAAAAGTGGATGGATAATCCTGCCAGCACCACCAGGAAAAATTTCCCCAGGGAAGCGAACGCATCAAAACCTGTTTTTGCAACGATAGCTGCAATGATTCCAAATACCCCGATGGGAGCGGTCCAGATTACAAAGGAAGTTAGTTTCATCATGGCCTCAAAAGCAGCCATGAAAATGTTCCCCATCAGATCCCGTTGATCGGTTTTCAGCCTGGTTATAAAAAATCCAAATAACAGAGAGAAGAAGATCACTGGAAGAACATCTCCGTTGGCCATGGCCTCGAAGGGGTTTTCAGGAATGATGTTCAGCAGGAGCTCTCCGAATCCCTGGTCTGCCACCCCAATACCTTCGGGATTTTGATCAAGGCCAACATTTGCTCCTTTGCCGGGTTGGAAAATATTAACCAGGACCTGACCGGTCAGGATGGCCAGCAAACTTGTAGTAATGTAATAAGTAATGGTTCGCAGACTGATCCTTCCAAGCCCCCTACTGCTTCCTACCTGGATTACCGCACTGATGATGGAGGTGATCACCAGGGGCAGGATGGCCATTCTCAGCAGGCGAAGGAACAGATCCTTCATGGGCTCTGCAACGGAAAGGATGGGTTCCCCCACCAACCATCCCATCAGGATTCCAAGGAAAAAGCCCGCAAAAATCAGGTATGTAAGTGTATGTTTTCTGGCTAGCATGGCGTCAATTAAGAAAAAAAACACGAGAAATAAAAAAGCATGCTTATTATGGATTATTTTTGGGATTCGATTATCTGTTTGTGAAGGCCTCTAAAAATATCGTTGAAACGCCATTGATGAAGCAATACTTTTCCATCAAGGCCAAGCATCCTGATGCAGTATTGTTATTCAGGGTGGGAGATTTTTATGAGACTTTTGGGGAAGATGCCATCCGGACAGCTGAAATTTTAGGAATTACTCTTACCCGAAGAGCCAACGGAGCCGCATCATTCGTTGAGCTGGCGGGGTTCCCGTACCACGCTCTGGACACTTACCTTCCAAAGCTGGTACGCGCAGGTCAGCGTGTGGCCATCTGCGAACAACTGGAAGATCCGAAGCTCACAAAAAAAATAGTGAAGCGAGGGATCACCGAACTGGTAACTCCGGGATTAACATTCAATGAAAATGTTCTGGATAACAAGGAGAATAACTTCCTGGCCTCCGTATACCTGGACCATCAATTGAATGGTATAGCATTTCTTGATATATCTACAGGGGAGTTTTTAACCTCCCAGGGAGATCGGGCGTTCATTGATAAATTATTGAGCAGTTTCAATCCAAAGGAAGTGCTGATTCAGAAGAGCAACAGGGATTCATTCCTGGAATCCTTTGGTGAAAGCTATTATACCTTTCCGCTGGATGATTGGGTTTATACCGAGGACAATGCCAGGGAGAAGCTGCAACGGCAATTCGGAACACAGAACCTGAAGGGTTTTGGTATCCATGATATGGGCCATGGCATCATTGCCAGCGGAGCCATCCTGCAGTATCTCGATCTGACACAGCATTCAAGCATAGGGCATGTATCCCGGTTATCCCGGATTGAACGCGACCATTATATGTGGCTCGACCGGTTTACGATCAGGAACCTGGAGATTTTTCAATCCCTCTATGAGGGAGCCAGGACCCTTCTGGATGTGATGGATCAGACAGTATCCCCTATGGGTGCACGCCTGTTAAAACGCTGGTTATCGCTTCCGCTCAAGGATGTATTGCTGATCCGGGAGCGGCACAATATGGTGGAGTACATCAAACAGGAAGAGGAGTTCAGGGAGTTCCTGACAGAGCAGATCAAAAAAATAGGAGACCTTGAGCGGATCATATCAAAAGTTGCGGTTGGAAGAGTTGCGCCACGCGAACTGGTGCAATTAAAAATCGCCCTTTCCGCGATCGCAACGTTGAAAGAGCAATGCACCCTATCGGATGAGGTATCGTTGCAAAAACTGGCATCTCAGCTGGATCCATGCAGCGAGGTAAAGGACCGCATTGAAAATGAGATTGAAGATGAACCACCTGCCATGTTGAATAAAGGTGGGGTTATAGCTGCCGGTGTATCTGAAGAGCTGGATGAACTCAGGGAGATTATGCATTCAGGTAAAGACTACCTGGTTGGCCTCCAGCAAAGAGAAATGGAGCGGACCGGTATCACGAGCCTTAAGGTGGGCTTTAACAGTGTTTTCGGATATTATTTAGAAGTTCGCAACACACACAAAGATAAAGTTCCGGAAGAATGGATCAGGAAACAAACACTGGTCAGCGCCGAACGATACATTACCGAAGAGTTGAAATCTTATGAAGAGAAGATCCTTGGTGCAGAGGAAAAGTGCCTGGCCCTTGAAGTTCGGTTGTTCCAGGAACTGGTGACCGGAATTTCCGGATGGATTGAAGCCATTCAGCTGAATGCTTCCCTGGTGGCGCGGCTTGACTGCCTGCTCTCCTTTTCCCGGATCGCCATCGAATACAATTATTGTCGTCCCGAAGTCAATGAATCTACCACCATTGAGATTACTGAAGGGCGCCATCCGGTCATTGAGAGGCAATTACCGGTTGATGAAGCTTATGTGACCAACAGTGTTAAGCTCGATGATGAGCAGCAACAGATCATTATTCTTACCGGACCCAACATGTCGGGTAAATCGGCTTTTCTGAGACAGACAGCACTGATTACACTCATGGCCCAGGCAGGTAGTTTTGTCCCCGCCGAAACCGCCAGCATCGGATGGGTGGATAAGATCTTCACCAGGGTGGGAGCATCGGATAACATCTCCCTGGGAGAGTCCACTTTCATGGTAGAAATGCTGGAGGCGGCAAGCATTTTGAACAACCTGTCGGAGCGGAGCCTGATCATCCTGGATGAAATTGGGCGGGGGACCAGCACCTATGACGGCATCTCCATTGCCTGGGCCATGGTAGAATATATCCATGAACTACCGGGGGGAAAGGCCAAAACCCTTTTTGCCACCCATTATCATGAACTGAATGAGATGGAAGCTTCCTTTCCCAGGATCAGGAATTATAATGTATCCATCAGAGAGCTGGACGACAGGGTTATTTTCCTGAGAAAACTGGTTCCCGGGGGAAGCGAACACAGCTTCGGTATCCATGTGGCCCGGATGGCGGGAATGCCCAGGAGTGTTGTGAAACGGGCCAATGAGATAATGGAGGAGCTGGAAAAAACAGGAGGAGAAAAGAATCTCAGCAAACCTGTTGGGGAGCTTGCAGGTCAGCGGGAAGGCCTGCAGATGAGCTTCTTCCAGCTGGATGATCCCGTACTAAAACAGATCCGGGATGAGATAGCAGGCCTGGATATCAACAACCTGACCCCGGTAGAAGCACTGAATAAACTGAACGAGATAAAGAAGCTATCGGGATTATAATCAGCGTATTGAATCCTTATGGATCAAAAAAATACAGCTAATCTGCTTGCAGGATTGATTTTTGAGTTCTATATTTGCATTCCATTTGCGGGAATAGCTCAGTTGGTAGAGCACGACCTTGCCAAGGTCGGGGTCGCGGGTCCGAGTCCCGTTTCCCGCTCAAAATTCGAAAAGAGGGTGTCCATAGCGATGTCCTCTTTTTTCATGCTGTTCAGCAAATTCTAAACTGATATATAT
Organism: Bacteroidales bacterium; assembly: GCA_023138875.1. GTDB lineage: Bacteria > Bacteroidota > Bacteroidia > Bacteroidales. The sequence continues at coordinate 110,763 of JAGLOO010000043.1, forward strand.
CAGTTGGATATACTGTTTCCTTAATTGTTTCAAGTCTATATTTGGATCAAATATTGTTTGTAAATCCAAAACCTAAGATTATGAAAAGAATTATTGTCCTCGGAGCCTTTCTGTTGATGGGTTCAGTATTTGTACTTGGGATCTCCCCTTACCTCAAGGTTGCAGAACTTACCGGTGATATAGGAGCCGCTGCGGAAAAGGTGGAGACTGTACTTGGTGAAAACGGATATGAAGTCATTGGTCGTTATAAGCCTGGCGGAAATTCAAATTTCAGTGTAGTTGTTTTTACCAGTGACAAAATCAAAACATTTTGTTTGAACGCGAAGGGAAGGGGAATGCTGGCAGCTGCTATGAAGGTAGGATTGGAGAAAAGGGGTGGTGTGATCAATGTATCCATACTGAATCCGGAATATTTGTTTTATGCTTATTTCCGTGACCAAATGGACAATAGCTCTTTCAAATTCTCTGCAAAGGATCTGAAAAAATATCATTACATGATGGGTATGCCCCATTTTGATGATCCTGTGAAGCTGGCAGAATTTGAAAATTTCCAGCAGGGAGTTGCCAAAATCCAGAAAAACCTCACGGCCCGGAAGGGAAATACTGTCAAGGTTTATGAGATAATCGATGAAAAAAACAGGACCGCAGTGTTTGGAGTGGGATTGCTTGACAAAGAAGAAGGAGAAGCGCACTTTTTGCCGATCATTGGTGAAAGTCACGTTGCAGCAATGCCTTATGAGCTCGCCGGGCGACGTTGAGGATGCCATGAAGGCCCTGATGAAATAACGTATCGCTTTTTTACTTAAATTTGCACCGCTTACCGCCCGGATGGCCTATTCCGCCATTCCAGCGGGAAGGCAGCAGTCCTAGGTGAACTGCAAAGACATAATGGTAGCAATGGTCTGCTTAATGCCCGGATGGCGGAATAGGTAGACGCGCTGGACTTAAAATCCAGTGGCCAGTAATGGCCGTGCCGGTTCGATTCCGGCTCCGGGTACAATTATGTTAAAGAAAGCTCTGTACGATAATACATTACAGGGCTTTCTTTTTTATGGGGGCGGGATTGGGTGCGAATTTGACTGGGTATCTGTAATTTGTTCATTTGTAAACCTGGTTTGTTTAAAATGATTTATGTTTAGTATGTTTTTGATGACAGGATATTACTCTGCTGTTTGCAGAACAAACTGATCCGGACGTTTTCCTGATACACCATTGTAAAGGCTGTTGATTTGGTTTATTACAGAATAGTAGTCTCCGATTTCATAAATCACACCTTTTATCCCCATCTCTTTTACTTTATAATCAAGAGATGCTACTATAATGGGAACATTGGCTTTGAGAGCCATATAATAGAATCCCTTATTCCAATCCGATACTTTTTTGATCCATCCTTCCGGAGAAATAACTATATGTAATTCATCGGAATTATTTAGCAGTTCTGCAACTTGATAAATAGCGTTTTGATTTTTTACCCCTCTGACAGCTATCGAACCGAATTTTTTCATTACCAGATTCATGGGAAAAAAGAAAAGCTCTTTTTTTGAGAGAAATTTGTAATTGATTCCTAATTCAGTTATTCCAAGTTTCCCATAGAAAGCATCAATATGAGCAGTGTGAGGTGCGAAAACTATTATTGACTTTTTAATGTCAGGGAAATCACCCGTAATCTTCCATCCTAATCTATCTAAAACTTTACCTGCGATTGTTTCCATATAACCATTACTTTAATATTCATTTGAGCCACGCCATTTAAGGCAAAGATTCGGCATCCAATGCCTTTTTTGCCGTAGAGTGGCTTAGACGTTTATGTTTCGTTGCAGACTGGCTGAGAGCATAGTAATCAATTCATCAATAGAGCGATGGTATTCCTTATACTCTTCTTGTAAAAAGAGCGGAATTTCAATACTTTTTAGCAACATCAATATGAGGTTGACTGTTGAATTTATGTCAGAAAATTCCAGAAGACCTTCCTCCTTACCCTTTGATAGGATCGTCAGAAGTTGAGACCGTTCAAATTCCTCGAAATCCTTTCTTACGTCATCAACAAATCCGTAACGCTCGATGAAATCGGCTTTAATCGTTTCATGATAATTATTAGCCTCATTTAGCAGCTTAAGCCGGGTTTTAGCATAGCGTTCTAAAATTTCCACCGGATTACCATCTGAATTTACAATTTCTGTAAGATGTAATTGAACACTTGTTAGTTCTTGTTTCAGGACTTCATTATATAATTCTTCTTTACTCTTGAAATAGTAATATAAGGCTCCTTTTACTTTGTGAATCTTTCGAGCAATATCTCCCATAGTGGTTTTATGAAAACCAAATTGAGAGAAAAAAATTGCTGCTGCATTTACAATTCTGGATTTTACTGTACTTGATTGCATTGTCATATTGACCATATTCGATGAATGGTCAAATATAGAAATTATTTCTTATATTGCATCTTACTGAAAGTATAGCGTTATTCTCTGTCTAAGAACATAATAATCAGACCAATAGACAACTTTCTAATATAAACTTCATTAGCATGGGTAGATGTAAATACTGCGGTGAGTATGCAGGTTTTTTATTAGCGAATCTAATTCAGGAATAAGAGCTTAAGAATGCTTAAAGAAGATCGGACTATGAGTCAACGTCGTGAGCTTGTTGCATAGATTTTATCCACCCGTATCAGTTCCAGGTAATGTTCGTGTACTGACTTGTATGCTTCAACCTGTTTTATTAAATCACGGGCCTCATGATAAGCATCCCAGCTCATGGTATATATCCTGGTACAAAACCTCCTCACAAGGGAGGTTTTCTATTGATACCTGAACGTATACCCCATTCCTATACTGATCCTTGCATCAGCCGGAACTCCGTTGAAAGAAGTGGGAATGATTGTACCCGTTTTGATATACACTCCGCCGGGCATTTGATAGTTGATCTGCAGCTCTGTGAAAAGGGGCAATACGAAATTATCTATCGCACTGTCCTCACCGAACTGGTGAAGGTTAAACAGCGACTGGCTGAAAGAAACATTTACAGTAAGGACCGATTGATTCTGAAACATCCTTTCATAGGAGGCAAAAATACCCGGGGTGAAATGAAATCCGGAATTTGTGTAGGTTTCCTGATCGGCGTGGTTGCGTAAGATTGGATAATCTTCTGTTCCAAGAATTACCTTGTCTGAAACTATAAAACCGGCATTCATACGTTGAGTGGGAGTGTTGATGATGGATTTACCAACATCCAGCCTGCCCAGGAAACCATTTCCAATGGTACGGTTAACTATATCATCCAAGAAACCATTGCCCGGATTAGTTGATAAATCATAAATGCCATATATGGCCAGTTCACCCAGAAAAGTGTTCTTATATTCAATCTGCCATCCATTTTCCTTTTTAGGGGATATTTTAAAACCGACTTCTATTCCGGGGAAATGGCTGATGAAATAGCCATACTCCCCTTCCCGCAAGTCCAATTCTTTCATAGTATGAAAGTTATAGGTAACCCCGGCATAGGGCAAAAACCTTTTTGTGATTTTATCTCCTGATGGCTGTGCGCTGGCAGGGATAAATGGTTGAAATGCAAAAATAGAAACAAGCAAAACAAAGGATGTTTTTCTAATGGCTGCGGGGTGTTGAATTAAACATTGTTTTTATTACTTTATTAACGCAAATTCATAGTAACTTGATATGGCCATGTATAAAAAGCTCAAAGACCTGAATTGGAAGCCTCCGGTTGAATGGATGAAGATCTCCACCATTGATATGCATACCGGGGGAGAACCTTTAAGGATCCTGGTCAGTGGATACCCGAAAATTAAGGGTGATACAATTCTTGAGAAAAGAAAGTATTTCAGGAACCACCTGGATCATATCAGAAAGGGAATCATGTGGGAACCCCGGGGACATGCAGACATGTATGGTGCTGTTGTAACCGAACCGTGCTCCAAGGATGCGGATTTTGGTACATTTTTTCTGCATAACGAAGGTTACAGTACCATGTGTGGGCATGCCATCATTGCACTTACCAAATTTGTTCTGGACACAAAACTGATCAGAAGAAAGGGAGACCGTCCTACGATTAAGATTGATGCCCCTCCGGGTCGAATTATTTCAACCGGTATCAGAGAAGATGGGGTTGTCAAATCAGTATCATTCAGAAATGTCCCTTCATTTGTGCTTCACAGGGACCAGCTTGTACAGGTTCCCGGCCTGGGAAGGGTCAGGTATGATGTGGCTTTTGGAGGTGCGTTCTACGTCATTGTAGAGGCAGATACGTTTGGCCTTTCACTGGAAACATCCGAATACTCAAAACTGATCGATCTGGGTAAAAGGATCAAGAAAACGGTTATGAATAATCAGAAAATTACCCATCCCTTTGAAGAGGACCTGAGTTTTCTTTACGGTACCATTTTTACCGGGAAATCCTTCAATCCGTCAAGACACAGCAGGAATGTATGCGTTTTTGCCAACGGGGAAGTGGATCGTTCGGCCACCGGATCCGGGTTGAGCGCCAGGGCGGCGCTTCATCATGCAAGGGGAGATCTGAAGATGGGTGAAAAAATTGTCATTGAGAGCATCCTGGGATCGACCATGGAGGTGGAGATGACGGGGTTGACAACCTTTGGTCCGCATAAAGCAATCATTCCGGTAGTTTCAGGAACAGCTTCTTTTACAGGAGGAAATAAATTTTGGTTCGATCCGGCAGATCCCCTGAAGGACGGATTTATTTTCCGCTAATTAAATTTCAAAATTGCACAGGAATTGAATGCTGTTCAATAACATCATGTTATTAGTCACTTTGAATAACAACGGCGTCACTCTCTTTGTAATTTTACCCATCGTTTTTACTAAAACCAATTGACCATGTCAAAAATTACACGTGAAGATGCGCTGAACTATCACAGCAACGGTAGAGCTGGAAAAATTGAAGTTATACCGACCAAACCACATTCCACCCAACGGGATCTCTCATTGGCATACTCTCCCGGAGTTGCAGAACCTTGTCTGGCCATTAAGGATGATCCGGAAGATGCATATAAGTATACGGCCAAGGGAAACCTTGTGGCGGTGATGTCAAATGGTACTGCGGTACTTGGACTGGGAGATATTGGAGCTTTACAGGGAAAGCCGGTCATGGAAGGAAAAGGGCTTTTATTCAAAATATTCGCTGATGTAGATGTATTCGATATTGAGATTGACCGAAAAGAGATCGACGCTTTCATTGAGGTAGCCAAAGCCATTGCACCTACTTTCGGAGGGATCAACCTTGAAGATATCAAAGCACCCGAATGCTTTGAAATAGAAGAAAGGCTGAAGAAGGAACTGGATATACCGGTTTTCCATGATGATCAGCATGGGACAGCCATTATTTCATCTGCGGGGTTGCTCAATGCCCTTGAACTGGTTAATAAAAAGATTGGAAAACTGAAAGTGGTGGTAAACGGAGCCGGGGCTTCAGCCATTTCCTGTACAGAATTATATATTACCCTCGGTGTGAAAAAAGAAAATGTTCTCATGCTGGATTCCCGTGGTGTTTTAAATACGCGCCGTTCAGGTTTAAATAAATACAAACAGAAATTTGTAAGGGAAACCGAGGCAGATACACTTGAAGATGCCATGAAGAACGCAGATGTTTTCCTTGGACTTTCAGTAGCGGATGTGTTAACCCCCGAAATGTTGAAATCCATGGCTCGTGACCCGATTGTGTTTGCCATGGCCAATCCCAATCCTGAAATATCTTATGAGAAAGCCATTGCAGCGAGAAAAGATATCATTTTTGCTACAGGAAGATCCGATTATCCCAACCAGGTCAACAATGTACTTGGTTTTCCTTTTATTTTTCGGGGAGCGCTGGACGTTCGGGCCACATCCATCAATGAAAAAATGAAAATTGCTGCGGTTAATGCACTTGCCAAACTTACAAAGGAGGATGTGCCTGAAGTGGTGAACAAGGCCTACAAGGTAGAGAATCTGCATTTTAGCAGGGACTATATCATACCAAAACCGCTGGATCCCAGGTTGATCTATCATGTGGCTCCGGCTGTTGCAATGGCTGCCATGGAATCGGGAGTTGCCCGGTCATCCATCAAAGATTGGGATACCTATAAAGAGTCTCTAAAAGAGAGAATGGGTATTGAGAACCGCCTTATTCAGGAGGTACGGATGAAAGCACAGCAAAATCCTAAAAGACTAGTGTTCAGTGAGGCGGCAAACTTTAAAATGCTAAAAGCTGTACAAACCATTGTACAGGAAAAGATTGCAAACCCGGTGTTGCTGGGGGACAAGCAGCTAATTAAACAGATGATCAAAGATTACCATCTTGAACTGGAAGAGGTGGAGATCATTGATCAGACTGATCCACAGGTTAAGGTAATCCGGGAAAAATATGCCCGGAAACTCTATAAAATGCGGCAGAGGAAGGGAATGACATACGAAGATGCCCTTCGGCAGATGTTCCTTTCAAACCACTTTGGTATGATGATGGTAGCAGAAGGAGATGCTGATGCTTTTCTTTCCGGATTTTCGAGTAAATATGCAGATGTAATCAGACCGGCCATTCAGATTGCAGGTACGAACAATATACAAAATCATGTAGCCGGAATGTATATTGTACATACCAAAAAGGGTCCGTACTTTTTTGCCGACACAACGGTCAATGTTCAACCCGGCCCACGTACGCTTGTGAACACCGCGTTGCGGGTTGCCGAACAGGTGGAGCATTTTAATATTGAGCCGGTAATCGCTGTGGTATCCTACTCTAATTTTGGGGCCATTAAAGGAGCCAGCTCCATCAGGTCACGGGAAGCGGTGGAGATCCTTCATAAAGAGCATCCCGAGCTGATCGTGGATGGAGAGATGCAGATGAACTATGCGTTAAATACCGAGTTAAGAAATCAGAAATTCCCCTTCAGTAAGCTGGGCAACAAGAAGGTCAACACCATTATTTTTCCAAACCTTAGCTCAGGCAATATCGCATATAAAATGATGCAGGAGATTGGAGAAAGTCGTGTTTCCGGTCCGATCCTCCTTGGGATAGGAAAACCCATACATATTCTGCAGATGGAAAGTGACGTCAGGGAGATTGTTGATATGGCTGCTTTTGCAGTGGTGGACGCGCAATTCAGGGGGTAATTCTTACTTATAATCTGCGAGCGATTCCATTAGTTTTTTACGGGTAAAAAAGATGCGGCTTTTAACCGTTCCAATTTTAAGGTCAAGCTCTTCAGCAATTTCCTTATACTTGAAACCCTGAGTATGCATCAGGAAGGGGACTTTCAGTTCATCCTGAAGGTTGCTAATATGCTTATTGATTTCCTTGTGTTGCATGCTTGAATCGGGTTTAATAAAATTCGATTCCCTGGAGTTATTCAGATAATACAGATCCTTGGTTGTATCAACTATAGTATTTTGCCTGACAGCTTTTCTGTAATTATTAATGAAGGTATTCTTCATAATGGTGTAAGCCCAGGCCTCGAAATTTGTAAACTCGATGAATTTATCTTTTGATGATAAAGCCTTCAAATAAGTCTCCTGCAATAAATCTTTTGCCTTTTCGCGATTGGCTGTCAGGCTCAAAGCAAACCTTTCCAATCTATTTTCCATGCTAATGAGCTTGTTGTTGAAATCCATTGTTGTCATGATATATAGGACTTAAGGTTATTCAATGATAATATTGTTCAACAAATATATGTTTTTATTAAACGGTTGTCAAGGGCCTATACAATTTAAAGGCTTGATATTAACGGTATTCCAAATAGTTTCCGGATCTGTAAGGCTTATAAATAAAAGACTTACAAGTGTTTTACTCCTTCGTATTCCAAATTACAAAATATTTCACTTTTGTTTACTAATTCCAATAAAGGGTAAAACACAGGATAACGAGGGAAAGATGGACCCTACAGTACTGTTAGATAATCTGTAAAATCATTGATGGATCGCAATTGAATATGGTTATCAGATAATTCCGGTGGCCTCTCTGCCAGGAAACTGGAAAAGCACAGGATTTTTTTATCAGGAAAAGCTCCACCAAGATCCTTTAGATACACTATAAAATCAAATTCCGGCTGGGTGGTTGTACAGGAAATCAGAATGAAATCGAATGATTTGGATGCACCTGCAGACAGTACGTCAGAATAGGGTACGGACTGACCAAGATATAAAACGTCGTGATTGGCTTCCTTCAAAAGAAATTGAGAAAACAACAGCGCTAATTCATGCCATTCACCTTCAGGTAATAGAAGCATGAATTTTTTCGCCTTGGGATTAAAAGTATTTGGCAGGTGATCTGTGGCAGAAATGATCTTCTGGCGAATCAGGTTGGAAATAAAATGCTCCTGGGCCGGATTCACATCGCCCGATTGCCATAATATACCCACCCTGTCAAGCAAGGGATAGAGCATATCGATCATTGTGGATTTAATTCCATTTTTCGAAATGGATTTATTAATGATTGCTTCAAGTTTATACTCATCCAGTTCAATCATTGAGATGATCAATGAATCTATTATGGTATCCTGTGATTTTGTTGATCTGGTAATCCTTATAATCTCATCTTTGAGTTCAAGATTATTCAACCTGGCAATATTCGAAATCTTAATGCCCTGCCTGTTGAGCACAGCCACATTCAGGATTTTTTTCAGGTCATTGTCAGTGTAGTATCTGATGTTTGTATTGGTGCGATGTGGTTCAATCAGATTGTATCTCTTTTCCCAGATCCTGATCGTATGGGCCTTAATTCCGGATAATTTCTCTAACTCTTTAATAGAATATACTGCCATTATCTCTTCTCTTCAGAACAGTTCAGGCAATAAACATTATGAAAACAGGTTTTGTTTAGAAATGGAGATAAAAAATTAAACAATTATAGCTTTTTTACCACCATAATACCGTTTCGTATGGGTAACAGCAGGTTTTCAATCCGCACGTCTTCGGTGATCATTTTGTTAAACCGCCCGAAGAGACCTTATCAATTACCAGGTTGTAATAGGAGACGTACTCATCTTTTTGAGCATCGATAAAAACAAGGTCAAAATTATCTTTCAGTGATGGAATTATACTCAGCGCATCTGGCAGAATACCCGGTATAGGTACCTATTTCAAGGATTCGGGCAGGTGAGACTATATGGCTGAACATGCGAAGAAAACGCCCAAGGATATGTCCGGATATCATCCTGGGATGGACTTCCTTTAAGTAAGTAAGACGTGTTAACTCTGTAAGCACCGGATCCTCCGGAGAAGAGTGATTAACCAGGTATTGATCAAGATGCTCCGGGTTGTTAAAAAGTTCCATTATTCAAAGATCAGCATGTTAAGATTTTCGGGATGCAGGATCTCATTGGCTGTTTCCCTGAGGTGAAGTGCTGTGATATCATCGAGCTTTTTCCTGATGGTATCAAGACCATCCACACGATTAAATACCAGGTAACTTTTCCCCATGGTCAGCATCAGGTGTTCGTTGTTCTCGGAAGAGATGGCAAGCTGTCCCACAAGTTGTTTTCGTGCATGGATCAGTCTCTTATCGGTGAGGAGTTTTGTCCTGAGTTTTTTGATTTCTTCCCTGGTTACCTGTAAGGATTTTGAGAACCTGTCACTATCACAGCTGAAATAGATCATCATCACCCCGGTATCGGTATAGGGTGCATAGTGTGATTCGGCGCTGTAGGAATATCCGCGTCTTTCCCTTAATGCAAGGTTGAGCCGTGAATTCATGCCTGGTCCGCCCAGGATATTGTTCAAAAGGTACAATTGAAGGCGCTTTTGGTCGGGCAATGAATATGCTTCACCGACCAGCATGCAATGTTTCTGAAACGTATTTCTCTTTTCAATGATTTTCTTTGCCTGGGCCACCCCGGGTTGAAAGCGTTGTCGCAAGCGAACCTTTTGAGGGATTTCGGAAAAATACTTCTCTGCGGCATGCTTGATTTGTTCAAACGGAATACTCCCCACCGAAGCAAGGACAATCTCTTCAGTGGCATAGTTCTCCACCTGGAATTTCCCAAGGGAACCGTTCCTGAATCTCTTCAGGGATTCCTCCGATCCCAGGATGTTGCGCCCAATGGAATGATGGGGAAAAAGCATTTCCTCGGCCCGGTCAAATATCAATTCAGAGGGAGAATCGTCATAGCTCTGGATCTCATTCAGGATTACTTCAGCTTCTTTTTCTCTCTCTTTCTCGGGAAACTTTGAATGAAGAAAAATATCCTGGATCAACTCAATGGCCCTTCTGTAATCCTGTTTCAGGAACGTGGCATAAAGAGCAGTTTCCTCTTTGGTGGTATAGGCATTGATTTCACCACCTACGTCTTCAAGCCGGGATATGATCTGGTATGCAGATCTTTTCAGGGTTCCTTTAAAGAACATATGTTCCATGAAATGTGCCAGTCCATGTTCTTCCGGTAATTCATCCCGGGTACCTGAATGAACAATGAGACCAAAATGGGCTACCTCTGACTGATTCGGCCGGTGGATTAACCGGATACCGTTCTTAAGTTGATATGTCTTGAAAAGGGGTTCCATCGTCGGCACAAAAGTATAAAATCTAAGGCACCTGGGTTCAATTTAGAGAATTTCAAAAAAATATATTAAATTTGCTTCGCTTTTACAGCATCGGTGCCATAGCTCAGTTGGTAGAGCACAGGACTGAAAATCCTGGTGTCCCTGGTTCAATTCCTGGTGGCACCACCGCCAAACCGCGAAAGCCCCTGTAGATCTTAGGATTTGCGGGGGCTTTCCAATTGGGGGTGACGGAGGCGTTGATGGTTTTCACAAGGAGGCGTCAATCATTCAGGAGAATACAATTAATTACTGGATTTGTTTGTTTTTTAACGTAGAAGTTTCTCCAGGTTACTCTATATTTCTGTCTTCAAAACTTGTTTTGGCATAATTCCAGATTTTTATATTATCAACCGAGTAGCGATCGGTGCCAAAATTTGAATCCCAGGGAGCTGCAACCCTGAAATTACCTGATGAATTATCTGTGCCCCAGCTATTGTCAGCACTATTTGATGCTATCATTACGCCATCCACATAAATTCTAATATAGTCGCCTGAACCATCTATCCCGTTCCTATCCCAAACGAAAGCAAGGTGAACAGGTGTATCCAGCGGTGGATCAAAATTCTCAAGGCTTGCTCCATATATAGTTCCGTTAAATGAAATATCAAATGCTAAACGGCTACTGGAATTGTGCCAGTACGCACCTATTACATTATGACTCCAATGGCCGACATTTACAAAACCGTACACTCCATAATCATAAGCAACCGGAGCTGCATAAAACTTAGTCCACATTTCTATACACCCTTTTTCAGGATCAACAACGGTTGTTGGAAAATCAACTCCGCTTCCGGCACTACCGGTATTTGGGGTAAGTCCTTTTCCGAATTTCACGTCATTGTTATAGTTTACCGTACCGACTACAGTACCATCAGGACCAATTTCACTGTTCTGAACCTCTTCAGCGGATCCGAGCTTATTCCATAGTACCGCATGAAATTGCATATTCTCCAAATAATCAATTCGGGCAATAAGCGAATGAATCAGTGAATCCGTATAAATTTTGGTAGCAGCATCTTGCGGATCTGTGGGGTCTGTAACATTTTTTAGCTGGGTATTAACGGAGTTGTTAATTGCTGCTACATCAGCAAGATCCTGTGTTTCGGTTATGATACCTGAAATACCTTCAGCAGTTTTTGCGTGCAGGGCATACGGTATGCTCATAAGCTGGCTGGTGCCGGTTATGGTATAATCTGTACCACCTGCTGCTGTTGGATCGGTTTCTGTTATAATATGATAGACATCATTTGACCAGTCAATTGCGCTAAAATCGCCACTTACTACGGTCCCGTTTCCTATGGCTATGGTAACCAAACCATTTGCATTGGTTGTGGGAGATTGTGTTTCCACATACACGGCTGTGCCGCTTGCAGAACCTTGCAAAATACTGATTTGCATGCCAATATCCTGACTCGTTACCAGTTGATCATTACTGTTTCTAATCACTGCCTGGTAGTTCATTTTTTCTGGTGCCTGAGCAAATGCACCTGTTGCTAATAGTACTGCTGCTATAAGTGTAAATAATGATTTCATCTCTTTTTTTGATTTGTCTGTTAGTGGATTGTATTAATTCTTAACTATTTTGAATGATTTTATAATCGAACCATCATCGATAATATTTATAAAGTAGTTGCCCGGAATAAGATTATTCATGTTAATATGCGTTTTGTTGCAAACTGCTTTTTTACTTTTCAATAGTTTACCGTTTGAATCGAATAGCTGATATCTTAGATGATCGAGATTGTAATTCTCAACGGATAAGAGTATAAAATCTGTTGCAGGGTTTGGATATACTGAAACGAAAAGATTAATTCCTTTCACTTCTTCAATTCCTGTTTCAACAAATATTTCAAAAGGGTGTTGGGCTCCTTCTGCAATGCTGTTACCGTTTGTTCCTGTATGAGCGGTATAAACCAGCTGTCCAACTGTGTAACTTACTGTGCCACCGCTACCTGTTGCCTCCCCACCGGTGGTGGATATGGCTTCCTGTGCCTGCGATCCCGTCAGCCACAAGCCCAACAAGATAACTACACTTAGTTTTAATTGTTTGTGTCTCATATATCACTTCCTTTATTAGGTGCGATCTAATAATCGCATATTTATTTTGATTGTGCAAAGAAAGATTTTAACAAAAGCCCATCGGTCTTAAAACAACATCATCGTGTATGGAGCAGGGCAGGATTGCAGGAGGACACCTCTAACCTGGACTTCACTACCATCCCTTACTGGGGAGATGAAAGCCACCTGGATAACAACTGGTCGGGGAAACCAGAGAAGGCACTCAGCTCCGAGGGGCTTCAATATGGTCTCCTCTTTCATGGTCATCAAGGTCGATTTTGACCTGACTATATCGATACGGGCCAATAACCTGTACCGTATATTTGCTTTATAGCTGGAACGATACTCGCATCTCTAGGTTCAAAGTCTCTATGAGAGATTTGTTCTCAAGGTTTCTCTCGTAACTGTAAGCAAACATCAAAAGCAGGGGAGACTAACATTTTACAGAATAGGGAGGTCTGTTTATTTTAAGAAAGGAGATATTATGCAGGCGCTAGAGGATCATATGAAGCATAAGCATCGGCGATTTAACACCTACTAAAACTGGCACAAGATCGGCATGCTGACGGATCCGTTGGCGCTTTTTTCTGGCATCTCAAACACGTTTAGATTCCTCATGATCAATCTGTGAACCCATATTGAGCCTTCAGACCATCAACAGAATTCAAAGATCTTCAGATTTCTACACAAGGTAAGCGGCATCTTGGCTACTTCATTTACGGACACTTATGTCAAAAATTCCGCCTGATCAGGCCTCAAATCATTGGGGGCTGGTGGCACCACGCCAAACCGTGATAAGCCCCTGTGGATCTTAGGATTTGCGGGGGCTTTCCAATTGGGGGTGACGGAGGCGTTGATGGAATTAAGCTTTATTCCTTTTCATCTTTTCTTTTGTAACCCACACGTTTCATTGGCGTTTTCTGTACATCAATAAGCTTCTTGAGATATTGGAAGACCAGTGCTATTTTCTCGTCCTGTTTGGCTACTTTCTTGTCAAAAGAGTCCATTTGTTGGAGCAAATCTTTATGTGTGAGTATCATCTCCCTGATTCGCACATACACACGCATAATTTGAATATTAACTTTTATTGCTCGCTCTGAGTTAAGTACACTGGAGAGCATTATAACGCCATGCTCGGAGAAGGCCATAGATTAATACCTTGCTCCTCCCCAGTTTGAGGTGCCAAATTGGCTCCTCAAGTCATTAAATTCTTCTGAAGTCAATTCAAACATGAAATCTTTAGGAAACCGGTCAATGTTTCTCCTTACGGCTCTCTTTAACTGTTTGGTTTCTATACCGTACAATTCTGCCAGATCGTGGTCAAGCATCACGGGTGCAATCCCAATTTGTGGAA
>JAGLOO010000044.1 GCA_023138875.1 Bacteroidales bacterium
AATGTCAGGGCGGCCGGAGCGGCTATTTAATATAATGGTCAATTATAGAGACATGGCAGGATCCGTGGGTCAAAGAAAGAATCAGACTCTTGTCCTATAATGTACTTGCATTATGTTGATATTGCTTTGATTTCCAGAGCAATATTCACTGTCTAATTGCTGTTCCTTCGAAATAATCGGGTAATTCCGGAAGGGGAGAGGCAAAAAGCTTTAACGAAGAGTTGACGGATACACTCTTTTTGCGTTGTGCAGCAACGTGAAAAGGGTGTTTTTGATTAATCACCGAAGATTGAATTATATAATTGGAATTCCTTCCTTCTTAACGATTTGAAGCAGAGGAGAAACATCGTCATGATTGAAGCGGGAAAGGCCAACAGCAAAAGGCTCTATTCGGCTGTCAACTTTACGGGTCAATCTCCATATCAATCCAAAAGCCAAATCATCAGATTTGTCATCAAATCTTCTGGATACCAACATCACATCAATATCACTCTCTTCATGTTCTTCATTACGAGCGGCACTGCCAAAAAGAAAGGCCTTATCGATCTGCAAACCTGACTCATTCAGAATCTTAATATATTCAGCGACTTTCCCTATAGTTTCCTTTCGAGCCATATCAGCATCTTTTTTGTTAGATTCAGATATTCAAGAACTTTTTCCTTGGTTGGGATTACAGGATTGTAATCAGGGTAGCGGCCTTCCAACTGATACTTCATTAATATTCCGAGAAAATCCTCATCACTCTCTTCAAGCTCAATATCAGCAAGTTCTAATAAATAAATCAAATTGTGCGATTTGGGAGGGATTTCGCCAGTAGTTTTTACGACATGTGCTTTCAGACCTTTCTCAATTGTTAAATGACAAAAAAATAATCCATGTGAATATCTGGATTCACGAATTAGCAATTCAGCTGAATCCAGGTCAAATTTTGCTGTGCTTATCCAGTATTCTATTTGCTTCCCAATATTGATCACATTAATGATTTGAATAAAAATAAGCAATTTTTCAGAAAAGTCTGCGCGTTGGCATTAAAAGAACTCAAGCGGAGGCAGAGGGAAGGCCTGTGAGCGCAAGCTGAGCGGCAATTTAACATAGTGCCCAATTATAATGACATAGCAGAATCTATGGATTAAAGAAACTGGCAGACTGTTGTCTTATAATGTACTTGCATTATGTTAATATAGCTTTGATTTTCAAAGCAGTAACTATTGATAAAATGGGGATTCCGGGTATATTTTATATAATTTCGAAAGGGGAGGGGGAAAAGCTTTGATGAAGTTGTGGTGAATACACTCTTTTTGCGTTATGAAGTAACGTGAAATGGGTGTTGACGATGTTACAACTTTTTGGACATACCCCAAAATTTAGCCAAATCCAAAACTGAGCTGAGTTTGGGATATTTCCGACTGTTTTTGTAACTGCCCGGGGAAACGAGCAAAGATATTACTCAAGCCGTCTCCAAGGGCATAGTATTTGAAATCCGGTATACCAAAGACCCTTTTGGCACTTTTCAAGATATGCCCGGCCATTATTGTAAGCTTCTGGTTCTGATCGAGTATCACTGCCACAAAATAGAACACTGCCAGAATCAGAGCCATCATGTTCTGCAGCCGGGCATACCTCAATACCCTGATATTCTCCAGGTCATAGGTTTGTTTGATAAACCGTATGGTCTCTTCAACACTCCACCGCTTCAGATAGGCCAGGACAATAAACCAAACATCTTTCTGGCCAGGTCCTATTTCCAGGGTAGTCAACAACATCATGGGTTTGCTGCCTAAGCCTCTAACAACCACCATATTTAGAGATGTGTCCATTTCTGGCAATTGAACTTTTACATGGCCGAAACTCAGGTTAAATGTAACTTCCTTACCATGAATGATTTTTACAATGGTTTTCCTATATGGTAGTTTGCATGCATAAGCCAACCATAAAGATCTGACTGTTTCTCCTCGATGTATCAAATCACGAGTGCCCACCATGCGAATAACGAAGTCTCTCTGTTTTTGTAGTAAAGGCTCGAATATTGCATCCCTGTCTGCACCACGATCAATCACCCAGATTCCCCTGTTGTGAACTGCCTCTCCAACCTGGTCTATCGCTGTAAGAATCTCATCATTCTCACTGGTAAAATCAGGGGAGTTTTGTGAATACAGAGACATATACAACGGAATGATTTCATTACTTCCTACCTCTGAAGCTATTACCTGATTGGTCCAGTCCCCATCTACAATTTCGCCTCCTTCACTACCATCTCTCACCTGTGCCAGATACTCCATCTTTTCGGCATACTTCTTCTTCAGATCGCTTAAGTCCAGGATAAGTAGAGTACGGTCTTTTACCCGACTGCTGGCCAGAGACAGTATCCTTTGATGTAATCGATCCCAGATCCTGGACTTGATCAACTGACGGCTAAAACGCTCCTCTATCTTCTTTAAGGGTACAGTACTCTCAAGTTGCCGACCTATTTCTGTGAGCATTACGGACTGGGAGGCCATGATGCCATATACTGCTTCTCTCACAAAGCGCTGTGCAGTTTTATCCAAATCCTGAGAAAGTATCCCCGAAAATTTCGTTATTTTGTTTCTGAGCTTATTAGCTAGATGGCTGAAGTTCATTTTGTATCCTCCTGTGTTTGTGTGTCGTAATACAAATATAAACAGGAGGATACTCTTTTACTACAGAAAAAAAGTATCCCCATTTTTCATCGCTTATCACTTGGGAAAACCCTGAATCTCAAGGACAGTCTGCAACTCAGAGAAAACCAAGGGAAATATTGGGGTATATACTCTAATAAAAACAAATTTTTAAGCCACTTTTTTTGTGGAGCTATTAATATTTCTTTCTCTCGGATCAAGACAAATGTGGTCCTGACTATATGGTGTTTTATTCTTCACTACACTGTAAACTGTTCTGAGCATTTTATTTGAAATGTTATTCATTATCAAATAATGAGGCTTTCCTTCAAGCTGTTTCTTCTGATAGTATAACTTGTATTCTTTGTTGTGCTTGACTGCTGATTTCGCACCCATATATAGCAGGGATTTGAGCTTCTTATCTGCAAATGGGCTTGTTTTCGACCTGCCTACCATCTTACCAGAAGCGTTAGGGAATGGACATACACCTGCATATGAGGATGCTTTTCGGGCCGTATCGATATTTTTAAAGTTTCCGGTCTTGATCAATAGATCAGTAGCAATAACAGGTCCTATCCCCTTGATGCTTGTAACCAGCTCATAATTCTCATTTAGGTCTTCATTGGCCTTAATCAATGCCTCCATTTCTTCTTCTACAGCTGCTATTTCTGTATCAAGGCCAGAAAATACTGGTTGAAGGTGATTATGAACACTCACACTCTGCATGGGAAGATGAGAGCGTCCTTTGTCACTTGTCAACAAGGTCTTTCTTGCCTTTACCAATTGAGAACGAAGGGTGTATAACTGTTTTAATTCAACAATACTTTCTTCGTCATATTCAGAGAATACAAGTTTATCCCTAAAACGTTCTCCATACTCACGGATCCTCCTGGCATCTAATGGGTCTGACTTGCCTTTCAATAATCACAGATTTTCATGTCTAAA
>JAGLOO010000045.1 GCA_023138875.1 Bacteroidales bacterium
GTCTGTTTTTAATACCCTGAAAGTGGCCTCTATCTCGGTCAGTGTGTTATAAATGGTCCACAGGGTGGTTTCCTGGCTTTCATCCAGGTTGGTCTGTACAAAATATACTCCCTCGCTTGATCCGGTCCTGGGTGTTTTCTTAGACCATTTCAGGTCAATGGCATTAACATTTTCTCCATCCGGTGTTATTGTAATATTGTAATGCTTATTGGCTGAGGGATAGCGTTCTTTTAACCGGCCAACCCGCTCCCATACCTTATCCAGTTTTTTAGTTCCTCCTTTTTTATGTAATCCTTCACGGATCCTCTCCAGATCCTGTTCGTATCGCTGTGAAAAGTGATCGTTCATTGACGCCTCTTTGACAGCTTCCTGCTGATTGCATACAACTTGTACCTGTTCACCTTATGCTCAGGAATATTACATAGCTCTGCAACCGAGGAGTTTTCTTTTATCCACTGGGCTGTTTTGTATTCCGAGGCAGGGTAAACAGCCCGGCTTACAATATGCATAATAGCCGTTGAAGCCTGATTATTATCAAATCCACACTGTTCACTAAGAAAACCATGGAGCTTTAATTTATCGGCAGATTGTTTGCATAGCCACTCTGAGCCAAGTTCACGGACTTCCTCATGGACGATACTGTTTACATCTACTTTCCTGTAATCCGTTTCTGCTTTTTCACTCGCTTGCTTTGTCATTGGATTGAGATCCAGCAGCTTCTCGTCACGTATGCGTTTGTATGCTGCCTGAGCATACTGCTCTATTATTGGACTTGGAGAATAACCAAACAAGGGCACATCTCCTTTTATCAGTGATTCAACCCTGTCCGCAAGAAGCTTCTTATCTTCCTTTGTTTCAACGCCTTCCAGCTTTCCAAGGGTAAGTATGGAGCGGTGGCGAACCTTATCTGCAATGCGGTAACCTTCGCATAATCGGTAATATTCGTACCTTTTACCGGTGTTTTTATCCGTTTTTATGATAGTTTTGATAAACATCCTGCAAAGATAAGTAAACTGATTTACATATACAATCATTTTCGGGGACAACAAACGACTCTGAAAATCGTTAACCATTGATAATCTAGGTTATACGATTTTGAAATATGTGAGAAAAGTGCGTTTTTCTTGATTTTTTAACATTTTTCGAGGTAAAAAGCCCAAGTTGGGTTAATAAATATGTCATATCTTGCCGCTTAACATCAACTCTCTGAATCATGGATAAAATTTCCACAATTATTCTGGCTTCATCTCTTATTATCATTATGTTAGGCATGGGATTGTCGCTGGTAACTGACGATTTTAAAAGGATCATCATATACCCGAAAGCCATCTTCGTTGGCCTGGTCAATCAGTTAATACTCTTACCTCTCATTGGATTTGCTATTGCAGTATTATTCCCTTTAACACCGGAGATTGCCATTGGATTAATGATCCTTGCTGCCTGTCCCGGTGGCCCCACCTCTAATTTGATCGCTCACCTGGCCAAGGGAGATACGGCATTGTCTGTGACTCTAACTGCGTTAAGCAGTTTTGTCACCATATTGACCATTCCGTTCATTGTAAATTTCGCCCTGATCCATTTTTTAGATGAAGGACAGATGATTAAGTTGGATGTGGTAGAGACGATCATTCGGATCTTTATCATCATCATCATCCCGATCAGCATTGGAATGATTATCAGACGCTATAAGGAGAGTTTTGCTTTGCGAATGGCCAATCCGGTACGGAAGGCATCTGGTATTGTAATAGCACTGGTTATTATTGGAATCGTAATTAAAGAAAGGGAGAACTTTGTTTCTTATTTTCAACAGGCAGGAATTGTTGCCCTGATTTTAAATGTAACCACCATGCTGGTGGGATACTATTCAGCGAAACTATTCAGGATCAAAGATAAAAGGGCTGTATCCATATCAATCGAATCGGGTATTCAGAATGGGACTTTAGCCATTACCATTGCCGTGGTCCTGCTTGGAAGTACCGAATTGGCCATTACCCCGGCCATATATAGCTTATTGATGTTTTTTACCGGTGGTGTTGCGATTTATTTTGGAAATAAAAGAGATAAAGTATCGAACAGAGTACTGTCCGGGATAGAATTATAGCTTTCTCCACCGGCTATCACAGGTTTGATAATGGTCCAGATCCGGTTATGATCGTCTGCTGTGGCCTTCCTGATATTTATGTTCATGGGTGCTTGTTTTTTTGTATTGACACCGCATTCATTTTAGTTTTTTTTAATCAGATCTTCAAGGAAAAGGTAAAGTTAAAACTATCTTCAACTATTCTTTGAATTAGTTGTTATCCAATATTTTGCTAACTTAGTGTTACCCTATATCAATCAAATACTCCCATGAAAAAACATAATCTGGTAATAACTTTTGCCCTGATGCTGGTTGCGATCGTTTCGGGTTGCAAAGAGAAAAGCGTGAGACAATTGCCTCCTCCCAGTGTGCAGGTAGTACAGGTGATTCAGCAGGACATACCTGTGATGGAAGAATTTGTGGGACAAACCCATGGTCTGTTCGACATCTCCATTCAGGCGCGTGTGGATGGTTTCCTCGAAGGGATACATTTCGAAGAAGGAAGAAGGGTGAGGAAAGGTCAATTGCTATACTCAATCGATCCTCAACCCTTTGAAGCAAAGGTGGCCGTATCCATGGGTCAGCTTGCTGAAGCAAACACCATGCTGGTAAAAGCCGAAAGTGACTTTATCAGGATCAAACCCCTCGCCGAGATCAATGCAGTGAGTCAGAGTGACCTGGATGCAGCCGTGGCCCAGCGTGACGCGGCAGGTGCGGCAGTTGATGCTGCAGAAGCAGCCGTTGAATCAGCGAAGATAGAGTTGGGATATACGAAAATCTACTCACCCATAGATGGTATTATAGGTAAAACTGAAGCTTATCCGGGAGACTATGTGGGAAGAGGTCTTACGAATGTGATTCTGAATGAAGTATCCAGGATCGATACGGTACTGGTTAATTTTCATATCCCCGAAGAGAAGTACCTGGAGATTGTCCGTCCATTCCTTGCCGGAACTGATTCAGTCAGGATCCAGCGGAAGCAGACAAATCGGGGACTGACCATGATCCTGGCGGATGGAAGCCTCTATCCGCTTGAGGGAAAAATCGAATTTATTAACCGTCAGGTAAATGCGACCACCGGAACCATTTTGTTGCAGGCATCTTTCCCCAATCCAAGTCTGATACTCAGACCGGGACAATTTGCCAGGGTAAGGGTTGTCATTGATGTCATTTCAGAAGGGTTGCTGATCCCCCAGAGATGTGCGCAGGAGCTGCAGGGCATTTATAATGTCTATGTGGTGAATGATCAGGATGAAGTAGAATTTCGGGAAATCGAAGTGGGATCCACATACCAAACAAGCTACCTGATTGTTACATCAGGTCTCGGTCCGGGAGATAAGATTATATATGAAGGCCTGCAGAAGGTAAAAAGCGGTATCAAAGTAAATCCGGTGTTGAAGGATATTTCCACTTCAGAATCAGAAAATTAAGATCACATGGGTAATTTTTTCGTAAGACGACCAATCGTGGCGATGGTCATTGCCATTGTCATTTTAATCATCGGCACCCTCTCCTTGCTCACTCTTCCCATGGAGCAATATCCCGATATCACTCCGCCCATGGTGGAGGTCCGTGCATCCTATACCGGTGCAAATGCACTGAATGTGGAGCAATCGGTGGCCACACCGTTGGAGCAGCAGATCAACGGGGTGGACAATATGATCTATATGAAATCGATCAATGCCAACGACGGATCGATGAACATCCAGATCACCTTCGAGGTGGGTACAGATCCCGACATGAATACTGTGTTCTCCCAGAACCGTGTCTCATCAGCCACACCCAAACTTCCCGAAGAGGTGAAGCGGATCGGGGTAAACACCGATAAGACCAT
The DNA here is from genome assembly GCA_023138875.1 of Bacteroidales bacterium. Lineage (GTDB taxonomy): Bacteria > Bacteroidota > Bacteroidia > Bacteroidales. Next base: position 3,915 of record JAGLOO010000045.1, read on the forward strand.
GAGCAGCATGATCATGGCCATCTCTCTCTATTCTGATGGAAGGTATGACCAGGATTTTCTGGGCAATTATGCACTGATCAACATTAAAGACATCCTGGCCAGGATAAAAGGTGTTGGGCGTGTCAATGTTCTCGGAGCAAGTGATTATTCAATGCGCATATGGGTGAAACCGGACAGACTGGCCCATCTGGGTATAACTGTTCCTGAAATCATTAATGCCATCAGGCAGCAGAATGTAATCGTGCCAGGAGGTAAATTCGGAGCTGAACCCGCGCCTCCGGGAACCGATTTTACATACAATGTGCGGATGCCTGAACGGCTTGTTTCGGAAGAGGAGTTTGGAGCCATTGTGATCAGAACCACCAGCGATGGATCACAGGTTAGGATCAGGGATGTGGCCTCTGTTGAACTGGGTGTGGAATCATACAATGTTGTAACCCGCTTTGCGAAACAGGAGTGTGCGCTTATTACCCTTTACCAGGCACCCGGAACCAATGCGGTGGATCTTGCCAGTCAGGTGATCGGGGCCCTGGAAGAGATGAAGGGATCATTTCCGGAGGGTGTATCTTACGACGTTGGACTTGATGCCACATTGCCGATTACCGCAGGAATCAGGGAGATTGTGATCACGCTGCTGATAGCGCTTTCACTGGTGATCCTGGTTGTTTTCATTTTTATACAGGATTTCAGGGCTACCCTCATACCTACCGTCGCCATTCCTGTTTCATTGATTGGTGCATTTGCCATTTTCCCTCTGCTTGGATTTACCATCAATGTGCTTTCACTCCTTGGATTGGTGCTTGCCATCGGAATTGTGGTGGATGATGCCATTGTGGTGGTGGAGGCGGTGCAGGTAAACCTTCAAAAGGGAATGAATTCCCGTGAAGCCACCATTCATGCTATGAAGGAGGTTACCGCTCCTGTAATCGCGACTACACTGGTTCTGGTGGCTGTGTTTATTCCGGTGGCCTCCATGGGGGGGATTACCGGCAGACTTTATCAACAGTTTGCCATTACGGTAGCGGTTTCAGTGGTTTTCTCTTCGCTCAATGCCCTTACCCTCAGTCCGGCATTATGTTCACTCCTCCTGCGGAAGCCTAAACCCATCGGGGGACCTCTGGGCTGGTTCTTTAAGAAATTCAACAGTGGATTCGACCGGACCTCGGTTGGATATATGAAATTCACCAATATCCTTACAAGGAAACTGAAGCGGGGTGTGGTCTTTATTGTGATTCTGACTGCCTCAATTGTAGTCATCTCAAAATTCGTTCCGGGTGGCTTCGTGCCTGAGGAGGACCAGGGCTATCTTTACGTAAATATGCAACTTCCCAATGCAGCCTCACTCCAGCGTTCTGATGCAGTTATGGCAAAGATTGAAGCCGTCCTTGACCAGTTTGAGGAGGTTAAATATGTAACCTCTGTATCGGGTTTCAACCTGCTTTCAGGAAGTATGTCCACCAATTCAGGGGTGGTATTCCTTACCCTGACCGATTGGAAAGAGCGGGATATAACGGCCCTTCAGCTGGCAAAGAAAATTAATGCTGCTTTCTATATGGGAATTCCGGATGCACAGGTATTTGCGTTTGGGCCACCTGCCATTCCCGGGCTGGGAACGGGTGCCGGTTTTACCATGATGCTTCAGGATAAAGGAGGCAACACCACCGATTACCTGGCCGAACAGACCATGAAGTTTATTGCGGCAGCGCAACAGCGTCCCGAAATTGGAAATGTTTTCACCACTTTCCAGGCCAATACGCCCCAGAGATCTGTTGAGATAAACCGGGATAAGGTGCTGAAATCGGGTGTGGCCCTCAATGACCTGTACACAACCATTAGTGCTTTTCTTGGCGGGGCATATGTAAATGATTTCAACCGGTTTGGCCGTCTTTATAAGGCCTACGTGCAGGCCGAACCGGAATACAGGCAGGATGAGCAGCAGCTCGCCCTGTTTTTCGTTAAAAATAGTCAGGGAGAAGACATCCCCCTCTCTTCACTGGTCTCGGTGAGTAAAATATCGGGTCCGGAGTATACATACAGGTATAATCTCTACAGGGCTGTGGAAGTCTCAGGTACACCGGCTTCCGGTTACTCATCAACCCAGGCACTGGATGCGTTGGAGGAGGTGGCTGCCGAGGTATTGCCCTTCGATATGGGATATGAATGGAGCAACATGTCGTACCAGGAGAAGGCTGCATCCGGATCGGGTAATGCGGTTTTCCTCTTTGCACTGATCTTTGTGTTCCTGATCCTGGCTGCCCAGTATGAGAGCTGGACGCTGCCGTTCAGTATCCTTCTGGGGACACCATTTGCCGTCTTTGGGGCCATGTTGTTCCTGATGGTGGCCCGTTTTTTCAGTGAGAGTTTCGAAAACAATGTCTTTACACAGATCTCACTGGTGATGCTGATTGCCATGGCTGCTAAAAATGCGATCCTGATCGTTGAATTTGCAAAATTAAAGTTTGATGAGGGAATGAGCCTTGTAGAATCGGCCAGGGAATCGGCCAGGCTCAGGTTCCGCCCCATACTGATGACTGCGTTTTCATTTATCCTGGGAATATTTCCACTGGTTGTGGCCAGTGGGGCAGGTGCAGAGGCACGAAAAGTAATGGGCATGGCCCTGTTGGGAGGAATGACCCTTGCCACCCTGCTGGGTGTATTCTTTTACCCCATGCTGTTTGTTCTGATTGGAAAACTTGGCAAGTATGAGCAGAAACGAGAAAAACTGCAATCACAAAATTCAAAAGACTGATCCAATGACCATCTTGAAAATGAACATATTTAAATCCATTCTTTTTTCAATATCGTTGTCCATTGCTGTTACAGGTTGTATGGTTGGTCCGAATCTTGAAAAACCGGTAGCTGAAGTGGAGGATCAATTCAGATTTGATAGCATTGCCAATGATTCAATGATCAACCTTGCCTGGTGGCAGATGTATAACGATCCAATGCTGGACACCCTGATCTATATGGCCCTGGAGCGCAACCGGGATGTTTTAATCGCCATCTCCCGTATTGAGCAGGCTTATGCAGTCCTTGGTGTTTCCAGGGCAGATCTGTTCCCTCAGTTCGGATATGATGCTTCCGCCACCTATGGCAAACCAGATCCTGCCGGAACAAGTGATCCCGGGGCTCTGTTTACCATCACCCCAAGTGTTTACTGGGAACTCGATTTCTGGGGAAAAGTACGTAGATCAAACCAGGCCGCCAGGGCCGAGATCGCTGCCTCTGAAGAAGCATTGCGGCTTGTGCAGGTCAGTCTGATTGCTGCAGTGGCAGATGGATATTTTCAATTGCTGGACTATGATAAGAGACTGGAAATATCCCGCAGGACCTGGGAAACCAGGAAAGAATCCCTCTGGATCATTGAGCAACGCTTTCTGAAAGGTATAGTTCCTGAAATAGACCTGAACCAGGCCCAACAACAGGAGGCTGTTGCAGCTGTGGCTGTTCCTGTGTATGAGAGAAATGTCGCGCGAACTGAGAATTACCTCAGTATCCTGATCGGTCAGAATCCCAGGAACATCAAGCGCTGTATGCTTGATGACCGGGTTTTGCCTCCGGAAGTGCCTGTTGGCATTCCCTCCGAGTTACTTTTGCGTCGCCCGGATATTATCCAGGCGGAACAGGTATTTTATGCTGAAACAGCACGAATTGGTGTGGCTCAGGCCATGCGTTTTCCATCATTCAGCATCACAGGGGCACTGGGTGTAGCCAGTAGCGATCTCTCCTCACTTGTGAGTGGTGATGCCCTTATTTATTCAATAGGAGGGAGTGTGTTGGGACCGGTCTTTAACTGGGGTAAGAACAAACGCAGGGTTGAGATCCAACAGGAGGTGGCTGAACAGGCATTGTATCGCTATGAACAATCTGTATTGAATGCATTCAGGGAAGTAGATGATGCCCTGATCGATCTGCAGACATACGGAGCCGAATCCGAGTCCAGGCAAAGACAGAAAAAAGCTGCCATCAATGCAGCCATGTTATCGAGGGCACGTTATGATGGTGGTCAGACAGGTTACCTGGAAGTACTGGACACCGAACGTTCCATGTTCAGCGCAGAACTTGAGGCCACCGCTTCCAGAAGGAACCACCTGTCATCTTACATTTATCTGTATAAAGCGCTGGGTGGAGGCTGGATCACTCCGGCCGATCAACCATGATCAATCCTCTGCTCTGTCCGCCTTGCAAAGTGTTTTGAATCACCCCACTCACCATAACCGATCTTACCGTCGACCAGTTGGATACGCACATCCAGACAGTTCTTACATTCCTCCGGTTCTTCATCCACACAGGGTTTGTTTTCATAGAGGGCATAGTCGTTCCGGTATTTTCCGGGAGTGATGTTTGGCATGATGATGTTGGCACCCACCTTGATTGCCTTTTCCCGGCCCATGGGATCAATAGCTTGTAGGGCGGTAGCCGCGGCAATGTTGATATCTTTCATGAGGATCCTCAGAGTGGCTATCATCTTCAGGGCCAGGTCAAACCGCTCCTGGATAGGCAGGAGTTGATGCCGATATTGAAATAGGGGAGTGTGCTGGTGTTCGATAAACGGCCCCATGCCTACCATATCCACATCAAAGTCTTTCATAAACAGGAGATCTTCGGCCAGGTGTCCTCTATCCTGGAAGGGGAGTCCTATCATCACACCTGTGCCGGTCTGGTAGCCAATCGACTTAAGAGTATACAGGCAGCCCAGGCGTTTTTCAAAATCATGAAGTGCATCGTTGGGATGGTATTTCTTGTAAAGTTCCGGATTGGAGGTCTCAATCCTTAACAGGTAGCGATGTGCACCTGCCTCATACCACCGCTCATAAACCTCCCTGCTTTGTTCTCCCAGGGAAAGGGTAATTCCCAGTTTTCCGTCCGAGAGCTTCTTGATCTCCCTGAGCAGGTTTTCAATCCTGTTGGTGAATGCGGATGATTCGAGTTCACCTGCCTGCATGACCAAAGAACCGTAATCATTCTCATGTGCAAACCGCGCTGCATCCAGGATCTGCTCATCGGTCACATTGTACCTGTGTGCCTCCCTGTTGGACCGCCGGATGCCACAGTAGTAGCAGTCCTTCCCGCAGATGTTCGAGAATTCAACCAGTCCCCGGAAATGCACCTTATTGCCGATCTCCCGAAGTTTTACCTCTTCTGCCTTCTTGAACAGCAACTGTCTGTCTGCAGCCTCGGCTGACAGCAGATTCACAAGGTCTTCCCTGTCAAGTATTTCTTTCTCCAGTATCTTTATTACACCCATGCTATAAATACGTCATTGAATCCGGTTCCAGTTTCACAAATGGTGCCACAGCCCGTTTATAGATCCCGTGCATATAGGCTATGGCCATGCCGTAATTGGTAACCGGGATACCTGCCTCCACGGCTGGTTTTAAACGATTGATCAATTGTTTTCGTGTGATCATGCACCCCCCGCACTGGATCACCATGCTGTAATCGGTGATCTCTCCAGGCACCTTGTTCAGACCGGCAACCACCTGGTATTCCAGTTGTTTCCCGGAAAAGTTTGAAAGCCACCTGGGGATCTTGATCCTCCCGATGTCATCACAGGATACGTGGTGTGTACACGATTCCAGGATCAGTATCTTATCGCCGTTTTTTAGTTTCGACAGGTGGGGGGTCCCTTTCAGATAGTTCTCAAAATCACCTTTGTACCTGGCCAGCACAGTACTGAAACTGGTCAGGGGAATGTCATCGGGAATGGATGCATCGGCTTTCTTGAATACCTGGCTGTCAGTAATGACCAGGGCAGGCCTGGGTCGAAGGCGTTTCAGCAAAGCGTCTATTTCCCGCTCTTTGGCCACTATGGCAATGGCATCGTTATCCAGGATGTCCCTGATGGCCTGCACCTGGGGAAGGATCAGCCTGCCCTCCGGGGCCTCGTCGTCGATGGGGGTGATCAGCAACACCAGCTCTCCCTGGCGAATGATATCGCCAACCAGCGATTTGGAGAGGTAGGCTGTTTCCGGTATGGCTGTCTGGATCAGACCGATCAGGTGCTCCTTGTTACGGGGATGGAGGGCTGAAAAATCGAATACCTCTTTGCTGTAAGTCGCCTGGATCTTTGCCTTCAGCTCATCACCCGTGGAAACCAGGTCCGACTTGTTATGGACCATGATGAAAGGTACTTCCCATTTCTCAAGCTGCTGGATGATGCCCTCTTCTTCGGCATTAAAAATATTCCCTGCCAGCACCAGGATTCCAAGATCAATGTTGCGGATCATTTCCCGGGTTTTTCCAACCCGTTTTTTACCCAGCTCACCGGTATCATCTGTCCCTGCCGTGTCGATCATGACCACGGGTCCGACTCCCGGGATCTCCATGGATTTCTTCACCGGATCGGTGGTGGTCCCGGGTTCGTGCGAAACAATGGCCACCTCCTGGCCTGCCAGACAGTTGATCAGCGAGGATTTCCCGTTGTTCCTTCTTCCAAATATCCCTATATGTGGCTTGGCATCTCTTCCCTTCATAACACTTCCCTGATATCATTCATGGTAAATCCCATTTTCAGCAGGTTGTCCGGTTCCATCAATTGCTCAAGCTTCCCTTTTTCCATGATCTTCAATCCTTCGTTCACCGTAAAAATATCCTTCCCGGTTTCTTTCATCATTTTTGCCAGAGTGGCTGCTTTGTGATATCCGATGAGAGGGGAGAGGGCTGTGGTGACCGCCGGACTCCGGAAAAGCTTTTCCCTTGCTACCTTTTCATTGACATCAAATCCTTCCAGCATCTGTTCTTTGATCGACCGGTTCATGGATATCATGAGCTTCAGGCTATCCAGCATGGCACATCCGATTTCAGGAAGGTAGGCATTCAGATCGAGGCATCCCTGGGCTGACAGTGAGGTGATCAGCTGGTCATTGGCGTAGATCCGGTGGGCCGAGGAGATCACATATTCTGGGATTACGGGATTTACCTTGCCGGGCATGATGGAACTGCCCACCTGTCTGGCAGGCAATGCTACTTCCCGGGTATCACCGGCGCCGGAGGCCAGGAGCCTGAGGTCGGAGACTATCTTTTCCAGGTTTACCGCATGTGCCTTCAGGATGGCATGTACCTCCACCCATTTGTCCATGTTACAGGTGGCATCAGGCAGGTTCTCCCCCTGGTTCACAGGCAATGCTGTTAATCTCTTAAGGGCGGGCACCACCTCCATGATAAAGAACCGCGGAATGGAAATACCCGTACCGATAGCCCCACCGCCCAGGTTGACAACCTTGATCCGTTCAAATCCCTTGGATACCCTCCACCAGTCACGCGATAACGCTTCACTGTAAGTGCTGAATAATTGCCCGAATGTTGATGGAACAGCCTCCTGCATCTGGGTATATCCCAGTCTCAGGGAGTTTCTGTATTTCGTTTCCAGTTGCTCAAAGGAAGACCTGGTCAGGTTGATGGCTTCCTCAAGTTCATTTAATAGCAGCATGATTGCAACGGTGAGTGCTGTGGGGATCACATCGTTGGTGGACTGGAAAATATTGGCTGTCTCAATGGGATCCAAAAAACTGTATTCTCCCGGTTTCTTTCCAAGTGTACCTAATGCTACATTTGTGATTATCTCATTGATATTTAAATTGATGCTGGTTCCCGCACCTCCCTGTACAGATGGTACAATGAAGTGGTCGAAGTGGGACCCCCGGGCGACTTCCGTAGCTGCGGACTCCAGCGCATCCAGTCTGTCTTCATCCGGCAGCCGGAGATGAGAAACAAGATCCGGGTGTTCCCTGCGGAGTGCCTCCAGAAACTTTCTTACAGTCTTGTAACAGGCAAGCTTCACAGTACCGGTGGCCCTGTACCATTCAACTGGAAATGGTACCTGGTTGGGGAAATTCTGCTGTGCACGGTAAGAGTGAATACCATACAGCGCATCATCCGGTATTGAGACTTCTCCAATAAAATCCTTCTCAGTACGCATGAAACCTAAATTTCACACAAAAATACTTGAATAAAATGAATATGCTAATTCGGAGAAAGCCTGATGGTAATACCACCGGAGAATTCACCCTGGAAGGGTGTGATGCGGGTGTATAAATTGCCTCCACAGTTGGATCCACCTGTTCCAATACCGCAACCGAATCCAAAACCATCGAATATCATGGGCATCAGCATGCTTCCCTGCAGCCTGATGCCGATCATATCTGTAAGCCAGAGTTTGAGACCTGCGCCTACGGTGGCACTGAACTGTGTCTTGCTAGAATAAAGAGAACTTTTTGGACTCCAAACGGCGATTCCCATGGCAACAGTGGCAAAGGGAGATACCCTGCCATAATGGACCTCCTGCAATCCGCCCACCTGGATGTAATTGGAACTAAAGGCCACCTGGTCACCGAGATCACCAGAGAAGGGATAAAACTGTCCTTTGGTATCTGAGCGCATATAGGATATCTCAGCGAAGGTGGTAGAGGATATTCCAAAAGCAATTTTCCCACCATAATTCTGGGCATCATTGATCCGGAAGTCTCCGTCATAAAGCCTGACCTTGCCTCCCAGATGTATCCCTGTAAATCCGTTTATTTCAATGATCTGCGCAGAGATGTCAGGCGCTGAAATGATCATAATCATCACAATGAATGCAATAAAGAACTTATCTTCCTTTCTGTTCATGGTCCGGTTTATAAAAATGTGTTACAATAATTAAAAGTAACAAAAAAAAATAAGAAATGTTTATAGTGTTGCTGAACAGAGTACAGATTCAGGTCCCTTCTTTAACAAATGGAAAGGTTGCCCCGAATTGAATTATGGAAGTGGTGTACCGATCTCCGCTGTTCTCTTTAAGCAGATCCACAAAACCCCTGCTGTATCGAACATAGATATTAATGCCCTTTCCTCCTACGGGGGGGACCAGGATATATTCAAAGTCAATCACAGCTCCGGCATCAATGGTGTTCAGTTCTGATTTGATATCCAGTTCAACGGTTAATACGGTACCGTTAATAGGACTCGATTTATAGGTGTCTGTAGCCCCGGTAAGGAAACTAATCTGGGGCCCGGCTGATATGTTAAACCGTTCTCCAAGCTTCACCCGCAATAATACCGGGATGTCGATGTAGTTTAGTTTTCTGTCGGAGGAGTGTGGGTCTATCAGCAGATCATCCAGATCCGGATCACCTGTGCTTAACAGGGGCACATCGCTTATCCCCCTGGGAGACAAGGGTAAAAATTCAGGTATAAGCGAAAGTTTTTCGGTTAGCCTAATATTATTCACAAGGCCAAAATTCAGGCTAAATCCATTTTTCCCATCCTCATACCCGTGAATAATCGAATAATTCCCTCCCAGCTTCAAACTGAAATTGAAATTCTCAGTGGCCACCTTATCTCCAAATATCAACACCAGTAACGCTGCCTGGCCCCTGACTAAAGGGGTTGATATGAGCAGGAGAAATAGGGAAGTGTAGATGTATTTTTTCATTTTGATTGAATGTGGACAGGTTCGGCCAATAAAATGTAACGAATCCATCGTAAATATAAATAAACACTTCGACAATCTATGGTGATCAAATAACAATGCTATTTTTGTTATGATGAAACTTACCTCATTCATAGCAACGATAGTTGTTTTTCTTTCTTTTTTTACAAATTCCGCTACTGCTCAATTATTCGATGAAAGCACCATCGTAAAGCATGATACAAACTATATTAAGATCTATAAGGATGAGCTGACCACAAGGATGTTTTTATCCAGAAAGCAAAATGGTTATACGCTTTCGGATCGATTGCTCAATCCATGGATCCGGTATAAAACCAATGATAACCTGTTGTTAGGAATCGGTTATACCTATAGCTTCCTTACCCTGAACCTTGCCGTTAAGATGCCTTTTATTAACAGGGATGATGATATATACGGGAAGTCAAAATACGTCGATCTTCAGAGTCACACCATTTTCAGGAGCTATATCTTGGATTTATACATCCAGTGGAACAAAGGATATTACATTTCAAATCCCGATGAGGTATTTGAAACCCGGAGTTCCAGTACGGTTTATCCATATAGAGGGGATCTTCGCACCAACATTCTGGGTTTGAATATCCAGTACCTGTTTAATTCATCCCGCTATTCTTATAAGGCATCATTTCTTCAGAACGAGTTTCAGAGGAAGAGCGCGGGTTCACCCATCCTTGGAATAGAGGGTTACTGGATGCTGGGTATGGGAGATTCACTCATTGTTCCCGGATCAATTCCACCAAGAGACTTTGTAGATAATGTCCCGTTTAACCAGGCTGATCTGTTCAATGTGGGTCTAAACGGAGGGTATGCCTACACATTTGTATGGAAGGAAAGTATCTATCTTTCATTATCTTCGGTAATAGGCCTGGCGTGTGCTCAAAGCGTGATGCACAACACTGAAACATCCGGGTCTTACCGATCCGGTATCTCCCTGGGTATCAATAATGTGACAAGGGCTTCCCTGGGATTCAATAAGAATGATTTTTTCATTGGAGTGAGCTATATTGGCTTCACTATGACCAATCTGGCGGGGGGGGACAATGACTGGATCTCTTACTCCACAGGGAACATCAGGTTCAATGTGGTCAAGCGCTTCAAACTGAAAAGATCTATCAAGATATTGCGTCCGGACCTCTGGATATTCTGATATGTTGAATTCAGGATATGTTCTTCATGATGTTTAACAGGAATAAATGCTTAGTTTTATTAAACAAACCATCCAATGAAGATCAAAAAGATCCATTTGTTGCTTTTATGGCTGATCTTCGTTTCGATCTCCCTGGTGGCCTCATCCAAGATCGATACCATTTATTTCCAGAATGGAGACAGGATAACTGCTGAAGTAAAATCCCTGGAAAATAATCAATTGAGGTTATCAACGGATGATGCCAGTACAATCAGGATCGAGTGGAATAAGGTGGATAGTGTAGATATCCTGAACACCATGCGCATTGTGCTTAATAATGGTGAGATCTTATATGGAAAGCTTTTGCCTTCCGGAGTGGTAAGAAGCTGTTTCATTTGGCACAGGGAAGGAGATCCAAGGATGGTGGCCATGGAAAGCATTGTTGTGTTATCGCCCGTTGAAGACAAATTTATCAACCGGCTGAATGGATCATTGAGCTCCGGTTTCAGTTACACCAAAGCCAGTGAAGTAATGCAGATGAATCTAAACGGTTCAATAAAATACCTGGCTGAAAAGAACCACCTTGAAGTCTCCTACGATGGCATCGTTACCCGCGAACCCGAATCGGGGACCACCCAGCGGCAAAATGGGGGGGCTACATTCCGAAGGATCCTTCCGAAGAAGTGGTTTCTGATTTCTCAATTATCGGCAGAGAGCAGTTCCGAGCAACAGCTCGACCTCAGGACCAGTCTTGGGATTGGAGGAGGTAAAAGCATTATCCATTCCAGCAACACACATTTTTTTACAGCGTCCGGAATTCTGGCAAACAAGGAGGTTTCACTGGACACAATCCAGTATAATATTGAGGGATTGATTTCATTCAGCTACTCTGTTTTTATCTATGAATCACCTGAAGTTTCCTTTAATATCAGTGCTGATATAATTCCCAGCTTGAATGACCTGGGAAGGATTCGAAGTCAAGTTGATTCAAACCTGAAATGGGAGATCTTCAATGATTTCTATTTGAAATGGACATTCTTTTATAGCTTTGACAGCAGAACACTCTCCTCTTCAGGGGCCAGAAGCGACTGGGCTATTTCATTGCTGGGACTGGAATATAAACTATAATGATTATTTTGTTTAACTTGTGGTTTGAATTAGAAACAAAATAGATTTAATGATGAAAACAATCAAATTTCTTTTTGCGTCCATATTATCCATCTTTCTTGTGATTGGATGCTCTCCGGTGAAAGTTGTTATTGACACCAAATCAGACGCCGATTTTTCTAATTACCAAACTTTTAAAGTGGTTCATTTTGTCAATGAAGAAGATCAGCAGGCGCAAAAGTACAGGATTAATCAGATGAACAGAAGCAGGATTGAACAGGCAATCACCAGCAATGCTGAGTTGCATGGAATGAAAAAAGTAGAATCCAATCCTGACGTTGTACTTCTTTGGGCCACAGATGTGGATATTGAAAAATCATATTCATCCCATACAACCTATACCGGTGGAGCTTACATGGGCTACCGGGGCAGGTACTATATGGGTGGAGGACCCACCTATACAACCACTGATGTAAACCAGTACTATATTGGAAAGCTCACCATCGCTGTGGTTGAGCCAGATGATGAGGATATGTTATGGTACGGCCAGGGCCAGAAGGACATTTCCGGAGATGCCGGTAAAGCAGAGGAAACCATCAATCTGATCGTTGGAAAGATCATGGAGCAGTTTCCCATTGGCTCATTGGAGCAATAAGCTTTAACCAATAAGTATAGACCTTACAGGTGTTCGTCAAGAAGCTCATCTTCCAGGTTCACGGGACTGATGGGACGTCTTTTAATCTCGATTTCATGGACCATCTGCGCCAGTCTGCGGTTTACGGGAGTATCCACTCCAAGCTGTTCTCCCTTCCCGACAATGTACCCGTTCAGAAAATCTATTTCTGTTTTGTTGCCTCGTTCCAGGGATCGCAGATTGGTTGATCTCAGCTTCTTATACTTCCATCCGAACAGCCTGATGAATAGATGTTGCCAGAAGGGAGGTTGTTTCAGGAGGGAATAATACCGGACCTTTCCTGCATAAGGCACCAGATGCAGACGCATGGCATCAGCTACTGCCACGGCTTCCCGGGCAATGGCAATGAACAGGTGCCTTGCCTTTTTACGCTTCAGCAGGGGACCAAGGTCCAGTCCGCTGATGGCTCCCAGGGTGGAGGTGCATGAGTTGATGATCAGTTTGGAGTATAGGTGGGACATGATCCGGTCCGTTGTGCGGGCAGGTACAACACTGCTGAGCATCTCTGAGATTTCCTCAAGTACACCATCAGGACCCCGGTCCAGATAACCTACCACCATATCACCCCTGGAAGTCATTTCAAGTACACCAGGTTCGTGCATGGTGGCTCCAAAGCTCACCACGCAACCCACAGCCCGGTCCGGACCTACGATCTTTGCCAGCTCTTCCTCAACGATCCCGTTCTGCATGGAAACTACCCGGCTTGAGGATTTCAGCAGGGGAATGGAGGCATGGGCAGCCTGGTTCATCTCTGTGGCTTTGGTGGCTATAAATACCACATCCATCTCTCCTTCCACTTCACCAGTGGTAGCCACAGAGGGGATCCTGATCCGCTGGTCACCGCAGTATCCAAAAAGATGAAGACCTTTATGGGTTATTCTTTCGGCCAGGTCGGGGTACTTGCAAACCAGGGTAACGTCGTAGCCGTGTTGTTTCATTAAGGCTGCCGTAATACCTCCGACAGCTCCGGCTCCAATGATCAATATTCTTGTATCTGATGGCATCCCTTTTAATCAATGATGGGCCAGTGGATCCTGTTGTAGTGAAAATCAAACATCTTAATGATTTGGTATGCAGTGTTTCGCGGGGTGGAGAGTTCGGGCAGTTCATCCTGCCTGAAAAAACCGACATCAAGGGTTTCCATACCGGTGGAGATCTCGAAATCCTCGGGTTCGCACTCCATAAATATCTTGTAGGTATAGAACAGATCATCCGGATGCTCGTGGCATTTCTTATCGAAGATAGCAAGTACACGTTTCCCTTTGACTTTGATACCTGCTTCTTCAAACGCTTCTTTTTCAGCCACCTCTGTTGGTGTATAGCCAATATCACACCACCCTCCCGGCAGGGACCAGCAAGAATCGGCCCGCTCTTTTACCATCAGTATCTCATCTTTATCATTGAATACCACGCAGCGTACGTCTGTTTTGGGAGTTCTGTATCCATTCTTTTCAGGGGTAGTTACCTGAATGATTTCATGGGATTGGTTGGTGATCAGGGAAAGCATCCTGGCAGAGATCTCTTCAAGGTCACTGTAACGGTCCTGGTCATAATCATTTTCTGAATAATGAAGTCCGTTCTCTGCGATGGCCTGGACCCTTTTGGCCATTAATAATAGTTCACTGTGATCTTTCATTCTCTTATCTTTAAGATCTAAAATTAAGAAAAAAGGTAACTTGATCTATTCGAAGCGATGGTTTCTGTCTATCTTCGCGGAGTGGAAAAGGGAAATAGCAAGGGTGAAACGACCGGCAGAAAAAGGCTACCTCCATGGATGCGCATGCACATGCCCGGAGGAGACCGTTATATGTATGTGAAGGAGCAGGTTACCAGGCATGACCTGCATACCATATGTTCCAGCGGCAATTGCCCCAACATAGGGGAGTGCTGGGGAGCAGGAACGGCGACCTTTATGATCCTTGGTGAGATATGCACCAGGGCATGCAAATTTTGTGCTGTAAAAACCGGTCGGCCGCTACCGGTTGATGAAGAGGAGCCATACAGACTTGCAGATTCTATTAAAACCATGGGGATCAAACATGCTGTGATCACCTCGGTGGACAGGGATGACCTTCCCGACAAGGGAGCCGGTGCATGGACAAGGACCATCCGGATCCTGAAACAAGAAGTACCCGGGTTGACAATGGAGACGCTGGTGCCTGATTTTGATGCAATTCCCGAATTGGTCCGGATGGTGATTGCAGCTGCTCCGGAAGTGATCTCCCACAACCTGGAAACGGTGGAGCGATTGACTCCAAAGATCCGTTCCAGGGCAAAATACAGGACAAGCCTTGAGGTGATTGGCATGCTCTCCAACTCGTCTGTTACTTCAAAGTCAGGCATAATGCTGGGTCTGGGAGAAAGGGAGGAAGAGGTCCTGCAAACAATGGATGATCTGCTTGCGGCAGGTTGTGACGTGCTGACCCTGGGACAATATCTTCAGCCTACCATGGATCATATGCCCGTTGAGGCATATATTCATCCGGAGAAATTTGATTTTCTGAAGAACCAGGCATTGCAGAAAGGATTCAGGGCCGTGGAGTCAAGCCCCCTGGTACGTTCCTCTTATCATGCGGAGAAACATGTTTTTACAAAATCGGGAAAGGATACCGGAGGTGAGTGACACACAAAAGGAGATATTATTCCAGGATCTTGGACTGATGGATTACCGGGAGGCCTGGGATTATCAGGAAGAGCGGTTCAATAGACTGGTGACCTACAAACGAGATACTTCAGGTACGGATCGTCCTGAACAATACCTGCTCTTCTGTGAGCATCCCCATGTGTATACCCTGGGTAAAAGCGGGAACGAAACAAATCTTTTGATACGACAGGATTTTCTAAAGAAGATTAATGCCACCTACTATAAAACCAACAGGGGAGGGGACATCACCTATCATGGACCGGGACAGATTGTGGGTTACCCTATCGTTGACCTGGAATTCCTGGGTATTGGATTGAAACAATATGTAGCCCTTCTTGAGGATGCTATCATTGCATTGCTAAGGAATTACAGGATTACAGCCACCCGGATGGATGGATCCACCGGTGTTTGGCTGGATGCTGAGCATCCGGTCAAAGCACGGAAGATCTGCGCCATTGGAGTAAGGTCCAGCAGGCATATAACCATGCATGGATTTGCCCTGAACGTAAATACCAACCTGGATTATTTTACTTACATCAATCCCTGTGGGTTTGAGACCAAGGGCGTAACATCTATGGAGAAGGAGCTTGGGAAAGAGATAAACATGGATCTGATCAAACTTGAACTCAGGAAGAACCTGATGCAGGGATTCCGTTCTCCAGTGCCCCCAGCAGAAGCATAGCTTCATCCCTGGAGGTTCCGCAAACTTCAGGGTCCGCCTTAAAATCACCGCATACTTGTGGCCGTCCGGGATGGTCGTATATCAGGCATTGATATTCTTCAGAAAGATGGATACAAGCCACTCCGGCCGGCTTGCCATCAGGCATGCCAGGGATGGGGGAGGATATGGATGGAGCAATGCAGCATGCTCCGCATTTTTCACGGCACAGCATAAAAAAAGGAGTGGGATCAACCACTCCTAAAATACAAAAGAAAGAAGAAAGTCATCGATTTTTTTCGCCACTTTCCTTCCGGAGGCAATGGCGGTTACTACCAGGCTGGCACCGTTTGCTGCATCTCCTGTGGCAAATACTTTGTCGATATTGGTAGCCATTCTGTTATCAACTTCCACATTTTTTCTCGTGTTCAAGGCAATGCCCAGTTCAGAAACAAGTCCTTCATGTTCGGGATGAACGAATCCCATGGCCAGCAGGATCAGGTCAGTTTCTATCTGCTGGCGTGTGCCAGGAAAATCTATCTCTTCTACTTCCGCATGGGTAACTCTATGTTGCATACCGATAAACCGGAGTGTGGAGAGGCTCCACATTCTTTCACAACCTTCTTCGTGGGAAGTTGTAGTTTTCAGAGTTTTTGCAAAATAGGGCCAGGGATTGTCATCTGCCCGCTTTTCAGGAGGTTTGGGCAGGATCTCGATCTGGGTCACGCAGGTGGCACCCTGTCTGATGGCGGTACCTACACAGTCTGATCCGGTATCACCTCCTCCAATGACCAGGACTTTCCGGCCTTTGGCCGTGATCCTTTTATCGTAGGCCACATACGCCCCGTCATTGATCCGGTTTTGCTGGGTAAGGTATTCCATGGCAAAATGAATACCATCCAGTTCACGGCCATCCACTGTGAGATCCCTGGGTCGCAAGGCTCCGATGGCCAGGCATACTGCATCATACTGGTCTATGATCTCCTTCCCGGAAATATCCCTCCCGACTTCAATTCCAGTCCTGATCTCAAGGCCCTCTGCCACCATTACCTCCAGTCTTCTGTCAATGGTCCGTTTATTAAGTTTAAAATCGGGGATCCCAAACCTGAGCAATCCGCCGATCTTCTCGTCTTTCTCAAATAGAGTAACAGAATGCCCGGCTTTGTTAAGCTGGTCTGCTGCTGCCATCCCGGCGGGACCACTACCGATCACTGCAACCTTTTTACCTGTCCTTATTTCGGGTGGTACAGGCTTGATGTAACTCTCTGCAAATGCCCTCTCGACAACGGCAACTTCATTTTCACGGATGGTTACCGGATCTTCACCGATATTCAGTACACAGGAATGCTCACACGGGGCAGGACAGATTCTGCCTGTAAATTCTGGAAAATTATTGGTTGAATGCAACCGGTCACACGCTCCTTTCCAGTCACCACGGTAGAACAGATCATTCCATTCGGGGATCAGGTTGTCCACCGGACAACCCCAGTGACAGAATGGTATTCCGCAATCCATACACCTGGATGCCTGAAGCATCCGGTCTTCCGAGTTCAGTGTCTGTTCAACTTCACTGTAATCCCCGATGCGCTCATGTACCGGCCTGTTTCCGGCCGGTTTCTTACCTATCTTCAAGAATCCTTTAGGATCTCCCATAGTTCTTTCATTTAAACATCACCAATCATTTCCACATCCTTCTCCACGGTAGCCAACTTCTGCCTGATCTCCTCCAGTTCCATCTCCTGCATCACCTTTTTGTATTCATAGGGGATGACCTTGATAAACCGATCAATGAATGAATCCAGGTCTGTGAGGATCTTCTCGGCGATTTTGCTTCCGGTTAACTCAAAATGCTTGGAAATCAAATCAGTCAGTTCTTTTTTATCATTCAGGTCCTCCACGAGCGATAGCTCCACCATTCCCATGTTGCAGTAGTAATCAAAATCACCTTCTTCATCGAAAACATAGGCGATCCCGCCGCTCATGCCGGCTGCAAAATTGCGACCGGTTTTACCCAGCACAACCACGCGTCCGCCAGTCATATACTCGCAGCAATGGTCGCCAACACCTTCCACCACAGCTGTTGCACCACTATTTCTTACTGCAAACCGTTCTCCTGCCATACCTGAGATATATGCTTCACCCATGGTGGCACCGTAAAGTATGGTGTTTCCAATGATAATATTCTGATCGGATTCAAAGGTGGATCCTTCGGGCGGGATTACGATGATCCGTCCACCTGCCAGTCCTTTGCCCAGGTAATCGTTGGTATCACCTTCCAGGTAGAATTCTACTCCGGGGACAAGGAATGCGCCGAAACTCTGGCCGGCAGATCCGGCAAACCGAGCCTTGATCGTGCCTTCGGGAAGGCCTTCGCTGCCATAAAGTTTTGCGATCTTTCCGGACAGCATGGCTCCGGTTGTTCGATCGGTATTCTTGATGGGCATATGAATGGTCACAGGCTGCTTCTCTTCAATCGCCTGCCTAGACTGTTCTATGAGATAGTGGTCAAGAACCCCATCGATTTTATGATGTTGCTGTTCGACCTTGTGCAATGGATTTCTCTTTGAAGCCGGTAAAAAAGCGGTGAGATCGCTAAGGTCAAGATTCTTTGTTTTCCAGTGGGATACAGAGTCATCCCTGATGAGCAGGTCTGCCCTTCCAACAATTTCTTCAAAAGAACGAAATCCTAGTTCAGCAAGGTGCTCACGTACTTCCTCCGCTACAAACCTGAAATAATTCTCCACAAAGTCGGCTTTGCCACGAAAACGTTTTCTAAGTTCTGCATCCTGAGTGGCCACTCCCACAGGGCAGGTGTTCAGGTGACATTTGCGCATCATGACACAACCCAGTACAACCAGAGCACTGGTTGCGAAACCAAATTCTTCGGCGCCAAGGAGGGCTGCCATGATCACATCCCTTCCTGTTTTCATTTGTCCATCTGCCTGTAAAACAACTTTTCTCCGGAGGTTATTCATGACCAGGGTCTGTTGTGTTTCGGCAAGTCCAATCTCCAGGGGCAATCCGGCATGTTTGATCGAAGAAGATGGACTGGCACCTGTACCTCCTTCTGCACCACTGATGGTGATCAGGTCTGCCGAGGCTTTGGCCACACCGGCAGCGATGGTCCCTACACCTGTTTCAGAAACAAGCTTTACCGATATCTTCGCATCGGGATTTACGTTTTTCAGATCAAAGATCAGCTGTGCCAGGTCTTCAATGGAATAGATATCATGATGGGGCGGAGGAGAGATGAGGGTGATTCCGGGAATGGAGTAGCGCGTTTTGGCGATAATCTTATCCACTTTATGTCCGGGCAACTGACCCCCTTCTCCGGGCTTGGCACCCTGTGCGACTTTGATCTGTATCTCATCTGCGTTGACCAGGTATTCGGTGGTGACTCCAAAGCGTCCACTGGCTACTTGTTTGATTGAACTACGCCTGGAATCGCCATTCTCCAGCGGTTGAAACCGATCGGGATCTTCCCCCCCTTCCCCGGTATTGCTTCTACCCCCTATGCGGTTCATAGCAATGGCCAGGGCTTCATGGGCCTCCTTACTGATGGAGCCATAGGACATGGCTCCGGTAACAAACCGCTTTATAACCTTTTCAAGGGATTCAACTTCATCAATGGGGATGGGATTTTTTTTATAGGTAAGAAGTCCCCTCAGGAAACCTGGACGGCTGGTCTCACAATCCACAAGGGCAGAATATTCCTTATACTTATTGTAATCGTTATTCCGGGTACTCCATTGAAGCAGAGCGACCGAGTCCGGATTCCAGGCATGATGTTCTCCGAATTTACGGTAGGAATAAACCCCTTCGGTAAAAATCATTGAATGTATATCCTCGGTATATGCCCTTCGGTGGGGGATAAGTACCTCCTCAGCGATCTCTTCCATTCCGATCCCGCCAATGCGGGACACAGTGCCATTAAAATATTTATCAATCACCGATGGATGAATGCCGATGGCTTCAAATATCTGGGCAGCCCGGTAACTGCGAAGGGTGCTGATCCCCATCTTTGAAAGGATCTTTAAAAGTCCCTTGTTGATGGCCTGGATGTAATTTTCCTGGGCCTTATCGAAATCCTGCTGAATGACCCGGCTTTCTACCAGTTGTTCGATGACAGCAAAACTCATGTAGGGATTGATAATACTGGCTCCGTATCCAAACAAAAGGGCAAAGTGCATCACTTCACGCGGCTCTGCAGATTCTACCACGATGTCAATCTGCATGCGTTTCCGGCAACTGATCAGGTGATGGTGAACTGCCGAAACTGCCAGCAGGGAAGGGATGGGAGCTTTGTCTTCAGTGATTTCCCTGTCGGTTAAAATGATGTAGTTGTTGTTTTCATCCACAGCCTCTTCTGCAAGGCGGCACATTTCATCCACAGCCTCTTCCAGTCCGCGTGCACCCTTTTTTGCATTAAAATGCATGGGGATTACCCTGTTTGAAAACCCCTTGTAACGCAGGTTTTTTACCACCTGGAAATAGGTGTTGTTGATGACCGGACTCTTGAACTTAACCATTTTTACATGGTCAGGAGATTCATCCAGAATATTGGTCTGCAACGATCCCAGGTAACCGGTAAGTGTCATCACCATCTCTTCACGGATGGGATCGATGGCCGGGTTGGTAACCTGGGCAAAAAGCTGTTTAAAATAATTGAACAGTCTGTAAGGCTTCTTGCTCAAAACGGTGATGGGTATATCATTGCCCATGGATCCGATGGGCTCTTTTCCAGATTCGGCCATGGGTTTGAGGATGGTCCCGATATCCTCCCTGCTGTAGTTAAATGAGGCCAGATAGCGATTGTATGATTCTCCAAGACCCGGAGGTATAATGTTTCCGGTTTGTATCTGTTCAAGGTTGACCATGTTCTTTCCGATCCAGCTCATGTATGGATGCGCCGATGCCAGCTGGGCTTTTAGGACCTCATCCCTGTAGATCTTTCCTTCCTGTACATCCACCAAGATCAGCTTACCTGGCTTAAGCCTTCCTTTCTCCTTTATATCTTCAGCCGGAAAAGTTTGTACACCTACTTCCGACCCCATGATGATCATGTCAGCATTCGTAATTACATACCTGGAGGGACGCAGTCCGTTACGGTCGAGCATACCACCGATGTACCTCCCGTCGCTGAAGATCAGGGAAGCCGGACCATCCCAGGGTTCCATAAAAGTAGAGTAATACTGATAAAAGGCTTTTAACTCCGGGGAGATGGGATTTTTTTCATTCCATGACTCGGGAATCAGGATGGACATGGCATAGGGAAGGGATTTCCCGCTCATAATCAGAAATTCCAGCACGTTGTCAAGTGATGCAGAATCACTTTTATCGGGTTCAATCACAGGATATATCCTGCCCAGGTCACCCAGGATGTCTGATTTAAGGATAGACTCGCGTGCCTCCATCCAGAAACGGTTGCCCTTTACGGTATTGATCTCACCATTGTGGGCGAGCATGCGGAATGGTTGTGCCAGGTCCCAACTGGGGAATGTGTTTGTGCTGAACCTGGAATGTACAAGGGCAATGGCACTATGGATCCTGCTATCCTGAAGGTCAAGAAAATATTCACCCAGTTGCTCTGAAGTTAACATCCCCTTATAAATCAGGATCTTTGTAGAGAGACTGGGCAGGTAAAAGAAGCTTTTCTGTTTCAGGTGGGAAGTTGCTACGTATTTCTCCGTCCTTTTTCGTATAATGTATAGTTTACGTTCCAGTTCATCCTGTGGCAGGTCGGCACCCAGAAGGATCTGCTTCATGCCGGGTTCGGCAGTTCTGGCGATGTCGCCGATGGTACTGTTATCCCTGGGTACTTCCCTGAAACCAATAAGCCGGACCCCCTCATCGTTCACAAACTGTACCAGGATCTCTTCGCACTTTTTGGCTTCTGCAGGATCCTGAGGAAGGAAGACAAGGCCCGTTCCGAACTGGCCCTCGGGTGGGATGGCATACCCTTGAATAAGATAAAAGTCCCTGGGTATCTGTATCATAACTCCTGCTCCATCCCCGGATTTACTATCTGATCCTTCTGCGCCCCGGTGTGTCATGTTCACCAGGGTTTCCAGTCCCCGCTTGATGATATCATGCGATTTCTTTCCTTTCAGATGTGCTACGAATCCTATCCCGCAGTTGTCATGTTCAAATGCGCTTCTGTATAATCCTGCATGTTCGGGTCTCTCTTTTCTCATACCAGGTCACCTCCTGTGTTAATGCATAGATAAAAAAAACCGTTCTCTTCATGACCTGAGAACGGTTTTCTTATATTTCAGTTCATACCATTCTCATCCAGACCATATGATCCCAATTGTCATATGCCTATTTACTGTATTAGAATGTGATTTCATGTAATAATAACACTTTATTAAGTGAAGGCAAATATATGCAATTAAATTACGAATCAAAACATAACCGTGGAAATTAATTATATATTGGTAAGAAAAGAGTGTCTATAGCTTATAAACTGAAAGCAATATCTGCTCCAATGGACAGCACTTTCTGATCATGAAAACCATTGCCTTGATTGATTGGTGTCAAATCCTTAAATTGCGGTAATACCGGAATCCTTAAACCTGAATTTCAAGTTATGAGATATAATGTTCAACATCTTCTTATCATCATTCTGTTGTGCGTATTTAACATGCTACATGGACAGAAAACTGCACTTCTGATCATTGACGTCCAGGATTTCTATTTTCCTGGTGGAAGGCTCCAGCTTGAAAAACCTGAAGAAGCCGGGATGAATGCCGGGCTTCTGCTGGATCATTTCAGGAAAATTGCATTACCGGTGTATCATGTAAGACATAATTTTGAACCGGGTGGGAACATCCATCATTATGTGAAGCCAATCAATGGCGAAAGCGTGATTTCCAAAGACGAGGTCAATGTTTTTCTCAATACAGAGTTACTTGACATCCTTCAAGGAGATTCAGTTGGGCAACTGGTGATATGCGGGATGCAAACCCACATGTGTGTGGAGGCAGCTGTAAGGGCTGCACATGATTTCGGCTTCTCCTGTCTGCTGGTTTCCGATGCCTGTGCAACCCGGGCACTTCAGTACGAAGAACACATTATTCCGGCAAAAAATGTTCATTTCTCAACCATCCAAACCCTGAAGGACACCTATGCGAAAGTAATTACCACCGAAGAACTGTTAAGGGAATTCAATCAATTCATCAGGTAAGAATATCGGGTATCATCATTTATACTAACTTTGATTTCTGATCAAAATGGCGTCTGAAAACCTATTTTTCGGGGCTTGAAAAATTCGTTGAAGAGAGAATGAGATGATTTGAAGCAAAAATGAATAGGAATCAATTGGAAGAAATTAGAGAGATACTTGAGAGAGAAGCTACAGCCATTTCCTCAATCCCGGTGAATGAGGATTATGGCCGGGTAGTGGAATTGATCCATGAGAAGGTGCATGTCCGTGGAGGAAAGATCATTGCCAGTGGCATGGGAAAGGCAGGCCATGTGGCCAATCACATGGCTATGACCTTAAGTTCAACCGGAACACCGGCCCTTTTTATTCATCCCAGTGAGGCCCAGCATGGCGACCTTGGGGTGATCAGGGAGAACGATGTATTACTGGTGCTTTCAAATTCCGGAAAAACCAGAGAAATACTTGAGCTTGTGGAGCTCACTCATATCCTTCATCCGGGAATTCCAGTGGTCATTATCACGGGAAATCCTGAAGGACCGCTGGCCCGTCAATCTCGTCTGGTTCTTTTCACTGGCAATCCCGACGAGGTGTGTCCGCTTGGATTGACTCCCACTACTTCTGCCACCACCATGGCTGTGATCGGAGATGTGCTTGTGGTATTGCTTATGAAAAAGATCAAGTTTACCGCGGTGGATTATTCCAGGAGACATCATGGGGGGTACCTTGGACAAAAATCAAGGGAATCGGGTCATGAGAATAAATAGAGACGACTGTACAGGATTGGTCATTGACATTCAGGAGAAGCTCTTTCCCCATATGGATCAAAAGGAAGCACTTCTGAAGAAAAATCTTATTCTGCTGGAGGGATTACAGGTCATGGAGGTGCCGGTCTTGTTAACCGAGCAGTATCCCAAAGGTCTGGGTCAAACCCTTGAGCAGGTTAGGTTGGTCCTTGAAAATTTCAATCCGGTCGAGAAAATTGCCTTTTCATGTTGCGATGAATCAGCATTCCGGGTGGAGCTCAGTCGGGCGGCAGGGACAGATGAATTTAAAGCCATTTCCCACCTGGTTAAATAACTATTGAAATATGCAACATATATATGCAGTAGGAGAAACCATCCTGGATATTATATTCAGGGAGAACCAGCCAAAGGCTGCAAAGCCCGGAGGATCCTCATTTAATGCTTCCATAACCCTGGGTCGCCTGGGTGCTCCCATAACCTTTATCAGTGAGATGGGCAACGACCGGGTAGGGGATCTGATCCAGGATTTTCTTGAAGAGAACGGGGTCGACTCGAATTACATGTCCAGGTATGAGAATGGTCAGTCGGCCATTGCCCTTGCTTTTCTCAATGATAAAAGTGATGCCGAATATCAGTTTTACAAGGATTATCCGCATCAGCGACTAAACGTGGAATTTCCGGAACTTCAAAAAGACGACCTGCTCATGTTCGGATCATTCTATGCCCTGAATCCGGGTATACGTCCAAGGGTAAAGGAGTTGCTCGATAAGGCCCGAAGGGCGGGTACCATGGTAATCTATGATCCCAACTTCAGGAGCACCCATGCTCCGAATCGCGATGACCTGTTATCAGTCATCAAAGAGAATATGGATTATGCAACCATTGTAAGGGCATCCGACGAAGACCTGGTCAACATTTTCAATGTGAATAATCCGGATGATGCCTGGAAACAGATCAGACCCCACTGTTCCATATTAATCTACACAGCCAATGTACACGGTGTTCATCTCAGGACAGAGGGACTAGAGGTTCATATGGATGTGGAAAGGATTGAACCGGTAAGTACCATTGGTGCCGGGGATACATTTAATGCCGGTCTGTTATACGGAATATACCGGAATGGATACAAGATGGAACAGATCAGTAGCCTCGGTAGTAAGGAGTGGGAGCAACTCCTAAAAGGTGCCATTGATTTCTCCAGGGAAGTATGCCTGAGCTATGATAATTATCTACCCACCATTTATGCCGACAAAGTGAAACAGAATCATTTGATGTGGAAAAAAGAAGACTAGGAAAATCAGATTTACTAGTTTCACCTATTGCCCTGGGTGCATGGGCCATAGGAGGATGGATGTGGGGTGGATCCGACCGGAAAGAATCCATCAGGGCCATCCATGCCTGTCTTGACCATGGCATATCGTCCATCGATACGGCACCCATCTATGGTTTTGGACACTCGGAAAAGATCCTGGGTGAAGCCATCAAAGGTAAAAGGGAAAAATTTGAGATCCTGACTAAGGCGGGAATGCGTTGGGAGGACACAAAAGGGGAGTATTACTTCACAACGAATGACAACTATGGCCATAGCAGGGATGTATACAAGTATTCGGATCGGGAAAGTATTATCCGGGAATGTGAAGAGAGCCTGCAGAGATTGGGGACTGATTATATTGACCTATACCAGATACACTGGCCGGATCCAACCACTCCCATTGAAGAGACAATGGAAGCCCTTCAACTGCTGCTCCACCAGGGAAAGATAAGGGCTATTGGAGTCAGTAATTATTCTGTGGATCAGATGCAAAAGGCAAACACTGTGGTGGAACTCAGTTCCAATCAGTTACCATACAGCATGGTTCGAAAGGGGATTGAAGAGGAAATTGTTCCCTGGTGCGTGAAGAATGATTGCGGAATCCTGGCCTACAGTCCCCTGCAGCGGGGATTGCTTACCGGCAAGATCACCCCGGATTACCCATTTCCTCCCGGTGATTCCCGGCCTGAGATGCCCCATTTTAAGATCAATAACCTGATCATAACAAACCAGTTCCTCGAAAAGATCAAACCAATAGCGGAGAAGAAAGGGGCCACATTGTCCCAGCTGGTTATTCAGTGGACCCTTAAGCAACCAGGGATAACAGTTGCACTGGTGGGGGCCAGGAATGAAAAGCAGGTGGAGCAAAATGCCGGATCAATGCTGGTCAGCTTATCTGAAGAGGAGGTAAACCTGATAAACGCTGAACTTGAGAATCTTGACCTCGATCTGGAGTAATTATTCTCCCATGCAGCAAGAATAATTAATCAGATCAGGATGTTATCGATGTAGGCCAGTTCATCCCTCGTAAACTGGAGGTTATGCATGGTGCCTGCATTGCTGTTCAATTGTGAAACTGAGCTGGCACCGATGAGCACCGAGGTTACCTGTTTTCGGTTCAGGATCCATGCCAGGGCCATCTGGGCGAGTATTTGCCCCCTCTGTTCAGCATGCTGGTTCAGGGCCTTCACTTTAAACATGAGTTCAGGATCAAGATGATCCTTTTTCAGGAAGATACTGTCACCGGCAATTCTGGAGTCTTCGGGGATTCCATGCAGGTACCTGTCGGTCAGCAAACCCTGGGCGAGGGGACTGAAAGAAATGCACCCAACACCTTTTTTGTCCAGTACATCCAACAGCTCCTCTTCCACCCACCGGTCAAACATGTTGTACCTGGACTGGTGGATTAAACAGGGCGTACCCAGGTCCTGAAGAATACTCACGGCTTTCATTGTTTGCTCAGCATCATAATTTGAAATTCCGGCATAGAGTGCCTTCCCATGCTGAACAGCATCGTGCAAAGCCATCATGGTTTCTTCCATCGGTGTATCAGGATCGGGCCTGTGTGAATAGAAAATATCCACGTAATCAAGCCCCATTCTCTTCAGGCTCTGGTCCAGGCTTGCCATTAAGTATTTCCTGCTTCCCCATTCCCCATAGGGTCCGTCCCACATCAGATAACCGGCCTTGGTGGAAATAATCAGTTCATCCCTGTGAGCACCCAGCTCAGATTGCATGATATTCTTGAAATTTGATTCTGCACTTCCTGGAGGTGGGCCATAATTGTTGGCGAGATCAAAATGAGTGATCCCCATGTCAAAAGCACCGAGGATGATCTCTTTCATCGTCTGGAAATCTTCCAGACCTCCGAAATTGTGCCAGAGACCCAGTGAAATAGCTGGTAACAGCAGGCCACTGTTACCACACCTGTTATACTTCATGTTGAGATAACGGTCTTTTGATGCAAAGTATGCCATGTCGAATGAGTTTGGATTTTCTATCGCTTGAAAAGGGGGATTTTATAAAAGATGGAGTATGTGAATCCGAATCCCCGGTCAGCGGTGCCTCGCCCATAGCCTGGAACAAGCAGGGGAGTCACAAATGGATCCATTTCAGGATTAAGGAGGACCTTGTAGCGCAACGACCATCCAAGAAAGAGGTTGGGTGTAACTTCTGTCATCAAACCTCCTACCAGTTCAAACCAATTGCCTGTCAGGTTATTCTCATAGGTATCCACAATAACATCGCCCCAGTAAGCACTTGGTACGAATGCATCTTCAACCCTGTGCGAGAATAATGAAACTCCGTAACGGAATCCCACGGTAATACTATGGTGCACGGAACGGTCTGTCACCGATAATAGATTATAGTCGACACCTGCCCTGGCATACGACCCTCCTGCGGAATAATCAAACAGATCCCCGGTTTCGGAGATATAGCAATAACCGATCTCGAAAACAGGAAATATATTTTTATACACTTCAGCATCCACGGACAACTCGGCCCCAATTTCTGATGGATCGGCAAATATATAAGCAAACCTGGCCAGGTCAATACCGATCCTTGGTCCGTATGTACGCAGTGTATCCTGTCCGGCCAGAGGCTGGGTCAGAACCAGGAGCAGCAAAGAACTAATAATAGATCCAGATATGTTCTTCATCTTGTAAAAGCTCGGTGTCGACTATGGAGTCTTTTATCTCTATATCCTTGATCATCAAACTGGTGTATCCGATGTTTTCAAGGTTAAACAGGGTAGCAAATCCGCAGGTATATGATATCAAATACACTTCATTCCTGTGTGTTACCACGAGGGTATCATTTTGCTTATTCATGTTCAGTACAAACCGGGATTGTTCTAGGTTGGGATCAAGGGGCAGCAGGATTATCGATGTAGAAACTGAATCGTATAACAGGCTGTCGGATTGTCCTTCCCTGATCCCGTGAATGGATACGTCTGACATTATTGTATCGGAAGTGATTGTGGATTCTATTGTTTTAAACCGGGCAACCAGCTCGGATTGACTGTCATCATCGCAAATTTCCTGGGTGATACATGAGACCTGTAAAACAAGTAAAAGAAATGGTAATAAACCGATTTTCATTGACAGGAGAAATATGAACAAAGATGATAAAAGCGATGGCAGGAAACAAGAAAATTAGTTTCCGTATCCTTCCTGAGAATTTCTTAGTTGAATGGATGAAAGGTAAATATTATGACTATTTCTTATATTGTCTTTCCATTGACCATTTTAAGATCGTTGGAAATTTTTCATATCAATACAAAGCTCACCCTTGAGGAGAGCCTGAAAGGAGTTATCATTCGGCAGATTTCCTTTATGGAGGATCAGATAAGGAATCAGGCGGATGTGCATAAAGCCATCCATGAATCGCGTAAATCTATCAAACGGATCAGGGCTGTCCTGCAGTTGATCAGGGATGAGATTGGTTACAGCCATTATTACAGGGAGAACAGGTTTTATCGTGATTTGTCCAGGCGTATGACACATGTAAGGGATAGTTATGTTCTTTTTGAGACTGTAGGGTTGATTGAGCACAATCATCCGGAATTGTTACCAGCAGATGACTTTTTATACCTGAAAGACCGTTTGACGCTGCGAATTGAAGAGGATCTTTCCAGGTTTATTCATTCTTCGGGTGGATTCGAAGAAATTCTTGGGGATATTAACCTGGCAAGGGAGCGGATTGACCATTTCTGTCAGCTCCGAAATGGAACTATTTCCATCCGAAAAGGGATCAGGAGGATTTACCGGAGGGGGCGCAGGTACCTTTCCAGTGTGCAGAAACAAT
The DNA here is from genome assembly GCA_023138875.1 of Bacteroidales bacterium. Lineage (GTDB taxonomy): Bacteria > Bacteroidota > Bacteroidia > Bacteroidales. The sequence continues at coordinate 32,622 of JAGLOO010000045.1, forward strand.
TCAACATGGATGAATTTCATGAGTATCGGAAAAATACGAAGTACCTGTTGTATCATATGGAACTTTTCCAGCCCATATTCCCTAAGCTGATTAAAGCATATGCAAATACCATTGACAGGCATGCTGAGATATTGGGTATTATCCGCGATTACGACAGGTTGGAGTTATATCTTCAGGATGCAACGCGAGAGGAGATCTCTCCAACCACAAGGAAGAAGCTGTTAGAAAAGATCAGGGACCACAGGCAGGAATTAATGGGTAAAATCTTTTTAAAGTCCGATCTGATCTACGCGGAAAAACCAAAGGAATTTGTCAAACGGATCAATACTTACTGGAATCATCATTATAACTTAACCTAATAAAGCCCGTCATGACTGAAAAGCAACAAAATCAGCTAGCTGTTCAAAAAGCTGTTATGGATGTAATGGAAAAGAACATCACAAAATGGCAGTCCATCGCAGAGCTAAAAAGCAAGTATGATCTGTTTGTATGGAACATTAAGAAGATTGATGGCTACAAGGTCATACTTCAAACTGACCTGGCTTCCCTGAAGGAGAAGAAGACGAACACCCGAAAGGAGCTAACTGAGCAGGCATTTCCTGTAACCAGTGTTTTGGGTGTATTTATGTATGATATGGGAGACAAAAAGCTGGGAAAATTTATCAACATGAAATACAGTGAGCTTGAAAAGATGAATCCTGATGTATTGGAGAGGTATTGTATCAAAGTCTTAAAGATTTCCAGGGCGCTGATGGATCAAAATGTGGAGGCAGAAAAAAAGGCGCCGAAACATGTGATCGGAGACTATGGATTGACAGCCAAACACCTGGACACCCTGCAAATTGCCCTGGATCAGTATATCAGGGAGGAAGCAGTTTTTAGTGAGACCAGGTTGAGTAAGAAGAAAAGCAAGAGTAAACTTAACCGGCGCATCCGGGAGAACAACGTATTGCTGAAGAAGAAGATTGACAGGATGATGCATCTGTTCCGAGACAGCCAGAAAACCTTCTATAAGGCTTATATAAAATCGAGGATACCTGCTGAATCGGAACCAGCTTAAGGGTAATTGTTCATGTCCCGGACTTCAGGTATTTCTCAAGCCAATCCAGGTACTCAGAGTAGAGGAACAACCTGCTGTTCATATCGTAAGCGACACCATGGGTGCCAGGAGGATAGATCTTCAGGTCAATGCTTTTTCCGTTGTCGATCATTGCTTTGGCAAGCTGAAAGGTGTTCTGCGGGTGCACATTATCATCCAGCAGTGAATGGACCAGCAATATATGTCCCTCCAGTTTTCCTGCCTGGGCAACCATGGAGCTATTTCGGTATCCTTCCTCATTCTCTTCGATAAGTCCCATTAATCTTTCTGTGAGGATACAATCGTAATTCATGTGATCCGAAATGGCAGCAGTCACGATGCCAGCCCTGAAGACTTCAGGGTGGAGGAGGAGCGACATGCCTGCAGAAAACCCTCCAAAGCTGTGACCCATGATCCCGATGCGTTCCCTGTCGATCCATGACTCTTTTGACAGGTACTCGGCTGCCTCGGCAAAATCCCGGGTTTCCCATTTGCCCAGTTGTTTATGCACGATCTTTTCGAAATCACGTCCATAACCCCCATTACCCCGGTTGTTGATATTTGCGATCACATATCCGCGTTGGGCCAGGTACTGGTGCCACCCACTGGTTTCAAAGGTGTTATACACTCCCTGGGATCCCGGGCCACCGTATACATCCAGGAGCAGGGGATAGGATTTGTCCGGATCAAAATTCATGGGTTTGATCAGGCAGCCGTCGATTTGTTGTCCATCCGATGTAGTAAATGTAAACAGTTCCTTACTGGCATATTCGAACTCCTCCAGATGGGATGTGGCACGTTCATGACCGGCAAGGACCTTGATCAGTTCTCCTTTTCCATCCCTCAAATCTATCTGTGATGGGGTGTGGATATCCGAATAGCTGTCGATGAAATATTGGCCTGATGGCGATACATTCACACGGTGATTACCTGGTGCAGATGTAATCTGCTGTTTTCCCTTGCCATTGAATTTCACACTGAAGAGATTTCTCTCCATGGGAGATACTTCTGCAGACAAATAATAGAGTGTCTTCTTCTTTGTATCAATGGCCTTGATCCCAACCACGTCATATTCGTCCTCGGTGGCCTGACCAATCATATTGCCCTCATAATCGTACTGATAGATATGAGAATATCCATCCCTGTCTGATAGCCAGAAGAATGATTCCATATTTTCGGGGAAGTACAACAGGTGGGGTTCGCCGGCAAAAAAGTCAAAAATATCGATCCATGAGTCAGACTTTTCCTCAAGGATCATGGTCTTTTCTCCGGTTTGTACATCAAACAGGTATAATTTCATCTGGCTCTGGACCCTGTTCATCCAAACTACAGCCAGTGTATTTTTCCTTGCAGTCCAGTAGATCCTGGGAATATAGCCTCCATCTATGTTGATATCCAGCCATTTCTTGCTACCACTCTCTATATCGAGAATACCGAGTTTTTCAATCGGAGGTGTATCACCTACTTTGGGATAGGGTATTTCTATGTATTCGGGGTGCTGGCCGGAAAAATCAGTCAATTTGTAAATGGGTACCTCCCGCTCGTCCGACTGCCAGAAGGCAATGTATCTGCTGTCCCAAGACCATTCCCAGGCTTGCACCAGTCCAAACTCTTCCTCGTTGGCCCAGCCAAAACGACCATTGTAAAACTGGTCCTTTCCATCTTCGGTGAGTTGTGTATGTGTCCCGGAGGCCAGGTCGAACACAAACAAGTCACCTTCCTTTCCATATCCAATTTTTTTTCCATCGGGGGAAACTTCAGCCGTAAAAGCTCCCTGTACGATGGACTTCATACTTTTATCCTTCAATGAATACAAATAATAGTCGGCATCTCCGGAATACCTCCAGATGCGCTGGAAATTGGTTTGAAAGAGCAGGTACTGGTAATCCCGGGTCCATTGAAAGGACCGGTACCTGAAAGGTTCTTCAGATTCGGGATAAGTATGGCCATTTTCACTGAATATAATTTCTTCCGTTTGATCATCCGGATTGTATGTCCAGATCTGCTGACTCCCATCTTCGCTTTTTGTGAAGGAGTACCGTTCACCTTCCTCGATCCACTGAATATCTGATGGACCCCGGTCACCACGCAGCGACACTGAGCTAAAGAAAGCTTCTCTTAAAGAACTGTATTGCTTCTTCTGTGCAACAATTGAAATGGAAAACAGGATTAACAGACCTGTTATGGTCAATTTTTTCATCATCTTAAAAACTATTGGTTTTGAAGGGAGTAAATCTAACAAAAATGATTCGATATCATTCCAGCAAATTCCTGGCGTTCTTATGGTGGATCTTCTCCATCTGTTTCTTTTCCAATTTCATAGATTGAAGCAGTTCCTGTAAGGGGAAACGGGTATTGTCGGTTCCGTACAGGATTTTATGGGCGTGTTTCTGAAGAAATACTTTTGATTGTTTGTGGTCCCTGTTCAGGGCATTGAATCCACTTGTTCCCGAAATATCACAGTAGAAGTTGGAATACTCCTCCAACAACCTGTCTATTATTCCGAACTCCTGGATCTGACCTTTCTGGTGGATGTATTTTGGATGTTGAAAGGCACTTATATTGTTCCAGAAATCAGGACCGTGACCAATGAACTGGATGCCGGGAAATTGACGGATCCTCTTTTCAAGAAAGGCAAAATCGAAAAGGATACCCGGAAATGGAACCCGGTTTTTTCTGATTTTCTTTCGGAGGATCCCCGTTCTTTCTGCAAAATTACTGATATAGTACCTTGAAACCCCATTGTATTTGTCATTCAGCAACCTTTCCATGAGCCACTGAAAATACCCATCATTTTCAGGTAAGTACTGCTGGCGGGGATTCTCCATGTGAAAAACAACTACAGAATGGTGTTGTTGAACGATCTGGAGATAGGATTCAATGAGCGGATCTTCCCATTTTCGTGATACCTTTAATTCACCACAGCCCCTGATCCCCTGGTCTTTGTATTTGATAATTCGTTCCTCCAGTTTATCGGTGGCCGGATCCGGGGCATAAAATGGTATGAAACGGCCGGGATGCCTGGTAAATGCTTCGAGGACCGGTTCGGGGAGAAGATCCATATGCAGACCCTGGATCGGAGGATCAAGCTCTTCCCAGGTAAGTAACCAGCTTATTTCGACTCCATTCCTGTCCATGGACTCAATGATCATCTTCACATCAAATCCTGCCAGGTCCACATGCATATGGGAATCGATCAACTTCATGCTATATTGTTAGCCTTGTGAATCTTATCAGTTCAGATTATTCAAGAAGCAGGACTTCACCTATGATCTGGTTGATCTCATTAGCGCGGGTGACCATCATCATATGCGATCCATCCTCCACAAGATAATTATATTGAACGTTTTTTATGGGGATCGTATGATCTTTATCCCCGTGAATGTGGACAACCTGGTCCGGGTACTCCGTTCTGTTCCAGTTGACGATCATGTCAACCGTCCTTTTTAAATAGAGGGGATCCTTGGCTTTCAGCATCTCCTTGAAAGTCTCCTTATCATGTTTCCGGTCAGGTTCCACAATTCCCTGGAGGAGCCTGGCTCCCCCTTTGGTAAGTCTCTTCGGAATGATCCTGTAAAGGGGTATTTTTTGTTGGAAGGTATACCTGCCAGGTAGTTCGGTGGATCTCTTTGCACTGGAGATAATAATTACTCTCTCCGGGGTAAGTGTGTCAGCCAGTTCTATACAGATCATGCCACCCAGCGATACACCAATCAGAATAAAGGGTGATGTGGTGTCAATTTCCAGAATAAATCGCAAGGCATAGGTAGCAAGGCTTTCCTTCCTGTCAGGGACAGGATACGCGATATGGGTGGTGTCAAATCCAACCGGGATACGGAAATGTTTAAACAGACGGGCATCTGAGCCCTGTCCGGGGAAAAGATAGATCATTGTATCCTTTCCCGTGTGGGTTTTCCCGGAAACATCCGGAGCAATGAGGAAGAACAATATGAAGAATAAGATTCTTGACAAATGCATATTTTGCCTGATTTCATGCTTTTTCTATGATCACCCTGGCATAATCAATGCAATACTGAATATCCTCTTCCACAAAATGACCAGCAGCATATCCGTGTTTTTCACTAATATCCAGGTACTTTTTACAATGGGTGGAAGCATCTGTATTTGCAAATTGCCTTACAGAACGAATTCCTGACTCAAAAACGATCCTTGCAAACACAGCTCCTATCCCCGTAATTCTGGAGAGGTCTGTAAGAGAAAATATTTCCATTAACCTTGCTTCAGGGATACCTGTCAATCCGGACAGTTTGTGCCGTTGATCGTCTGTTTGTGCCCTCTCGAAAAATTCCCTGGTATGCCTGATCTCTTTTGCCTTCAAAGCCTCCACATATTCGTGGGGAATTCCGGGAAAGTCTGAGAGGGGGAATGGCCTGGCCAGATAGCTGCCTGCTTCCCGTTTCAAAAGGACCAGGTATTCTGCCGGTACTCCGGAAGAGGATGCAAACGCAGCAATTTTCTGTTTCGATCCCAATATCTTGATCAGCTCCCCGAGGTTGCTGATCCCGGCATTCTTCAGGAACTGGAATCGCTCATTGATCTGTTCATGAAGGATTATCCGGCTTGGTATCAGTCGTTTTGATATGGTTAATTCATTAAACCGTTCAAGGCTTATGCGGGTTGGATCAAGGGTATAGTTCTCCATTGATGATGTCTATTTCTGGCCCAGCAGAACAATACTTTCTGCAGAAGTAAGCTTGATCTTCCCCTTTTCAACTATGGCATACTTCCCGGAGTAATAATCAAACAACCGGGTACCGTCCTCAAAGAATTTCTCCACTTCAAAGGACTTTTCCCCCGGATCCAGGTCCAGCCCCACCACCACATGATCTGAATAATCCCCGGAACTGAAGCTTCTTGAGAACACATAAGGGGCTTCTGTAATCATTCTGTGTATTCCGGCTCCAACCGATGGGTGAGCACTTCGGAAAGTACCCAGTTTTCGGTAATGGTCCATCACCTCCCGTATGGAATACCCATTCCTGGAGGCATCCGATTCGATCTCCTCCCAGTTCATCAATCCACGCAATGTGGCATCTCCGTTGGTCCCGGGGATGATCAGCTTCCTGCAGCTTTCATCACCATAATAGACCTGGGAGGCTCCGGGGGAGAGCAATAGTTTTGTTGCAGCTTCCATGGGTTTGATCCGCTCTTTGTCAAAGGGTTCTCCGTCGTCATGTGAAGTAATATAGTTGAGTACACCTTTCCCTTCCAGTACTCCGTTCAAATGATCAGAGTAGGTTGAAAAAAGCTTTTCATAGGGCTCGGTAGCATTGTATTTGAATTCGAAGTTGATCATGCTGTGGATAGCGTGGGCAAAGAAATCCACATCCCGGTCCCCAAACCAGAAGTTTCTCCCTGATGATATCCCATAGCCATAGACTTCAGCAACCATATAGAAATCGTTGTCATCCAGCACCTTGTCGGGATGTTGCTTCTTCCATTCCATAAATGCGATCTGGGCCTCGCTGCCAAGTTCACTCCACACACTCTCTTCAATATGCTTGGCCGTGTCCAGCCTGTATCCGTCTATGCCATATTTACGGATAACATCGGTGAGCCATTTGATAATATAGTACCTGGGAGTCCGGGTATACCCTGTTCTTTCAAAAAAAGCTTCGAGTTCATTCATCTCCTTTTCCAGCCTGCCATCCTCTTCCCATTTTTCAAGCAGTTGGGATGGGAGATCAACCGGATTCTCCGATTCAGTCCTTATGTCGGGAAGGTTATCCACCAGTGTACAGGTTACGGTAGTCTCATAGCTCTCATAGGTGCATTTGGGACTGGTCCTGACCCATTCATCTGGCCACACCGGATCCTTATCTGTCACAGGTCCGGTATGGTTGATGATCACATCCATAATGATTCTGATGCCATGGGAATGGGCAGTTTCCACCAGTTTGAACAGATCCTCCTCCGTTCCAAAATTGGGATCAAAGCTGGTCCAGTCTTTCGTCCAGTAACCGTGATACCCGTAGGTGACTCCGGTACCCTCATTTGTATTCCCATGGATCTGCTCGAAATATGGTGTCAGCCAGAGCGCTGTAATTCCCAACTTATCAAAGTAGCCCTCTTCGATCTTCTGAGTTACGCCTTTCATATCACCACCTTCAAACCCACGCAATTTTGCTGTTTTAGCGGTACGGTCAAAATTCAGATCATTGGAGGTATCCCCATTATAAAACCTGTCAGTAAGTAAAAAATAGACATTGGCATTGTTCCAGACAAATGGCGTCTCAGAAATGTTAGGTTTCCTGGTTTTTTCGCCTCCTTTGGCGCCCTGGTTACAGGAGGTCAGGGTCAGCATTGTAAATGCAGCAAAAAGCAGCGATACGTTTAGATATACCTTTTTAGTCATCCCTTCAATAATATGATTCATATTAAAAGTAGTCATAAGTACTGATATATACATCTCCGAAACTTACTCCCGGTGCATCATATTCCCTGGATCGGCTAATCTGATAGATCCTTGATGCTGGACTTTTCAGGGAGCAGGATTATTTTTCCCGCCGACATGTTCTCCCTGTAGATGCTGATTGCCTCCTCTACCTCCTCCAGGGACATGCTTCGGTTGATATGGGATGTGAGTGACGCTGACAGTTGCTTTTTCACCCTTCTTATGAACCTGAGCTTATAAAGGATACTTTTTGTATGCAACCAATTGCCCAGTTGGAATCCTTCGATCTGCTTATCTTCTTTGATCAGTATCCCGGGATCTACGCTGATGGGATCTCCCGACAGCCTTGCATATGCGAGCAGTGTCGATCCCCGTGGTGCAGCTTTAAGGAGGATAGAAGTCTGTTTACCGGTCACAGCATCAAGAAAAAGGGTGGCACCCAGATCAACGGAGAGCTTCTGCAGATCATTTGCAAAGGACTCATCCCTGCTGTTCAGAACATAGGTAGCTCCTTCGCTTTTCAGTTCAGGGACCTGCTCTTTTTTCCTTACAATATTGATCAGAGGGATCCGGTGCTGATTGGTTAAACGAATAAGCATCTTTCCCAGTGCACTTGCGGCTGCATTGTTGACCATTGCCTTATGCCCACCTTTTAATGCAATTTGAATGAAGGCCATAGTTGTCATAGGATTGACAAGCATCATTGCACCCTGTTCGGATCCAACACCGGAGGGCAGCGGGACAGTTCGCATGACCGAAGTTTTCATATATTGGGCCCAGGTTCCGTCCCCTTCAGGATTGGGAGAACAGGCTACCCGTTTCCTTACCCTCAGACGGGACAGCAGGCCGCCTCCTGATCTTATTACAACACCACTGCCTTCCAGTCCGGGAATAAAAGGATAATTGCGAGCCAGGTAGTTGCCTTGTAACAGCGCAAGGTCCGAAGGATTGATGGGTGCAGCTGCCATCTTCACCAGTACCTCACCGGGTCCCGGTTTTGGTACCGGGATGGATTCAATCATCAGTTTTCCACCGGCCTCATGCTGCCTGACGGCATGCATCATTTCTGGTAACTGTACATATTTTGCTTTCATTCCGATCCACAAATTTAGTCAATTTCGTTTTTAACAATTATCCAGGAGACGATCTCTAAGCCGGTCGGCCTGATTTTTTTCTGCCAGGTATACATTTTCCACCGGGATGTTCCATCGATCAAGGACTTCCGGGAGGATCTGGTTCCTGACAATCCAGAGCTGGGAAACCTGGTAATCTTCAGCAAGTGATTCCAGGATACCCGACCATCCCTGTCCCTGGAGTTCCATAGGACCTACCTCATCAATCACAATAAGATCAGGATTGGTCCGGAGGCCTTCCCTGATCAATTCTTCACCCTTTTTCAGTGCGAACGGATTGAAATAGAATTTCCGGAATCTCGTCCATCCTTCCTCAGGGTAAATGGTGGCCAGGGGGAGTTGCACACCACATTTTAAATCAATGAGGGAAAATTTTTCCCTTTGTCCGTTAGCAAATGTACCCTTGCTCAGAAAACCGGAGATGCTTAGTTGCTTCTCCCTCAGGCGCTCCACAAGGTTGCTGACAAAGGTGGTCTTGCCGGAGTGGACTTTTCCCGTAACCACAAAAATGTTATGGTGTGGATCAGATGGCATCATTGTGGGCCTGGCTGATTGAAACAAATGCCAGGAAAAAAATGAATGCAACGAATAGTTTCAACATCAAGCTTTTTCTACATAGAAATAGGCGGTGGATAAGCGGCCTGATCTTTTTGAGTAGGTGCGGGGTGATATGTGAACAGTTTCTCCAAATCCGGACATGATCCTGAACATACTGCTTACTGTAAATTTATTCACATGCTCCCGGTTTCGGTCCCTGATCCCTTTCACCGGTACTGAAATGAGCATAATCCCCCCGGGCTTTACTTTGTTCCATAATCGATCCATGATCTCCTGGTACTCTGTAATGTGTTCCAGGACCTCTATGGACATCACCAGGTCGACCGATTCGTTTGGGATATCCTGGAGGTCCAGGGTATATTCAAATGTGTTGCCCCTGTCGTCTTTGGTGCCCAATAGTTCATCTCTGACAAAATTCTGGGATATTTCACTGTGATCCAGGAGGATGAAGTGGGTTATTTCAAGCTTTGTAGAAAGGTACTGAATATTGCCTCCCATGCCGGAACCAAAATCCATAATGGATCCTGCCTTTTTGAAAAGAGGCATAAACTTTTGCAGATGATCGCCATCTGACCTGATTTCCCGGGTTTCAATTTTCTTGCTGTAACTTTTATCCCAGTAGTTTTTGGTATTCGGATTGAATATTTCTTTTATTTTTTTCATAATAAGCCTTTTGCTATAGTCCGGATCTCATCAAGTGCAACATCCACATGTTTCTTTTCCACATAGGTTTGTCCGATCACCATCCTCAGGGTATATTTCTCCTGGATTTTTGTGTGGGTAAGAAATAATCTACCACCCCGGTTAATTTCTTCAAGGAGCCTCTCATTCAGGCTATTCACTGTATCCAGACCGCCTGTTTCTGAAGGATTTAAGCGGAAACATGTGAAGTTCAGGAACGGTTCCAGGGCCAGTTCAAATCCGGGAACTTTTTGAATTTCAGTGGAAAAATATTCATTCAGTTCAATGTGGTACCGCAATCTCTCCTGAATTCCATTCAGTCCAAAGCTTCTCATGACAAACCATAGTTTCAGGGCCCTGAACCGCCTGCCAAGCGGTACACCCCAATCCCTGTAATCGTTCACGCTGCCCCTTGATTTTGTCTTCAGATATTCAGGAAGCACCTCGAAGGTCTTAATAAGCAGATCTGCATCCTTTACATAATAGACAGAACAGTCGAAATTGGTAAACATCCATTTGTGCGGATTGAATACGAAACTATCCACTTTTTCAATCCCTTCGATCATCCATCGGTATTCAGGCAGAAGCAGTGCAGTCCCTGCATAGGCAGCATCCACATGCATCCAGAGTCCATATTTCTGACAGATGGTCCCTATTGAATCGATAGGGTCTACAGCCAGGGTACCGGTGGTACCTATGGTTGCAACAACAGCACAAGGATCATAATCGTTCTGTATGTCTGATTGTATACACTTTTCCAGCTCTTCAGGCTGCATCTGCATCTGGTTATCCACACCGACCTTCACCAGGTTCTTTTTTCCGATGCCGCTAACACCAACTGCTTTTTCAATGGAAGAGTGTGTCTCGTCCGAACAATAGATCCTCAGGTTGTTTGGCACTCCCTCCTCATTGGATCTGAATCCTGTTTTCACTTCCCTGGCAGTTAGCACAGCTACAAGTGTAGCAGATGAGGCGCTGTCCTGGATCACACCCTCAAATTGGGCAGGCAGTCCCATACCATCCCTTAGCCACTCCATCATGCGTTGTTCAAGCTCTGCAGCTGCCGGAGAAGTATCCCAGATCATACATTGGGCACCAATAGCAGAGGTAATAAATTCGGCAAGGATCGATTCTACCGAGCTGTTGGCTGGGAAATAGGCATGGAAATTGGGATGCTGCCAGTGTGTGATACCGGGAAGTATGATTTCATCCAGGTCTGTTATAATACTGTCCAGCGATTCTGACTGAACTGGTGCCTGATCGGGTATCTTTTCGTAGATATCTCCGGGTGTGGCGGGGGACTTTACAGGGTAGGAAGTAATTTGATTCAGGTAGCGATCAATCCATTCAATAATGCTATTGGACGAACTCTTGAAGTTTTTTGGATCCAGCATAATAGATCTAAAAGTAGTAATTTCCGATTTAGTATATTAGCCTTTTCTTTATAATAACAAGCAAACTGATGGCCTTATGAAATACCTGTCATTCATTCTGATTGTGCTTTGCACATCACTTTTTGCCCAGGAACAGAAGGAGATTCTTTCTGATAGCACATTAAATGGATTGAAATTTCGCAATATCGGTCCTGCATTTGTATCGGGCCGCATTGCAGACATCGCCGTACACCCGGAAGATGATAACTGCTGGTACGTTGCCGTTGGTTCCGGTGGCGTATGGAAAACAGTTAATGCCGGGGTAACGTGGACTCCCATATTCGATGGTCAACCCTCATATTCTATTGGTTGCGTTACCATTGATCCCAACAATCCACATACCATCTGGGTCGGCACCGGGGAGAATGTGGGTGGAAGGCATGTAGGTTTTGGAGATGGAATCTATAAAAGTATCGATGATGGAAAGAGCTGGGAAAATATGGGCCTTGGTTCATCAGAACACATTTCGAAAATCATTGTGCATCCTGACAATCCGGATATTGTTTTTGTGGCTGTTCAGGGTCCGCTATGGAGCGAAGGTGGTGAGCGGGGGCTATACAAATCAACCGATGGAGGAGAAAACTGGAATAAGGTGCTGGGTGATGACAGGTGGATAGGTGTAACTGATCTGGTGATGGATACCGAGGATCCTGACTGGTTATACGCCGCTTCCTGGCAAAGGCACAGGAATGTTGCGGCATATGTGGGTGGCGGACCTGGTACTGCTATTTACAGAAGCTCCGATGGTGGAGATAGCTGGGAAAAGATGACCGATGGCCTTCCCAAATCGAATCTCGGTAAAATTGGTTTGGCCATCTCTCCTTTTAACCGGGACGTTATTTACGCTGCCATTGAGCTGGATAGAAGGAGCGGGGGGGTATTCATGTCCGAAAACCGCGGTGTTTCATGGAAGAAACAATCCGGTGCTGTAGCTGGAGCCACCGGCCCCCACTATTACCAGGAGCTCTATGCATCACCACACCAGGAAGGCACACTTTACCTTGTTGATTACAACATTCAGATATCTGACGATCATGGAAAGACTTTTCGCCGGATGACTGAAAGAAAAAAACATTCTGATAGTCATTCTATTAATTTTCGTGATGACGACCCCGACTATTTTCTTATAGGTACTGATGGTGGAATCTATGAAAGCTTTGATCTCGCAGAAAACTGGAGATTCGTTACCAACCTGCCCATTACGCAGTATTACAAACTGGCAGTGGACGACAGCGAACCATTCTATTATATATATGGTGGTACCCAGGACAACGGATCCCATGGTGGACCTTCCAGAACGGATAATGTGCATGGTATCAGGAATGCCGATTGGTTTAAGATCCTGGGAGCCGATGGGCACCAGACGGCCACCGAACCGGGGAATCCGGATATTGTTTATGCTGAATTCCAGCAGGGTGTTTTACACCGCATCGACCGGACCACCGGGGAGCAGGTTTTCATTCAGCCTCAAGCCGGAGAAGGAGAGCCCCATGAGAGGTTCAACTGGGACACTCCCATCCTGGTCAGTCCCCATAACCCCGCCCGGATTTATACCGGATCCTACCGGGTATGGCGGTCGGATAACAGGGGAGACAGCTGGGATGCTATTTCACCAGATCTGACCAGGAACCAGGAACGCCTTACGTTACCTATCATGGGTAGGGTCCAGAGCTGGGATAATTCGTGGGACATCTATGCTATGTCCACATACAATACCATTACATCGCTTGCTGAATCGCCACTTCAGGAAGGACTGATCTATGCCGGAACCGACGACGGGATTATCCAGGTGACTGAAGATGGTGGTAATAGTTGGCGAAAGTTGGAAGTGAGTTCTATCAAGGGGATCCCTGCGACTGCCTTTTTAAATGATATCCGTGCCGATCTTTTTGATGCGCGGACTGTCTACGCAGTACTGGATAACCATAAGTTCGGGGATTTTAAACCTTATGTGGTTAAGAGTACGGACGCTGGGAAGAGCTGGAACTCTATCGCCGGAAACCTTCCTGACCGGACAATGGTATGGCGATTGGTTCAGGATCATGAGAACAGGAACCTGTTGTTTGCAGCCACAGAATTCGGAATTTTCTTCACTGTAAATGGTGGTGAGAAGTGGATAGAGCTAACCGGCGGAATACCAACCATTTCCTTCAGGGATATCACCATACAACGCCGTGAAAATGACCTGGTTGGCGCCTCTTTTGGCAGGGGATTCTTTGTCCTGGACGATTACTCACCACTTCGCCGGATATCGGAGGCTCTTCTAAACCAGGATGTTGTGCTTTTCCCTGTTAAGGATGCCTGGTGGTACATTCAAAAAAATGTGGTTGGTTCCCAGGGAGCTTCAGATTATGTGGCTGAGAATCCCTCTTTCGGAGCTTTGTTTACTTACTATTTGAAAGATGATGTAAAAGCCAGCAGGGTACAAAGAAGAGATGAGGAGAAGAAACTTGAAAAAGAGCAGGCGGATATTCCATTCCCTGGCTGGGAGGCACTGGATCAGGAAAAGGTGGAAGATAAACCAATGCTTCTGTTTACCATCAAAGATGACCGGGGTAATATCGTTAACCGGATCACAGGTCCTGCCAACAGTGGTTTCCACAGGGTAAGCTGGAACCTCAGGTATGCATCAAAAAGAATCATTGGGCTGGATGCTGGTCAGGAGAGTCCTTCATCATCAAACGGTTTTCTTGTCACGCCCGGTATCTATTCGGTTACGCTCTCCTGTGTTTCTGAAAAGGGAGTTGTTCAATTAGCCGGGGAGCAACATTTTGAAGTTAAACCCCTGCGTGAAGGTGCTTTGCAGGGTGCTTCTTACAACGAAATAGGGCAATTCAGGACAACGCTTGAAGAGTTCCAGCAGGAATTGGGTGCTGTAAGCGCAACACTGAACCATGGTATGAAAAGAATCAGGGCAATGAAACAGGCCTATTACAGGATCGATCTGGAAACACCTGACTTGCTGAACAGGATCAATGGTGTTGAAGCGGTTCTGCATGATCTGGAAAAACAACTGAATGGAAGTCCATCGAAGATGGAAGTGGGAGAGAAGCAACCGGCTACACCACGAAACAGGATGTCGGTAAGTTCAAGGGGATTGTCCACTACCTATGGGCCCAGCGACCTTCATATGGAAAGTCTCATACTGGGTAGAAAAGAGCTTGAACCCATCAGGGATGGTTTAATGGAAGTAATGGAAGCGGTATTGCCGCAGCTTGAAAGGGACCTGAAAGAGGCAGGAGCGCCCTGGATTGAGGGACAGGAATTGATCGATAATCCACACTTATAATATCAATCTCATGATTCATCAGCCTACATACAAAAAGCCCAGGTTAATAAAGTCTAACAACAATTCCATTCACCTATCCAGACAATTCATTAAAGTATTACTTGCTGGACTATTCCTTTTTGTTTTCATTATTTCAGCGATTTCACAGGGCACTGGATTGCTGAGGCAGCCAACGATCAGCTCTACCCATATCGCATTCGCATACGGAGGAGATGTATGGGTTTCAGAACTTAACAATCAGAAAGCAGCTGTACGACTCACCAGCACACCGGCAGTTGAAAGCGATCCCCATTTTTCTCCTGATGGAAAATGGCTTGCATTTTCATCCAACAGATCAGGAAATACAGCTGTCTATGTTGTATCTGTTCATGGTGGCGATGCAACCAGACTCACCTGGCATCCAAGTCCATCAATCGCACGAGGATGGACAAATGATGGGAAGCGAGTACTTTACGCATCAACAAGAGAAACAGCTCCTTCCGGTTTTAACCGCTTATGGACCGTATCAATTGAAGGAGGCCCATCATCGCTTCTCACCTCTCAGTGGGCTACAGATGGCTCTTTTTCATCTGAGAGTGAACAAATTGTTATAGATAGAGTGAGGCGCTGGGATGTAGAATGGCGAGCCTATAGAGGTGGTCAGAATACACCTTTGATATTACTAAACCTCAATGATTTAACCGAAAAGTTGATTCCCAGTGAGTCCACTACTGATATTCAACCTTTATGGATGGGTGAACTGATCTATTTTCTATCGGATAGAGACTGGACGTCGAACATTTGGTCTTTCTCACCTGAAACCGGAAACCTTAAACAGATAACAAAGTATAGCGGACCAGATGTAAAATGGCTATCCGGTAACGGTGATAAGCTTGCTTTTGAACGGAATGGCTATTTACATACACTTGATCCTCTGACCGGAGCCAAGGAACAATTGAACATTACAGTAAAAGGTGACTTTCCATGGGCAGAAACCAGATGGGAAGATGTAAGTAAAAATGTAAGATCCGTTTCACTTTCTCCCACCGGCAAGCGAGCAATCATGGAATCTCGTGGTGAAATATTCACCATTCCTGTTGAGCATGGAGATGCCAGAAATATCACTCAGAATTCAGGCGCTGCAGAACGTGCTCCTGTCTGGTCTCCTGAAGGGAATCAAATAGCATGGTTTTCTGACATTGACGGAAAGGGTTATGCCCTGATGATTGCGTCACAGGATGGTTTATCCAAACCAAGAAGTATTTCCATAGGAGAATCAAAGATGGCATGGAAACCGGCCTGGTCACCCGACGGAAAATATATTGTTTTTACAGATGATGATGTTAGAATCAGGGTTGTGGAAATTGAATCCGGAGATATTCGAACAATAGATATTGGGGGAACAAATCTTGAACGAGGCTCTCTTGGTCTTACCTGGTCGCCCGACTCAAAGTGGTTGGCCTATTCCAAAAGCGGGAGCAACAACTTCAAACGTATTGTGATATGGTCAGAAGAAGAGAATAAGATTCGAGAAATAACAAATGCCTTTGCGGATTCTTTTTATCCTTCATGGGACCTGGATGGCCGTCATCTCTATTTTCTGGCAAGTACCAACCTTGCGCTTGGATCCGGTTGGGCAAACACAAGTGCAATAACATCCGATCCGGTGTATGGAGTTTACATTATTAATCTGCGAAAAGATGATCCATCACCTTTCGTTCCCCGCAGTGATGAAGAACCAATTGAAAAGGATACAATCCCTGAAGAAGAAATAAAGAAAACCTCCAAAAAGAAATCAGAAAAAGATTCACCAAGCCCGGATACAACCAAAGCAAAGCTTGTCCGCATTGATTTTAATGGAATAGAACGCAGAACTATTCCCATTCCGATGCCTAAACGCAACTATCGATTGATCCTGAATGGACCAGAAGGTTCTGTTTTTATCGGTGAAAAGAATCCAAATGGAAAGGGTTTGGTTCTTCAGAAATTTACATTGAAAGAACGTGAAGCCAAAGAGTACGTTAGTGGAGTTTCACAAGTTTCAATATCAGCGGATGGCAAAAAGATCCTTGGAAAGATTGGTGACAACTGGAAGGTTATGACAGCTTCAAAACCTAAAGGAGATGATGGTAAATCCCTTAAGACAATGGTTCGTTAAACTTTTAAGC
>JAGLOO010000046.1 GCA_023138875.1 Bacteroidales bacterium
ACAGGGGATCTTCTTTGCCTCCCACGTTCAGACCTTTTCTCTGTCCCACGGTAAAGAAATGGGCACCCTGGTGCTTGCCCACCCAGGTTCCATCTTCCCTGGTATACGTCCACGGACTGCTTATTGATTCCAGGTCTGACTGATCCTGTTTTTCAATAGCGAATTGAGGAGATGAAACCGGAATCTCAAAGATATTGCCTTCCCTGGCTTTCAGCTTTTGCTGGAGAAAAACCGGAAGATGTACTTTTCCTACGAAACAGATCCCCTGTGAATCCTTCTTATCGGCTGAAGCCAGGCCCTGCTGTCTGGCAATGTCTCTCACCTCGGGCTTATGCAGGTGACCGATGGGGAACAGTGTCCGGGCAAGCTGTTCCTGTGACAACTGGCACAGGAAATAACTCTGCTCTTTGTTGGGATCATCGCCTGCCAGGAGACGGTATACGGGCTTTCCGTTTTCCTCGCTGGAATCCTTTTTACAATAGTGGCCGGTAGCAATAAAATCAGGATCATAAGCTTCAGCAGCCTTCAGAAATGCATCAAATTTGATCTCACGGTTGCACAATACATCCGGATTGGGTGTCCGGCCTTTTTTGTACTCAGAGAACATGTAATCGATCACCCTTTCACGATAAGGCTTACTCAGGTCAACCACATGGAAGGGGATATCCAGTTTTTTGGCAACCAGTTCGGCGAATACGACGTCTTCATCCCAGGGACAATCCGCATCGATCACCCCGGTTTTATCATGCCAGTTGATCATGAACAGGCCCGTTACATCATACCCCTGTTCCTTCAGCAGGTATGCTGCCACACTTGAGTCCACTCCTCCAGATAATCCAACAACAACGCGCTTTGCCAAAACTGTAATTTTGGCACAAAATTAATAAAAAAGCCGAAGCCCTATTCTTCTACGTCCCTTTTGAAAGTCTCAAAGGTAAAGGTGGGGAAGAAAAGGGAGATTCCCGCCATGACTGTAAAATCATGCACATTGTGATGGCCACCACCTTCTGGATTCCACTCCCTGGCAAACGAATAGAGCAGTTTTGCTTCAAAAGCCATCCTTTCGGTGAGGAAAAAATTGATCCCCGGTCCCAGGACAAACTTGAAAAGGTTATGATTGGGAACAAATCCATACCCGGTAAAACCATATAGAAATACCTGCATGTCCGTATCCCTGGGAAGGTAATAGCGCACACTGGGACCAAAAACGATGTCGTACTCGCCATAGTCTAAGTCGCCAAGAAATCGTTGATAGTCAACCATGATGGCTCCACCCACTGCCAGCCGGTTCCTGATGAAATAACCGGCTTCGGGAGTGAGTCCGAAGCAAATGGCATTCTGATTACTTCCAAGTTCAGTGGTGGTGGTTTCAAATCCTAACTTCGCATTTGTTGCACCGGAGAAATAGAATCCCCCGGAATTGAATTGTCCCACAGCGGGAATGGATAGCAGCAGTGCTACTGCGGCAGTGATGAGTGACTTTCTCATATCGTTCTGGTTTTGTTTCAAATAAATGTATGGAATAGACCGGTCACAGGCCAGTTAAATTTGCCGTAAGGGTCATTTTTATTGATAAAAGGAGGTATGCGATGGATATATAAAATCTTATATTTACGTAATGTCCCCCTTAAATGTATTCAAGGCTTCAGCTGGTTCCGGAAAAACATTTGCTCTGACGCTGGAGTACCTGAGGTTGCTTTTCCGGTTTCCGGATATGCACAGGCATATTTTGGCTGTCACGTTCACAAACAAGGCAGCCGGAGAGATGAAGCAGCGGATACTTGGACGTTTGTATGCACTGTCCAGGGATGATGCATCTGTTGATCTTGAGGAGATGACCCGGTTATTGAAAACCACAGGTCTTGATGAGCAGCGCATCAGGCTAAGGGCAGGGGAATTGCTGAACTCAATATTGAATGACTATTCGGGATTCTCCGTTGGAACCATTGACAAATTCTTCCAGTCAGTGATCCGGGCTTTCACCCGCGAGATAGGGATCCAGCCCGGGTATAACCTGGAACTGGACCATCACAGGGTTTTATCCATTGCAGTGGACCGGTTGTTCCATGATATTTCTGACCAGTCGGAATTGCAACGATGGCTGATCCGGTTTGCTGAAGAGCGGATGGAGGAATCCAGGTCATGGAATTTCAGAAATGATATTATTCAGTTGGGAATGCAGCTGTTCAGGGAGGCATTCCAGAACCTGTTTCTGGAACAGGACCTGTCAGTACTTGAAAAAGAAAACATGGATCATTATTTGTCAGATCTTAGCCTGGAAGAGGAGAGAACACGTCAGGAAATGGTCAGTATCGGCGCTTCGGCCATGAGTCATTTACACCGGAACGGCTTGGAGGTAAGGGATTTCAGGCTGAAAGATAAATCGGTTCCTTCCCTTTTTCTGGAAGCTTCGGAGAACCGTGACCTCAAATTCACCCCTGCCAGGATAGAGGCCCTGGATCATTCTGAAAAATGGCTGAATAAGAGTGCATCCGCTGAGATGATCCGCATCACCGAAAATGTGCTGTTGCCATTGTTGAATAAGCTCTATGACCAGCAGGTGGTCCTGAATACCATCGGCGCCATCAGACAAAATTTTTATACACTCGGTATCCTTGGTGATATCAGGGAACGGGTAAAGGCCTATACCACGGAACGCAATCTCTTCTTAATCTCTGATTCAAGCAGGTTTCTTCGTGGTATCATCGGCGGGAACCAGGTCCCGTTCATCTATGAAAAAACGGGCTGTCGATACAGTCATATCATGCTGGATGAATTTCAGGATACCTCTGTGTTTCAATATGATAACTTTAAACCATTGCTTGATAACTCACTTGCTTCCGGGCATGACAACCTGGTGGTGGGTGATGTGAAGCAATCCATATACAGGTGGAGAAATTCTGATTGGAAAATACTTTCATCCGACCTGGAAGCTGACTTCCGGCACCAGGAGTTCAGGGTAAACACACTGGATAAAAACTACCGGAGCAGGGAATTGATCATTCGATTCAACAATACTGTATTTCAGGCTGCGCCCCAGGTACTGGCGAAGAGGATAGAGGAAGAGCTTTACAGGACGGCAGTGGAAAGGTCAAATGCAGAATTTCAGATCAGGCGTTTTCAGGATGCATATGCTGATGCGGTACAGCAAATTCCGGTTGGATCTGAAGGGTCTGGAGGGATGGTAAGGATTGAACTGTTTAGTGACAGGGAGGATGTTTCATTCCAGGAAAATGTGCTCTCCAGGATTCCACGGTGGATTGAAGAGATCCAGGAATGTGGTATCGAACCTGGCGAAATTGCCATCCTTGTGAGAAGCAGGAGAGAGGGTGTCAGTGTGGCCAATACACTGCTGGAGCATGCCAGGAGCACCGGGGAAAAGCATAAGTTCCGGCTTATCTCCAATGAGTCCCTTCTGCTGATCCACAACACCTCGGTTTCATTGGTTCTATCGGCCCTGCGTTTTATGATTTATCCGGGCGACGATCTGAACAATGCACTCTTGAAATATCAAGGCTTCCTTTCAGGGATCATTTCTGAAGGGGAAACAGACCGGTTGTTTGATACATCCCTTTCAATGGATCAATTTCTTCCTCCCGCGTTTCTGGATCGGATTCATTTTTTCAAACAGCTTCCATTGTATGAGCTGGTGGAATCTCTGATTATGGTGTTTGGTCTGGAAGAGCGTATCCAGGATGTGCCATACCTGCAGGCCCTTCAGGACCTGATCATAGATCTTCACCGAAGAGAACCCCTTGACATTGTAAATTTCCTGAGTTTCTGGGAGCAGAACGGGACCAAGCAGGGTATTTCAATATCAGAAGCTTCCAACGCCATCAGAATTCTTACAATCCATAAAGCGAAGGGACTTGAATTTAAGGCGGTCCTGGTGCCATTCTGTAACTGGGAGATCACCACTGACCAGAAGAAATCAAACATACTATGGTGTGATACAACAGGTACTCCGTTTCACAGGATCCCCACAGTCCCGGTCAGGTTCGCCGGTAACATGCAGCACACGCTATTTTCTGATGCATATTACCAGGAACGCATGAAAGGGTATATGGATAATCTAAACCTCATGTATGTGGCATTCACCCGGGCAATAGATGCATTGTTCATAGGAATTCCGGATCCTGAAAAGGCATCCTTCAGGAATACCGGGGATCTTTTAAAGGCTATTCTGGACCATAAACCTGCGCACTCCCCTGCATTGGATACACTGGAACAGTATCGATCAGGGGAGATGATCCAGGTAGGGAGTCTTCCCGCCTATGAGACGAAGCCCGCCGTAGAGGATCCCTGGAGATTTACCTCCTATCCCGTAAATCAAAGGAATCGTTCTCTCAAGGTGCGCATACGAAGTGATGAATATTTTGTGGATGAGGATGGTACGTTCAGGACAGGATGGTCCTACGGCACTATGATGCACCTTGTATTTTCGAAGATCTCCTCGGTAAAGGATCTGGATCCCCTTTTGAACGCCCTTCAAAAAGAGGGATTGCTACCCGTGAAGGACCGGGCTGAATTGCAGGATAAAATAACGGGAATGATTACCCAGACCGGAGTAGAGCACTGGTTTTCTGAGGAGGGCAACAAGACCATATACAATGAAAGGAGCATTCTCTGCGGGGATGGGAAGGTACTCAGGCCCGACCGTGTGATCGTTGAAGGAGACCGGATCACGGTGATTGATTTTAAATTCGGGTCGGTGGAAAAAGATCAATACAGGTTGCAGGTGCTCAATTATATGCATCAGATGGAACAGATGGGGTACCGGGAGACTGAAGGTTATGTATGGTATGTGATGCTGGGCAAAACAATCAAAGTAGAGAACACATGATTTATCCATGGGGTACAGAGAGAAGAATGAATGCCTACAGTGATTACTTCAAAAAGAAGTTTGGAGGTCGTGTCCAGAAGATCTCCATCAACGCTGGATTCTCATGTCCCAACAGAGATGGGACCTGTGGAACCGGGGGATGTACATTTTGCGATAACAGGGCCTTCAATCCATCCTACAATGATCCGGGTACATCCATTGCACAGCAGATCCGGCAGGGAATGGATTTTCACAGGATCCGATATAAAAGGGTGGAGCAATATCTCGCCTATTTTCAGGCCTATTCAAACACCTATGCCGACCTGGAAGCCCTGAAGTCCATATATGAACAGGCCATCGCTATTCCTGGTATTGTGGGTATTGTTGTGGGTACACGGCCCGATTGCGTTGATGAAGAGAAGCTGGATTACCTCCAGGAGCTCTCTGAAAGGATTTACGTGGTGGTGGAATATGGCATTGAGTCACTGCTGAATAAAACCCTCCGCCGGGTCAACAGGGGACATGATGTGGAGAAGACCAGTTGGGCGATCCATGAAACAGCAAAAAGAGGGGTGCGAACAGGAGGACATATGATCATCGGGTTGCCCGGTGAAACACGTGAAGATTTTCTTGACTCGGCCCGGCAATTATCAAAATGGCCCCTGAACAGTATCAAGTTCCACCAGTTGCAGTTGATCCGGGGAACAGTCATGGCCCGGGAATACAGTGAGCAACCGGAAGATTTTATCGGGTTTACCATGCAGGAATACCTGCAGTTGATGATGGAAATTGTAGGGCGACTGAATCCTGCATTCGTGGTAGAGCGCATTGCAGGAGAGGTGACTCCCGGTATGGGTCTCCGGGAGGGTTGGGGTGTAAGGTATGATGCAGTATTGCGCGCCTTTGAGGAACTCCTGGAACAACATGATACATGGCAGGGAAAATTTTTTAAATCAGATGATTGATGCAGCCAATTCTTGAATCACTGGCCATACACCTGATCCAGACCAGCGGACACGACCTGGGTGATTGCCGGATTATCTTGCCAAATAGGCGGTCAGGTCTCTTCCTGCAGCGACATCTGGCCAGACACAGCCATGATGTCCGGTGGTCTCCCCGGATCTATGCCATCAACGACTTTATCAGCGAGATCAGTCTCCTTAAGACCACCGATCCCATTGAGCTCCTGTTTATCCTGTATGATATCTATGAGGGATGCGTTGAGCATCCGGAGCCATTTGATGAGTTCTATTTCTGGGGCGAGATCATGCTCAATGATTTCGATGAACTGGATAAATACCTGGTGGACGCGAACATGCTTTTCAGCAACATTATAGATCTGAAGGATATTGAAGAGCCTCTGGCCGGTCTTGACGAAGAACAAATCGCATTTATTCGTCAGTTCTGGACGGGATTTCACGAAGGTGACCGCACTCCTGAAAAGGATAAGTTTCTGGATATGTGGAAGCTGCTTCCTCTTCTTTATCACAGGTTAAGAGAGCAACTTGAATCTATGGGACAGGGGTACCCGGGCATGCAATACAGGGAGATTACGGAACGAATTGAGAACAACGGAATTTTAGTTCCCGGGGACAACCGGACCGTTATCGCCGGTTTTAATGCCCTGAATGGTTGTGAAAAACGGTTCTTTTCCTGGCTGAAGAAGCATGGAGCTGAATTCTATTGGGATTATGATCACCAGTACACGGACGATAAAACTATGGAAGCCGGCAGGTTCCTGAAAGAAAACCTGGAACTATTCCCTGAGCACTCAAAACTTGAAGATTTCAGGGGATTGGAAAGAGAAAAACAGATCAGGATCTTTGAATTGCCCACCGATGTGTTACAGGCCAAAACTGTTCATAAGATACTTGAGAGAGAAGATAGAACCGCTGTTCAGGATTGTACCGACACAGCGGTGGTACTGTGTGATGAGGAGCTCCTGATGCCTGTAATCATGTCACTCCCCCAGGCACTGGGGGAGCTCAATGTGACCATGGGTTACCCCATGAAGAACACACCTGTCTTCAGTTTCATAGACACTCTTCTTCATATGCAGCAAAACATTCGCTTGAGCAGGGAGGGAAGGGTGCAGTTCTACCATAAGGATGTGGCATCAATATTATTACATCCTTACATGAGGGATGTGGATGTTGCATCCAATCATACCCTGCTCCATGAAATCGCGGAAAGCAATCTCATCCAGGTGGACCGTGAGCTTTTCAAGGGAGAACTCGAGCGAAAGATCTTCTTTCAGGTGGAAAGTGCATTGGAGCTGGTGGTATATCTCAGGAAGATTTTTCTCCATATACTGGAAACCCTGAGCAGCCAGAAGGAGAGGATGCATCAGGAACTGGACCGCGAATTTATATTCCAGTTGTTGATCCATCTGAACAAGCTTGAAAACCTCATTGCCTCAAGACCTGCAGTAACCATTGCGATCCTGGCGAGACTGTTTCGCAAGCTTTTGTCGGGCCTGCGTGTACCCTTTGAAGGCGAACCCCTCTCAGGTCTCCAGCTGATGGGAATTCTTGAGACCAGGCTGCTTGATTTCAAGCATGTCATCCTTCTCTCCTTGAACGAAGATGTGATGCCCCGGTCCCATGCAGGTCAATCATATATTCCATATACACTGCGGATTGGCTTCAGAATGCCGGCAAGGGAGGATATGGATGCCATCTATGCTTACTATTTTCACCGCCTGCTTCAGCGGGCCGAAAAGATAGATCTTCTCTACAACAGCAAATCGGAAGGAGTCCGGACAGGTGAAATGAGCCGTTACCTGTACCAGCTGATTTACAGTCACGGGATCCAGGTAACCAGACCGGGGATGGAGGTAATGGCAAAGGAGATACCTCCCCTGGTGATCCCTCATACCCGTGATATTGGTCATAAACTTGACAACTACAGGATTGACCGGGAGGGGGAGAGGTACCTTTCGCCTTCCGCAATCAATACTTTTATCGATTGCTCCCTGAAGTTCTACCTTCGTTATCTGGCAGGTATAGGTGAACCGGATGAGGTGCAAGAGGAGATTGATGCGGCAGGATTTGGAACGGTGGTTCATGAATCAATCCGTATCCTCTACACTGATATCACCGATCGGAACCAGGGAAATATCACCAGGGAGGAACTTGAAAAGTTGGGGACATCCGGGCAACCCGAGAAGGTGTTGAGGGAGGTTTTCCTGGCCCACCATTACAGGGGAAGGAAGAAAATTGCAATTGAAGGGCGAAATATTATCATATTCCGTGTAATGCTCAGGTACCTTGGAAAGATCATTGAGACTGATCTCAACTATGTTCCGTTCCGGCTTGTTTCTGCCGAAAGTACTTATAAACGAGACCTGGAGATAAAGGTGGGGGAGAGAGCGTTTAAAATACGATTGGGCGGCAAAATTGACAGGGTTGACCATGTGGAGGGTTCCTACCGGGTGATCGATTATAAGACAGGGAATAACAGGACCGGTTTCTCTAATCTCGAAGGCCTTTTTGATGGATCCCTCAGCAGCAGGAACGGGGCCGCATTTCAGACCCTGTTTTATGCATGGCTTGTATCAGAAGGGTATCCCGGGGCACAGATTTCACCCGGACTGTATATAATGAAAGAACTCTACAGGAAGGATTTCGATCCTTGCCTTACCATGGGAAGTCATCACCATCGGACCAGGATCGATTCGTTCACTGAACTGGAAAGCGACTTCATAGCGCAGTTGGGGGATGTAATAGGAAGCATGTTTGATCCCGGTACATCGTTTATCCAGACCGGGAACGAATCCAGGTGCAGGTACTGTGATTTTGCAGCGATATGCAACCGGAATTCTATTGATTAGGGACTGGATTATTCTTAGATCTAGTTTGGAAATTTATACGCTAAAGTGAGGTTGTATTTTGCAAATTGATTTGAGCTAACACTAAATTTGAAGTTTTTCAGTATAGAAGAAGTATTTCCAGTATAAACAGTCTCATAGTCATCAGTTAAATGACCAATTAAAGCTCCTGCCCCGGCACATATACCCACCCAGATCGCAGATCCAAGGGCATATGTAGCTGGTGTTAAATCATATTCTGCAAGACCCTCAGAACCTTGAACAATTCCGGAGACTATACATAATCCAAGGCAACCGCCTCCGCATCCCAGTGCCCATTTGGAAGCTTTACCTTGCTTGGCCTGAATTAGATTTACATCATAAAGGGAATAAGTCTGCTGCGTCGTTCCTGTTGTGAATGAAACCGACTCCTGTGTAATAAAACCTTTTTTTCCTTCCAAAACAACACCGTCCTTCAGGATCACTTTTACCTTATTATACTCCTGAGCATGTGTGATACCAATGTTTAAGAAAACAAAGATGAAACCAATAATAATTTTAGTCATAACTTTTATTCTTTGGGGTGTATCTTAATAATAATGCAATATACAATATATTTAGCTTACCGATAACGCATTACCAATAAACCTGACAACTAATATTTTAATAGCGAAAGCTACCCTGGTCATTGAGTAAAATATCCTCAGCCTCCTTCTTATACAATTGATTGATCTTCTCATTGAATTTTATTGCACTTCTGTAGGAGCCATAAATATTTGCTGAATAGAAACTTAGGGCGATTGATCCAAAAAGGACGCTATTGAAACTAAGTCCGTTATCAGCATAAGAGTTGTAGGCTAACCAGGAAAATGTGGTTACAAACAGAAATGAATAAATGGCATCTTTCCAGTTTTTTGTATAAACCTTCCCCGCTCCGGGGATAATTGCTGAGAGCGACACTGCTAGTGCAGGACTCTTATATTGGGTGCTCAGACCATTTGCAGTCAGGCTATATAAGCTTTCGAATTTCTCTGTTTTCGCAAGCAGATCAATAGATTCGTCAGCAAAATGTTTGGCTTCAGACCACTGGTGTTGCATCACTAATATGCCCAATTGATATTCAGTCTTTGCGACACCATTGAGCGTCATATTATTTTGCAGAAAAACAGAGGCTTCCTGATATTGATTTTCATAAAGCATAATTCTAATATATTCATCAGAGAATGCTTCAGGAAGATAATCCAGGCTATGGGGAAAGAAATTATCAATTCTTTCAAGGGCAGTTGTATAGTTTTTCATATACCTGTAAGACCGGACGAGTTTTAATTTTGCTAAAGTGTCTGTTGGTTCCAGGAACACAACCCGTTCATATTCTACAGAAGATAAATTATATTGATGTGTTTTATAGAGGTAATCAGCATATTTTAAGGAGTTTGAATAATCCAACAGATCCTGTGGGTGAGCCGTTTCTAAGATCATAAATATACAACAGAGCCCGCAGAGAATCTTTTTAGTGAGGATCATGATATTTTTTTGTAACCGTATTGTATGGGTAATCTCTCCCGTTAACAAATGAATGGCATCTTAGCAATCTGTCGAAACCGTCCAGCAGTCCAATAATAGCACCCTTATTTTCTACGGCTTCTATGGTATATTCTGAACAAGAGGGGTGAAAAACACAGGCTTCAACATCCTGGGAGGAGATATATTTCTTATAAAAGAGAAAAGAAAAAGAAATGAGCACTTTCATTTCCGATTCCTGGTTCTCTAAGTATTTTGAGTGATCTTCTGTATGCACTTCCGGAATGAATAGAGTTTTAAATGCGGAGGTATCAGATATTTCCTGGCTGTAACCCGTTAATTTACATGCGAATGATATGCAAATAATAATGAAGATATACTTCCTGTTTTTAGGAATATCCATGAATGGTTTCATTGTAAGAGTATCTCCGTCAGATTTGAATAATAACCATATCGTTTCTCATTTCTTTTCTCCCCGGCTGCTTGTTTAGCATGTAAGATCCCTCCCATGTAATATCTGTAGAAAAAAGGAATAATAATAACAGGACCTATCATTGAAGTGCAGGTTCCAAGATAAAACAGTCCGCCCAATAATAGAAATGAATTCAATCCGTCTTTTATATCTCCTGAATAAACCTGACCTGATCCCGGAACAACAATGCTCAATATAATGGCTACGTTGGAATTTGGCCGCTTTAGCTTCTTTCGGGATTTATACAATTGATGTAATTGCGATTTTCTGATGGTGTCCCCTTCAGGTATGGAATTCAGGAGGTGTTGATGAGACGCATCGTATTGTTCCACTCCAAAGTAACAAATACCCTGATACAGGTTTTTTCTCCTTTGCAAATGTATAGGAGTACCCACTTCAAGATCGTCCAATTTAAGTAGTGCATAACCGAAGTTATCTTCCATCATGTAACAAAGTACTTTCTGAAATGCATGGTCGATACGTAAACTATCATGTATTGAATAATGCAAAGCTGAATCGTAAAAAGTACGGGCCAGTTGGAACTCCTTCAAAACAAAGTAACAATCAGCTATTTTTTCACTTAACTGGCATTTCTGATCACTTCCTGCAAAGAAAAATGCGCGCTTATATTCATGCAATGCATTTTGATAATTTCTGTGTAGTGATAACGAATCGGCGAAGTTGATAATCGATTTAAGATCATTGGACTTAACTTCAATAGAAAAAGAGAAAAGAAAATAGAAGATAGAGAACAATATATATTTCGCCATCCAACTAATAATTTTTGCTTTTTTTATCCAGCAGATCAGGCCGCAACAAACGGGTGCGTTCAAGAGATTTCTCATGTTTCCAATCGGCAATCTTTGCAGCATGGCCGGAAAGCAGGATCTCCGGCACGGCCCAGCCTTTGAATTCGGCCGGACGGGTATAAATTGGAGGTGCCAGCAATCCATCCTGAAAGGAATCGGTCAGGGCCGAAGTCCCATCTGATATGGTACCCGGCAGGAGCCGGGTTACACTGTCGGTGATCACTGCGGCCGCAAGTTCTCCGCCGGTCATTACGAAATCCCCGATGGAGATCTCACAGGTGATCAAATGATCCCGTACGCGCTGATCAATCCCTTTGTAGTGGCCGCATAAGATCATTATGTTTTCAACAAGAGCCAGGCGGTTGGCCTCCTGCTGGTTGAATTTCTTTCCATCTGGAGAGGTATATATGATCTCGTCGTATTTCCGATGGGCGGTCAGGTGTGTGATGGCCCTGTCAATGGGTTCAATGCACATGACCATCCCTGCATCACCCCCAAAAGCATAATCATCAACCCTCCTGTGCTTATCCTGGGAGAATTCACGCAGGTTGTGTACATGGATCTCTATCAGGCCCTTGTCCCTTGCCCTTCTAATAATGGAATGATCGATGGGCCCCTTAAGCAGATCGGGCAATACGGTGATGATATCAATGCGCATGGCCGGGTGATTTTCTGCTAAGATAGGAATAAACCACTTGAACTTTCCATTTGTTAATCATATGGATGAATAACAGTTTTTTTCTGAATAATTCATCATTTATGTGAAAAATGAGTAATTTGTCTAATCTAGCGAGCGCATTAATCCTCTACCTGTCATGAAAAACAATGATGCAAATAATCCTCTGAATGAAAAAGAATTTGACGAACAGCAACCAGAAAATCAAAACAAAGAACTTTTAGAAGAGGAAAAAGAGTCCCCACCGGAACAATCAGTTCAGGAGAACACCGAAGAAGCTCCTGGAGAAAAGCCAGTTATTGAATCACCCGAACCAGCGCCCGTAAAATCCGAAAAGACCAAAGACAGCGAGTTAATCAACGACCACGAAGAGCAACAGAAGAATGATTCTTACGACGATGATGTAGACCATGAAGCACATGGGGAGAATGAACAGGAAGAACGCTTCAACTACAACCTGCTCAGTAAGGAAGACTTGGTAAAGCTGTTGCGCGAAAAGCTGGATAGCCCTGGTAAAGGGTATATCCGCAAAGATGTTGAGGAGATCAGACAGGCCTTCAACGATAAGCACAATGCTGCCTTGGAGGAGAAGAAGCAGCATTTCCTTGAAGAGGGAGGAAACCTCGAGGATTTCAAACCGGCCGATGACCCTTCGGAATTGGCGATGAAAGAATTGCTGAACAAGTACAGGGGACTGAAGGCCGAATTCACAAGGCAGCTTGAAAAAACTAAACAGGACAATCTCCTGAAGAAGAAGGAGATACTGGAGAAGCTACGGATGCTGATGGAAGGCCAGGAATCGTTTGAGCTTACCTTCAGGAAATTCAAAGACCTGCAAAAAAAATGGTTCTCCTCAGGCATTGTTCCTCAGCAAAATCTGAATGATCTCTGGGATTCATACAACTATTTTGTCGATAAATTCAATGATTATGTAAGGATCAACCGGGACCTTCGAGCCCTTGATTTGAAGAAAAACCTGGAATTGAAAACTCAGCTATGTGAGCACACAGAAGAGTTGGACAAAGAGCCCAACATAGTCCAGGCCTTTAATTCCCTTCAGAAACATCATGCCAGGTGGAGGGAGATAGGCCCGGTACCTCGTGAAAACAGGGATGATGTATGGGATAGATTCAAACTGGCCACTTCGGTGATCAACCGGAAACACCAGGAGTATCATTCCAGGCTGAAGGAGTCTCTTTATGAAAACCTTGAAAAGAAAGCGGAGTTGTGTTCGAAAGTGGAAACCTTAGCTGAAACAGCCTACGGGTCACATAGTGCCTGGATTGAAAAGACCAACCAGGTGCTTGAGATCCAGAAAGCCTGGAAAACCATTGGCTACGCTCCCAAAAAGGACAACAATGATATTTACGCTCGTTTTCGCAAGGCATGTGATGCGTTTTTTAGCAGTAAAGCCCGGTTCTATTCTGAAGCCTTCGAGAAGCAAAAAGAAAATCTGAAACTAAAGATTGAAATTACTGAGAAAGCAGAAGCACTTAGTGCCAGCGAGGACTGGAAAGAAACCACTACGGAGTTGATTCGCCTGCAGAAACAGTGGAAGGAGATCGGTCCAGTGCCCCGAAGGGATTCTGATAAACTCTGGAAACGGTTCAGGTCTGCATGCGATACATTTTTTAACTACAAAGCAAAGTATTTCGAAAATATCGATTCCACTTTTGATAACAACCTGAAAGCCAAAGAGACCCTTGTGTCGGAAATGGACGCTTATACGCCTGCCGAAGACCGTCAAACAAACCTTGAGACACTGGAAGATTTCCAATCAAAGTTTAACGCGATCGGTTATGTTCCTTCTGGTCAGAAGGATTGGATCAAGGAACAGTTCAGGCAGGCCATTGACAGGATGCTTGAGCGAATTGGAATGAATGAGTCCGAGAGAAGTATTTTTAAATTTCGCAACCGGGTCATAGGTATGATGAATGCACCCAGGTCGGATATGAAGCTTAATTTTGAGCGGGACAAACTGGAGAACAAGCTTCAGCAACTGCAAAATGATATCGGAGTCTGGGAGAACAATATAGGATTCTTTAAACAATCTGAAAGTTCCGAAGAAACCATCCAGGGATTCAATGAAAAGATAGAGGCTGCGCATGAACGTATCAGGATCATGGAGATAAAAATTCGCATCCTGAATGACATGGAAAATGCAAATTAAATCTTTACTTTTACCGCCAGAAGAAATCTGAATTATCTTGGGTAATACAAAGTATGTTTTCGTTACCGGGGGAGTAACCTCTTCCCTTGGAAAAGGTATTATTTCAGCTTCACTGGGCCGTCTGTTACAGGCCAGGGGATATAGGGTGACCATCCAAAAACTGGATCCTTATATCAATGTGGATCCCGGAACCCTGAATCCCTATGAACATGGAGAATGCTATGTTACAGATGATGGGGCTGAGACCGATCTTGACCTGGGACATTATGAACGGTTCCTGGATATACAGACTTCACAGGCGAACAATGTAACCACGGGTCGCATCTACCAGTCGGTCATCAACAAGGAACGCCGGGGAGATTACCTGGGGAAAACGGTTCAGGTAATCCCGCATATCACTGACGAGATAAAGCGAAGGATTACGCTGCTCGGGAGTAAAGATGAGTATGATATTATTATTACCGAGATAGGGGGGACCGTAGGCGACATTGAATCACTTCCCTATATTGAAGCAGTGCGGCAATTGCGCTGGGACCTGGGAGAAGAAAATGTCGTATTTGTGCATCTTACCCTGGTTCCATACCTCTCTGCATCGCGCGAATTGAAGACCAAACCCACCCAGCATTCGGTAAAAGTACTCCTGGAAAGCGGTATCCAGCCGGATGTGCTTGTATTGCGAGCAGAACATGAACTGACCAGGGATCTGAGAAAAAAGGTGGCCCTGTTCTGTAATGTGCAGCTGGATGCGGTAATCCAGTCCATTGATGTTTCTACCATTTACGAAGTCCCGCTACTGATGCAGGAAGAAGGATTGGACGTTATGGTATTGAAGAAACTGAAGATAGCAGAAAAGGGATCACCGGAACTGAAAGACTGGAAAGAGTTTTTAAATAAGCTGAAAAGTTCTGAGGAAGAGATCAGGATAGCGCTGGTCGGTAAGTATGTAGAGTTGTATGATGCCTATAAATCAATCATGGAATCCCTGACCCACGCAGGAGTTATCAACCGGGTCAAGGTGAAGATCACCTGCGTACATTCGGAAATGATAACTCCGGAAAATGTGACTGAAAAACTTGAAAGATACCACGGAATCCTTGTGGCACCCGGATTCGGTGACCGGGGGGTAGACGGAAAGATCCTTTCTGCAAAGTATGCACGTGAGAACAAAGTTCCCTTCCTGGGGATCTGTCTGGGTTTGCAGTGTGCGGTTATTGAATTTGCCCGCAATGTGCTGGGTTATGCCGATGCCAGCTCCACTGAAATGACCAACATCACAAAACATCCGGTCATCGATCTCATGGAAGAACAAAAAGGAGTAACAGAGAAGGGGGGAACCATGCGATTGGGTGGATATACCTGTGCACTGAAGAAAGGATCCAGGGTACAGGAGGCATACCAGCTGGACCTGGTTCGTGAACGCCACCGCCACCGGTACGAGTTCAATAATGATTTTCTGGAGGCCTTTGAGCAGAATGGCATGATTGCTTCAGGGATTAATCCTGAGAACGGACTCGTTGAGATTATGGAGCAAACTGATCATCCCTGGTTCGTGGGAACCCAGTTCCATCCGGAATACAGGAGTACGGTGCTCAATCCGCATCCACTGTTCATCACTTTCATCAAGTCAGCTATTGAATATACAGGCTAAACTATTACTTTTGTGCCTGAATTAATGACCTTATTATGGACAGAAACACAATCATAGGCCTGGCGTTGATCGGACTCATCCTTGTTGGATACAGCATATTTACCAAGCCAGCCCGCGAGGCACAAATGGAGGAACGACAGAGGCTTGATTCCATAGCGCGTGTTGAACAGGCAAGAGCTACCGAAACCCTGCAGCGGCAGACCGAGCGACAATCGGAAACATCTGAAACACAAGCAGTTCAGGAATCGGCTTCTTTTGAAAGGATGTCTGAGGAACTGGGCGATTTTGTGGTTGGTGCAGTTGGAACAGCAGAAACTGTTGTCCTGGAAAATGAGGAGATGAAACTTACCTTCTCAACCCTTGGTGGTCGTCCATATACTGTACAGTTGAAAGATTATCAGACCCACGATTCGCTTCCGCTGAATCTTTTCGATGGGGATTCTACGATTTTCGCACTTCAGTTCTTTGCCGACAACCGCGGAATCAATACGGGTGAGCTTTATTTCGTTCCAGAGTTGAAGACTTTATCCAACGATGAGGGACGTTCCTATCAGCAGCTTACCATGCAGCTGAACATTACCGAAACAGCCTCTATTGCATACATCTACAAGTTATTTGATGGCGATTACATGCTCGATTTTGATATACGTTTGAAGGGACTGGATGAATACAGGACCGACCGGATGCAGTTTAAATTGGACTTTTATGCGCCCTCCCAGGAGAAGGGATACCAGAATGAGGCCATGTACACCACCCTCTATTATAAATACCATATGGGGGATGTGGAAAGCTTTAAGTCCAGGTCAAAGAAAGAGATGGAGGAAGCCACTGAGACTACAAGGATTAAGTGGATTGCTTTCAGTCATCAGTTTTTCTCAACCATTATTATCGCAGATGAATTTTTTGATGGAGCTTATCTTGCCCAGCAGCGATTTGCAGATCCCGGAAAATATGTAAGGCACTATACCTCTTCCATAGATATACCTTTTGACCGTACCGGTGACCAGATCATTGGGATGCAGCTCTATTTTGGGCCGAACAATTTCGCCTCCCTGAAATCCTATGGAGATCTGGAACTGGAAGATGTGGTGGTCGTTGGAGGGTCGATGATCAGGTGGATC
The DNA here is from genome assembly GCA_023138875.1 of Bacteroidales bacterium. GTDB lineage: Bacteria > Bacteroidota > Bacteroidia > Bacteroidales. The sequence goes on from JAGLOO010000046.1 coordinate 17,048, forward strand.
AATGCGTTTGTGATCATTCCCATTTTCAACTGGCTCAACAGGTCGATTGATAATTTTGGTATTATCATCTTATTGCTAACCCTGATCCTTAAGACGGCACTTTTCCCGCTCACCTACAAGTCCTTCAAATCACAGGCAGTGATGAGGTTACTGAAACCACAGGTGGATGAGATCAGTGCAAAGTTTCCGAAGAAGGAGGATTCCATGAAAAAGCAACAGGCCACCATGGACCTGTATAAGAAAGCGGGGGCCAATCCCATGGGCGGCTGCCTGCCCATGCTGTTACAATTCCCGATCCTCTATGCCATGTTCAGGTTCTTCCCTACTTCCATTGAACTGCGTCAGGAAGGATTCCTGTGGGCTCATGATCTCTCTACCTACGACTCAATTTTAGATCTGCCCTTCACAATTCCAATGTACGGCGACCATGTGAGCCTCTTTACGCTGTTGATGACAGTCACCACCATGCTTTCCATGAAATGGAACAACCAGGCCTCGGCTGGAAGCAGCCAGATGCCAGGCATGAAGACCATGATGTATATCATGCCGGTCATGTTCATGGTGATCCTGAATAATTTCTCGGCGGGTTTGACCTATTATTACTTCCTGGCCAATGTGATCACACTTGGACAGAACCTCATATTCAAGAAATACATTGATGAGGAAAAGATCATGAAGAAGATCAATGCTAAGAAAAACAAACCGGCAAAGAAGTCCCGGTTTTCACAGCGTCTTGAGCAGATACAAAAACAACAGAAATCAGGAGGGAAACCTGCCCTGAAAAAAAGACGTTAACCCTCCAAAATTATCGAAAGGATCCTGCAGAAATTTATCGAGGGTTACCGGCTCCTTAGGGAAGCCATTTTAAGGGCAGTAATTGCGGCTTCATCGCCTTTGTTACCGTATTTACCTCCTGCGCGATCCCTGGCCTGCTGCAGATTGTTTGTAGTAAGGACCCCGAAAATAAATGGGATGTCATAATCAAGGTTCAGTTCGGTGATTCCCCAGGATACTCCCTGGCAGATATAATCGAAGTGTTTTGTTTCCCCCTGGATCACACATCCCAGGCAAATGACCGCCTGGGGAGAAAATTTTTCAGCAACGATCCGTGCTCCATAAGGTAGCTCAAAACTACCTGGTACGGTGCGGACCTCAATATTTTCCCTGGATACACCATGATGTTGAAGAGTACTAAGGGCTCCTTCAAGCAGGGCTGCGGTGATCTTTTCGTTCCATTCAGAGACAACGATACCTATCTTGAAAGATGAACCGTCGGGAATGGTTGCCGGATCGTAATCCGACAGGTTCTTCAGACTTGAAGCCATGGGTTTAGAGTGACATTTTAGATTCTACCCGTCCAATGTATTTTTTGATTTCACGTCCTTCCGGAGTCTCGGAATAAAGCGATTCGATGGTCTGATATGAATCAAGTGCCTGATCCAGGTCTCCCAGTTCTTCGTAAACAATCCCAAGCTTTTTCAGAAGGATGGGAGAGGAAAAGTTGTTCTGATATTTTTCGATCCCTTTTTTATATAAGGATACTGCCTTTTCCAGTTCACCCAGTTCCACACAAGCATCACCCATGGTACTGTATTTGGCAGCCCCCACAAGCAGGTCGTTTGTCTTGAATTTACCAAGATAGTCAAGGGCGGTTTCATAGTCACCCATGTTGTGGTAACATACGCCGGCATAATACATTGCGATCTTCGCCGATTTGGTAAAGCCGTAATCATCCATTACATCCAGAAATCCGGGATAGGTCCCTAAACCGTTCAGGGCCAGATTAAATGAGTCAACCTCGAAGAACCGTTCTGCATAGAACATATCAGCAGCAGCTTCTTCGTTGAGGGGTTTCAGATAGTACCTGTTTCCTCCGATAACCACAAGCAATATGATGATAAGTCCACTAAGTACGTAAGTGAGTATTTTCTGGTTATCTTCTATAAATTGTTCGGAACGTGTTAACACTTGTTCAATGCCTTCAAGGTTCTTGTCCGTTTGCTTCACATTCTTTTTCTTCGACATTACTGGTAATTTTGTTGGTTTTCAGAAACTTCCGCAAAAGTAATTCTTTTTTGGAAAAATGCCGGCTACAGCGCCACAAAAATAGTAATTTTGTGTATGTATCTGAAATCACTCTCTCTGGTCAACTTCAAGAATTATGAACAGGTGGATATTCTCCTCACTGAAAAGATCAACTGTTTTGTGGGTGAAAATGGTGTGGGAAAAACCAACATCCTGGATGCGGTCCACTACCTTGCCCTTTGCAAGAGCAACCTGAATCCTGTTGACACACAGAATATCATGTACGATCAGGAATTTTGTGTATTGCAGGGGATATTTGAACGGTTGGGAAAAGAGGAAAACATCTATTGCGGGATCCGGAAACAGAAGAAGAAACAGTTCAAAAGAAACAAGAAGGAGTATCCGAAACTTTCTGAGCACATCGGTTTGATCCCGTTGGTGATGATATCACCTGCAGATAGCATCCTCATCAATGGGGGAAGTGAGGAGCGCAGAAAGTTCATAAACGGGGTCATTGCCCAGTATAGCCGGGTTTACCTGGAAAACCTGATCCAGTATAACAGGGCCCTTACCCAGAGAAACCGGCTGCTCAAGGATTTCGCTGCAAGCCGCAACTTCAACAGCGAAATGCTGGAGATATGGGATGAGCAACTCATCAGGTACGGAGACCCCATTTTTAAGGAACGAAAGCGATTTGTGGATCAGTTTCTGCCGGTATTCAGTGATTTTTATAAACATGTTTCAGGAAACAGGGAAACAGTTTCTCTTACATACCAGGCGCAGCTTGAAAACAAGGGGTATAGAGAGGGCCTTCAGGAATCAATGGAGAAGGACCGCATTATCCAGTACACTACCTTCGGGATTCATAAGGATGATCTTGGAATGGCGCTTGGAGACCATAGCCTCAAGAAGAGCGGATCGCAGGGGCAGCAGAAAACTTTCCTTGTGGCTTTAAAGCTTGCTGAATTTGAGTTTATCAGGAAACTGATGGAGATTCCGCCCATCCTGCTTCTGGATGATATATTCGATAAATTTGATGCGTACAGGGTGCATCAGATCATCAGCCTGGTGGCAGAGAATCACTTTGGCCAGATCTTCATAACTGATACCAACGAGTCTCGTCTGCTCGGAATCCTGAAAGAGATCCCGGTAGAACACAGGGTGTTTAATATCGGTCAGGGAGGAAAAATTCAACAAATGGGCGCCTGAATATGGAAAGAAAAGAGATCCGGAAAATCGATACCCTTCTGCAGCAGTTTGTCAAATCCAACAAACTGGAAAAGGGCCTGGCTGAATACCGCCTTATGAAATCATGGAAAGACTTGCTGGGTATCACTGTAGCGAAGAAAACAAAGAGTATGTACATCCGCAACAGAAAACTCTTTGTCACCCTTCACTCATCAGTGGTCAGGAATGAACTGGGTATGATCAAAGATACCCTCATCGGGCGGCTCAACGAAGCTGCCGGCATGAACGTTATTGATGATATAATCCTTAAATGATCAGAAACGTTCTGAGTAAGGAAAAAAGAATGTTGCTTCCATGTCTGCATTCTCATCTGAATCTGAACCATGAACTGCGTTGGCCCGCATGGATTCTGCAAATAGTTTCCTGAGGGTTCCTTCTGCTGCTTTTTCCGGATCGGTTGCACCTATTAGTTGTCTGTAATCTTCTACGGCATTTTCCTTTTCCAGGATCCCAACTACGATGGGGCCGGAGATCATAAATTCTACGAGGTCACTATAAAACGGGCGATCCCGGTGCACTTTATAGAAGTGTTGAGCTTCACCACGTGTGAGGTACAACATCTTCAGGGCAGTGATTTTAAAACCGGATTCTGAGATTTTATTCAGGATAGGTCCAATGTGTCCATTCCTGACCGCGTGTGGCTTGATGATGGTGAAAGTAATGTTTCCTGTCATGGTCTGTTTATTTTCAGAATGCATATTTACAAATTATTTGCTGGTTTGTTAAGCCACCCTCAATATTTTTTAACTTTGCATCTCTTAAATAGTGATATGGTTATGCTGGAAGAAGGATTAAGAAAGATAATTGCTGATTTGATTGGGAGTGCCAAAAACATAGCGATCCTCACCCATACGAATCCGGATGGGGATGCCATTGGGTCCAGCCTGGCACTTGGATTGGCATTGAAGAAAAAAGGGATTGATGCCCGTGTTGTTATCCCTGACGGACTACCGGATTTCCTAAGGTGGCTCCCTGGCATTGAACTCTCCACTACATTTGTTTATAAAAAGGAAAAAGCCATTGGTATCATTGAAGGAGCAGACCTGATCTTTTGCCTTGATTTTAATGATCCAAACCGTCTTAACGGCTTCGAAGAATACCTGTTTAAATCGAAAGCGAAAAAGATTCTTATTGACCACCATGAAGACCCGGTCCGGTTTGCAGATATTACCATTTCAGAAACCTGGCGCGGATCGGTGGGAGAGATGATCTACCTCTTTCTGAAGGAGATTTTTGAGGAGGATATTCTGGATAAGGATATTGCCACCTGCCTCTATGTGGCGATCATGACCGATACGGGGAATTTTAATTATGCGAGCAGCTACCCCGAGATCTTCCACGTTGTGGGAGACCTGATGAAATATGACCTGGAGAAGGACAGGATCTACAGCAATGTATATGATGCTTTTTCGGAGGATCGCATGCGCTTACTGGGATACTGTTTGCAGGAAAAGATGGTGGTGCTTCCCGGTTACCATACCGCTTACATCAGTATCAACGATGAAGAGCTGAAAAGATTCAAACACCGCAAAGGAGATACTGAAGGAATTGTGAACATCCCATTCTCTGTGAAGGGTGTCAGATTTACTGCCCTTTTCATAGAAAAGAAGGACCGGATCAAGGTTTCATTCAGGTCCCGTGGAAGTTTTCCTGTGAACCGGATTGCTGCTGAGCATTACCAAGGGGGAGGACATACCAATGCTGCCGGGGGAGATTCGTTTCTGTCCATGGAGGAAACACTACAATTCTTCGAATCACTTTTACCCGCTTATGCTGAATTATTGTCAGAAGGATAAGTTGCTTGTGCTGGTGATTTCGGTACTGCTAACGGCCTGTGATCCGCCGGTACAGGAACACCGGACACCCCAGTCAGACCCCGTTGCTGAGCAACTTGTCAGGGCTAATCAGTACATGCAGCGCCGGCACCAGGATCACATTTCAGCTTTTGTGGAGCGTGTCGGATGGGAGGCAGAGATGACCTCTTCCGGGCTCTGGATCGTGCTTGAGATTCCCGGACAGGGAAAACGAATCACAGAGAACAGCCGAATTTCATATTCCTTTAAATCCATGTTGCTCGATGGGACACCCTGCTATAATGCTACTGAACAGGATCCAAAAGAAATCATCATTGGAAAAGGAGGCGTGGAATCAGGGGTAGAACAGGGCATGCTCCTATTGAGGCAGGGAGCTGAAGCCATTTTTATCATTCCACCCCACCTGGCTCATGGTAATTTTGGTGACCGTGACAGGATCCCTGGTAATTCTATACTCATTTGCAGGGTAAAGGTACTGGCGGTGCAATAAGGTTAATTAAATATGCTATTTTTGCGCAATAAAGAATAAAAAATGAATTTAAGCATCCATAGAATATACATAATCCTGATAGCTGTCTCCGGTGTTTTCCTGCTTACCGGTTGCCCGGAAGACACAGAAGACGAGGATAACAAGGCCCAGGAACAACGTTTCTTTGATCTTTACGTGGAATCCAGGTATCCGGATGTTGATCCCCAGTCGAATGGACTCTATTTTATAGAGCACAAAGAAGGAACCGGCTCCTTTCCCGATACGACTGACTGGCTATTGATCAATTATGTGGCAACCAAGATCCCCCAGGAGATCATCTTTGAGTCTTACCTTGAAAATGTAGCCATTGACAATGGTTTTTATAAAAGTGAGGTACTCTACGGACCTTTCAAAGTGCAGAACAGTACTAGAGTGAAAGGTCTTACTGAAGGATTGTTATTGATGAAGGAAGGCACTCAGGCGATCATGTTTTTCACAAGTGACCTTGGTTATGGTCCCAATGGATTTGGCAAGGTGACAGGTTACCAGTCGCTCAAATATGAAGTCGAATTGCTGGAGGTCATTGAGGATATTGAATCGTTTGAACAGGCAAGGATCGAAGCTTTTGTTGATACCATTCCTGAGGTTGATACCATTCACGATCCCACCACAGATGCAGTCATGTACTATGTAATTGATGAAGCTACTGATGGAGATTCAATAAAGAATGATTCCATTGTCCAGATTGCTTACAAGGGCTACCTGATCGATGGACGTGTTTTTGATGAAAGTGCTACAGATGAGTATTATGAGTTTCCGGTGGGCGACTATGAAGATGAAAGAAGCCCAATTGTCGGATGGCATCTTGGATTGCTTAAGTTCCGAGAAGGTGAAAAAGGTAGATTAATCATTCCATACCATTTGGGGTATAGTGAAGCTGGCCGACAGACTACCGATGGACTTACCGTCATTCCTCCCTATGAAACTTTAATATTTGATATCGAGGTTGTCGCTGTGAAAGGTCCAGCGAATCCCGACCCGAATCCTGAGGAGTAATCCTCAGTCAACATTCTGCCTGTGTATCCATTCAATTACTATTTATCTTCCCAGTAAGAAAATCACCGGCCTTTTATGCAGAGCCGGTTTTTTCTTTTTCCATTCCTTCACGCGTCTGGTATGGATAAACTCGGAATCGAGTGTAATGTCCGCTGCGATGCACAGGAGTGTTGCAGGATCACAGGTCTCAAGAATATCTGTCAGCAGGGCATCGTTCCGGTAGGGTGCTTCCATAAAGATCTGGGTTTCCCCCTTTCTTCTGATTTCCTGTTCCAGTTCCCTGATTTTTCTGATTCTTTCAGGCCTTTTCACTGGCAAATAACCATGAAAGGTAAACATCTGTCCATTCAAACCCGATCCCATCAGGGATAACAGGATGGAAGAGGGTCCGGTAAGGGGAACCACCCTGATGCCGAGTTCATGGGCAAGCCGGACCACCACTGCACCCGGATCGGCTACACCGGGGACACCGGCTTCCGAAATGATGGCAGTATCTGAACCTTGCATGGCTTCGCGAAGAAAAGTGGGGATCTCCTCCGAAGAAGTGTGTTCATTCAGCTCATGAAATACCAGCTGGTCAATATCAATCTCCCTGTCAAGCTTTTTCAGGTAACGCCTGGCATTCCTCAGGTTCTCCACAATATAGACCCTGATCCCCCTTACCTTTTCAGTAACGCCAGCCGGAATGGTGCAGGTTGTATCAGGATTTCCCAGGGTATTGGGTACCAGGTATAGGACTCCTTTCATACGAATTTTTTGTTAAAAATAATTATAACTTCGTGAACAACGTAATGCAACACCATTCCAGTTGAAAATAACCTTTCTGGGTACAGGTACATCACAGGGTGTTCCTGTCATTGGATGCAGATGTGCCGGATGTATGTCTGAAGATGAACATGACCAGAGGTTGCGTTCGTCCATTCTTGTGGAATACAACGAACAGGTCATTGTTATTGATACCGGTCCCGATTTCAGGCAGCAGATGCTTCGGGCCAATGTATCCAAACTCGATGCTGTTCTGTTTACCCATGAGCATCGCGACCATATTGCTGGTCTGGATGACATCAGGGCATTCAATTTTATTCAGAAAAGCTCCATGGATGTCTTCGCCGAGGAGCGGGTCATGAGGGCGCTGAACAGCGGTTTCCCCTATGTGTTTGCTGAAAAAAAGTACCCGGGTGTTCCGCAGGTAATTATGCATGCCATTTCTACCGATCCCTTCCAGATCGGTCCCATGGAAATCATACCTATCAGGATGATGCATTACCACCTGCCTGTTCTGGGATTCAGGCTTGGGGATTTTGCCTATCTGACCGACGGGAACTACATCTCCGAAGCGGAAAAGGAAAAGCTGATAGGGGTGAAGTTCCTGGTGGTCAATGCTCTTCGCAGGGAAGCACATATTTCTCATTTTACGCTGTCACAGGCAGTGTCACTGATCGGGGAGTTGAGTCCAAGGATGGGATACCTCACCCACATTTCTCACCAGATGGGACCATCCGTTCTGCTTGAAAAGGAACTGCCTTCCAACATTCGTCTTGCTTATGATGGCCTGGTGTTGAATCTATAATTCCGTGCCCTGTTCATTAGTTTCCTGGATGAGATAAAGAGAATGGCTGTGATAATACTCAGAATCAGGAAAATAACACCTGCCAGGGTGAGGGCCTGCGGAAGAGAGTAGATATCCTTGATCCAGCCCAGCAATGGTCCTGTCAGTGCGAAGAGCAACCTGATGATAAAATTCCTTACAGAGAGCACGGTGGCCCTGATATTGGATGCTGTGATCCGATTGATGTAGTCTTTAAGTACCGGGGTGGCATATCCCCTTACCAGGTAAAACAGGTACAATATGATGAGACCGGAAGGCAGGTGGAAACGGCCAAGGGCGAGGTATCCGCAGGGGATCAGCAGGGCGATCAGGAGAATTGACCTGGTCTGGCCCAGCTTTTGTTCAAAATAATGTGCAGTGTATGCGGTGATGGCTACTGTCAGGTTCAGGCTGGTCCAGAGCAATCCGAACCAGACAATATCTATTCGGGTGTATTCAAAAAACGGCTGTGCAAACCAGGCCATTGTCAGTGTCGCTGTGCCAGTAATGGCACTGAACAGGATATTACGACTCAAAGCCCGGTCCTGGAACAATGCAAACCGCGCGATCTGGACGATCTCCATAAAACCGGCCTTGATGAGCGGCAACTTTCGTGCAGGTTCAACAAGTGTGATGGCAGCCGGAAGGGCAATGAATGCCACAAACGTCTGGGCAAGGTAGGGCACCCTCAGGGTAATCCCTGCCAGTAATCCGCCCAGGATGCCCGCGACAGCTTCTGCAATGTTACCCAGCGAGGTGATGCGCCCTTCAAAGCGGGAGTATTTTTTCTCCTGTCCACGCTCCAGCAGTGAATCATAGAGCATGGCCGAATCAGCTCCGGAAATGCAACTTTGTCCGATCCCAAGGATGATTTCGGCCACGAGAAATCCCAGAAAACCATAGCTGAGACTGTAGGTTGTGAAGCCAATAGTACCAAATATGGCCCCTATTATCAGTGTTTTTCTCCTGCCGATCACATCGGCCAGGTATCCCGAAGGTATTTCCAGTACCACGATGGCAATGGAGTAGATGGCCTGCAAGACCATAATGTCCTTCATGGAAAGCCCGTTGCTTTCATAGAATGGTACCACGATGGGCATATAAAGCATGAACCATTTAGCGATCTTAATCAGGTAGAGCCGGGCAATATTTGGGTGAAGGGATTTAAACAAAACTGAGCCTGTTTGCGGCAAAACTATAAAAACCGGAGATATCCCCCTAAGATGTTTAAGAAAATATTTATTGAAATGGCTTTGTGGTTATCTTTGAATAATAAATTTCGGACAATGGGGATGACAGTGATAGAGAAGATACTGGCAACACATGCCGGCAAATCTGAAGTTGCACCTGGAGATATTGTGGATGTAAGGATCGATGCCCGTGTGGCACGTGATTTTGGAGGGGCAAACGTGGTTAAGCACATGGAACAGCATCACCTTGAGATCCATGATGCCTCAAAAACCTTCTTTACATTCGATTGCAATCCTACAGGATCAGATCAGAAGTATGCTGCCAACCAGCATAAATGCAGGCAGTTTGCACGTGAAAATGGCATCAGGGTTTATGATATTGATAAGGGGATCGGAACCCATGTGCTGATCGAAGAGGGACTGGCCTACCCCGGTTCAACAGCGGTTTCCACAGACTCCCATGCCAATATCCTGGGAGCGGTTGGAGCCTTTGGACAAGGTATGGGAGACAAAGATATTGCTGCCTCATGGCACAGAGGAACCACCTGGTTCAAAGTTCCGCCTACGGTGAAGATCGTATTTGAGGGATCCCCGGATCCGCATCTCACGGCCAAGGATATTGTTTTGAATCTGCTGAATATATTCGGTGCCAATAAGCTGCTTGGAAACGCCATTGAGATTGAGGGAGAAATGGTGGAAAGGCTGACGTTTGATCAGCGCATTACCATCGCTTCCATGGCCACCGAGATGGGTGCCATTATCATTCTTTTACCTCCCAACCTTGAGGTGATCAGGTATTGTGAGTCACGTTCAAGAAGGAAAGTGGTCCCGGTGGTTGCTGATCCCGATGCCTCTTACGCCATGGTCCATAAAGTGGATGTATCCGGATTTGCACCCAGGATCTCGTTACCGGGGAAGCCCCACGATACATCAGTTCTGCCCCGGGAGAAAATCTGGATCGATTCGGCCTTTATTGGAAGCTGCACCAATGGAAGGATCGAAGATCTTCGATCCGCAGCCTCTATCCTGAAGGGCAGAAAGCTGGCTGAAGGGGTAGTCCTCAAGATTGTCCCGGCTACTGACAGGGTTTGGTTGCAGTGCATGGAGGAGGGTTTGCTGGCGATCTTCAAGGAATCGGGGGTCCTGGTATCCAATGCCGGATGTGCCGGATGTGCTGCCGGACAAGTGGGACAGAACGGACCTGGAGAAATTACTGTTAGTACCGGGAACAGGAACTTCCCCGGGAAACAGGGACAGGGTGAGGTGTACCTGGCCTCCCCGGCAGTAGTGGCTGCTTCGGCAGTTGTCGGCTTTATCACAGGTCCTGATCAAATTCCTGAAAATCCGGAAAAAAGAGTAGTTGAAAGGATAAAAAAGAGAGCCACCGGTGCCAGAGAATCCACCGGGTCTGTCTATCGTCCGGTTGAAATTACAGGCAGGGTATGGTTTATACCAAGAGACAATATTGATACGGACATGATCTTTCACAACAGGTATCTGTCAATTACCGATGTGGGTGAAATGGGTCAGTATACTTTTGATAACCTCGAAGGGTATGAGGACTTTGCCTCAAGGGTTAAGGAAGGGGATATGGTGGTTACGGGGAAGAATTTCGGATCGGGCAGTTCCAGGCAACAGGCTGTGGATTGTTTTATTTCACTGGGTGTAAAGTGTGTAATTGCCGAATCGTTTGGTGCCATCTATGAGAGAAATGCCATCAATGCTGCCTTTCCCATCATTGGTTCAGAGCGGATCAACAAATTGCAACTGTCGGATGGAGATGAACTTTACGTGAATTTCGAAACCGGGGAGATGCATAATATATCGAAAGATATTACCCTGAAGTCTGCTCCATTCTCTGAAGTTCAGATGGAGATTTACCAGAACAACGGATTGTTTTAATTAGCAAGTATTATGAGACTGATTATTCCAGAGGGCTATAAGCCCCTCATTGGCTTAAAAGAAACGGAGAAAGCCATCCAGATGATGAAGGATCATTTCGAGACAGGACTCTCCTCCGACCTGCGACTACGCCGGGTAACAGCACCCCTCTTTATGTTGAAAGGTACGGGCCTGAATGATGACCTTAGGGGAGTGGAACGACCCATCAGTTTTCAGATCAAGGACATGCGTGATCAGGAAGCAGAGGTGGTTCAATCCCTGGCCAAATGGAAGCGGATGATGCTGAGGGATTACGATATCCAGACAGGATGCGGGATCTATACAGATATGAATGCACTCCGGCCCGATGAGGAGTTGGACAATATGCACTCGGTGTATGTGGATCAGTGGGACTGGGAAAAGGCCATTTATCCGGAAGAGCGGACCCTGGATTATCTGAAGGTGACTGCGCGAAAGGTGTGGGACAATGTGAAGCGAAGCGAGTTTTTCATTTATACTTTCTATCCAAATATCGTACCTGAACTCCCAGAGGAAATCACCTTTATACATTCCGAGCAACTCTTCGAAATGTACCCCGATCTGACAACAAAGGAGAGGGAGAACAGGATCGCTGAAAAGCATGGTGCAGTCTTTATCATCGGTATAGGGTATGACCTTCCGGATGGCAGGCCCCATGACCAGCGGTCACCTGATTATGACGACTGGAGTACGGAAACAGTAGAGGGTTACAGGGGATTGAACGGGGATATTATTGTTTGGAACAAAGTGCTTGAATGTGCAGCTGAGATCACTTCCATGGGATTGAGGGTGGACAAGGAGGAATTGATGACCCAGCTTGAGATGACCGGCGATCTGGACCGGGTTGACCTGCTGTTTCACAGGCGGCTCCTGAACGATGAATTGCCTTCATCCATTGGTGGAGGGATCGGTCAATCACGAACGGCCATGCAGCTGCTTAAGAAAGCACATATCGGTGAGATCCAGTCGGCCATCTGGCCAGGCGAGATGGTGGACCATTGTCACAGAAGCAATATTCAGCTCATTTAAAAGAAAGGATTAGCCATGCCTAGGACTTTTGTAGAAAAGATCTTTGATGCTCCTGAAGGGGCTATTGTTTTCAAGCGACCAGATCTGATCCTTTCACATGATAATTCTGCCAGCATACGAAAAACCTTCGGGCAGATGGGTGGCAAAAAGGTCCATGATCCGGAACAGCTGGTGGTTGTCCTGGATCACAATGCTCCTCCAACCAATGCAGACCTGGCCAATACATACCATTCAATACGCGAATTTGTAAAACAACAGGGAATCAGTAAGTTTCATGATGCCGGAAGCGGGATATGTCACCAGTTGATGGCAGAATATGCCCGACCTGGGATGGTGATCGTCGGAAGCGACAGCCATACATGTACTGCCGGTGCGTTTAATGCTATGGCAGCCGGAATTGACCGAACAGAAACTGCAGGTTTGTGGTTGCGGGGAGAAACCTGGTTTCGGGTACCGGAATCTCTGAAGATCAACCTTTCAGGCAGATTGAAGCAAGGTGTATTTGGCAAAGATCTGAGTCTCTGGATTATCGGAATCCTGGGATCGGCAGGTGCTAATTACATGTCTATTGAATACCATGGGAAAGGTGTGAAGTCATTAACCATTTCTGATCGCATGACCCTGGCCAACCTTGCTTCCGAAATGGGGGCAAAGAACGCGGTCTTTCCAGCAGACAAGGTACTCCATGAATACCTGGGAGAGAAGGTAGAAGGAACATGGGCTGATCAGGGAGCCAACTACGTCCATGAGATTCATATCGACATGGCGGAGGTATATCCATTGGTGGCTGCCCCTCACCATGTGGATAATGTGATGGCCCTGGCTGAGGTGGCTGGAATGGATATTCACCAGGGAGTCATAGGGACCTGTACCAATGGCCGGATCGAAGACCTGAGGGAAGCAGCTGCTATGATCAATGGAAAAAAGATTAAACCAGGGGTTCAACTGCTGGTGATACCGGCATCACGAGATATTTACCTGCAGGCCATCAAGGAAGGCCTGGTCACACAATTCCTTGAGGCTGGTGCCAACGTGTTGAGTTCCTCGTGTGGTCCCTGCCTTGGGACAGGCCAGGGAATTCCCGCTGATAACGTCCGGGTGATCTCCTCTGCCAACCGAAATTTCCTTGGAAGGATGGGCAATAAAAATGCCGAGATTTACCTGGCTTCACCTGCTGCAGTTGCATTGAGTGCTGTACATGGGAAGATCAAAGATCCAAGGAAACTCGGGGGAGCGGAGAAATTCCCCTTTCGGAGAATTCAAAGCAGGAGTATGACAATTGGAGATGAGGAATTCCGGAGGGAGAAAGGTGTCTGGAATTATTCCGATTGCGACAACCTGAATACGGATCAGATGTTTGCCGGTAGCCTTACATATAAAGTACCGAGTTCAGAGCCTGAGGGGATCTTACCCCATCTTTTTGAAGGATTTGATCCCCGGTTTGCAAAAGAAGTGCAGGCAGGCGATATTATCCTGGGTGGAGAAAATTTCGGGTGTGGAAGCTCCAGGGAACACCCTGCTGTAGGACTGGCTCATGCAGGGATCAAGGCTGTTATCGTTAAATCCATTAACCGCATCTTCTACCGCTCAGCCATCAATCAGGGCCTTCCTTTGATCGTTCATCCTGATGCAGTAAGGGCTTACCACCTGGGCGATAGGGTGGAGGTGGATTTTGAAACAGGAACCATCATGGTGGGAAAAAACAAAATCCCATTCGAGGCCGTCCCTGACAAATTGATGGAGATCCTGAAGATGAAAGGCCTGGTAAACTGGATCAGGCAGCAGTAGGATTGATACCTCCATCGAACCCGCTCCAACACCTTTACCCACTCCGGCAATCGATCTTTTTTCTTATATTTGCATCGCAAAATCGGTCTTTGCATTGTAAAGTAACTAGTTACTTAAAGCCTAAAAAGGGCTTTTCGTGAGCTCGTACGGCAAAGCCGTCCTCGGTTCCGTAGCTCAGTTGGACAGAGCAACAGCCTTCTAAGCTGTGGGTCGCGCGTTCGAATCGCGCCGGAATCACAAGATATGCCTCGTAAACCAGTGTTTACGGGGTGTTCTTTTTATGAGGGGTCACCATGGGGGTCATTATTTCGGGATTCCCATGTCAGCTTAACTCCTTACCTTTGCCTTATCTACGCTGCCATAGCGGAGATATTTGACCTATTAGGGTGACCGGGGCACTGGCTGCCCTTTTTTAATTATCCTTTGAAAGAGGAATACTGGATCTGGACCTGTTGAGGATTGATCGGTCGAATGAGAAAGTTCTCAATAGATAAAAAGGTGATTAATTAGCCTGAGTCGTTAATTAGACCTTCGTCAAGGTCATCGACTAAATCATTTTCAGGAACCTCTTGCTCAAATCTTTTAATGACTAAATCACGAAGGTAAATACCGATGGCTTCAACCATAACAAATAAGCTAATAGCCGCCCCTTGATAGGTTGGATTGTTGTAAATGAAATCTTTGACTTTCTTGAAGCTTTGACGTTCAGATGAAGCTCGTATGATAGCATAACAATTCGTTTGGATATCTAAATACGAATTGTCTAAATCGAATTCGAATAACCCATATAATTCGTCAAAGTGATCATCAATGTAATCCTTTCCTCCTGAGACCTCAATTAATTCAACTCCGAATTCCGTAAGTATAAGAGGGCTTCCCTCTTTTGTAATCTGATTCCCAATATCTCCTTTAAACAAGTGCCCGACAATTCGGTCTACATTTGAGGACATCTTTGTTAATTTCGAAGAAAATGATTGCAGGTCTGCAGAATTTCTTATTCCTATGCCTTGAACATTATTAATTCTTTCACCCATGGCCGAAAGGCTTACATCAAGGCTCGCAATCTTCGGAACGATATCGTCCAGATTTTTCTTATTGTGCCGCGACCTAAAATCAGCCCTTACAATGAAGACTAGAGCTGTCCCAAAAACAACAATACAAGAGACAATAGCCCCCCACGGTAAATCACTCCAAGGGATTGAAGTTGCAGCAGTCGACTGTAAGATGACTAATTCCATAGTGTATATGTAAACCGATGTACTCTCTGTGAAAACAAATGAAATACGACCTGGTTCATACTAAGGAATACGTAAAGGTTTTGACAGGGTTTCGTGGTTAAATATCAGGTTTCAATGTTCAATATAGTGATTATTCATAGTTCCTGTCAAGAAAATTAGACTCCACTCCTCAATATTAATCTTTCCCGCTCATATTCAGGGAAATAAGTATCCAGAATTATCCACTCAATAACCAGAGAGATGCCCTTTTACACATATGATTGTTGAAAAAAGCAGAGGGTTGCTTAGTCATACTGGTTGATGTAGTGAGGTCGAAAATATCAGCCAGGGATTCATTCCATTTTCTTCAACAACTCCTCCAGGTCCTTCTTCGTCTGGATCCGGTGAAGGGTGCCCTGGTACTCCACATAACCACTCACGGCTTTATCTGATCCCCTGAACAGCTGCCAGACTTCAACACCCAACTGGTCGGCGATATGCTCAAGTAATTCGAAGCGGGGTTGCTGCTTCTCGGTAATAATCCTGGAAAGGCTATTTTCAGCAATATCCAGGTACTCGGAGAGTTCTTTTGCTGTAAGCCCCCTCTCCTTAAGAAGTTCTTTGATTCGTAGATAACTCATATATTATGAAACAGCAAAACAATGAGGTCAAACAATTGACCTACGACTATGAAAAGCTAGATGAGTATCTCGCGGAATGGATTGATCCTCAGCGATTAAATGAACTTTTTCGAATTCTTCACTGTGAGTTCACAAAAACTCTGATTATCGCGCATAATATGGATTCTTCAAGCGGCAATGCCGTAAATGATCATTTGTTGTCAATTACATCCCTTGATGAGCTCTTCCAGATCCTGGGGAACATGAAGAAGGGTGGTGAGTCATGAAAACAACAGTGAAAGCAAAAGATACAGTCACTCCGGAAAAGAACATCGATGAAATAATAATTTGGGATGATCCCTTAAATATTCAAAGGGATCTTCGGAAGATGTTGGATGCATTTTTTCTTTACCATGATGATTTTTACGATGGTGAGAAGGATAGTGTGTATGCTTCGTTCAGGACCTTATCTGATGCCCTCGAGGATATGGAACAACTAAACCCCAGGAAGAAAAACAATGCTAGGCTTACCACTCAGGAGAAAGCTGAATTAGATGCAAGTCGGCTTTTAAACCCGGACTTAAGGGGGAGGATTTGATGGTACTCAAAGGCAACCTGGAGGAAATGTATGTTTTCGCCTGCCTGGATTCCAGAATAGGCAAAGGATCAAAGGAGACCTTTAAGAAAACCTGGGAGGCTTTGGATGCAGAATTGGAGGCTGTCATTAAAATGAGAGAATCACTAGATGGAAAAGAAAAGATCTATCAGCCGGAGATGATCAAAATAATCGGCAAGAAACGCTATGAGGAAGTTAAAGGCCGAGAACTTGATGTTTTCCTTGATTGTGAAGATGATCCAGACAAGTCTACTTCAAGAGTATGGGCACGCCGGGAAGATTTTGAGAGGTATTTGAAACTATATACCAATCAGAAGCTATGAATCTGATTATTCCATACCTTTATAAGTACAAATCAACCCTTTGATCACCCTCTTCCTATCCGGTACGATTCGGGTCTGACAGGGAGTACTTTTGAAAATTGGATTGTAAAGCATCCGATCAAAAACGCAGGCCGCTTCCTTTAACCGGGAGGCGGCTTTTTAACCTCGACCATGGAAGACACTCCAAAACGCATCCAGGAGCTTCAGGACAAGTTATTCCAGGAATATCTATACCCTGGTGAGGTACAGCTGACAAAAGCCGAATGGAATGAGTTGTGTAGCTATGAACGGGATCACTGGGATAATCAGGATCTTCATGAAACTATAATCGCTGAAATGTTTATCACCTCACATCCGGATTATGGTGAGCCGGATAAAGACGGCTTTATCAAGATCATCTAAGGTGTAATTCTGTTCGGTTTTAGCCTCGGTATGACCCCCATATTGGCCCCTCTATTCATTGGTTGCTTATTTGGCAGGGGATACGGGTGTGTTTTTGGAGTTCAATTACGATTCAACCGGCCATAAAACCGAAACAGCCTCTTTGCAGTATATCAATGTGAACCGGGAAGAGCAAGTCAAGCTGCGGCAAATGCACTGGTAGAAGAATTCAGAGCATTTGAGGATGATATAATGAATCTCTCAATTTGAATCTCGACCGAAATTGGTTTGATCAATATTCCTGTGATTATTCTTTCAATATATGAAAGACGGACTGCCCATCATTATGTTTCAGTTTTAAAAAGTACACCCCTTCCATCATATCTGACAAATCAATTTTTAACAAGGAATTTGAAGAGTATACATCCCAACTACCTTTCTCTATTACTCTACCCGTCACATCCAATAATGTATATTCTATTAATCTCTGCCTTTCTGAATTCATACGGATATAAATAAAATCAGAAGTAGGATTTGGATAGAGACTTATGTTTGCTTTCGGATTTCTTTCAGAAACCCCAACTGTCGAAGGAGTACCTTTAAAAATCTTCCCGTTAAGTCCAGCCAGCCATGCGTTGGTGCTATCCGGAGCATGCACAGTGGCCAAAAGCAAATCTGGTACTGAGTCAGGAGTAACAGTCCAGGTTTCACCTTCATCAGCTGTATGATATATTAAGGTGTAAGAGGTGCCGTCTATATCTACGCCGGTGTTAAACATCCCTGTGGTTGAGGTAGGGAAGGAGATTGAATTAATCATCTGATTTCCGGGAGGATCTAATTCCAGCGACACACCCCATACACCGCTGGGACTCGTTCCTGTCTTTTTGTATACTTTACCTACGTTCCCACCGGCAAAACCAACATCATTACTGACAAAAACAATGGTTCTGAGCTGATCCGTATCATCAAAGAAATTGGTTCCTGTATAACTCCACAGATACGGTGCATTTTCCGGCCTCCTGTGGAAAACCTCCGCAGTCTTTGAGGATCCTATATACTTCCTTCTCCCAGCCACAAAAGCTGTGGAATCTGAGGTAACAGCAATTGACCTGTGTGCCAGCGGTCCTTCAACCGCTGTAACATATTGCTCTTTCATCCACGTAGTACCTCCATCTGTAGACATATAAATACTATCACCTGTAATCAGCCATCCCGTGTTGGCATCAGCAAAGGCGATATCATACATGATGGTGGCCCTGAAAGTCGTTATCGTTACATCGTTCCATTCAGCCCCACCATCCGTGGTTTTTATGATGGCTCTGTTTAAGGACCCGCCAACAGCCCAACCTGTGTCGCTATCGATGAAGAAAATCGCTCGTAATTCATCCGTAACGCCACTCATCTGGGTTGTCCAGTTCTGACCTCCATCTGTTGTACTTACGATTACCCCATTCCTGCCTACTGCCCAACCTGTAAGGTTGTCTGTAAAAAAGACATCATTCAGCGCATCTGTGACGCCACTGCTTTGCTCCGTCCATTCAAAATTCTGTGCAAGAAACACTGTGCTGATACAGAGAAAGAATACTGTAACAAATAGTCTCATTATAAATTATTTAGGTTAGAAATAATGAAGTGATCCTATGATGTTATAATAAAGATATGAAATAATATCCTGAATTTAACCTAAATACTATTTCAATCTTTTCCTGGCTTTGGTGGCGCAGGGAATAATTTAAATTGGCGGCTCCCATTCTCCAATAATCAAGACATAAGGACGATACAGGAACGAATTGGAGTCTATATTGGAGTCGGAATCGGACGAAACGCACTTCTTATACTACTGGTTTCCTGGACTGCATCGAGGATCTGACCAGGACCAGGTTTCGAGCGAATCTCTGGATCTTCAGCTGGTGAGTGGTCAATTCTCTGTTTTTCCGCATGATGTTCATAATCCGGTTGAATGTATTACATACTGTCGGATAGCTCTCAGGGCCTGGCCAGCTTCTTAGAGAATTGTCAGCGAAGAACCTCCAGGAAAAGATATCCTTATCAATGAATATATTTGTTTCCTGTTCATGAGAATAAGTATCTCGACAATACATTCATCATAGATTTTCACGGTAAACAAGCACCCGTATTTTAGCTACGAATAGGTTGCTCCTTCAAAAATAACATTCTTACCATTAAGCCAGGGGTACTTCTGACGAGAATATTTTTGCATTACCTCCAGTATGAGAGGAAGATTTCTTTTCTTTTTCAGCTGTACGGTGATCATCTCTTCCTGGATAATAACATCAGCACCATTGAGGACAAATTTTTCGTACAGACTTTGAATAGATAGGTTTGAATATCTGTTCAGTTCCAGAGCAAGCAAGCGGTACAGGTTATGTGCGAGGATAGACATAGTAAGATCAAAATCGACCTTGATGACCATGGAAGAAGAGACCAGATTAAGGTGAAAAAAATCAATTTGTTCTGAGATAGATTTCTCAACAATCCAGCGACGCGCATATTTTCTGATTATTTTTTCAGTTTTCAAATCAAAGTCATTTGTAATCATAACAGCCGGTTTGATTTTCCCATGACCGGTAATTGTAATCTGCCTGATATCTTTGTCATATCCTTTTAGGAACACCTGTTCGTCATACACCCGCAAGGTTCTGTGTTTGCTTCCGGCACATTCGACCTTCACTTTTTTCCATCCTGATTTGGGCAGATTAGATATTCTTTCGAGTATCTTTTTCCCTCTTCGGCGGATGGTGATAAAATTAATCCCTGCCTGATCCAGCTTTCTCAGGTTTTCATAATTGGTGAACTTGCTGTCAAAAACAATATATCTGAGCTTGTCATCTTTCTTTGTGGTGTTACTGTGATAAAAGTCAAGAAACTCAAGGACAACAGCACTTTCATCTTTTTGCAGGATATCGGCACTACCATAATCAATCAATCCGGTGTCAGGATCTTGAGCAAGCACGGCCAGCATGCTGCTGAGTGCCTTACCGCGTTTCCCCGACCAGTTATTTTCAAGGTGGGCATCATCTCCCCAGTAAGGAATGGTAGTGAAATCCAGATTGGAGGTATCTTCCAGCAATCCTGCCTTGCTCCATACACGATGAAGTTGTTTTAAGAACTTTTGATTCATCTCACTGGTAACCCGGTCAGAATATGAAGTGTACCACGCTGTTTTGGGTAACACGTTAAGCCCTGCAAACAGTCCCATGCCCCGGTCCATACACCATGTATCATCGGAAGAGTACCGGCGGCGGTTCGATAACTTCAGAGCAAGAAAACTTAGAATGGAGGCCATTTTGTCAATCTGCGATGTGCCGGGATAAGCAGATTTATTAATAACAGTATCCAGATGGTATCTTTTAATCAGAGGTAAAAACATCAAAACACCTGCATTAGAACTTTTGAAAATCTCTTTGTTAAAAGTTAATGGACAAGACTTTTCAGCTGGCAGCTGTACTTCTTCAAGTTGCTGGCGAACAAGTTTAGCTCGCCGGGGCAATCGGGAGAAGCCATCAGCCGATATGATATTATAGATGTTCTTTTCTGATATCTTGAGCCCCATTGCATCCAGAACAACCTTAATATCCGGAACCGAATAATACTTTTTACGCAAATTAATGATGGCCGTTTTAGCCTGGTTTGTACCGGAACCTACTTTCCTGCCAGCTTTGTTTTCCACAAAGAAAAACGAACCGGAAGGATCCTTATCCAGTTTCTTGTGGTAAGCAGTGATCAGGGAGGTCATAGCCCTATAGGTGTATCCAAACTGATCGGCTACCTCACGTGCAGTAACACCTTCAATATAATACTTGCGCAATGCCTCATATTGCTTATGACTTGTCAGTGTTGGTTCCAAGAAAAATGAATATGTCTCCATAACTACGGTTTATTGTTACTGTGATAAAGATATTTATAATATCTTATAAACTATAGTTAATGAAATAGGAACTTATTAACATTCTAACCATCTGGTGTTTATAAATCTACGTAAATAATGAATTTGTACTTGAAATGAGTCATATTAAGTGTTATATAACGTATGCTAGTAATTATTACAGAATAGGGGGAACAGCTTAATATACTCTATACCAACGACTAAGGAGGATTTTGGATCGAATTTTTACTCTCGCTTATACGGTCATATAATATCGTGAAAATCTATGTTCATGCTAACCCTGATCATAGAGTTTGGCAACGTTTCAAATAAGGAGTTCTACAATTCCCGTATTTTAATATTCCTGAACCAGACTGGATATCCGTGATCCTGAAGACCGATAAATCCCTCTTTAGCAATACCCTCATTAAAGCCAGGGAAATTTTTGAATTTGCTATTGGCTACTAGTTCATCCCATGCAGGAGTCCACATTTCATACTCAACAACCTTTGTTCCGTTCTGAGTATGTGTGACTTTGCCATTTTGAACACGAACAACAATTGTATTCCATTTTCCGGCAGGATTAACCGTTTTTGGATCTGCTGCAACCATATCATACAGTGAACCGGCAAGGTGACTTGCTATTTTGTTGTCGGTAGCATTGACATTGTCGAGAACCTGAACCTCTGGTGCTGCATAATAGATTGGTTTACCAGGCACTTCTCTTATATTAAAGAAGATACCGGAATTAGCCATTTTACTGGCTTTCCAATCTATTGATAATTCAAAGTTTTTAAATTTCTTATCACCGAAAAGGATATCTCCGCCTGCACCTGAACCGGGTTTTTTACCTTCACCGGTATACACCTTCATCGTATTATCTTCAATCATCCAGTTTTTTGGCATTTCTGTTCCGTTACATTGCCTCCATCCGCTAAAATTATTGCCATTGAATAACAGAACCCAACCATCATCCTTCTCTTTATCACTGAGTTTGTTTACGCCCTGCCCAAAGGCAGGCAGCATAATGAACATTGCAGCTATATATGCTAATAATAAATTGATGTTTCTTTTCATACTATGAATTTTTAAATTAAGCTATGATTAAAATTAGTAAAAATTTAACTCACTTATACTACTTTCCGATACAGAATATAATTAGCATTGAAATACAGTTAGTTATAATATCAGAGTATAAATAGGATACCAAATGTATCGAACTACCTTTTTATCCTCACCCTCCTTGATGACATCGGTGGAGGTGATGAAGGAATTTATTCGCCCAGGCAACGATCTACCGATTATTCTTGATACTTAGATTGTATATGGCATGTCATAAACAAAATTCAGGTGGTTTGATTTTGCATGAAGTGTTTTCATAAAGTTATTAAGCGGTTCTCTATATTCAATCAAGTAATCCTCATGTAATTTCTTAGCTACAAGATTATAAAAGCGATTTGTTGTAACAGCCAGTTTAGAATCATAAACTGTCCAGCACGTCCCGAGTTCATTCGAGTAATTGTTGAATATTTCATCCAGCCTCTTATTTTTCCTTTATCAATTTATCTATCTCAGTTACAAAATCCTTACTTAAAGACAATAATCTTTCTGAAGTTTCCCTGTCGTACTCTACAAAATCGTCATAGTCACTAGTTTGTCTTCTGTCATATAAATCAGAGAAAAACTTCGCAAATTCCTTTGATACCAGTCCGGTTTTCACATAATGTAATCCAAACATTTGACGGATCCCCTTATGAGTAGATGTATCTATATCACTTTTAAGCAATAATCCACTAACGGCATAGAAACAAGCATAATAAATTCTATTTATTGAGGCATTCCAAAATTCGTTTTCAATCATTGATTCCGCTTCCTTTATTGTCTCAAAAGCACGACTAATCCGATAATTTATCAAATCATCAATTCCACCGGTCATAATACAATCCCTTCACGTTTTACATTATTATAAAATGGAGTTACGCTGTGCCTCGTTTCCCAATCCTTTCTGGAAAACACAATTGGACTAATAATCAAACCTGTTTCAAATTCCAGATCGTATAGTGGATATTTAATTCTTTTTTCATCAAAATAAGTGATCTTATCCTTGTCGATAAGTATAAGTAGATCAATATCAGATGATTTAGTATCATCTCCCCGAGCGTAAGAGCCAAATAAAATCAAAGACGATGTGGGTTCTGTACTATGAACAATTTTTTTTATTCTTGATAATATTTCTTGTTTTTCAAACATATTCAAAGATACATAATCTATCGAAACGCTATCGGTAAGAGTGGGCCTTAAGAAAGAAGTTTCTCCGCCCGATTTGCCCATTTCAAAAAGCACACCCTGGCGGGCACTCTACTTTTTGAAAAGAGCAAAGGCCAGCCCTTCGAAACTTTTGCCCACGCGCTGGAAAACAAGCGATCGCATTTCTATACAGAATTTCCCTATGAATCGGGATAGGTTATGGACAGAAATTGACTCGCCTCGCGGATCTGCTGCCGGCCGGCTGATCGGCCAGTAAAGCCCTATCGTGTGGAAAATTCAGCGAACAGTTCCATAACCCGGTTCCGCGCACTAATGCTAACCTGTTAAGGTAGAATTAACTATATTCCTTGATAAATTCACCGAAAGTGAGAATACGCCGGCTATTCTCTTTAAAAAAAAGCAGATGTTCAAAATCCTTAGACTTTTGTCTTAAGTCAATATTTGTCAATACATCTGAAATGGCATTTTTTAATTCAGTTAGATTATGAATGCCTAGTTTTAATGATAGGAAAGAATAGGAAGGTTTTGTTTGTGAGAGAAGAAACATAGCATCATAGAAATCTCTTCCTTTTTGCCGTGACAAAAGTGCTGACAGTTTCATTGAACATAACACATCATTGGCTGGAACTGGAAAAGGAAAGAATAATCCACATCCCTTAATGTTGATTATTTCACGAGGATATTCTATTTGTTGATCCTGGCATTCAATCTTTATCAGGAACCGTTCCTCTTTGTGGCCCGATAAACCCATATCAAAAAGCAGCTCCGGGAAATAGAAACATCGTCTGAATGCTTCCAGTTTCACATTTTTTTTGTCACGAGTCTCTACTTTCATGCCAAAATTCTTCAGAAAATTGAGAACAGAATCTGTCATTTCGATAAACTCTGGTTCCAGCATCTGTCTGCAATCGAAATCCAGATCTTCTGAAAACTTATCAATTCCTTTTGTCAAACGCAGATTTGTCCCACCGATAAATGTAATTCTTCTTATGTAGGAAGTTGTTGACAAATGATCAAGAATCTGCAATTGCAAATATTCTTTCAGCAAATACTTGAAGTATAACGGGTTCTCCCGAAGATTGACAGGAAAGAAATTCTTTAGGTTGTCTATACTTATCATAGAAAGATCAATTTAATTCTCTTGTTGAGTGCCTTGGAATGAAACCGGTGGGAAAACTCGTTTAATAGTTTAATGTTGATTTCATTATGAATGTAATCCTTGTCGAGGCGAAGATCCTCAATATCAGAAACTGAATTATAAAATGGATAGAGATAAAGTAAATCAAGCAGGGCTTTTTCGGGTTTTGCCATCAGCAAAGAACCTAATTCAGGAATTGGTTTTACATCATAACCAAAAAAAATATGTGGACGAATAGACTTATATGAAAATTCTCCGATCACATTTATGAATGTTGCAGTCTTCATTGAAGTTACACTGGTAATCTGAACGACAGACTCCGGGATCATTCCATAAAAAGCAAGGGCAGTATGAAGACTGACATATGATGGACGGTAAATCCGATTCGCAATGTAGATGGCGAAATCAGATTTAGCTTTGTATTCAGGAAATGCGTAATAGCCATTGCGTAGTTTTAGTAATAACCCTTTATGAGTCCACCGGGTGAGGTTGTTCTTGTCGAAACCAGGTTTCCATGCATAGATCTGATTTGAGTTGACAATCCCCTGATCATACCATTTATTTCTGAATTCCAGATAATTCATCACTTTGGTTCCATTATTCCGCAAATATAAGGAATTTTGGAAATATTATGAAGTATACAGTTTCGTGTACAGTTCTTGTAAAAGTGATGTAAAGCTCATGGTTGTAGTATAAATTGCCCCGTTCATAACTTCTTGTAATACAAAATCCTTTTTTTCGTAAAATTAATTTCAATTTCTGACTGGATAGCAGTCAGGCCATGTTTCAACACGTAATACATCTCAACAATGAAGAAAAAAAGCCTTCACATTATTTCTATTGCCTTTTTATTAGGCGCGTTCAGTTTTGTTGTTTCCCTTTTGTGCGAATTACGAGCGCAAACCGGGTATCCTGTTATTGATACCACCGACCTGGTGGCCTACTACGACTTCTATGGTAGTTTCCGGGACTCAACAGGAAACAATGTATCGGCCTATCCTCATCAGGCTGAGCTGACAGAAAATCGTTTCTGTCATCCGCAGAATGCTGTTCATCTGACAAATCCCGATAGTTATCTGCAAATCGACGATGATACATCGCTGGATTTCACAGATGTTCTTTCCATCTCTTTCTGGATCTACCTTGATTCAGTTCCTGAGGCTGAGACCAGGATCATCTCCAAATCAGACCCGGAGGCTCCTTCCACCGGAAGTTACTGGATTTCAGTTTATCCCGGCGAAAATGCTCCCAGTGGAACTCCATGGAGTTTTTCTTTTACGGATGCCACCGGAACTGTGCAGACCTACAAGTCGGAATGGGGAATGATAACAGAGCATTGGATTTATTATACAATTACCTTTAACGGAAGTACTGTTACCATGTATTTGGCTGATGAACCCGTTGCCATTTTCAATACCGAACCCACCACCATACAACCCAATGATCATCCATTGTGGTTCGGAAATTCGGTGGGAAGCGGATTCACGGGAAAAATGGATGACATAGTTCTCTATAATCGCGTTTTAGAGTATCACGAGGTGGAGAGTATCAGCAGGCACCCCATCCTCTGGCCAGACAGCGAGAGACCTAACATCGCGGCTTACCTGGGAGATACTATTGAGCTGATTTCGGGTGATAAGGCCCCCTTTCTTCAGTACAGATTCTCTAAGGGTGAAGAGGTGATCCAGGAGGGAGCCGATTCCATTTGCATGGTAGTGATACAATCCGAAAGCGATTTTGGAGAGTACTCATGTGTTGCGTATAACTGCATGAGTGCACACACCAAGTATTTTGATGTGGAGGAGTTGCTTGCCCCTTCAGATATTATAATTATTGACCAGCCCTATGAGTTAAAAGTGTATGAAAATGCTATGGTCACTCTGGAGCTTATCCTATCAGGTAACACCGATTTGGCTACTTTCCTGTGGTATCAGAACGGGAGTCTTATCGAACAGTCGGCCCGTAATCTTACCATCGATAATATGAATGTTACCGATACAGGATATTACTTTTGCGAAATTATGGATCGAGGTTCTCGACTGTTTTCAGATTCCATTCATGTGATAATACTCTTCCAAGAGACCTATCTTTCTGTGGATACTTCAGCATTGAGGGCGTTTTATGCATTCAACGGAAATTTTTCTGATTCCACAGGAAATACCGGACCGGCGATGACTTATTCCGTGGTTCCTGATACTGGTATTTTCGGTACCCCACTCCAGGCAGTCAGGTTTGCGGGAGCCGATAGTTACCTGGAGATCCCGGAAGATCAGGATCTGGATATCCCAGATCAGCTCACCATAGCACTCTCCATCAGGGTTGACACTATACCTGACAGAGTGGAGTCTATCCTCGCAAAACCGGACGGTGGTGCCGACTCTATTGGGAACTACGGATTGTTTATTGATCCCGATCTACACCTTATTTTCGCCATTACAGCTGCAGATGGAACGGTTTACAAACAGGTCTCTGACCAGACTCTCCAACCCGGTTTGTGGCACCTTGTGACTGCTACCTATGATGGTTCAGCCCTGAATTCCTACCTGGATGCCATACCGAATCAGCCTCTTCCGGCACCAGGACTATCGTTGAAGACAAATGATAATTCCCTGATCATCGGTCAACGTGGATCCGGGGATAAAACATTCGTACTGGATAATTTCATGCTCTACCAGCGTGCAATGGAAAGAGAAGAGATAAATAGATTTTTCATACAGCATCTGCCATTGGTACACAGCACTCCGCAGCCCCAATCAGGCTGTGTTGGAGAAACCTTTGAGTTTAAACCGGATGTTACGAGCCCGTTTCTTCAATTTACATTTTCCAGGGACGGTGTGATCCTGCAAGATGACAGCACTTTTTCTTTTGCCATCACTATTACCTCAGAAGAAGATTTTGGTCAGTATCAATGCAGCGTCAGCAATGGGTATCGCACTAGTGTATTGACAATGGATGTGGAACCAGGGGGTCTCTATGACAATATCTACATCTATGATGTGGCATCCACGGAGATCTATGCATCAGAAGGAGATAAAGTGAACATTTGGTTCTATGCGAACGAAACCCTGGGGGGCCTGGAATATGAAATGTACCAGAATGGGATCCTGCTCCCAAATGTATTCAGAGGCATATATACCATTGATCATGCCACGGTCGCTGATACCGGAGCTTATTACTTCGTAGTCATCAACGGATGCGAACGAATTGTATCTGATACGGTGTACCTGATCATGGAAGGGCAAACCATTGTGAACTATGAAGTGGTTGGCTGGGACTGGACCGGCAACATCAGCGGTTCCGGAAGCTCATATTTCAGCAGCATCTGTACGGGTTTGGATGGCAGTTTCTATCTGCTTGGTTACTATGGTGGAGGATTGAGGGTGGAAGATGTTGAGGTCTTTTCGTCTGTCAGGGATGACGTTTTTATTGTGAAATATGCTGAAAATGGTGATTACCAGTGGAGCAAATTTCTGACAAGTCCATTTGGCAAAGGGAAAGGTGATCTGGCGGTGGACAGTGACGGCAATGTATATGTGACCGGTTCGTACTGGGATTCCATTCAGATCGGAGATACAGCTCTAACCACGAATATGATTGCCGGAAGCGGCTATATGGCAAAGTTCAATCCTTTGGGAGATTTGCAGTGGATCAAACATCTGGAGACATCCAGGGGAATGAGTTGCGATAATATTGAGATTGACGCGGATAACCATATTTACCTGGGAGGTAACTTCAGTGGTTCCCTGACCATTGGTGCGCATGAGGTCACAGGTACATGGGGTGAATATACCAATGTCATGTTCCTGGCCCGTATGGATACCGCAGGCTCCTGTGAGTGGATCAGTCATGCCGTTACCGATGCGGATATGGATTTATTCGGACTTATTGATATGGATCTTAGTAGTTCAGGAGAGGTTGTTGCCAGCGGAACCTACACCGGTCAGGCTGATTTTGGGAACGGTGTGGTGTTAAATACTTTTATCGAGGCCCCATTCCTTGTGAAGTTCAGTAAAGAGGGTGTGGTTCAATGGGGGACCACCATCGATACTGAATTCGGATTTGCAGAAGCTTTTGATGTAAGTGTGGATGAGCAAAATCGGATATTCATGACAGGTATGTATTTGAGTGACATTGCATTCGGTGAATTCTCAATTGGCAATGATGGTACACGGATGGAAGAGATCTTCCTGGCAAGGTTTGACCCGGAAGGAGTTTGCACAGCCCTGAATTCCTATGGAAGCCAGGGTGATGGAGGGGACTTTGGCATCTGCTATGAGCCAGCGTCAGATACAGCCGGGTACCTGATGGGAATGTTCGGAGATATGTTGATCATGGGACAGGATACCCTGGCCGCCGGCTCATCTTCAGGACAGGGTGCCGTTTCACCAAACATGTTTATTGCACGGCTTTCAGATAATGGAGAGCCATTGGTACTGAAATCGGCAGGAGTCAGAGGAAATAGATTTTTCGGTGAAATCCTGGTGACTGAAGATGGCCGCCTCTATTTTGCCGGACTCAATGCTGGGGTCTCAGTGAAAAAAGTGAGTGCGGGGGAATCCAGCAGTATTGCATTTGTTGGATACAGAGAGCAAGGGATTCTTGAGCCCGTTTCGCCTTTGGAGGTTGTGATCAATGAACAGGAGACCATATGTCTTGGCGACAGCACCCAATTCAGGAGCAACTGGTATAAAGAGGCCGGGACCTATAAGGATACGGTTAAAAGCGCTGTTGAAGGTGATACTATCTATATCCTGGAGTTGACCACAGAGATATGCTCCTCCACAGAGGATGATCTCATGACGGGAGGGTATATGATCTACCCCAATCCTGCAAACCAGGTAATTTCCGTGAAATCACCAGATCAGGTGCCATTTGAACTGCAGATGTATGGAATGTCAGGAAACCTGGTGATACACCTTCGTAATCAGGCGAAATATGAGATGGATGTATCAGGATATCAACCAGGGATCTATATCCTGAAACTGATCAGACCTGGAGCCGCCAGCATATACAAAATCCTGATTTTGCATTTGTGATTTTGAGCACCTGCCTTACAAGCAGGGGGTCACTGGTTCGAATCCAGTAGTTCCCACAAGGCTTACAGAAGGATTGAAAAAACAAAGGTTACAGAAAAGGATACATTTCAAAGTGAATTGTATCCTTTTTTATTGCATTTAATCATATCTCCATCCAGATCAGAAAAGGCTACATAAGCAGCATTCAAAACACTTTCTGGTATACTCGATACCAAATCCCCAAATTTTGTTGCAAGTAAGTGTTTATATCCTGGCAATTTTCGTTAGATTTATATTGCCATCAACCCAACATCTGAATGAGACTTCAATATCACTTACTCCAATTCTCCATTTTAAAGGATAGCGGGAATGATATTGGCAAGAAGTATTGTTGGATATGAGGTAATTAAACTCTTGTAATGCCTGTAAATAGTGGAATGCAAAAGAAATATCATATAAGAAAATAAACATCAACCTGCTTTACACGTATGGGCACAAGTTTAAAGAAAGTATGGTAGATAATAAACCTCTCGAAGAGCAAGCAGAAAATTACATTAAATCGCAATTGATAAAATTTGGATTTAATGTGATGAAACCTTCTTTTGACAAAAAAGGAAGTGATTTAATAATTGTCGATAATATTGAAAAACAAAATTCAAGATTAATAAAAGTTCAAAGTAAAGGAAGAACAATTAGTGATAAAACTACCAATGTTAAGATTCCAATATCTTATGTGGAAAATGATTTCATATTGTTTATTTATACAATTGATGACAAAAAAAACGAATCCTGTTTCTTGTTTTTTGCTGAAGACATCAATCTTTGGAAAAAAAATGGAAATGACTTCACAATATCATTTAATGAAAACAAAATATCTACAGAATATTTTAAGCATAAATTACTCAATCAAAAATTAGCGAATCAAATACTGAAAGTACTTGCAAAGACTGAAATTAAGAAATACACTTCAATAATTATTGATGGAATATTTTTGGGGAAGGCAATTATTAAAACAATACAGACCTATCAGCAAATATGGCCAGATAAAAAATTTATTAACCCCAAATTAAGTTCAATAGTTGAAAATATCCTTAATAAATATGACCGACATGAATCAGAAAAGAAAAGCATAATCTGCTACCTTCTGATAAGTGATTCATTTAGTCTTGAAAACATTGTTGACGTTGATTATTCAAATCAAATCTTTATTACTAAAAATGGAAATCAAGTTCGAACTTTTATAAATAGGACTGATGAAATCATTGCATTTGAAGTAATTGAGCAAATGGAGCGACTAGTTAATAATGACAACATAATATTAGTTGCTGACGATATAATTTATGAAACTGAATTGAGTAAATATAAAGATAGTGGAATTGAAATGATACTTGTCAAGTTAAATGAAAATGACGGAAGTGATATGTTTGTTCATTATATGTGGGGTGATATAATGTATCCAATAGGAATTGCAATTGGGTTGGAAAAACATGAATTGTAGAAAAACCAGTGCCCAAAGGCTATACCCAATAAGGGTTTTTGTGCTAAATTGAAAGGAAATGCAAGTATTGAAAATTAGGAATAAATTGAAATGTAAGTGCTTTGAAATCCCTTACTGGGCATAGCCACAACGTTGTAGCCAATGCAAAAAAGAGCCAACACACAAAACAAGCGAGTGCCAAGCCCAGCCGCACAAGCCAACGCTTCGACTTTCCACACACTTGTTTTTTGCCAACGCTCGACAGAACACTAAATTTGACAATAAGAAATACGAATTAGAATGGACATAGAAAAAGGCATAACCAAAGACATTGAAACCATACAATCAAAGGATGCGCAAAAATGGTTTCAGATACTCGTGCAAAAAAGTGAATATGTTGGAGAGTTATTCTCAATTAACTATGAGAATGCAAAAGTTCAAATACACGACAATGAGAGACAAAAAGTCGGTGGAATACCGAGTTTAAGTTTTCTTGTTGCAACCCGTGTTGACCCTGACAGGGACGACATTGATTTCAAGACAGAGGACGCATCTTTTATTTTGCTTCGGGTAATGGACGCAGCACAATTACCAAATAGTTCAGAAGCAGAAAGAATTAGAGTTGAGACGGCACGACGAGTTAGTGGAGACACTGATATTCATTGGGACGGAGATGGAATAATGGACACTAAAACTAGAGTGTACTTGGGATATGCAGGCTTGCAATGCCGAATTATAGGGACATTCTTTTTAGACGAACCAAGCGGTGAAAACGGTAATGGACTGTTGCACCTGAAATTCGGAAGCGACATTTCAAACTTCTATCCAAACAGAGGATTGAAAGTGTACAAACCCAACGGGAAAGCTTTGGAAACAATTGTTAACTATACTGACCCAAGTAATTTGGAAGAACACATTGAGAAATATGGAAGTGCCGAAAGTGTAAAACTCGGATACATTCGATACGCATCAACAAACAGGAAATTTCAAGACATTAACGATGTTCCAGTACATATCTTTCCAGCAGACCTGCTCTCTCAAAAATCTGCCCTATTCGGCATGACCAGAACGGGCAAATCAAATACTACTAAAATTATTGCAAAGTCTGTTTATGAACTACGTTACCCTACTAAATCAGAAGATACGTCATTGAAAATAGGTCAACTAATATTCGACCCGAACGGAGAATACGCTAACGAAAATGTCCAAGATTCTGATGGAAGCAATAATCCAAACGCATTAAAAAACATTTGGAAAATCCGAGAGGGGGCAAACAAAGCGGATGAAGTTGTTACCTATGGTATTACCAGACACCCTAATGACCCTGACCGAAACGTAATGCTTATCAATTTCTATTTAGACGAGAATCTGCAAATCGGTAAAGAGATTATTGATAACTCTTTCAGAAAGGGGGAATCAAAATTTATAGAGCACTTTCAACAAGTTGAATTCATTGCGCCAGAGCCAACAGATAGAAGTGCAACAACAAGATATAATAGAAGAGCACTTGCATATCGAGCGCTTTTAGCAAAAGCAGGATTTCCAGCACCGGATAACTTCCGAGTAACTACTACGGGTCTGTTTGGTAATGAATTCATAAATGGCCGTCCGAATGCCAGAGATGAGAGTACACGATTTCATGGAATGATTGATGTTCAAAGTGACCCAGACAACGCTGACCGATTTACAGCAGCCGCACGAGTTTTCGAATCCGCAAATCCATCATTACAAAGTTTAGCTACTGCGTTTGTTACCTTATTTGATTATATGAAAACTGCAGAATGTAGGGCGTTTGAAAGATGGTACGTAGATGACAGACCAAATGCGTCAGGTGATAATTGGGCTGATGAGGATTTCAAGAAAATCCTTGAAATGATTTGGAGAGGAAATGGGCCAAAACAGATTGCTAAGGTCATCGACAACCATTCCGCAACAACAGATACAGATTATGCAGAAGATATATACAACGACCTTGCATCGGGAAAACTGGTGATTATCGACCAGTCAAGTGGTGAACCGGAAATAAATCAAGCAACTGCTGAACGGGTTATGTGGTATATATTTAGGGAGAACCAGAGATTGTTCAGAGAAGGCAAAACTCCTACTGAAATTCTTATCTACATTGAAGAAGCTCATAATCTTTTACCCAGCGGTAGTGATCTGGACTTAAAAGATGTTTGGGTGCGAACTGCTAAAGAGGGAGCAAAGTATCAGATAGGAATGGTTTATGCAACACAAGAGGTTAGCAGTATACAAAAGAACATTCTGAAGAATACAGCCAATTGGTTCATTGCTCACTTGAACAATACAGACGAAACCAAAGAACTCTGCAAGTACTATGACTTTAATGATTTCGAACCTTCTATAAGACGAGCGCAGGACAAAGGTTTCTTGAGAGTAAAAACATTAAGCAATCCCTTTGTTATCCCTGTACAAGTGGACAAATTTAACGTAATTGCATAATTCACGAAAGATGGGATTTGAAAACGAATTTGCAAGTTACGAGCCGCTCCGCAGGATATTGGACAGTGCAAAAGTTAAATCGCTGCAGGATAGATTGCGAATAAGAAAAATGGACGAAAGAGAAAACGGGCAAGGCGAATTTGAAGGCAACATTGTTGACAAAGCGGACCTGCCCAGCGATTTCATTCCCGACTACATCGTTGCGATTGACGGGAGCTATCAACCAGCAAAGGCAGAAAATGGTTTTCCAGGTGCAGAATTTGGCTACATCACTATTTCAGCCGTGCTGATAATTGAAAAAGCAGTCCGTGAATTTGCCAAGCAAGAGTTCATTGACCCAAAAAATTTCAGAGAAACCGAAAAGGCATCAACTATTGATACTGTAATTCCCGGTTGCAATGTAATCATCGAAGGAGAAAAATCTGCCAAAACATCAATGCGTAGGGCTTTGTTTGAAGAACTTCAAAACACAAGAGTATTTGAGGAAGGCGAAACTTTACTTGAAACCTACGAGCATCTTTTCAGAATCAAACAAGAAAAAGACAAGGAACGCGGAGGAGATAGATTACCAAGAAGTCCCATTGATGGGGTAGATGAAGATATGACCTACGGCTTTGGACAATACGAATGCCATCATAGTGGTGAAACACTTTATTCTACTGATGCGTTGCGTCTGCACGAACTAATGAATCCAGCAGGAACAAACGGAGAACTTTACGGGCAGGTCATGGGGATGTTTGAGAAACTTTGGCTTATCCATATTTTAAGAGCATTTGAAGCTAAAGGATGGTTTAATCTTTTGGACAGAGTTGCTTTTGTAATGGACGGCCCTCTTGCTTGTTTCAGTACCTGGTCTTGGATGAATAAATCCATAATCACAGAACTTGCCAGAATAAACGAACTTCAAAAAAAATTGACCAAGAAAGAGCTACTCCTATTTGGAATTGAAAAATCAGGCACTTTCTACAATCACTTTGAAGAGGTTGACACCACTATTGAGGATAATAAAGACCGATTCCCGAACCAATCAGCGTTCTTACTTTCAGATGGATACATCAAAAGGAACATCATCTTTTCTGAAAGTGACAAACCATACGGTCTTGACACCTATTTCGGTAGAAAGCTGTTTTATAAAACAAAAACAGGATACAGAATTGTACCTGTCCTGGCCTTCTTCGATGAGAAACAGCAGGATTTGGAAACTGCAAATACTGAGCAATACCCAAGATTAGCGGATTTAATGAACGTTCTTGACGAGTTGGTCTCAAGCCGCTATCCTAACTCTGTTTCGCCTTTGGTTTCTGCACACGCTGAAGCTGCAATACCGTTGAATCTTGGCAAACGAATCTTTGACGACATTGCCCGGGAAATCAGGGAAAAATCAATGCAGGAATGATAAACGTGAGAGACATAGTAAGGGGATTTAAAACACCTGAATCACGTTGGGCACGGTTCGGACCTTACTACGCTATGTTCCCTCTTGACTTTGCTTTTAAAGTTGTTGAGCAGTACTCAAAAAAAGACGACTTCATCATTGACCCTTTTGCTGGGAGAAGTTCGAGCATCTATGCTGGCGGTGTTTTAGGCAGACATAGTTTGGGAATTGAAATCAATCCAGTTGGTTGGTTATACGGAACAGTAAAACTTCAACCTGCAGACAAAACAGAAGTAGTTGACCGTCTATTAGAAATCTATTCAAAAAGAAACTATTACAAGCGGACAATTGAACGAATGCCTCTGTTTTACAGAATGTGCTATTGTGATGAAGTTTTGAAATTCCTTTTAGTAGCCAGAAAGCACTTGGATTGGAAAAATATTAGTGTTGATGCTACTTTAATGTCTATTCTTTTGGTCTATCTGCACGGCAAGTTAGGGGAAGGAATGTCCAATCAAATGAAGATGACCAAAGCAATGGGCATCAACTATTCTATGAATTGGTGGAAAAAACGGAAACTGACAAAGCCACCGGAAATCAATCCCATTGACTTTGTGATGAAGAAACTGGATTGGCGTTACGAAAAAGGAATGCCAACCGTCTTTGACAGTAGGGTAGTTTTCGGAGATAGCACCATTGAATTGGACAAAATAGTTAGGAAAGCCAAGGAAACAGATATTCGGTTTTCGCTTCTGTTTACTTCTCCACCTTACTGCTCTGTGACTGACTATTATGCGGACCAATGGTTACGACTTTGGCTACTTGGTGGACCACAAATACCAAAATCGAAACAAGAGAAACATAAAGGGCGCTTTGTGTGCAAAGAGGATTATTATAATCTTCTCGACACCGTTTTTGGTAATTGTGCTGCTCTAATGGAAAAGAATAGTACAATCTATGTACGGACTGATAGACGAGAGTTTACATTCAACTTGACACTCGAAATTCTACAAAGACACTTCCCTAAACACAAAACCGAAATCACAGACAGACCATTTAAAAAGAAAACTCAAACAGAGATACACGGAAATACATCAAAAGAGACAGGAGAGATTGATATAATAATGACACGTTGACAATGCATCCGCACACAGTCACACACATTGGCAAGTCACACAGAGCCAAGCGCAAGCCAAAACTTGCCAAAGAGTGTGCCTGTCCCTACGCTGACAAATTATAGCTCTGAAAGCCCTACGTTTTTTAGACAGACCGTTGTATGCCATTAAATTGAAATTATGAAAAGAATAGTTGTAGTTCTTAGTGTTTGTGGGTTATTAGCATTTCAAGCTTGTGAATCGAGCAATCAAACTGCTGAGAGAGGCAGATTGAAGACTATGCTAATCAAGTCAAGTGGTGAAGTATCTGTTATACCTAATGAGGCAAGGATAGCAATCCAACTTGAGTGTATAGATAAGAATATTAAAACTTCAAAGGATTGCCTCATTGAAAAATCTGAAAGTCTTAATACGACAATTTTGGATTTTGGAGTGAAACCTGATGATATCCTTACAACTTCAATTAATCAATCGAAAGAGTATAGATGGATAAATAATTCAACTGTTTTCGTTGGTTACAAATCATCAATAACGACTCAACTGACAATAAGAGAATTAGAGAGCCTCGAGGATCTTTATACGAATCTATTGCTTAACAAAAATATTAGTATTGGGAATTTATCTTATTCTCACAGTAAGATAGACAGCCTAAATAATGCTGCATATTTAAAAGCATTAGAAAATGCCAATAATCTTGCCGATCAGCTTCTTTCAAAAATGAAAGAAACAGAAAAAGAGATTATAAGAATTGGGAATATTGATTTACCCTCGGTCAGGAATGATTATGAGACTCTTTATGAATCTGATGCCGAATATGAAGTTAATTTAAAGGCTGACAAAAGGTCTGTTAATATTAATAGTGGAATAATGTATGCTAACCAGACCCTTATAGTTGAATATAGCATTAAGTAACGGCATACAACAATGAACTGTGCTAATTTCCAAAACAATTTCGTGCTGCTATAGGGTATTCCGTAAAAAAACGTCCGATTATTTACTGTGCTATTTAGGGGAGAGGTTGAAACCCATTTTCAATCCTTTCGGATAGTACTATTTATTTGGGGGGATATCATCATTTTCGCAGTCAGCGGGCTTATTGTTCTTTCGTCATATTCTCCATCCTGGGCAGGAGAAAACTCAAGAAAGAATTGGAAGATCAGGTTGTTATTCCTTAAATTTATCCTTTCCTGAGGCTGATTGTTGCTGAAGCTCTCACCATGGATAGCTGTTTCTCAGGCTATCCATTAGTAAGCGATTCGTATTACCCTGCTTTCAAACAGAGAGTAGGAGTAGAACACAGCTAATATCCTACCAATGGAAAATCCAGCCCCTCTGCCAGTTAAATCAACTGGCGACTTCACCCGGATCGCAATAGGTATATTGGTAAGCATCCTGACCGCAGTCATGCTGATCCTGGCCTTTCATCCCTATAATATCTGGTTCCTGGCGTTCTTCGCAATTATTCCCATGCTGATTGCTCAGCATCGGATCCTGCCGGTGAAGTGGTCAGGGCTTGCTCCTGCCATTGGTATCGGTGGATGGTTGTTTGTTTTCCTGACCGCCATGTTCGGTAATAATCCTACCGGGAGGGTCATTCAAATGGTCGTGGTTGTCCTGGTCATCTTGGAGATTTTCATTATCCCGGGCCTCCGGCGGTTCCACCAGCAAACCAACTACCGCTGGTTTATATTGCATGGTATCGCAGACTGGGTGGGATTTGAAATGATCCGAAGTTTTATCCCCCCTATCAATACCCATGCATTTATGGCCCAGACAATGTACACACAGCCCTTGATGCTCCTGCCTGTCTCCATCTTCAGCATATATGGACTGGGGATTGTGGTGATGCTTACCAACTTTGCCCTGGCTCAGGGTGTTCTCATACGTTTTGATAAAAAATGGAGGTTTGACAATACTGCTCCCTTTACACGCCGGTCGACCATGATTTGGTTAACCACAGCAGGGATCGTACTTATTAGCTGGATTGGGATCTCACTCATCATAAGCTCAACCGCACCAGACAACGAACAGATTATCCGGGTAGCTGCAGTGCAGCACAATTATCCCCAGCCAGGGCACCAGGACCCGGATGAATTGCAGAAGCTACGTTTACAAGAATTTACAGAACAAATTCGCGATGCATCTAATCAGGGAGCGCAACTCATTGTCATGCCCGAACTGGGATTAGGATTCGATCCACAGGTAACTTACACAAATGAATTGCAAGCTCTGGCTTCAGAAACAAATGCTTATCTTCTGATCGGTTACGGTGTGGATGATCCCCGGGGCTGGCGTAATGAGATGGTATTACTTACACCCGAGGGAGACTTCATGGAAACTTATGGTAAAAATCATCCCACTTCTCCGGGCGAACCTCCCATTATCACATCTGGTGTCTACCCTGTCTACGATATTGACCTGGGGCAGGTGTCCACCCTTATATGTAATGATGTGCATTATACTGATGTGTCGCGGAGGCTTGCCCGTAATGGGGCACAACTGATCGCCGTACCCACATTGGAAGGTCCGGGCATTGCACTGGAGCAGGTGGCCCAAAGTACGCTACGCGCGGTAGAGAATCGTGTGGCAGTGGTGAAGGCGGATGTGGCCTATGCATCAGCAATCATTGATCCATTTGGAAACATTGTTGCCCTCCGCAATGGATCACCCGATGGGGAGGCATTTGCCCTGGTGGCCGATGTGCCCCTTGGAACCGGGACCACATTTTACAATAAGACCGGTGACATACTGGGCTGGTTGAGCCTGGCCGGATATATATTCTTCATTATATTGCAATGGGTGACGGCCCGGCGGCAATGAAAGAAGGATATCCAAACCCGAAAGATCAACTCATGACAATAATTTAAAAATATTATCCCTGAATATTCAGGTTTGTTAAACCTTCCTGCCTTGCCCATTCCACGACCTTTGCGTATTCTTCCCTGCTTATCCTCCGGGCTATTTCAGGATAATCCATGGCCTTGTACAGTGGCCGGTACTGTGACATAATATTTACGTAGGTGTCTTTGGGAAGATTACCGGCTATCCAGGAGACCACTTTCTTCGATCCGCTAACGTTGTTTGGCATAACCAGATGGCGGATCATAAGACCCCGGTGCATGAGACCATCATTTGCGGGCTTTGCCACGCCCACCTGCCGATGCATTTCGAGCAGTGCTTTCTTAGTAAGTTCCGGATAAGTAAGCGCACCCGATGAGTATCTGACTGCCATCTCTCCATCCGCATACTTGAAATCAGGAAGGTAGATATCCATGATCCCTTC
>JAGLOO010000047.1 GCA_023138875.1 Bacteroidales bacterium
TTTCCATGATCCGCCATAATGCTTCCCCTCTTTTTTGTAATTCCCCGGTTCTGTGCAGTTCCAGATAGGAAGGTTCAAATATCGGATCATTCCTATTTCTCCCGTTACTGGCCAATATTTTATTCTGAGATCCTTGGATTCTCTTTTTTCCAAATCCTGAGCAGAGGGTAAAAACACCAAGGCTCAATCCGGATACTGCTGCATAGAGGCAGGACTTGATAAAGTTTCTTCTTGGTTGCCCTTTCATATCAAGTTTTACTAATAACACAGATCCCTGATAACTTCATTGAAAAATCCATCCCCAACATCCAAATGTAAGTTACAATTTTATCCAGAATTGATTATCAAATCGGGAATGCCAACCAAAGATAATATTGTATATTATGCATTGGCTAGTATGTATTTTCATCATGACAAGTGGTTAGGATTCAAGCATACAGACTCAGCAATAGTAAATAAAAAAGCGAAAATCAGCATTTTCCTGGCAGCAGGAGAAAAACAATAATTACTAAGCAGAGGAGAAAGAACATGGAATCTATGGAGACTTATCGCAAATTCCTTAAGGCCTATTGGTGGGACGAAAGGGATAAAAAGGATACAGATATGAAGAATCAGGTACCGCCTCCTATGCCTCAAAAGCCCCATCCTAAAAATGTGACGTTGATTGATCTGGTTCCACTTGAAAATATAACAGTTGGGAAAATATCGATTCTCGAAACAATTAAGCGCCGAAAAAGCCACAGAAGATTCACTGAAGAACCTCTAACCCTGGAAGAGTTTTCCTTCTTGTTATGGTCCACACAAGGGGTACATAAACCTGATGGTATAGGCAATGCTCCTAGACGGACCGTGCCGTCAGCTGGTTCACGGCATCCCTTTGAAACCTACTTGCTTGTGAATCGAGTAAACGGACTTAGGCCCGGACTTTACCGGTATCTGCCTCTGGAGCATAAGGTATATTTCTTGTATGCCGATTTAGAGTTGGCAGCAAAAGTTAGCCATGGATGTCGTGGGCAGGTCTTTGTGGGCCAGGGTGCTGTTGTTTTCATCTGGACAGTAATTCCCTATCGATCGGAATGGCGATATTCTATAGTTGCACCTAAAATGATTGCTTTGGATGCCGGCCATCTTTGTCAGAATCTCTACCTTGCCAGTGAAGCCATCGGGGCCGGAACGTGCGCCATCGGGGCATATAGTCAGGACAAGATGGATGCTATTCTGGATGTGGATGGGAAGGAAGAGTTTGTTATTTATGTTGCTCCGGTAGGGAAGATAAAGTGAAATATTTTAAACCATTAAAAACATCACGAATATGCAAGTTAATCCAGAGAGAAGAAATTTCATTAAGCTATTACTGGCCGGTACTTTAGGCAGTAAATTTCTGTTTTCTAATTCTGTTACGGCCAAAGAAGCCACCAGGGTAGAGTCTTCAAAACTGAAGCTTTCCGCACAAATAAGAAATCCATTTCTTGATGAAGACCTGAAATTTGTCAAACAGCTTGGGTTGAATTCATAACAACATGGGTTAATACTCCTGAAGCAGCGACGTATGAAAATTTCAGGACATTATGTATGAAAGTTGAAGACCATTCACTAAAGATTGCGAATATTGGTAACGGACTTATACATAACATGGAAGAAGTCACATTAAATCTACCGGGACGTGATAAGAAAATAGAAGAATATCAGCAAAATCTACGTAATCTGGGCAGAGCCGGTATTCACACCACGGTTTATGCTCATATGGCAACCGGTGTGACCAGCTCCAGACGTGAAACAACCCGTGGTGGTGCAAGTTCCCGTGCCTTTGAGGTAGGTAAGCGGGTGGAAGAGGAAATTGACTGTTACATTATCGCAGATCATTGGCCGAAGATGGTAGGTGGTCAAAAAAACCGGTTTTGCATTCACCATCGGCTACATAAAAGCACTTCTTGAACGGGCGAATGAAGAGGTTGGCAGCTAAATTTCTGCCCCGATAAAAGAACTTCTATTGGGTATTATTTGATAATAATTTGCGATCTTTATGTCTGACAGGTGATAAGCCTGAATATTCACAAACAAAACCATACTAACCATGAATCAAAAAAGCTTAACAAGAAACCTGGTTGCTCTATTGCTTATTGTTTTAGTTGCTTCATTTTCTTATGCATCTCCGGCGAAGAGATTTAGTCCGGTAGGAATCTGGGAGTATTCTGCCCCAAGTGTACCTGAAGGATATCAAAATGGGGAGATGATAATTGTTAAGAAAGGGAAAGAGTACAGTGTAACCATGGCTCTCAATGAATACAATAAAACAGAGGCCGAAAGTGTAGAATACAAAAAGAAGACCTTAAAATTCACCTTGTATGTAGAAAATGAAAAGATCACTATATCAGGAACATTCGATAAGGATAAATTCACTGGAACAGGGAGTTATTTTGAAGGTACTTTTGATATCACTGCAGCCAGGAGCAAGAAACAACCTATCAGAGATTAAAAACTTTTGTTGACGATGTAAAGGTGATCAATACCCATGAACACCAGCACTGGCCCGAGGAGTATGGAGACCTTACCTATCGCCTCTTTCATCTGATTCACCGCAGTTATTTAATGTCGGATATTATTTCGGCGGGGGGACAACAATTTGATACGGGTCCACTTGATTCCCTAAGCCTGAAAGATCATTGGGATTACAATGGACAGGCCCTGGATTATTCCCGGAACACAAGTTACTACAGCCTTTTAACACCGATGTGGATGAAAAATACTATGCCCTGGTTTTTCATATCAATCCCCTGGTGATGCAGGTGAGTAGCAGGCCTTCAAACGGAGATGAACCGCCCGAGGTTTATAAAAGAGCATTGGAAGAAGGTTTTCAGATTGGTTCGCTGGATGATTACCTTGAATACTGCGATCATCTCTTTCATAAGAACATTGAAAGCAAAGCGGTTTGCGTGAAGAATTCTCTGGCTTATTCCCGGTCACTGGATTTTGAGGATGTACCTTACGAGGTTGCCAAGGATCTGTTTGACAGGCCTTCAGGTAGCCTAAGCCAGGATGACGCCAAAAAGATCCAGGACTTTTTATTTCACTGGATCATTCAGAAGTCCATTGGGTATGACCTTCCCATACAGATCCATACAGGTTACCTGGCAGGGAACAGGAATACGCTTGACAATGGCAAACCGGTCAAACTGAATAACCAGTTCCTGAAATATCCGGATGCAAAATTCGTGTTGTTCCACGGAGGTTATCCATGGACCGGTGAATATGCTGCATTTGGAAAGATGTTTCCGAATGTGTACCTGGACCTGGTGTGGTTGCCCCAGATCTCCCGGGAGGAGGCCATCCATGCACTCGACGAGATGTTTGATTGTGTTCCCTATAACAGATTCTTCTGGGGTGGAGATTGCACATTCATAGAGGAATCTGTAGGATCGCTTGAATATGGTAAAGAAGTGGTAGCCGAGGTATTGGCCAAAAGAGTTGAAAGGGGATTGCTTACAGAGGATGTGGCGTTTGATATGCTCCAGAGGATATTCAGGGAAAATGCCATTGAGGTTTACCGGCTGGAAGAGAGACTGGGAAGGAAATTCTAACGCTTTGAATCCTTCAGATGAACCTGTCCACTAAGATTGGCCGGGTCAACTTTTTTCCAGCAGTGCCATGGCAATATATTCCCATTCTTCCTCAAGGGAATTATCCGGCATACTTCTTCCCGCATTGTGATACCAGTAAGAAGCATTTCCCAGGTCGCCTTCTTCACGGTGAAGGTAAGCATGTACCCATGATCCTTCACGGCTATGTTCGTTCTGTGCGATGCGATGGGCGCTCTCCCAATCTCCTGTTGCATCCAGCAGAAGTGACTGAAGGAGAAGTGGAATATCATCGGGGAAGGATCCTTCATCCTTCATCTTTAGAAAATCTTCAAATTTTATCATAAGTGGATTGATTCGGTTACTTCAAAGGTTGATATAAAGATATTCAAATGTTACCCTCTTTCCCACTTTTCACTTTCAGACTTTTCATATATTTACGTAAACATTCACCCCATGATCGATTCTTTTCAATTTTCATCATTACCAGAAATAGTATTTGGTAAAGGAAAACGGAATGAACTGCCTGCTGCGGTGACATCCAGAGGCAATAGTGTATTGTTGTTGACCGGATCATCTTCCTTCCACAATTCAGGGCATGGAGATGAAATCATTTCGGGACTGAAAGCGGCAAATTTGACGTTTAGTCAAGAGGTGATTGCCCATGAACCATCACCATCGCTGGTCGACCAGATTGCTGAGAAGCACAGAGGAACAGGAATTCATGTGGTGGTTGCTGTCGGTGGCGGAAGTGTGATGGATGCAGGTAAAGCTGTCTCTGCTATGA
Source organism: Bacteroidales bacterium (assembly GCA_023138875.1). GTDB lineage: Bacteria > Bacteroidota > Bacteroidia > Bacteroidales. Next base: position 4,363 of record JAGLOO010000047.1, read on the forward strand.
TCCCGGTGGAAGGGAGTATAAGGCATTACCTGGAGGGAGTGGGAGACAGGGAGCATCCCGGAGAAAAGATCCCTTTTATTGCCATACCAACCACATCGGGGACCGGAAGTGAAATGACCATGAATGCAGTTATCTCCGAGGTAGGGGAGCAAGGATTTAAGAAGTCGTTGCGACATGCCAATTTTGTACCGGAGCTGGCCATCATCGATCCTGAAATGATGCTTTCCTGTCCGGCCAGGCTTACTGCTACTTCTGGAATGGATGCATTTACACAATTGCTGGAGTCCTATATCTCCAGTCAGGCCAATCCCATAACCGATGCGCTGGCTTTACAGGGTTTAAAACAAATCAAGAAGTACCTGTTGAGGGCATTTCTGGAAGGGGAACACCATATTGAGGCCCGATCGGGAATGGCTCTGGCGGCCATGTTCTCGGGTATTACCCTGACCCATGCAGGATTGGGGCTGGTACACGGATTTGCATCACCGCTAGGAGGTTATTTCGACATTCCGCATGGAGTTGTCTGCGGTTCCCTGATGGCACCAGTATTTGCCCATACCATTGATAATCTGATCGACATGCCTGAGCATCCAGCCATGCAGAAATTGACCATCGTAAGCAAGGTATTTGCTGATTTTAAATACAAGCAGGAGAAAGAGTATTTACAAGCTTTCAAGGAAAAACTCATCCACATTACAAATCTTCTTGAGGTTCCACGACTTTCAGAATTTGGATTCAAAGAGGAGTGCATCCCTAAAATCGTAGAACACACATCCCATAAATCCCACCCCATTACGCTTACAAAAGCGCAGATGGAAGATACTTTAAGGAGCAGGATTTAATTCGTGCAGGATTGTATCGGCAAGGGATTTTACACTTTCCGCATCAATGCAGAAGTAGTGCTCAAAAATGTGTTTCTCTCCCGGTGTATTGAAAGAGGATCCGGACAAGTGACGCTCAAATTCCCGCTTCTTCCACACATCTGGATTTGTAAATGGATTGAGGGTGGGATCATAATTCTCTGTGGAGCCATCCTGGTAAAACTTGATCGGATCTTCCTCATGATCCTTCATGTAGATGATCAGACTGTCATAATAAAATGAGAAATATGCATATCCATCCAGGCAGTCACAGCTTATGGAATAAAACTCATCTGCCAGGCCGGGCAGGATCCAATCTCCATTGGTAAAACCGGAGGAATATGATTGTGCATAAATGGAAACCTCGGTTTCGTTTCGAATGGAAATCCAGGAAAGATCATCATCAGCACATCCGGTAAGTAAAAACAGCACCAATATCAAGGTTATACTTTTCATTTACATCCCTTTTGATATCTCAATTCCCGTATTTGACATGAACAACTTTATGGCAATGGCCAGCAGTATGATACCGAAGAATTTTTTCAGGATATGCAGCCCATTTGGTCCGAGTATTCTTTCAAATATGGTTGTAAGCCGGAGTACAAGATAAACAATTATCATATTCAATGAAAGGGCGATTAAAATATTTATGGAATGATATTCAGCCCGTAATGAGAGCAGGGTAGTGATGGAGCCGGCACCTGCAATCAGGGGGAAAGCAATGGGGATGATGGCGCCACTGCCTCCTGATGCAAGATTAAAGAGATGGATGCCCATCACCATTTCCAATCCCATCAAAAACAGGATGACAGAACCCGCGATGGCAAATGATGAGATGTCCACCCCGAACAATCCAAGCAACGGTTCTCCTATAAACAGAAAGAGTAACATGATCCCATATGCTACCAGGGTCGTCTTTCCGGGGGAAAGGGCTCCGGTTTTTGATTTAACATCCAGGATGATAGGGATCGAACCCAGAATGTCGATGACAGCAAACAGTACCATGAAAGCTGCCAGCATTTCCACGAAGTTGAGATGCATGATTATCCTTTCGTTTTAATGGTGCAACCGATGGCTTTGGTGGTGGCTGGATCCGGTTTGTTGCCGGCCATTACGGCTCCGATGGCATCTTCCAGGTAAGTTTTGGATACTGCCGACGCATTCATGGCATTATCATCGATGGCACCGATATAAGCCACCTTGAACTTGCCTCCTTTGTTTTCCAGGAGAAAGATGTGGGGAGTCCGGGTTGCTCCATAAGCTTTGTATACCACCTGAGTTTCATCTTTCAGGTAAGGGAATGGATACCCTTTGTCAGCAGACCTTGCCTTCATTTTGTTAAAAGTATCCTCAGGAGAAACTTCGCCATCATTGGGATTAATGGCAACCACCGGAAATCCTTCATTAGCGAATTTTTTATGAAGTTGAATAACCCTCTGTTCGTATGTTTTTGCAAACGGACAGGGATTGCATGTAAATACTAAGATCACACCTTTTTGATCGTTGTAATCGGTGAGGGAAATGGTGGTGCCATCCACGTTCTGGAGTGAAAAGTCGACTGCGCTATCTCCTGGCTTGAGTCCGGCATTTACAAGTAATAATATTGTAAATGCCAGTGTTGATGTTAAGAACACTTTTTTCATATCAATTCAATTTAAACAATTCTGATTGGTTATTTGTTTGCCTGTGACCTGGTCTGATCAGGCTGAATAAACTTTTCGAATCCGTTTTTTACCCAGGTGAATCCTGCTTTTAACAGTTCCTATGGGTATGCACATGTGCTGGGAGATCTCTTTGTAAGAGTATCCGGTGAGGAACAACTGAATGGGTTTCTCATATTCGCGTGGAAGTAATTTGATAATCTCATGAAGCTCCTTTTTCATGAGTAGTTCATCTGGAAGGCCTTCCCAGGAATCCTTTGGTTGGGCTGAATGCTGGTTCAATTCATCAGTGTCGTGGACCAACTGTCTGTAGTGGCTGCTTCTCAGGTAGTTGATGTAGGTGTTTTTGAGGATGGTATAGAGCCATGCCCTGATATGTTCATTGTTATGCAGCCTTGTCTGGTTCTTCAGGGCTTTATAGCTCGTTTCCTGTACAAGATCCCGCGCATCTTCCCGGTCCTCGGTTAGCTGCAATGCATAGTAATAGAGCTGCGCCTGCATATTTACCAGATTACCAGTAAAATGGTCCGGTTTTCCGCTATTCGTATGGGTATCCATTGATCGGGATGCTTATTGTGAGAAATTTAATAAATAATCCAATACTGTTCAAGAGATTAAGGTAATTAAATATTAACCGGAAAGAATTCTTGTGTTCCTTGATAAATAGAAATAGTTTTCACAATTTTATGCAATGCTTGTACAGAAACAATATAATCAAAGAACAATAAACTATGCAAACACGAAGAAATTTTGTAAAAAGTGCAGCAATTGCTGCTGCCGCTATTTCAGCCGGACAGGCTGCATTTGCTAAAGGACAGCCTGCTTCTGGTATGCTTCCAGGACAAGATGAGGATCTTTTTTTTAAAATTTCCCTTGCCCAGTGGTCCCTCAATAAGACCCTGTTTGGCGGCAAGCTGGACAACCTGGATTTTCCTGCTTATACCAAGGATAACTTTGACATTCACGCAGTGGAATATGTGAACCAGTTTTTCGAGTCGGCTTCAAAAGAGTATGCGAAGAAACTGCTGCAACGTACACAAGATATTGATGTGAAAAACCTGCTGATCATGATCGATGGAGAGGGGCATCTGGGTGATCAGGATGAAACCAAAAGAAAGCAGGCTGTTGAAAATCATTATAAGTGGGTCGAGTGTGCCGATGTCCTTGGATGCCATTCCATCAGGGTAAATGCCGGAGGCAAGGGATCAGAAATGGATGTGGCACATGCTGCGACAAAAAGTCTCACTCAATTGAGCCAGTTTGCAGCTGATTACGGGATCAATGTGATCGTAGAGAACCATGGTGGCTTTTCATCCAGGGCGAGTTGGCTGGCATCTGTAATTCGCAATACGGGAATGGTCAATTGCGGCACACTTCCCGATTTCGGAAACTTCCGCATCGGCAGTGGGGAGAATTACGACCTTTACCTGGGTATGAAGGAGCTGATGCCCTTTGCCAGGGGAGTTAGTGCAAAATCTCACGATTTTGACGAACAGGGTGATGAAACAACCAAAGATTTCTACCGGATCCTGAAGATTGTAAAAGACGCTGGCTTCAGGGGCTATATCGGCATCGAATATGAAGGAAAGAACCTGAGTGAAAATGAAGGAATAATGGCAACCAAAAAGCTTTTAATTAAAGCGGGTAAATCGGTCTGATTATCGTTTCATCTGCCTTTCTGGTAGACTTCAATATTACGGGCAATTTTTTCAACCAGGAGTTCCCTCGATTCCTTTGATGCCCAGGCCATGTGTGGGGTGATCAGGATTTTTTCCTTGTTATACAATTTCAGCATCGGATTGTCTGAGTTGATGGGTTCATTTTCCATGACATCGATACCCGCTGCCGCTATCAGGTTGTCATTCAATGCTCTGGCCAGGTCTTTTTCGTTGATGATGCCGCCTCTTCCCAGGTTCAGTAATATGGCACAGGGCCGCATCTGTTTTATCTTACTATAAGTGATCAGGTCCCGCGTCTGGTTGTTCAGGGGAGCATGGATAGAGACCACATCTGAGTTTTTCAACAGGTCATCCAGATCAAATCGTTTGTAACTGATGTGGTTGTTCCGGCCGGTGGTAGAGTAAAACACTATCTCCATACCGAATGATTCGGCAATCCGGGCCACCTGCCTGCCGATGGTCCCAAGCCCAATAATTCCAAGCCGCTTACCTTTTAGTTCCCAGAATGGTTCACGGTGGTGTGTAAATGAACCACTTCTTGAATAGGCACCACTCTTCACATAATTGTCGTAATAGTACGGTTTGTTTACGAGATAAAGCAACATTGTGAAAGTCAGCTGGGCTACAGAATCTGTAGAATAACCGGTCACATTCTTTACCTGGATCCCATTGTTTTCGGCATAGTTCAAATCCACATTGTTTATTCCGGTAGCAGCCACGCATATAAGTTTCAGGTCAGGAAGCTGTTTCATCACCTGTGCACTCATCTGTACCTTGTTTACAATGACAATCTCCTTTTTCCGGCAATGCTCCTCTACCTTGTCGGGTTCCGTGGAGTCATATATATCTAACTTCCCCAGTTTTGAGAGCAGTTTCAAGTTATCCACCTTACCAATGGTCCCGGCATCAAGAAAAACGATCTTATCCATTGTTATATACTGGTTAAATGTGCAATCAATCAATCTATTTCCTGTAAACACCTGTTGTTGAAATTGGTTCAATCTGATACAGTGTATAATTCCACGATGGTTAAGGTTTGTTAAAAGGTCATTATTTCCGGAAATATTTGGATAGTTTTAGGATCATGTGTACCCGGAGCATACTTCTTGCAGGCTTTTTGCTGATAGTATCTCTGCATCAGGTGTCAGCTCAGGTGCCTGATTCAGTGTTCCAGTTGTCGGGTATCATATACGATGATTTGTTCCACCCTGTTCCTGCTTCACATGTCATCAATATGAATTCTCATGCAGGAGATGTGACTGATAGCCTGGGTATTTTCCGTCTACCCGTTCACATGTCAGATACGTTACTGGTCCGGAACATTGCGTTTCAGGATACCCTGGTACCGGTGATCCGGATCATTGAAGTAAAAAATATCAGGATCAAAAGAAAGTTCTATCCGCTGCAGGAGGCCAGAATTTTTGAGTGGGGATCGACCTACAATGACTTTATGGAAGCGATCATAGAGATGCCAAACCAGCAAACACTGGGCGAGTCGATGGGTCTCCCACAGCAGGATCCGGACTATATTCCTTACGACATGAATGAAGAGGCCTTAAAAAGTACAGCGTTCCTGGTGACCTCCCCGGTGTCCTACTTTTACTATAAATTCAGCAAAAAAGAGAAATCTGCCCGGAAGGTATACTGGCTTGAAAAGAATCGTGAAAAGCATGAATTGTTTGATAAGATTATAAGCCCGGACAATATATCAGGGATCACCGGATTGACCGGAACGGAACTACAGGCATTTCTGGCCTTTCTTCATGAAAGAATGGCTTGTGATTTTAAATGCACTGAGCTACGGATCTACATAGAAATACATGGCCTCTGGGAAGTGTACCAGGAGCTTAAATAACCTGTTCTTTGTCCCTGTCCCAGGATACCATTCTGTTCTCTTTGTAAGCCATGGTTGCCATGGCGGCGGTGATCCCTTCTTCAAAAGCCTGGTCGATATTGCAGCTGGGTTGTTTGCCCTCCCGGATGGATTCAATCCATTCTGCTATATGCAGATGGGTGGTATCCACCCTGCGTCCGCCACGGTACGTATAGAGCAATCCCCTGCTGGCAAAATACTGTTCGGTGGCAGTGGCCACGGAATCCACATTCTTGCGCCCGGGAATGTAGGTATAAATAGGCAGATTGGGATCGATCAGTCCACCCTGAATCTTCTCCTTGTACCTGGTACTCTCCTGACAGGCGTATATCTGAAGGCTGTTGCCAATCTCCATGGAACCATCATGACCCATGATCATTTTTCCCCGATTGCGATTGTTGGCCAGTGTGGCACTGTACATGAGGGTGAAATCCAGGTGTGGATATTCCAGAACAGTATTCCAGATATCCGGAACTTCTCTTACTTCATTTACAAAGTGATCTTTGTCCTTGTAGAAATAGACACCACCAGAAGATATTGCAGATTCGGGGATACCCATGCCCAGGATCTGGTTAATAGCATCATACTCATGGGTGAGAAGATCACCCGATAAACCTGTACCGTAATCCCACCAGCACCTCCAGCGGAAGAAGCGTTCCGGACTAAAAGGGTGCTTCACCTCACAGGGTTCTTCAAATTGGGTCCAGTCTACTGTCTGCCCGTTGGCATCGGGATGGATATCATAGACCCATGCACCATTGGGAGAATTGCGGTTGGTACACACTTCAACCAGGTTGATTTTCCCCAGTAAGTTTTTCTCAACAGCCTCCCTGGCTTTGATATAGCTTTCCGTTTGCCTGCCCTGGTGACCAAGCTGAAATACTACGTCACTTTCTTTGATGGCCTCTCTTACAGCATAAACTTCTTCCAGAGTCCGGGTAAATCCCTTTTCTACATAGACATGTTTGCCGGCCCTTGCAGCATCGATGGCAATCCTGGCATGCCAGTGATCGGGAGTAGCAATGATCACTGCATCAATATCATCGGCTGCCAGCATCTCCTGGTATGTGGTATAACGCTTTGCGGAAGTTCCTATGGTACCACCTGTTCCTTCTCTGCCTATGTTGGCTGAGGCGGCCAGGGCTCTCTCTGCATGAATGTCGAACAGGTCACAAACACCTTTAACCTCTACATTCAGATCATCCTGCTGGAGAAAGTCCTCATAACGCTTATCCCTGGAATCTTTTTCTGCTGCATCTTTCCATTCCTGGATTGTCTGAGGTGGTACAAATCCTGCTGCTTTCGTCAGGTGAGTACCCCTGATGCCAAGCCCCACAATCCCAAGCCTGATGGTATCACCATCATGTTTGTAGGGGTTATGCTCAAGGCTGCCACTGCTCATGTTGAGTTCTTTTGCGAGCCTGTGATTGCGGATATGGTCCTGCCTTCGCTTTCTCCAGACACCATATGCAAATGCGCCAAGGACAGGGACTGTAGCCAGTCCTTTCAAAACATCTCTGCGATTCATATGATTCCCTTTTTCACTGTTCCCTTTTTCAGCCATATCAATTGATGCTATTTCTTGTTAAATAAAAATCGGTCAACACCCACTGTTTTCCACGTTGGGAATAATAGAATTACCCAGAGGGTGAGTAATTCGATCAGATTCTTGTTGACCCACAGGTAATTTCCTTCGCTCGGAATTGCATAAGTAACTCCGATGATCGCCGGATGTGACAGGTAATAAAATGCAAGAAGTAGTATCCCGGAAATGGCAGCTATGCGTGTAAACATACCAACGATCAGTCCGGCTCCGATCAGGATCAATCCCCAGACATTCAGAAAGTCCATGACATTCAATACGGCGGAATTCGCGGCTATTGAATGAAAAAGACCTTCAAACAGGCCCTTCGAATCCATCAGGTATCCCAGGGACGACCAGTCGGGATTCAACAGCTTGGTAATTCCTTCGTACAGAAAATGCCAACCTATGGCAACACGGATGATCACAAGTGACCATAGTTGCCATGTTGAGTAATTTGTTTTTTTTATCATGTGGAAATGAAAATGTATTGTTGTTATCTGGAAATGCGAATTTAATAAAACTATTTTACTTACTGTTCTGCTCCTTTTGAATTAAGGTACTTTCCTATGATCAATGCTATAATAATGACCAGGTATAACTGTCCGAATACTGCCGCAAAGGTCGACAGGGATCTGGTCAGCGGGGAATTCGGCGTTATATCTCCATAGCCCAGTGTGGTAAGTGTGACGAATCCGAAGTAGATGTAGGAAGAGAGGTTTCCTGCCTGGGTTTCGTGGTTCATTAAGCTTTGAGGAGCAAAAAGATCGGTGATGATAAACAACACCGAAGTGGTCAATCCAATCAACAGGTAACTATTAATTGCACACAGAATAGTTGCCCGGTCTACAAGGTAGGCCGTTGCCACATGGGCTATCAATGCGATCGTTACCAGGATGAGAAAAAACGTATTCAAGGAAAAGGCAATAATGCTCAACGATCTCGATTCGTAAAGCAAAAGACTGAGCAACATGACGGAGATGAAAAGGATTCCCATTGCAAACAACAGCCTGAATATCTTCCTGCTGAATTCAGCGGCGAAAAGTCCGGAAAATAACACAATGCTCAATAATGCCCGGATCATAATATTGTTTTTCAAAGGTAAAACAGGCAGGATGAAAATCAGCAAAACCAGGGAGATAAACAGGACCATGTTATTCCGCCACAAATGTAAATTCTGTTCACGGCTTTCCCTGATCCATTCAACGGATCGTGTCTTGGTTGATCTCATTATTCCTCTGTATTTGGTTTGCTTTTTATTGTTTTGGTAATTTCCAGATGGTTTCTATTATCGGACCTTCTGTACTCAATAGCATCTGAAAATGTTTTGACCAGGGTAATTCCCATACCTCTTGTATCGGAGGTGGCAGGATCTGATACGGGTGCCGGATTGTAATCAAGCGGATTAAAAGGGATCCCGTCATCAATGATTGCAATAACAATCGCACTGTCTACTTTGCGCAGTTGAATCTCAATGAGGTGTTCCCGGGAATCTTTAAATGCAAACCGGATGATGTTGGAGAATAGCTCCTCGATAATGACGATGATCTGCCTCAATTCCGATTCCGGAATATCCCCCACTGCTGCAAGTCCCGACAGGTCCTGTCTGATGAGGGGTAATTCCTGGATTTCTGATCGGTATTTAAAATTCCTCTCCATTTTAATGTTCTCTAATGAATTCAACGGGATTGATCCTGGCCAGGCGCCATGAATGGTAAAATACAGCAATCCAGCTGAAAAATACCAGAATCAGGGCGCATACCGGGAAAATCCATACCGGTATTTCGGTCCTGTACTTAAAGTTTCTTAACCAGCGTTCAATGAGAAACAGTGAGGCTGGAACGGAAAGGGCGGAGGAAAGCAGGGCAAGCCATAGGTAATAAAGTAATTCGGGAAGGATTACCTGGTGAACCCTGGCCCCGTTGATTTTCCTCAGGGCGGCAGCCTTGACCCGTTTCTGCATGAAGAACCCACTCAGGGCAAATAGTCCCATGCCGGCAATAATGATGGATAGAACGCTGAATATGAGCAGAATTCTGATCTGAACCAGTTCTGCACCGTATAGTTGCTCAATGAGTGAAGATGAATAAAAGAATTCAAGAGGGTAGGAGGGGAATAGTTCTTCCCAAATCACTTCCAGATGGTCAACTGCTGCACCCGGATCACCTGCAGGCAGCACAGAGAAACAGTAGAGCCAGGTATACTTTGGAAAGATTACCATCGGGGAGACTTCGTAATCCAGACCGGAAAGATGAAAATCCTTTACTATTCCTGTAATGGGACCGGGCCAGATGAATCCGGGATAGTTAAAATGAAGGGTTAGTTCACTTCCCGGCAACTCTTCAATGTTATCGGATACCATCCGGGCAGCTGTTTCATTCAGCACGAAAAACTCGGTAGAGTCGGAGGGATCGTAGGTAATCGGGAGATCCGATCCGTGGATTAACTCCAGTCTGTGAAACCTGAGAAAATCCTGGTCAACCGGGAAAAGGAAAAGCTGCTTTTCACCTTCGTCGATCCCATCGATCTCAAATGTATTTGCGTCCATGGCCTGACCGGTGGGCTCTTCCATGCTGGCAGTAACGCTGGCTATATGAGGACTTTCCAGCATTTTCTCCTTAAAGATACCGAAATCATCCACAATCGCCCTGTGAAGACTGTGCAGATGAATGGCTTCCAGGTTTGTGGCACCAAGCTGTTCAGACATGGCAAAACGGGTCTGCCTGGAAATCATAAAAAGGTTTGCAACCAGGACAAAAGTGATGATAAATTCCAGGATGATGACCGCCCGGATAAAGAGGTTTTTCCCTGTGGTATCAGGAGGTGTTCCCAGTTTGGATGAAAGGTACCTGTGTTGAAGATAACGGTATAGTCTGCCAGTGGAGAAAAGTGCCGTAAACAGTGAGCTGGCGACGATCAATAGCATCAGAAGTGAGCTGGATATTAAGAAGAATCTGATATCCTGAAAAATATAGTATCCCCCCAGCTTTTCAATGGCCGGAAGCAACAGCAAAGTAAGCAGGATCCCTGCAGCAAAAGAGATGCATCCCACAAACAGGTTGTCCACCAAGAATTGTCTGAAGAAGATCCTTTTTCCTGCGCCCATCTGCCACTGTACCACCAGCCGTTGAATGTTTAACTGGTTTTGACTGAAAGACAAAAGTGTGAAGTTGAACCATGCCAGCAGGAAAACAAGCATCCCTGTGATCATCAGGATCAATACGGTCCGGAATCGGATGTTTGGCTGAATCTCACGAGCAAGGTGTGAATGAAGATGAATGTCGCTTACCGGCTGGAGCCGGGGATGGATACGTTCAGCATAAGATGCATCCTCATTGCTATCAATGAATAGCTTCAGGTTGTCTTCAATTTCAGCCGGATCAATGAAAGGATCAAGTTTAATATAAGTCCAGGCAGTGCTTTCATATTCCATTGGATCTTCGAAAGCAGTAAGCACTGAAATCCTGAAATGTGAGTTACCGGGAAAGTCCTTAATGATGGCAGTTACAGTGTAACCGGATGGTTCCACTCCGAACTGGTGTATTAATTCAAAAGACTCTCCTATGGGATCATTATTCCCAAAAAACTTACTGGCTGTGCTCTCTGTAAGTATGGCGGTAAAAGGTTCCTCGAGCAATCCGTCCGGATCACCATGGAGAATGGCAGGCTGAAAGATCTTAAGAAAAGCCGGATCGCATCCGAAAGCATATTTATCATAGTAGGATTCCTCACCGATTATAAAGGCAGCTTTCCTGAAGGGTGCAAGACGTCCCGCATTCTCAATCCCGGATAACATATCCGAGAAAATGATTCTGTTCAGTGCATTCCCATGCAATATTCTGGCGGTATGGCGATAGAATCCTTCATTGATCTCTTCGAATGTCAACCGGTAGATTTGTTCCTTTTCCGGATAACTCCTATCGAAGGTAAGGTGCCAGGCGGACCACTGGATGGTGGATAGGAAAGTGGTAATACCAATAGCAAGCCCAACAATCACAAGGACTGCGTAGAGGAGGTTCTTCTTAAAGCTTCGTAAAGTTAATAAGAGGTGCTTCCCGATCATGATCGAATACCTAGCTATTGTAAATATAGCGATTCAGCAAAGCATTCGGTTATTTTTCTGGTATTTGTATCCTTTGCAGTTCACCTGTTAGTAATCGCAGTTGGCATCTTGATGAAGGCGCTTTGTTTAATAACTGCAATAAAGTCAGGGCCCAGGGGGTTAAATACCTAAATTATTCTCCATAAAATGGTTCCATGCGTTCAGGATTGATTACACATAGCAGCCTCATGGTTTTACTCGGGATCATGTTCTCCCCGGATGTCAATAGCCAGACCGAGCAATACAAGCATCCCCTTTTTAATATTTGGTTTGAGGCCACGCCTCACTGGGATCAGGAGCTCCACGATTACAATGGCAAGGTGTTTCAGGTCACCCATCCAAACCATAACATGTGCGTTAACCTCAGCTTTGTCCCCGATTGCAGGAAACCCGGGAAGTACATGAAACGTATGTCAGGATTGATGGGCCTGATCTGTCTGAATGGACCCTATGATACGATCCTGAATGATAAGAAGGCTGTTATCATGCGGGGCATGGGTCTGCAGCAAAAGAAACCATTCAGAGGAATGGTGGTTGGTATACCCGGAGATGATGGATTGTACCTGATGGAGATCTGTTGTCCGGAAGAGTGTTATGTAAACTATCAGGATAGAATGAGGTCCATCCTGGACAGCGTCAGGGTTGGTGCATAATCTGTGTTATTTCCTATTTTGAAACCCCGGTCAGGTTGAAGAAACAGCAATAAGTTTGCTGGCGGTGCGTAAAATAATCATGCCTTCAGAGATGCCGGGTGTTACCAGCGAAACTTCACCAAGGGGAATCCTGTGTAGAAGCCTGTATTCCCTGCCCGCCTGAGTGATGTATAAATCACCATCCTCCGATACCATATAAATACGACCATCTGCTGCCACGGGGCAGGCAATGAAACTTGAAGGATTGACAGTATGCGAATAGATCTCTTCGCCACTGCGTGCATCGAAGCAGGCAAGGTTCCCGTTCCACTGCAACCTGTAAAGGAGGCTGTCGTATACCAGCACTGATGTCATATACGCTCCACTACGGTCGTAAAACCAGGCAAAATCATCCCCCGGTAAGGAGTCGTTATCGGGATAGGGGATTTCACCGGTGACACTGTTTTTTACAGCCATGAGGGGTGCATGACGGCCATGGGCACTGTTGAAATAGATGAGGTCTTTCCAAACCACAGGTGTGGGGATCGGCACGTCGCCACCACCGGACATTTTCCAGATCTCCTCACCCGATCCCAGGTCATAGGCTCCCCTGTGTTTATACCCATTGACTGTCAAACGGGGTTTGTCATCGTCAAAATAAATATTGGGGGTGCACCATCCTGTGATCTCATCCCGTTCCTTTCTCCAGATGGTCTCACCAGTAAAAAGGTCAAGGACTGCTACGAAAGCGGTATTCAGGGCATCTGCCTGGATGATGACTTTATCCTGGAATATAACCGGTGAACTGCAGAACTCCCATTCGGCAGACTCGACCACATGCCAGGCAGAATTTATGAGGCCGAAATCACGTTTCCACAACAGGTCCCCCTCCACACTATAACAGTACAATCCTTCAGATCCCAGAAATACTACCACATGTTTCCCATCTGTTGCTACCGTAGTATTGGCGTGGGACGATTTTGGGTGTCTTTTAACCTGGGGAACTCCACGGCAGGCATCCTGCTCCCACCTGATCTCACCGGTGGATTTGTCAATGCAGTAAACCTTCCAGACATGCTCTGACGAATCTTCAACTGGTTCAATATCCCCATACATCCCGGTGCGGTAACCTTCCTGGTCCTGTTCACCTACGGCAGTAGTAATAAACACCCGGTCATCCCAGATTACCGGACAGGAAAGACCCAGGCCCGGAACATCAACAGTCCATTTTACATTGTGGGATGTCTCTATATTAAAACTATCGGGCAGGTTCACATCATCCAGGTATCCCGATGCATAATAACCCCTGTATGAGGGCCATTGCCTGTTCGATTCCATGGATGAGAAAAATGAAGCATCGGAGTCCACCTTGCTGGCAAGCAGTTCGTGCCGTTGGGTATCTCTGCATGACTGAAGAGAGACCACAAAGACAATCAGGATTGGGATGAGCTTTTTCATTTTGTTGATATTTGTTAATATCCATAAAGTTATGATTATAATTATTAATCTTAAATTTGACTGTGTTCGGGAAATACATACAACCCTCCATCGAGGTGTGGAACATCCGTATCGATGAACCCATAACCGCATTCACCGACCTGCTATTGGCAGCGGTCTGTTTTTATGCCTTCATCAGGATCAGGCAACAGGATAATAGGGGCAGGATTAGATGGTATTTCAAGAATTACTTCCTGACACTGGGACTGGCCTCATTGTTCGGAGGACTCGTAGGTCATGCATTTCTATATAGTTTTGCACCACAGTGGAAACTGGTATCGTGGGTATTTATTCTTTTTTCGGTGGCACTGATAGCCCATGCACTATTGGATATTGCAAGACCACTGGTAGGACCTGTTTTTACAAAATTCGTATTCAGTTTTAACCTGTTGGTGCTTGTACTTGCACTATTCTTTACTGTGTGGACAGGGGTGTTTTCTCCGGTAAAATACTACACTATATTTGGAATGCTGATTGTAGTAGGCTCTCTCAGTTTTTATATCTTCCAGAAAACGAGTAGCAGGGGTGCTGTCAGGTTTATGGTGGCCGTTGGGCTGGGCCTTGTCTCGGCATTTGTTTTCAGTTATGAATGGGGTTTTGGTCCCTGGTTTAACCACAATGACGTCTGTCATGTCATACTTAGCTTCAGCGCAATAATAATTTATAAGGGAGCTGCACTGATTCTGGAATCTCCCGTGCATCTGGTATAGGATTAATTCTATTGTAAACGCTCTGTCCCTGAAAGCTTCTCCTGCTCATCCGATTGAGGACTGACAACATCCTTCGCACAGCGGAATCCACCCGCGATATCGACCCAGTGCTGGGGTAGTGCGTTGCGCTTGTGAACAGTGATGCAACCGGGGCCGGAATGCCATCCACCTCCGCGAAATACCCTGAATGAACCCCTTGCTGGTCCATCGGGTTGTTCTTCGGGTGATTCCTTATAAAAGTCCCCTTCGTACCAGTCAGACACCCACTCCCATGCATTTCCTGCCATATCAAACAGACCGTATCCATTGGGTGTGTAAGATCCCGTTTCTACGGGTCCTTTTTCAGCTTCAGGATCATTGTATCGGGCCAAGGAATGATCAGCCTTATCACCAAAGGGGAAAGCTATGTCTTCCATTCCGCCCCTGGCAGCATACTCCCACTCAGCTTCGGATGGAAGTCTTTTCCCTGCCCATTCTGCATATTCTGTGGCATCAAAATGGCTTACACCCACTACCGGGTGGTCCGGGAAATCCAATCCTGATTTATAAATACCCATTCCCCAGAATTCCGGTAGTCCATGTCCTGTAGCCATGCAGAAGTCATAATATTGTTTGTTGGTTACCTCATATATATCCATGTAGAAGGAGGGCAATGTTACAGGATGCCTGGGGAAGGCATCGGATAGCTGGTTTGCATTGGAGCCCATTAAAAAAGTGTCGCCGGAGATCAACACCATGCCATCAGGAATGGTTTCTGACAGGGACTGACCGGCCATGGGTAAAGCAATGAAAAGAGTGATTGCGTACAAGCTGTTTCTGGACATGGTGTGATAAGCTTTATGATTAAAAAACAAAAGTTAGGAAATATTCCCTAATCAGTTGAAAGAAACAGGTTCTTTTCCTAAGTTTAGGTTATTTCTTTGAAAAAATTAAAATGTTTCGGTTGTTGGTTTTATTCCTTCTGTCTCTGTCTGCGGGGATCACTTTGGTTGCCGGACAAAAAGCTATTCAGGCATTTCCCCTGGAGCATCCCATTACCATTGATGGTATTCATGAACCCGGTCGCTGGGAAGGGGCTGACTCGGCCATCAGTTTCATCCAGATGGAACCTGCACCCGGAGATCTCGCTTCGGAACCAACGGTTTGCTACATAGGATATGACAGCGATTACATTTATGTGAGTGTAAACCTGTACCAGGATGCCAATGTGCTGGCAAAAGCAATGAGCAGGGATGTGCTCACCAAGGGAGATGACTGCTTTGTACTTGTGATTGATCCATATAACGATAACCGTTCCGGTTATGGATTCTGGACCAATCCGTTGGGGACACAGACCGATTTCAGGATCAATGATGATGGCCGCAACATTGATGCGAACTGGGATACAGAGTGGAATACTGCATCCACGATCCACGATCTGGGCTGGACCCTGGAAATGGCCATTCCCTTTAAAAGTCTTCAATTCAAGCCTGGAACCGACACCTGGGGTGTAAACTTTGGCAGGATTCTCAGGAACAGTTTTGAAACGGTTTACTGGTCAGGTACCCTGACCGATGATTTCAGGATATCACAGGGTGGTAAACTTACAGGGATCCGGCCTCCTTCTTCGCAAAGTAAACTGACCTTCTTTCCCTATGCTTCTCTGAGTTATGAGAACAATGAGTTCACAGGTGTGGATCATAAAGTGAAACCGGATGCCGGGGCGGATGTCAAATGGCAGATATCACCCAACATTACAGCCGACGGTACCATCAATCCCGATTTTGCAACGGTTGAAGCTGATCAGAGAAGGATCAATCTTACCAGGTATGAGCTGAACTACCCGGAAAAGCGTCTCTTCTTCCAGGAAGGGAATGAAATGTACAAAACCCGCATTAAAACTTTTTATTCCAGGCGGATTCAGGATATTCTTTATGGTGCCAAACTCAACGGGAAAGCCGGAAAATACAATTTCAATGCGCTGAATGTAAGGACCCTCCAGTCAACTGAAGAGGATGAGCCCCCTTCCTTTTTTACCACCGCCCGTGTAAAGCGTGATTTCCTGGAGTCTTCCTCTGTGGGCCTCACTGCGGTGGACCGCAGAAATGATTCAAGCTATGTGACATCTTTTAGCGGGGATTATGTGCTGAACCTGGGTGAAACATGGAAACTCAGCGGTCAGTTTGTGGCCAGTCTGCCGGGAGAACTGCTTTCGCACAGCGCATGGTTTGTGAGGTTTGCAAAGGAGACAAATATCTACCATATGCATATAAGGTATACCGAACTGGGAGAGAACTTCCAGGAAAATGTAAACCAGACCGGGTATGTGGTGGATGATGACAGGCGGGAAGTGGACAGTGACATTAGTTATCGCTGGTGGCTGAGGAACAGGATTTTCCAGTATATCGAAGTCGTGTCCAGGAACAACATGTTCTGGGCCCGTACCACAGGAATCCTCAGGAGCTGGTATTTTACCGAATCCGTGGAATTCTATTTTCAAAATCGGTTCTCTCTGGAATACAGCTATAACAACGAATTCAAATTGTTAGACAAAGAGTACTACAACTACCGGCATTCCTTCGAAGTTGGGTACAATACGGCCGAGTGGAGCCATGTAGCTGCCGGATATTCCAGGGGCAGGAATTTCGGCTGTGATTTTCAGAGGCTCTCTCTTGGAGGGAGGCTCAAGCTTACAGAGAAACTGGCAGCTGAGTACAGCGGGGACCTGATCCGGTTTACCCCGGATGAGGATAACCGGTCGACCTTCATTAATGTACTCTCATTGAATTATAATTTCACAAAGGACCTGTGGGTTAAGGTTTTTGCACAGAACAGTACCAGTGACAGCAAGATCTATTTTTATGGAATGACCGGCTGGCGCTTCAAACCACCTTTTGGTGCCCTTTACCTGATCTATTCACACGACCAGGAGGCAGAACTTATGGGTGATCTGGAACGTGTTGATGCGCTGTTCCTTAAATTAACACTCCCCATATCCATCATTCGATAGATGTTTTTTGTAACTTGTGTTAAACCAATATGACCATTATCATGGAGCGATCAGAACATGCCAGCGAACTCTTTCTTTCAGGGTACAATTGTGCACAATCAGTGGTGCTGTCCTTCGCAGATGATCTCAAGTTCAGCAAGGAACTGGCGCAGAAAATGGCCGCCGGATTTGGAGGAGGTATGGGCAAACAACAGGAAACCTGTGGCGCTGTTACCGGAGCCATCATGCTACTGGGTTTACTGAAAGGTGAGCAAGTGAATAACAACGATGAGCTTAAATCACAGGTATATGGCTCGGTGAAGGAGTTGATCAGGGAATTTGTTTCCGAATTCAAGTCCACCAATTGCAAAGACCTGATCGGTTGTGATTTGAATACGGCCGAGGGAGAAGCCCAGTTTAAGGAACAGAAAGTTATGGAGACAGTGTGTGCTGAATATGTAAAGAAAGCGGTGCAGATTGTTGAATCCATCTAAACTTCCGGAGAAATTGAACTGGATGGAATCCATTGTTTTCCCGGTGGTACTGAAGCGATATGCAGAACATAGCCGTCAGATCACCCGGGAAATGCACTACCTGTTTTCAGAGGTAACACCGGTTTCCCAGCCATAATCCACATACTCCCAGTTAAAATCATCCCCTGATACTTCTATCATCACAAATCCTTCCTGGAAATCACCATCATCAGGAGTTCTCCACCACAATCCACATACTGCACCTCCCGTAATAAACCTTACCTGGTTCATGAGGTTGATCTCTTCGACAACATGAAGATGTCCCTGGAGAACCAGCTTTAGGTTCAGTTCCCTGAAAAGTGCCAGAACTTGCCTGGAGTTGGTAACAAGAGAACTCTGGTTTTCAGCGTAAAGAGGTCCGTGTTTGATTTGGGGGATGACACTTACCAGGGGGATGTGGGTAACAACGACAATGGGTGTTTGGGGATCCACATTCTCCAGATCACTACTGATCCATTCCAGTTGAGCCTCATCCACCAAGCCAATATAATCACCCCAGGTACCTTCGCCCTTTTCAATGCCATCGAGGATCACAAAGTGCCAGCCGCCATGATCAAAAGAGTAAAACCTTTTCCCGATCCTGTTCTCAAACATCTTTTCTCCATATTCGGGGTGCCCCGGGTCAGCTGCAGGTTGGGAGCTGTAACCGTATATTTCATGGTTGCCCATGGTGTTGTAAACAGGCATATTAAATCCTTTGGACATCTCATTATAGAGGTTGTAGAGGGAGTCAGCCCGCTGGTGGCTGGAATACAACGCATCATCGACCAGGTCACCGCCCGTAATCACGAAATCAGGATTCAGTGCATTGACTTTATCAATGGCCATCTGGAATCCATCTGGGGCACCGGCTTCAGGCTTCAGGTGTATATCCGTAAGAAATACAAATTTGAATGTATCGCTTTTTTCAACATCCTTCACCTCGGGGGAGGAGGAGCATCCAGCCAGCATGAGTGCCAGCCAGGTAACAAAAAACAGTTTATTCATAATGATGTAGTTTAGGTTCTCTTCGTAAATATACCTTAAAGAAGTAAAATAAAAAATTAGAAAAAGTGATGAATATCACCTGACTCATGGATGGATCCTGAATTTATAGGCCATTCCCCATTCGATCCAGTCTGCAATCCCTCCGTTCCTGGTTTTTAAAACCACATGTATATCCAGGTCGTCTGTTAAGCCTATCCTTCCTCCGGCACGCATATACCATTTTCCCCTTGAAGGTGTTTCCTTGTATACATATACACCAAGTGCATAATAAAAGGCGAACCTTTCGATGAGGTATTGCATTCCGATATGTGTACCCAGCATGACTTTACCATCAAACCCAATTTCCTGAGGAGCTTTGTCAGGGATAAAGTTCTCCAGCGAGCCATCATAGAAACCATCAAGTCCCAGGTCCAGTTTAACCTTACGGGCCACCAGATATGCGTATTCCAGGACGATGGTGCTCGTATAATACCTTTTCTGCAGCCCCGTGGAATTTCGCATACCATCTGAATCTTTGGCTTCGCCTGGCTCTGTAAGTACGGTTCCCCCTGAAACAGTGAGCTGGAGTTCTCCATACCGCTTAAGTTCAGGCATGGGATCTTTAATGAATTCGGTTCGAATGGGTGGCTGATAATCGGGCCGCGTATACTTTGTGTAGTTCCTCATAGGATTGATATTGTATTTCGCACCCAGGTTCAGTCCTCCCAGATTGACCCCTGCTTGCGGGGTATTCGTCCTCCCGTTGGAAAAATGAAACAGGTTATACCCCAAGGTCAGATCAAGCCTCTGGCTGAGCTGATACATGAACAGGGTATTTAAGTTGAAGTATAGATTAACCTGTGAACCGATCACCATGTTGGCAGGATTAGTTTCGCTGTCATAGGGAACAAAGTCGTAGGAAAGCCCGATAGCAAGGTCAGTCATGAGTGTAAATCTGCCGAACCGGGCCCATGGTGCACCAAAAAAGAAATAGAGAGCCGATGGAGCCCCTAAAATACTGTCTATATCGGATTCACCCAGGCTGCTGGCGAATACCCCCAGGCCATATACCGGGTAATTATGCAATTGTTGCCACATCTGGCGTCCCGTGGATTGCCATCCCAAACGGAGTTCAAGTGCATCATATCCTTTTGAGAACATATCCACAAGGTCATTAGGATATGTAAGGTGATCACCCGTAAAATAAGATAAATGAACATAATTAAATGTCCCGTAATTTATAACGGGATCAAATTGCTCTGCTTTAAAGCTTGAGAACTCCTGGCCTTTGAGCGTCGGGAAAACCAATGTCAGGAATAGTAGATATGTTATTCTTTTCATGGATCAATCCTCCTTTTCAAGCTTAATATCGAATTTCCGCGGACTGGGACGAAGGATGTTTCCGTTGGAAGTATCGACGATCAGGGGAACAATACCCGTAAAGAAATCAGCCAGCACAAAGGCGGGATGAGGTTTTCTCAGGATCAGGTATTCCTGTGTTTTATAACCTTCGGCACGGATCTCAAGGTTGCTTCCATGTTGAACCACCTGTTTGGAGAATACAATCTTGCCAGGTGCCTGGCCCACCAGGGTGTCATCGATGAATACCTGGGCGGGCACTTCAGCCTCACTGGTAAATACCATGGAATTGGTCCGGCCTGCAAGAATGGTAGCGCAACCCTGATGTAAAATGGATACCCCGAGAAAGGCAGCCAGCAGAACAAAAGATCCTATTAGAGATTTCACTTTGAATAGTTTTGGTTTTAAAATTGCATTGTCAAAACTAAAGTATACAATAAATAATTAAAATATTACCGCACCCATGGGTATGTCGGGTCCGTCATTAAGATCATTCATTGCATTGATCAGCCTGACTTTTTTAAATCCTGCAAGGTCACCCCGCAAGATCCGTTGTTCTTTAAGGATTCCGTCCGACAACAGAAATTCCCGCATGGTGCCGGGAAGTAGCGGTGTGTCGGGGGTGAACCATCCTGTTCCATCCCAGAGGGCCACATTGGCAAAAGAGCTGTCAGTGATACAGCCATTTTTTACGATGAGTATGTCATCACACGGGCCTTTTAACCGGTAAAGGGTATCCAGTGCTGCCCGGTCAGCGTATTTGTATTCATACGATATGGTGTCCGAATTTACCAGCCTGAGTGAGGTAATCACACGCTTTTCGTAAGGTTCGAACTCGAGGCGCTCAATCTCCTTGCCATAGACAACCCTGCACTTGAGAAATCCTTTTTCAAGCCCGTCGGGAATACGGATCGCGTTTTCCAGAAGTGGATGGTTTTTTAAACCCATGGTATCCCTCCGGGTCTTTTCAAACCTTCTCTGGTGGTATTGGAGGTTTTTCAATTTCCCGTCCAGAAGTTTTATGGATTCAATATATAGGGACATATACCTTATTTAGCATCTCATCGTACTCTTTTCTCCAGTCACTCTGGAATGTAATACCACCGCCACTTTTGAAAACCAGTTCCTCACCATCCTTCTCAATGTATCTGATGGCAACTGCCGAGTCAAGGTTGGTTCCATCAAAGTACCCAAAGATACCGGTATAATAACCCCGCTCATATTGTTCCACCTTTTGGATGATCTCCACTGTCTTCTTTTTAGGTGCACCACAGATGGATCCTGCAGGCAACAGTTTGAATATCATCTCGCCTAGAAAATTCCTGAAATCCACAGGCAGTTTTCCGGTGATCTCGGAACTCATCTGCAAGAGCTCACCGTGGTGGGTCCTGAGCTTTTCAATATACTTGAACCGCTTGACCCGAACGTTTGAGGCAATGATGCTGAGGTCATTTCTGATGAGGTCAACAATGGTATTGTGTTCAGCATCCTCCTTCTGATCAGATGTCAGCAACATATGTGCACCCGGAATATTTGCATCCATGGTGCCCTTCATTGGATTGGATGAGATGGTCCTTCCACGGATGTTAATAAATCGCTCAGGACTGAAAATTACCAGTTTATCCGTTATATAAAGTTTATTGGTGGCCCTGCTGCTTACAAAAATATCCTTTAGACTATAATTGGTTTGTACACGGGTGGGAAATGTCAGGTTCAGGAGGAAGGAGTTTCCGTAGTGGATCTGACCAATCACGTAGGAGAATGCTTCCTTGTAGTATAAAGGATCGATGGGGTGCTTGCTGAATTGAATGGGTTTGGCCGGAGTTTCATTTAATGGATGGTTAATCATTCCTGGCATGTCCAGGTAAAAACCTGATCGGGCCGCCTCCGATGCAACGACCACGTAATTATGTTCACCGTCGAAGCTGATCAGAAAAACAAAAGGAACCTCCCTGGACGCATAATCATTGATCAATTCGATGGTCGTATTTCGTGACAAGCTCTCCAGTTCCTTCTTCATCTGTCAGGTGGCTTTTTGATTCCAGTCCAATGCAATCCTCGCAATATTTGTGATATGACTATCGATGCTACTGAGTAGGGCGAGGATCTCCAGGTGTGTTTTGCTACTCTCAATGGATTCCTTCATACCTTCAAGTATGCGTGCATAATGTTGCTTTTCCAATTCCTGTGAGAGTGATCTGTATTCTTTGTGTTTAGATTTCATCTTTGCAGCCTTTTGAAGATTGGTCTCCTCGAATACCACGAGGGCGCGTTTGAGCTGTTTCTCAATCTTTTGATGAAATTCCACCAGGTCCTTCTTCCCATCTTTTGAGAACTCATAATCTTTTACAGCCCACTTTTCCGCCCTGTTGGCGAGGCCGCCGGAAATAATATCTGCGATCTTTTCAAATTCATTCAATGAATAGAGCATCTGGAAAGATTCGTTGACCCGTTTACTGTTCACCGATTCCCGGCTGATCCCGAGCAGGTAATCCTTGATAGTGTCCCTCAGGTAATTTACTTCTTTCTCATGTATATAAACAGGATTCAGAGAGGAGGCGTCCTTATCCAGGAAGGGATGCAGCACCAGGGATAACATGGTCCTGACAATCATTCCCATCCTGATGATCTCTTGTTTGGCAAGGTTCAGGGCAAGGGATGGTGTGGTGATCATGCTGTGATCCAGGTAAAGGGTAGTGAAACTTATTTTTTCATGTTCTTTTGTCCTGCCCATTATCCAGTCCACCAGGCTGGCCACCTTCGGTGTTACCGGAAGGACCACTATCATCAGTACAATATTGATAAAGGTATGTGCATTGGCGATGAGTCGGGGAAGGGACGCTTCCGGGGTAAGCTGAAGCAAGATCTTGCCCAGTTGCACAGTCCATCCCACGAAGATGAATACGCTTATCAGCTTGATTATTAAGAATGCCAGTGCCACTTTTTTTGCTTCCCGGCCTGCTTTTAGGCTGGAGAGAAGGGCTGTTACCGGTGTCCCCAGGTTGGATCCCAGGAGCAGCGGGATGGATGCATCAAGGGATATCAGGCCCTGGGAGGCCAGTACGATCATGATCCCGATGAATGCACTGCTGGATTGGATCAGTGCCGTAAACGCTGCACCCACAAGGATACCCAGGAGGGGATTCTCCAGTTTCAACATCAGTTCAATAAATGGGGTCCATTCCCGTATAGGAGCCATGGCATCCGACATGATTTGCATTCCGAAAAAGAGAACTCCAAAACCAAACAGGGAATAGCCAACCGATTTAAGCTGTTCCTTCTTTGAAAAAGCTTGCATAAAGAAACCCACAGCCACCAGCAGGAGACTGTATTCGGTGATTTTGAATGCAATCATCTGTGCGGTGATGGTTGTGCCTATGGCGGCACCCAGAAGCACCGGAATGGTCTGCCTGAATTGGAGCAGTTTAGCATTGACAAAACTGACCAGCATTACAGAAGTGGCACTGCTGCTCTGAATAATGGTGGTTACTACGGTGCCGATCCCTGCTCCAACAATGCGGTTGCGGGTGACATTTTCCAGAATGGACCGCATTCGTTCACCGGCAGATTGCTGCATTCCCTCGCTCATGGTATGCATGCCAAAGAGGAACAGTCCAAGACCGCCGAAAAGCCCAATAGTCAGCATGAGGATCCAGTTCCTGCGGTTGGCAGTGGCCTGAAAGATCACTTCGTTGTCAGGGAATCCTTCCCTGATCCTGCATGATACACGGTATGCACCCGGTTTTGAACCCAGAATAAGTTCCGTTTGTGCATGACCTGTAGAATCAGAGGTGATGATTTGATGACTGAGGCCGGCCCCTTTTGCCTGATCGGGTTGATAGATGATCCTGAAGGAAACCTGTATACCGTCAACCGGAACACCGAATTCATCAGTCACCCTTACCAGCACCGGTGATTGAAGCTGTTCATTGCATATTCCGGTTTTCGTTCCTGGTGCTGCTTCGTCCAGGGATATACTCAATTGTTTGAAAGCGGTATCCGGACCCAACGCAGTAGAGTCCCGGGAATATAAGGAAGGAATTATAAACCACAGAAATATGATGTATGCTATAAGTCTGCCCATGGTCCCGAATGATTATTCTCCGATTGAAACCATAAATATACAAATGAAACGCAATGGGTTTTGTACCTTTAATCATCAAATCAGTCAATTTGCCATATATGAGACAGTTCTATATCCTTATCCTTGTGCTGTTCCCGGGTTATATGTCTGTGTTTTCCCAGGAAATGGGACTGAAGGAAAGCAAGGAATTTAATAGCCTGGGCGACTATGCCAGGCTGGCACAATTTTCGCCTTACCGGAATTATTTTGCCTATACCATTGGTAATAATACCCTTCGGATCTATAACCGGGACTGGGAGAAGGTATTTGAACACCAGGGAAATCC
Organism: Bacteroidales bacterium; assembly: GCA_023138875.1. Classification (GTDB taxonomy): domain Bacteria; phylum Bacteroidota; class Bacteroidia; order Bacteroidales. The sequence continues at coordinate 29,194 of JAGLOO010000047.1, forward strand.
CAGGGCAGTGGGAGGGGTGTTCGCCTTTTCACCTGATGAGAAGTACCTGGCCTACGGACGTTATAAAGGGAACAATGATATTGCCATTATTCGACTCGAAGACATGAAGGTAATCCAGGTAATTAACCGGCATTCTGAGTACATTACTCACCTGGAATTTAGCAACGACGGGGGTTTATTAGTGTCTACCTCATCGGATGGTAGCATGATCATCTGGCAGCATAGGAACGAAGCATTTCATATCCACCAGGTATTTAGTGACTTCGAAACCTACCCGAATGAATCGAGTTTCAGCTTTGATGACCGATTCCTGGTGACAGGGGATACCCGGGGCCATGTGCTGGTATTGAAGCGCAGGGAATCCACATATGAAAAATTCCAGGAATTCCAGTATCGCAGGCATAGTGTGAAAACTGTGGTTTTTAACCCTAAAGTGGATGAATTTGTGACAGGATCCCTCTACGGTTTAAGGAGGTACAGGTTACAGAGTGACGCATTTGTGTTCACCGACTCTGTGGATGACAAAGCCAATGTCGACAATCCGGTCTGTTTCAGTCCTGACGGCAGGTACCTGGGAACGTCCAACTACCAGACTGCAGTGATATTCAGGGTATCAACAGACTCCATTTACCCGGTGGATTTTGTATTCAGGCATATGGATAATGTATTTGGGGCCACCTTTTCGGAAGACGGAGAGTTTTTCACCACCTTCAGCAGTGATCAACGGGTCATTGTATGGGAAATCGATCATATAAATCCTTCCGATAAATCCCGGGTCGTGTCATGGCTCAACGCTGATCTTTCACTGGCTCAGCGTCACGCACTGACTCCTTATACAGTGGGCCAGATCATTGGCGCGGTCGATAAATTTCTGATGCTGCCAAGGGATGAGTTTGAAACATCTGTAGAGTACAATGAGCGGTTGGAAAAGCTCAGTGATTGGACATTGATGATGCTTCAGAAGGAAATGGAAAGCCTATACAGTGTTCGATCCAGGTCCGGCATGATCGAAATCCCCATCCAGGGCCTGGTGGGTTACAATGCAGATCTTCAAATCTATAAGATCAAATTCATGGGGACCGAAGCAGGTGTGAGTATTCCCATTCCTGCTGCCCGGAATTTCAAGGAACAGTGGAAAAAAGGGTACATCAGGGCAACAAAAGAACGCAGTGCTGACGGGGAGAGCTACCGGTATGGGTCTTTCGAGCTTTATAATCCTGCTGATAAAAAGTATTATGTTTTGAATCCACTGGAAAATCCTTTTCATCTGGAGAATGAAGAGAAGGTGATCCGATCGACCTTCCGGGCTGAACCCGGTAGCGATAGCCTGACGGTAAAGGGAAAAGGTACTACCTATGCATTGATGTTTGCCTCCAATGTGTATGATTATTATGCAGACCTGGTAAATCCGGTACTGGATGCGCAGACCATTGCCGCTGAGCTGGGAGACAGTTATGGAGTGGTTTCAGAGGTTGTGATCAATCCAACCCTCTCTGAGACTGCATCGGTCATCAGAGAATTTGCATCCCGGGCTTACAATCCGGAAGATAACCTGATGGTCTTTTTTGCCGGACATGGGGTGTATGATGAAGTATTCAGGGAAGGGTATGTCATTTCGCGGGATTCCCGCATGGATGATCTGGGCAAGACCTCCTACCTATCCCATTCCAACCTGCGGACCATGATCAATAACATCGATTGTCCCCATATTTTCCTGGTGATGGATGTCTGTTTCGGGGGCACTTTTGATCCCCATCTGGCTTCCATGCACCGGGGTGCACCGGCAGTTTATGCAGACATTTCTACACAGGAGTTTGTGGAGCGGAAACTGAAGTACAAAACCCGCCTGTACCTGACTTCCGGGGGGAAAGAGTATGTGCCCGATGGAAGACCGGGTTTCCATTCTCCCTTTGCCAGGCGTTTTATTGAATCACTGCGCTACTATGGTGGGGATGACGGCGTGCTGACCACTTCTGAAATACTCCAGTTTGTAGAAAAGGTAAATCCCCAACCCAGGTTTGGTGAGTTTGGGGATAATGAACCTGGCAGCGATTTTATCCTGGTGGTACGGTAGCAGGTACGTTTCAGCTGATGCTATCTATTCGCTTTCGTGTGAAGCTGTTTCGAAGTTACTCATCCAGTGATTTCGCCTCTTCGCGGTTCAGTTTAGCCATCCTTACCACCTTTTCTTTTGTAATGGTATTCAATGAAAGGACCACAATACAAAGGATGAAGATGACCAGTTGTTTGGCGTCCTTCAGCAGGATCAGGCCTACAATCGAAAAAAGTGCTGCACCTTCAATCATTGCCCAGCGGATGATCATGGCTGACTGGAATTGCTCAAATTTTCTCGAAAAGGGATCGCCTGGCTCAATGGCCGCCATCTTTCTGTTTGAGATCATATAGCCTGCGGGAATAGAACCAAGCAGTAAAACGTTCACAATCGTCAGTATATCTACCTTATCCTTAAAATCTGGTATTGCCATACCATTGAGGTAAACGCCTACAATAAAGAATATCAACAGGCCGGTATTCAGGGAATAAAAGATAATCCTTAAAGTCCTGTATGCCTGCCGTGGATGAAAATCCTGTCCTATCATCATCTTATCTGTTTTGGTTGATCAATCCTTTCATCATCTCACAGCCCAATCCGGCGCACTGATCGACAAAATCAATGCCTACGGTTTGTCCGTTGACCACTGGCAGCGGATGGCATAACTCATAGCTGAAATATCCTGTATAACCGATATCACTCATGGCTTGGACGAATTGCGGGTAAAATTCCTCCCTGATGATATTGCCATCAGTATCCCTTTCTTTTTTGTATTCCTGAATATCAATTACTTTACCATCCTTATCGCGTCCAAATTCACCCCCAAAGTGAGTCAGTACCTGCAATGGTCCGACAGCTTTTGCAGCTGCATTGATGTTTTCAGCACTCTTATCATCCATTATCGGTGCATCCAGACAAACTTTCAAATTAGGAGAATCCACCTCTTCAACCATTCGCATCACATCTCTCCAGTCATTGATAACAGGTTTGTGATTCTGAAGAGCCAGGGTTACGCCATAATCTCCCGCGTATTTGCTGCACTCAATCAATCCTTCGCGGCACCAATTCCAGGTTTCTTCCGCAGTGAACTGGTAATGAGTATGCTGCCAGATATCATGGGCTATATCATAACGGCCCGGGTGAAGTGTTACACCTGGCCATCCGAGGAATACACGCAGAGGTTTAACACCAAGGTCTGAGGTCATACGGATCAGATCGCGCACATAGACAATCTGACATTCCCTGTGTTCAGGAATAGGGCTGCTGAAATCATTGTTGGCGGAAACAGCAAAAATCTCCTGGTCCTGATCTTCGGCTTTAGCTTTCAGTTCCTTGCATCTTTTTGCAGGCATATCAAGAGGGTTTCCATGTGGTCGCTTGCCGTCAATTTCGATACCGTCAAATCCCAGTTTTTTGGATCTTACTATCATTTCGTCCAACGTCAATGCTTTTCCGCTGTACCAGACTCCAAGATATGAAATGCTGTAAAGTCCTACCTTAGGTTTTGCATTTGCCTTATCAGGTATTACCAAAGAAGGTATGGCTGACGTACCTAAACCAATTGCTGCAGCGCCAACTGCCGTGTTGCGAATGAAATCGCGTCTTTTAATTGAATTTGAGCTGCTCATTTTATTTAGTTGATAAGTAGCTAATAAATTTACTTCCGGATAAATTTAAAGTCAAGTATTTGCCGTTTTTTATTTTTTCGAAACTGAAAAATCCATGTGATATTTCTCTCTCTTTGCTTTGGCAGATCCTTAGGTCCCTTGTTCAAAATCTATTTACACGGCTTTTGAGGAAGATTATTCATGTCAGGTTTATAATACCGAGCCACAAAATAGTAGGGATCGCCCGCATTAACAGGCATCCAATATGTACCATCTTGAGGATCTTCCACACTAAATGTGATAGTTACATTGCCATTAGCATCTGGTTCGGTATTGTATGCGTTAAAAATATCGTTTTTTCCAGGTAGGGTATTCCTGTTTAATGCATTGTAACGAGTAACTGACCAGAACAACTCGACACCTTCAGGTTTGTATGGAAAAGTAAAGACTTCTGTCTGATCTCCATTAAGAACCTCATTGTCGCAGTTAGCGAAATAGGGTGCATAAAAAGCATGCTCAGCCGGAAGTCCAAGGTGACCTACTATTGCTCCTGCTCTGACTTCAGGATCGTCACTATTGGGCTCTTTGCTATCAATAGGCCCAAACATACCAATATTACCTGTAAACTTGGGAGCGATAAAGCCAAGATAATCACTTACTCTTTTATAATCTTCTTTGCTGAAGTCAGTTACAGTTGCCAAAATACCCTTGTTTTGTGGGTAGATATCGTGGGTTTCAATGGTATGGATTATTGGATTTTCAATGGTTAGCTCTTTGCTTATTCCAGTAAGCACTATTTTTTCCTGAATGGCCAGAGTATTTACCATATCCTCAGCAGTTTTAACCTGGATGCGAATGAAGAGATGAGGGTAATCACCCGGACTTTCAATCACTTTTGCATCTTCAGGTACTACCATATCTTTTCCTTTACGCACAAAAGCGTATTTACCAACAGGGTGAATTTCATCATAAATGGTATAATGCTCCTGGTCGGTAATATGGATGGAATAATATCTATCATCTGTGACATCAGGGAACTCTACTACAGCAGGACCGCTGGTAAGATCGATTACTGCTTTTGAATAGAGGTGATCAAGTGCAGGTGTAACTACCGGATCGGTTCCTTCAGTAGGCAATTGTTTTGTATGTAGCAATTTATTTGTACCACCTGCCTGTTTAGCCGTTGTTTCCATATACACCGCATGGTGGTATACTTTAAATGCATGAAGTTCTGCATCAGTTGGTCGTTCAGGCGTAGAAACCTCTTCTGTTTTTTGAGTATCAGTTTCTTCCTTTTTGGTTTGCGTCCCACAGGCGAATAAGCCAAAAGTCAGGACAGTGACGAGTGTGATTTGTGTGATTTTTTTCATCTTTATTAGGTTAGGATTAATGTTTTATCAATGGATAAGCTTTATAAAGTGATCATATTCTTTATGCCCTAGCGTGAGTTTATTACGACACGATGGAAATATCGCCATAACAAGCAGATAAACATAAAGTTACACCTCATTTATTTGTATACACCAACAAGTCATTTTCTTTAGTCATTCATTATGAGCATTTTCCACAATGAAGGTGCCATATTACTCTATTTATTAGTCTATTACAATATTACTTGTTAACAATTAGGCCCAGTAATCAATTAAAAGTAATAACGGAATTTCAATCGAACAGCTGTACCCCAACCTTCAATGGCTGTTTCTTGGATGTCTGGACCATTTTTGTATTCTGACTTACCTTTCAAGCGAAGCAGATTGTATTCGCAGCCTAATCTAAACTTATCCACAATTTTATATTCTAATCCAACTGTGGGTCCTATTCTTGACTGACCAGATTCATTTTCACGCGTATCAGGATAATCAATATTTGTATAGTCGCTTATAGTTCTCTTATAATCGATGAATAATCCTAAGTAGGGAGTTATTTTATTTGAATTAATTAGCCAATATGTCCCTATACTGTAATTAATACTCTTTGAGTTCGAAATTCTACTACCGTTCTCGGAATCGGAATTATTAGAATTAAAACCGATGCCTGGTTCAATTCGAAGTGAATTAAATAATTCAACGCTTACCATCACATTGGGTGGTGGAATTATGGGGTAATACTCAAAGCCTGAAAACTCTAGGTCAATGCCAATTCCGACTCTTAATTGAGAATCTTTCTCGTCCGTGGATTGAGAATATCCTATACTGCTGTTTGACAACATGATAAGGATAGATACGAATGCAATGAAGTAATTTTTCATATTTTATTATTATTGGGCAATAACATTTAGTTTAAGAATAGTAGCCGATTACGGGCTTCATTCCTGTCAAGTTACAAGTAAATTGATGCGGGCTACTACCCTTTAAATTAATACTATCTCGGCTATTATTTTTATACATTGTGTGTAGTTTTATTATGCTAATTTCTGTAATTCATTTTTTAAGTTTACCTTTTCTTTTAAATGAATTGTTTTAAAACCAAGTTTATTGGCAGCTTTAATATTTTCCTGATTGTCATCAATAAACAATGATTCATTCGCTATTAATCCATACCGAGTAAGTAACAATTTATAAATTCTTGCATCAGGTTTTACAATTTTCTCTGTTCCTGAAACTACGATACCTTCAAATTCTTTAAAAAAAGGATATTGATTATATACTATAGGAAAGGCTTCATCCGACCAATTAGTGAGTCCAAATAAGCGATATTTATTTTTCAAATCCTCTATTAGAACCACGTTTTCTTCGATTGCTCCTCCAATCATTTTTAGCCAATTAGAATAATAATTCCTAATCTCATTTTCGTATTGAGGAAATTTATTTACTAATTCTTTAGTGGCTTCATTGAAAGAGCGACCAGCATCTTGTTTGAGATTCCATACAGGACTGCAAATTTTCTCTAAAAAGAATTCCATCTCAATTTCATCGTGAAACACATTGCGATACAGGTATCTTGGATTCCAATCAATTAGTACACCTCCAAAATCAAATATTATATTTTTAATTCCCATAATCTATTCTGTGATTTCAACCCAATTACCTTCACAATCTTCAATAACACTTTCATAATAACCATCTCCTGTTGTTCTAGTCTCTCCAACAATTTTAAATCCATCAAAACGCAATTTTTCAGTTAGCTTATCAACTTTCCTTTTACTCCCGACTGATATTGAAAAATGAGTTAATCCGAAAGAAGTAGAATTTTCGCCACACAGCTCTGTAATAGCAGGTCGGCTCATGATTTCTATTCGGGTTGATGCTCCTTCGAACGATAAAAAATAGGAAGAAAAGCTCTTTTTGATGTTGGTGTATTTTTCGCTACACTTCATTTCAAAATACTTGATATAAAATTCTTTTACTTCTTCTAAATCATGTACCCAAATTGCTAAATGTTCTATTCTCATACTATTTTAAATTTTAATTACAGAACAAAAGTATGTAGTACGAAACTTAAGAAATTGTATATTTTAAACACGCTAAAATAATTTGAAGTTGTAATTAATGATTTTGCTTTCCGTATCAGCTAATTTTATTAATGCTTGGTAATCTGATGGTGTTTATTTCTCTTATATGCGTTTTTTCTGGATAGCTTATTCAACAAGCATTCCAGAGTATTTAATGCTTAAATCAAAGTAAGATCTTTTGCAAATCCCAATATCCCTTAATACGGAAATATGGAAGAATCGATACATGTTGTTGAATAGACTCATGAAGATGTCGGGGTTGATGGCACTACTAATCTAACGAAAATCAAAATGAATCATTGTGAGGATGGGAATAATTGCCAAAACAGGCCCCAAATAAGCCCCATTTCTGGCAGATCTCCGCTTTGGAGTATGATGCCAGTGAAAGCGTAAAATCCAATGTTGGTGAAATCAAAAAGGCAGCTACAAGAATTATGTTGTAACTGCCTTATTATCAAGTGAACTAGAGAGGAGTCGAACCCCCAACCTCCTGATCCGTAGTCAGGTGCTCTATCCAGTTGAGCTACTAGTCCAGTATTTCAATTTCTTTTATTTCTACCCACCGGAGAAAAAGCTGTCTTATACGCAACCTTAGAAGCGACTGCAAATTTAAACAATTCAGTACAATACCAAAACACTTTACCCATATTTCCAGGGCCAACGCATTTAAAACTCAGGAATTAGGTTTCTGTCAACATTTTTCAGATGATTATTAACAGGGTTTTCTCGCTTATTCGTGCTGTTGTAGCTGATATCTTTCTTAAAAATTCCCTTCTCCGTCTTTCAAGATCTGAATGTCACATCATTGTAACATTTCAACCTGGGAAGCAGGATATAAGTATTCCCCCAACTCTTTAAATATCAGTTGTATATAATCTTGATGGCAGTAAGGCTATCAAATATGAATGTAACAACAGTGTGATATTAGTATCTTCTGAAATGAAGACTCCTTTTTCCTGCTTTGTACGATGGGATAATGAGTTCTAGCTAAAAATCCTCACAATTTAAATGCGTTGGCCCTGCCCATATTTTACGTTCCTTTCATATATTTGTTTAAAACCGGTTGTTATGAAGAAATTCCTCAGGATCTTGCTAATTACCATTGGTGCAATATTCATTTTGCTGATCACCCTGCCCATTCTGTTTAAATCGAAGATTGAGGCATTTGTGAAAGAGCAGGTCAACCAGAATGTCTATGCGACGGTGGACTGGTCCAGGTTCGGGATCTCTATGATCAGGGGATTCCCTGACCTGAGTATAAACCTTCACCAGGTTTCGGTGGTTGGAGTGGAGCCTTTTAAGGGCGACACCCTGGTGGGTTTGAAACGGTTCGAATTCAGGGTAAATCCCTTCAGTGCTATCCGCAAGAATCTGCAGGTAAAGTCGATCTTGCTGGATCGGCCCCTGATCAACGGAATTGTCCTTGAGGATGGTACGGCCAACTGGGATATTGTTCCGGAGACAGAGATTGAAGACGGTGATGTGGAGGTAGACACTATGAAGGGTCCTGATACGGAATCGGGGACATCCATGGGTTTAACCCTTAAACGGTTTGCCATCAGGGATGGACGTATATATTATAAGGATGAGATGTTGGATGTAGATGCATCCCTGGAGGGTTATAATATGGAACTGACAGGAGACTTTTCGATGGACCAGACCGAGCTTACCCTGAAGATGATGATAAACAGGATCAATGCAAAATACGAAGGGATACGCTATATGAGGGATGGCAGCTTTGGACTTGATCTGATTGCTGCAGCCAACATGGTTGATAATGTTTATACCCTGCAAAAGAATCAGATCAGTTTGAACGGACTGGTACTTGGCGCAGAAGGGGTGGTTTCCCTGATGGAAGATGGTGCCATGGATATAGACCTGAACTTTTTTTCGCAGGAAACTTCATTTCATACACTACTTTCCTTGGTACCGGCTATTTACCTGACGGAATTTGAAACCCTTAAGACCAGTGGAAACCTGCAACTGGACGGGAGTGTTACAGGAATCATGAAAGATTCAATACTACCCGATGCAACCCTGAACCTGGTGGTGTCAGATGGCTATTTTGCTTATCCCGACCTGCCGAAAGATGTTTCCGATGTACAGATCCGTCTGAATGTGGATTACAGGGGGACAAATATGGATGAAACCACAGTGGACCTTAATGAATTTCACATGTTGATCGGGGGGAATCCATTCGATATGAACCTTCATGTTGCCCATCCGATCAGCGATATGCATGTGGCCGGAAAGGCCCTGGGAATGATCGACTTTGCTTCGCTCCAGGACGTGATCCCGCTGGAAGACGTTAGACTGGAAGGCCGGCTTGAGACAGATTTTAGCTGGGATACGCGATTGTCTTACATCGAGCAGGAACAGTTCGAAAAGGTGGATATGGCAGGCAGCCTGGTTATCGAGGGGGTTCGGCTGGCTGCGCCCGAAATTCCTGTAGAAGTAAAACTTCAGCGACTGGAGCTGGATTTCAATCCAAGGATTGTGGACCTGGTTACCCTGGATCTCATTCTGGGATCTTCAGACCTGCATATGGAAGGGAAGCTTACCAATTTCATTCCGTACATATTTGATGATCAGACCATATCGGGATCACTGAATATCTCTTCCGGCTTACTTGATGTAAATGAGTTGCTTCCTGAGCTTGAGGAGGATTCAGTTGCTGTCATCAGTGAAATGCCTGCAGATTCCATTGCTGAACCGGCCCAGGTGAGGATTCCGGAAAATATCGATTTCATCATGGCGCTGGATCTGAAAAAAGTGATCTATGATCAGATCCTGGTTGAGAATATCTTCGGGAATATGGTAGTAAGAGAAGGTGTAGCTAACCTGGAGCAGTTGAAAATGGATATTATAGAGGGAACTGTAACTTCAACCGGAATGGTAGACACCCGTGGGGAATTCGCGGAAGTAAATGTTTCACTTGAAATGAAAGGAGTGGATATCCCTGCATCCTATGAAACGTTTATGACAGTAGAACGATTGGCACCCATGGCTAAATACTGTAAAGGGACCGCCAATGTGAAGATGCAGTATCACTCTCTGCTGGATGCCTCCTTCAGTCCTGTTTACCATTCCATCGATGCAAAGGGACGCGTTTTCACGAGCGGACTGCAGATTTATAATCTAAATACTTTCGTACGCCTGAGTGAGCTTCTGAAGAATGAGAAATTCAGGGATATGGCCCCGGACGAAGTGGATTTGGGATTTACCATCAGGGAGGGTCGTGTAATGGTCGATCCTTTTGATATGGATTTTGATGACTCAAAAATAACGGTTTCCGGTTCTCATGGCATCGACCAGACCATGGATTATCTGCTGGATATGCAGATCGCAAAGAGTGACCTGGGAGCGGAGGCCAATGAATTGATGAGCGGTATAACAGCCCTGGCTGCCGGTGCCGGATTTCAGATCCCTCAATCGGATAATGTGAAGGTAAAGGCAAGGATTACCGGTACATTCAATGATCCAAAGGTAACTACCGACTTCAGTGAGAATCTGAAATCAGCGGGGGAGTCTGTAAAAGCTACGGTTAAGGAGAAGATTACTGAAGAGGTGGAGAAGGTGGAAGAAAAGGTACGAGATGAAGCCAGTGAAAAGGCAGAGAAGATAATCAGTGATGCAGAGGCTGAAGCAGAACGGTTGGTTGAACAGGCCCGGAAAGCAGGAGATGACCTTGTTAAGGAGGCTGAGCTACAGGGAGAGAATCTTATAAAAGAAGCGGGCAATAATCCGTTCAAACAGATTGCTGCAAAGAAAGCAGCTGAAGAGTTGAAGCGCCAGGCTCAGAAACAATCGGATAACCTGGTGCGTGAGGCTGAGGTGAAAGCGGATGAGATCATTGAAAAGGCCAGGGAAAAAGCGGAAAAGCTCTGAGTTTCCCCTTAAATTCTGCTTCATTAAGCAGTTTCTTTATTCTGGAAATAAAAAAGGCTGAATCTTTCGAAACAGCCTCGTTTTTATTTTGATTCAGGTACCTGGAATTTCCTCTCCTTGATACGTGCTTTCTTACCGGTAAGCTCCCGGAAATAGAAAATGCGGGCCCTTCTTACGCGACCGTATTTGTTGATTTCAATCTTATCAATAAATGGCGATGCTGAAGGGAAGATCCTTTCTACACCAATGTTCCCGGACATTTTCCGTACAGTGAAAGTTTCTGTATTCCCTTTTCCGCGTCGCTGGATCACTACTCCCCTGAATTGCTGGATACGCTCTTTGTTTCCCTCTTTGATCTTATAGTGAACGGTAATGGTATCACCGGCACTGAACTTGGGCAATTCAGTCTGGGGAGCATATTCCTGGTCTACAACCTTCATTAAATCCATGATTCTATACTTTATGGTTTTCTACACCTTGATTTTACAGGTCGCAAAAGTACAAATATTTTTCTATTAGTAATAGTATATACCGAGAATTATTAACAACCCATTGTTATTAATGGGCATCCTGTTTGGGCATTCTCAACTTCTTTCCAGTATCTTTTGCTACCATTTCTTTCCATCTCTCTGAATACCCTGGCTGGTCAGGTCCCAGGGGATACCCATCGGGACTTCTCAGGAATTCACCATTTTCCTCCTTTTTAATGTTTCCGTCAATGTATTTCACAAGCAGGAACTGTCCCAGTTCTTTGTACCTTTTGACAGTGTAATCTCCCATGCTGACCGAATAGTTGGTGATAAATTCCCTTGCCATTTCCGGATTGGTTTCAAAGAGCACCGCAGCAGCAGCATCTATTGCGGGGACCTCAGCAAGAAATTTTTGTTCAAGCTCTGATTGTACCTTGTGTACATCCTCCATCATCACATTGTACCTGAGGTAGCTGAAATTGGAGACAAAGCTGAATGTCCAGAAAGCTGAAGTTTCCGAATAGGTGAGCAAATCACCGTTGCCTACAGCATAGGAATCGGGAACCCTGGTCATTCCACAGTACATAGGTACGTATGTGGTTGCAGCGGCATCATCAATACCAAACCAGAAGATCCCTCCAAGGAAATCTGGTTTGACAGACCTGCTTTCAGCCACAAAAGAAAATCCTGTTTGCTGTGTGGCAGCGGCCCTTTCATTGCAATACATTTTGCCATCAGTTTCCCATGTAAGTGGTCTCCAGCGATAGGGGAGGCCAAAAGGTCCTGCTCCTGCATCCTTGGTCATATCGAGTTCGGTACCTTCAAGGTGATCCCTCATGAAATCCATCAGGTCAGCATTGGATAATTTCCGGTTCGGTTTGATGTAAAGAGGCATCCGGTTATCCAGCTCCTGTCCTTTCACATATTCAAGGTATTGATCCATGTCATCATTGATCTCCTTGAAGAAAGACCAGACACGCACTTCGCAAAATCTTGCTCCACCGAAATCAACAGGTGCATAAGTGTCAGAAAAACTGAAATTCTCATCGGTTCCTTCATAATATTCTTTTTCGCGTGCAAACGTGATTACATCGGGAGCATAGAGGCAGTTATCGGGATCATCCTGTGGGAATTGCCGGATCCTGGCCTGGTTGGCATGCCCCGATACATAACCATCAGGAATCCGGACAGCAACCCATACAGCCCCTTTGTTTTTATTATAGGTCTTGCCGCCCTCTGTAACCATTCCGGTTCCTTTGCCAATCAGTTCCATGATCCACACTTCGTTGGGATCAGCAATGGAGAAAGATTCACCGGAGCTGCAATAACCATGTTCAGCCACCAGTTCACCCATGATGTTCACCGCTTCCCTGGCAGTTCTGGCCCTTTGAAGGGTGATGTACATCAGACTTCCGTAATCGATAATTCCGGTTGTATCCACCAGTCCTTTTCTTCCGCCATAAGTGGTTTCGCCAATGGCAACCTGATGTTCATTCATGTTGCCCACCACCGAATAGGTATGTGAAATCTGGGGGATCCTTCCAAGGAATTTATTGGTATCCCACTCGTACACATCCAGCAGGGTGCCTGCCGGATAATCTGCTGCCGGTCTGAAATACAACTCTCCATACAATACATGTGCATCGGCAGCATAAGTGATCATTGCCGTGCCATTCACTGATGCTCCCGGGGTTACCAGGAAGTTGGTACATCCAAGCAGGTTGCTGCTCCATAAGGTCATTAAGATTCCTGTTAATAATACTGCTCTTTTCATATTTCCCTCAACTTTTAACTTTTAGACTTTTGATTATCGGCTTAAAGATTCCACTTTTATCCTTAACTACCAACAGATCCTATTGAATAACATAAGAAATCTTGCGGGATTTCCGCTATGTATTTATACTTGCGGCATAATTTTTGTAGTTATTTAAAAGAAGTAGTTTAGTTGGTAGTTTTAGTTAGTTAGGTAGAAAAGGGTATGTCGCCAGACGGCCCTTTTCTTTCTTTTAGAACACGTATGTCAGCAACTCTTCGCGTTCCGGATCAGAAAGTTTGTGGTGGATTCCTTCGGCATGGTTCTTATTCATCAATTCGAGGATCTCATTTCGGTGTGATGCATCAATGCCGGCATCAGCGCATTTCACCGGACTTCCAAGCAAAGAAAAGTAAGCCTTAAACTCCTTAATGGTCTCATCCACATCGGATTTTCCAAATAACTCAAGGCCCAGTTGCTCAATCCTGTTTTTTGCCCTCATTTTCATTACTTTCATCCAGGCCGGGTACAGGATGGAAAGGGTTGCGCCGTGTGGTGTGTCGTAAAGGAAAGAGAGCACATGTCCCAGTGCATGTACGCCCCAGTCGCCTGAAGATCTGCCATATATGGTCAGGTTATTCAGGGCATTGGTAGCAGCCCACATGATCCTTGCCCTGAGGTCATAATTTCCGGTATCGTTCATCAGGGCAGGGCCGTATTCCAGGGCCTCCCTGATAATGGATACAACAAATCGATCAGACAGGGATGCATCCCCCTCCCCAAACCAGGCTTCCAGGCTATGGGCAATCAGGTCCACAGTACCAAATGCAGTGTAGTTTGAAGGAACTGAAAGTGTATAGGTTGGATCAAGGAAAGAATGGGCGGGATACAGAAGGTCATTTTTAAAACCGATTTTCTCCCTGGTCTCATGGTTTTGAAGTACGGCTATTGCATTCATTTCGGTTCCCGTTGCAGCCAGTGTGAGTACAGCAATGATCGGCAAAGCCCCGGAAGGTTCATGCTTGCCGGTCATTACCTTCCAGGCATCACAATCATCTGGAATACAAATGGCAATGATCTTTGCCGAGTCGATCACACTTGCTCCTCCTACAGCGACAACCATATCCACGCCTGCTTCCTGTCCGGTTTTTACTGCTTCCTTCACATCATCCACCGCCGGATTTGGTTTGATCCCACTGATTTCTGTAACACCGATACCTTGTTCCTCCAGCTGTTTAAGGGTGTCTGAGTAGCTGCCGTTCCGCAGGACAGAACCCCCTCCATACACCAGAAGGGCGTGTTTTCCAAGTTGTGATGCATTGATTCCAAGGTCGTTTACTACTCCACTACCAAAGTGAAGCTTTGTAGGATTGTAGGCAATAAAGTTGTTCATGGTGTTATTTATTTTTTGTTTTCGTGAATGATTCCGGCGGAAAGATCACTTTTGCCACCGGTAGCACTGGCAAGGCAATTGATATCACCCAGCATCCTTAATAAACCAAGCAATGCAAATACCAGCGCTTCTTTAAACTGAACCAGCAGATCATCAGGTATGCGTATCCGGGCTTCTGCATGATTCTGTAACCTCTCCATCAGCATTTGGTTCAACGCACCTCCCCCTGATGCAAGCACCGAATCTATCCCGGACGAGTTTATTGCGGAGGAAATCTGTATGGCAATATGTTCCACAAGGGTGGCCATCCGGTCACTAATGGGCAGGTTTTCTTTGTCAATCTCAGGCAGGAAAGTATCCAGGAACCATTCTCTACCCAAAGATTTTGGAGGATGGGTACTGTAGTAGTCCAGGTTATTCAGGGTATTGAGTAAACCTGTATGCACATGGCCCTGCCGTGCAATGGATCCATTATGATCGTAGTCGAGGCCCATTAATCCTGCAATCCGGTTTAAGGCCATGTTCGCCGGACAGACATCATAAGCAATTCTCTGGTTGAACTTGTCTTCATAGGAGATATTGGCAAATCCGCCCAGGTTCAGGCATGCATCATAGTTGCCAAAAAGTAACCTGTCACCCACGGGTACAAGTGGTGCTCCCTCTCCTCCCTGTGCTACATCTTCCTTTCTGAAATCATTGACCACTGTCAATCCGGTTTTTTCCGCCATGATCCCACCATGGCCTGCCTGGTAAGTAATTCCTTTATCTGGTTCGTGCAGGATGGTATGTCCGTGTGATGAGATAAGGTCCGGGGCAAGGTTGTGAATGGAGTGGAATTGATTGATCTGGGATGCAAAAAACTCCCCTAATTCAATATTTAGCTTATCAATTTTCTCCATGCTCCATTTGCATGCCTGTTCGAGCTTATCCCTGGTATCAACAGGATAAGGGAGGGTTTCTGCTGCAATGATCCTGAACCTCCACCCAGACCCATCCCTGGAGAACTCGCAACAGGCCAGGTCAACACCATCCAGGGATGATCCCGACATTAGTCCGGTTACTGTGTACATATCAGTCATGGCAAGGTTTCTACCATGTATAAGTAGTGTGAAATAGATTTACATTTCCCTTCGCATCAGAAACATAGAGTTCCAGTTCATGGGTGGTGTTGCGGGCTGTTTTTTCACTGTCAAAGGTATAGGTAAGAAGATTATTCTTTGGATCAAATTCAAACAGGGCCCAGCCGTTGTCGATATAGCCTTCGTATTTTTCAATTCCGGAAAGATCATCGCGTATGGTAAATTTCAGCGCTTTCTTACCTGAAAGATCACTGGCTGCAGATCCATTCAGCGGAATGATCTCCGGAGCAATTGTATCAACGGATATGGCATAACTCCCGAAGCTTCTCAGGCTGGCCACCACTGCTCCGTTTCGATATTCACCTCCGGCAGATGATACTACATCTTCATTATCATAAGTAATAAGCAACAGTTTGTTAAGGAGTGAGGTCTCCATACCCTCGGCTTTAATGGAGAGGATATAGGGCAGGTGAACCGGGGTTTCAGGTGTGTGTATATGGAAGATATCGGTCAGTGTTCCATTTGTCCGGGGTGATGTCGCATACCTGAATTCCAGGTCCTGGTACAGGGCATTGACCGGTATTTCCACAGTCACTCTACCTTGGTCAAACCTGTTTGGTTCATCATATTTCATGATCTTTACATAGTTGTGATGAGGTGGGTCCACTGGTAATACCTCTCTTTTTCCGGTTACCTGGAATTTGAGCTCTGACCGGTTTCCAGTCACATCGGTGGCCACTACCCGGATGTTATATATCCTGTTTTCTTCCATATCCAGGATCCCGTTCTGAATAAGCTGACCGTATATTCGCATCCGGTCATTTGGAAGACGCAGGAGGCGGTGTACCTTGGTTCCGGATCGGATCCTTTCACCATAATCAATGTGTGCATTAATATACCGGGTTTCGGAAAATGAAAACTCATTCATCACATGGCTGTAAGTCAATTCATCATCCACGAATAGTTGCAGGGTGTATACACCACACCGGTTTGATGATCCATTCAGATAATCAAATACTTCAACTCCAAATCCGAGGGTTCCGGATGCATCGATCACTGCACCGGATGGCAGGGTGTAGCATCCATTCTCTGAAACCACCTTAGAAATTAGCTTCTCCGCTGATCCGTTCACCTGACTTCCGTTGCTCGTGGGATAGACATGCAGTGAAAGGAATCTGGGAGCAACACGGTCCACAATGTCAAAGTTATACTTAAGAACATTGGTGGGATGTTGATTTCCTGAAGTGCGGATTTCAAAATGGAGATGTGGACCTGAAGAGCTTCCGGTGTTTCCTGAATAGGCAATAAACTCCCCCTTTTCCTGATGGAAGCGATCAGGTTTCAGATAGATATCTACTCCATGGGACCTGCGCTGGTATTGAATACTTTTCACATATGCTGCAATATCTGGCCGGAAGCGGTCAAGGTGACCATATACCGAAGTATATCCATTTGGATGTGCTATGTAGATCGATTTTCCGTAACCGTTCGCCTGGACTTTTATCCTGGAAACATATCCGCTTTCAATGGAATAGATATGGTGACCGGTGACCCCCTGGGTTTTTATATCGATACCTGAATGAAAGTGATCAGAACGAATCTCACCAAAGTTACCTGAGAGATACATGGGGATTTCTAATGGTGGGCGGAATGATATTTCGCTCTGTCCAGGTACCTGTAATATAATGATTTGGGATAGAAGAATCAGTATCAGTCTACACATGGTCTTTCTTCTGAATATAAATTCCCAAAGCTAGAGTTTTATGCCTGATTTGGAAACATCTGTCATTTATTATTATTAAAATAATTCTATATTTGTATTAATTATATCTCTATTGAATGAGTGTTGAAAAGGTTGAAATACTGGAAGGAATCAAGGAGAAAATTCAATCGGTGAAAATCCGAATGCGTGAGCATCAGGACGAAAATCATCGGTTGAAGCATAAGAATGAGGAACTCCAACAAGTGGTTCAGCAAAAACAGTCATTGATTGATGAATTGGAACAAAAAAATCAGCAGTTGTCGCTGGTTAAAAGTATCATGGCCGACAGTGAAGATACACACGACGCCAGGATACGAATAAATAGAATTGTGCGGGAGATTGACAAGTGTATTGCTCTTTTAAACAAATAATGTGTGGATTATGGATAAGCCGCTTTCCATAAAGGTTCAGATTGCAGAACGGTTTTATCCGCTGAAGATAAAACGGGAGGACGAGGAGAAGATTAGAAAAGCAGCCAGTTTAATTAATGGTAAGGTCTTACAGTACAAACAGAGATATACGGACAAGGATGCTCAGGACTTTATGGCCATGGCTGCACTTCAATTTGTGATAAATCTACTAGATTGCGAACATCAACAAAATGTTGTATCTTTGGAAGAGGAGTTAGGAGTTTTAAGTAGTGAACTGGATAATTTATTAAATAAAGAGTAATAGCGTTCTTATACATATTAAGAGTTTGCCCGCATTGTTTCTTCAATTATTTTTGAAACTCAACATTTATTACATTGGAACCAAGCTCGGGTTGTAAAGAGCAGGCCAAAATCCCGGTTAGCCGGGATACTGATACGTTCGGTCATTGGACACTCGATATGATCTGGCAGTTCCTCCCATGACATATTGGGGTTTTATAAAGTTTTGAAGAAGGATGCGGGTTTTTTATTGTCTAAAATGAACAACCTATGGAACTGTTAATGCAATTATTGGTGTTACAGACACCTATGGTCCTGTATCTTGTGATCGGAGGAGTTTCGTTGCTGGTGGGGACAGGTGTTGCATTTTTCGTTTTCAACACAGTGGTGAAAAAGAAGAGCAACAACGTTATTAGAGAGGCTGAAGGTGAAGCCGAGATGATTAAGCAGCAGAAGATACTGCAGGCCAAGGAGAAATTCCTTCAGTTAAAGGAGGAACATGAAAAGGTCATCAATGAGAAGAATAGTAAGCTGAATCAGCGTGAGAATGAGGTAAAACAGAAGGAGTTTTCCATTTCCCAGAAGCATGAAGATGTGCAGAGGAAAAATCATGAAATGGATACCGTTCGTGAAAACCTCAGTGTACAACTTGACATTGTAGAAAAAAAGAGAGAGGAACTGGAAAGATCACACCGGATGCAGGTGGAACAGCTTGAAACCATCTCGGGTTTTTCTGCGGAAGAAGCCAAGTCACAACTTGTAGAATCCTTGAAAGAGGAAGCCAGGACCGAGGCCATGTCCCTTATCAATGAAATTGTTGATGAGGCGAAGATGACGGCAAATAAAGAGGCTAAGAACATTGTAATCAAAACCATCCAGCGGGTGGCCAGTGAGACGGCCATTGAAAATGCTGTGACTGTATTTCACATTGAATCGGATGAGCTAAAAGGTCGGATCATTGGCCGCGAAGGACGGAATATTCGGGCCCTTGAGGCAGCCACCGGAGTGGAAGTGATCGTGGATGATACCCCGGAAGCCATCATCCTGTCAGCATTTGATCCTGTCAGAAGGGAAGTAGCCAGGTTATCCCTGCATCAGCTGGTAACCGACGGAAGGATACATCCTGCCAGGATTGAAGAAGTCGTGGCCAAAACCCGGAAACAAATTGAAGAGGAGATTGTTGAGGTGGGTAAGCGCACTGCCATTGACCTTGGTATTCATGGACTGCATCCTGAACTCACACGAATGGTGGGCAAAATGAAGTACCGTTCTTCTTATGGTCAGAACCTGCTGAAGCATTCCCGGGAAGTATCCAATCTATGTGCAATCATGGCAACGGAACTGGGATTGAATGCAAAACTTGCCAGGCGGGCCGGATTGCTGCACGACATTGGGAAGGTGCCCGACGATGAGCCGGAAATACCACATGCAGTGTTTGGAATGAAACTGGCTGAGAGGTACAAAGAGAAAGCCGAAGTTTGCAATGCCATCGGATCCCACCATGATGAGGTTGAGATGACCACCTTGCTGGCTCCTGTTGTCCAGGTCTGTGATGCCATTTCAGGAGCGAGACCCGGAGCCCGTCGAGAAGTGGTAGAGTCCTATATCAAACGGCTGAAGGAGCTGGAAGCAATGGCATTGTCTTACCCGGGTGTATTGAAAACATATGCAATCCAGGCAGGGCGTGAACTCAGGGTTATCGTGGGAAGCGAAAAGGTGTCGGATAAGGATGCGGAGAGTCTTTCCTTTGACATTGCACGTAAGATCCAGGATGAAATGACCTATCCGGGACAGGTGAAGATCACCGTGATCAGAGAAACCCGTGCCATAAGCTATGCCAAGTGATGAAGCGGGTACTTGTAACAGGAACAGCAGGATTTATCGGGTTCCACCTTGCCAGGAAACTGGTTGATCTTGGGTTCCATGTCACCGGTCTGGACAACATTAACGATTACTATGATGTAGAACTGAAATATGCAAGGCTTAAACAGTCAGGCATATCCCCGGATAAAATTTCTTATAACCAGCTTGTATCCAGTAGTATATCCGATAATTATCAATTTATTCAGCTCCAACTCGAAGACAGAGATGCACTCCATGAGCTATTTGCGAATAGCAGCTTCGATGTGGTGGTAAATCTTGCCGCCCAGGCAGGAGTCCGTTATAGCCTTACCAATCCCCAGGCCTATATTGATTGTAATATAACAGGTTTCCTGAATGTGCTGGAGGCCTGCAGGCACCATCCGGTTGACAACCTGATTTACGCAAGCAGTTCAAGCGTATACGGGTTAAACAAGCTGATGCCCTTTTCTGTCAGCTCCAATGTGGATCATCCGGTAAGTTTGTATGCTGTCAGTAAGAAAAGCAATGAACTGATGGCTCATGCTTACAGCCATCTTTTTGGTATACCTACCATCGGACTGCGTTTCTTTACCGTTTACGGTCCCTGGGGGCGACCGGATATGGCATTGTTCTTATTTACGAAAGCAATCATTGAAGGCAAACCTATCCAGGTTTTTAACCATGGTAAGATGGAACGGGATTTCACCTACGTAGACGATATTGTGGGAGGGATCGAACAAATGGTTATACAATCCCCACCCGGACCGGCAGAAGGCTGGGATCCTGCATCACCCGATCCATCGGTTTCTTCAGCACCATACAGGATTTATAACATCGGAAACAGCGGTCCTGTAAAACTGAATGACTTTATTGAAGCTATTGAACAAGCTGTTGGGAGGAAAGCGACCAGGGAGATGATGCCCATTCAACCCGGTGATGTGGAAAAGACCTGGGCCGATGTCTCTGCCCTGGTAAATGACTACGGTTATAGTCCAAACACCCCGGTTGAAGAAGGTATTCGGAAATTCGTCGACTGGTACAGGAATTACTACAAATAGTGCTTTTACTTGCTGCGAAACAGCTGCTTCAACATAGCTGCTTTATCGGGCTGTCCCGATCGGTCATACGCGTACTGAAGGTTTATAACCAGGCGCTCAATGATATCAACATTGGAACAGGGCTTGTAGTAAAACTCCTTCTCTTCGATTTTCAGCTGACTTAAAAAGTGCCTTAACTCTCTCAGTCCCAGAACTTCCCCGTTGTCTGAAGGATTGATATAGAAAAGAATACCGTTGGGATCATCCTGGAAATCCTGGTCATAATAGCACAGTACGAAATTCCGTGGAAGGTTTACTCCGAATATGGGAAGGTTCAGCCTTCTTGCAAGTTCGGCATAAATCAAACCCAGTAGCACGGGACTGCCCTTGTGAGTATCAATGACATGGTTGATCAGATATAGCTGGGGAGTATGGGCTATTTTAAGGCTCTTAGCAAACTTGTGGATGTCATACATGAAGTAGTTGATCACCTTCACTTTCTCAAGGGCTGTTAACTCGTTGTTGAGTTCAAGCCAGATATCCCGTTTGATCTTCTCGATCATTTCATTGATAGGATCAAATCCAAGATCAGGGTACTGGAATCGTGCTACAAAATAAGCGCCATAGAGAAGGTCACTTCCCCCCGAAGTTTTCCAGGCCTCCATATCACGTGCCAGGATATTGAATTGGATTTGCTTGATCACATTCTCGATTTTTTCCTGCAAATCGGGTTTGAGTGTTGCTTCCCAGCGTTTTTCAAGCGGCAGAACAACTTCTTCGCCCAATTCAATGAGGCGATCTGCTACTGTACCGAAAATCTGACTGTCGGGATCCTCCAGCAGTCTCATCAAAGCTTCAAGTTCTTTATGGCTATGACCGGTCATTCAACACCAGTTTTTCAAGGACCATTTTTATCAAATTATCCACAGGCGGTTTGTAGTCCTCCAGGAAATCTTTTGTAACACGGTTTGCGATGGCCACACAGATTGTAATTGCTTCGTGTCCGAGCATTGCAGATAGTGCATATAGCGCGGAGCTCTCCATTTCGAAATTATTGACGCGCATTCCATTGAAACTGAAAGATCCTATTTTCCGGATCAGGTCTTCATCAAATGGGGAAAGACGGAGGGAACGGACCTGTGGGGCATAAAAGCCAGGTGTTGAAAGGGTAATTCCGCAGAATTGATCTGGTCTGGAAAAAAGATTGATCAGTTGTTCAGATCCTTCTGTAAAATACGGATCAGACAGGTTTTTTGTCCACCCGGTGTAATTTATGAATGCCTCTGATAATTCTGGGATGGAAACGCCTTTGTTATCCTGGTAAAAGTAGTACAATCCGTCAAATCCTCCTGCAACATGCGATACAATTTCAGATCCTGCCGGAATATCCGAATGAAGGGCACCACTGGTCCCGATCCGGATCAATTTCAGATGTTTATGGCTGGTCCTGATCGTCCGGTTTCCAAGGTCCACATTCACAAGTGCATCCAGTTCGTTGAGGACAATATCGATGTTATCTGTACCGATCCCGGTTGAGAGTACACTGATGCGCTTTCCTTTATACGTACCTGTGTGGGTGACAAACTCACGGTTTTCTTTCTGAATTTCCACACTGTCAAAATGGGAGGATACCTGGGTTACCCGTCCAGGATCACCTACAAGAATGATGGTATCGGATATATCACCGGGTAAAAGATGAAGGTGATATATGCTTCCGTCAGGATTTAATATCAGGTCTGTAGGTGAAATAGTGTCCATTGAGCCTCTTTTGCAACATTTTCAATAAAAATAGTGTATTTTTACAGCCTCATGGAAAATACTTACACACAAAACAAAATTCCATAGTTATGAAAAAAATGCAATATGTAGTTGTAAGCGTGGTGGCCCTTGTGGTGCTGTTGCTTATCTTTGGCAGTCAGATGTTTTTTGTTCTTAAGCCAGGGGAACGTGCGGTCATTTTTAAGAAATTTGGTGCCGGACTTGATAAGGAGAATATTTTCATTCCCGGATTCCACATCATTGCACCCTGGAATGACTTGATCCGCTATGATGTGAGGGAACAGAAGAGCGAGGAGACCATGGACGTTCTTGACAAAGGTGGACTCTCTATCAATGTGGATGTGACCATCATTTTCAATCCTTTTTATGAAAAAATCGGTCATCTCCACGAAAGCATTGGTGTCAATTATGTTAATGTGATGGTGACACCTAACGTAAGGTCATCTGTAAGGGCAGTGACCGGTCGTTATTCTGCGGAAGAGATATACTCCACCAAACGCAGCGAGGTAGAGGCCGCTATTATTAAAACTACCCGGGAAGCGTTGAAGCTAAAGAACATTGAGATGAAGGATCTGCTGATCCGTTCCATAACTTTGCCCGGCACGATCAAGCAGGCCATTGAAAGCAAGTTAGAGCAACAGCAGGAAGCACTGGCTTACCAGTTCAGACTGGACAGGGAAGAGAGTGAAGCTCAAAGAAAGAGGATTGAGGCCCAGGGGATCGCAGATTATAACCGCATCATCAGTGCCTCCCTTACCGACCGCATACTGCAACAGAAGGGTATTGATGCAACCCTGGAACTGGCCAGCTCACCCAACAGCAAAGTAGTTGTGATTGGAAGCGGGGATGATGGAATGCCCCTGATCCTGGGTGGAAATTAAACGCTGCAGGCCATGTTGCAACGATCACAGACCCTCTACTTGCTGGGGGTCTTTTTCCTTTCTTTATTCCTGTTTACCGGACCACTGGCGCTGATCACACTGGAAGGAGGGGAGCTTATTCTGAAGAATTCAGGAGTTTTCGACATGGAAGGGATGAAAATGGATGTGGCAACCTGGCCGCTGACCCTGTTTTTTATCCTGGTGGCCGTACTGATTTTCTTAACTATCTTCTCCTATAAGAACCGGGTAAGACAGATGCGCCTCTGTGTTTTTCTGATGCTGCTCAATGCCGGGATGGTAGTTCTGGTATTTTATTATATCTACTTTATCAGGATGAAGTTTGACGGACTGCAGACCATCCATCAATGGAGAATTGTTCTTCCAGCCATAGCCATCATCCTGATATACCTGGCGTTCAGAAGGATTCGCAGGGATGAGTTGCTGGTAAAAGCGTACGATAGGATCAGATGATTTCTATATTATCCTGGTTGGTGATCTTTTCGCAATAGTGGCATTTAAGCTTCACCTCCGATTTTGAAACCACATCGAACTTTGTACTCACCTCTTCGTTATTGGTGATGCATTTAGGATTCACACATTTAACGATATCCACAATCACATCAGGGATAGCAACCACTCTCTTTTCCACTACTTCGTAATTGCGGATGATATTCAATTTTGCACTGGGGGCCACCAGTGCTATTTTATTGATATCATTGTCCTGGAAAAACACCTCGGATAACTTGATAATCCCTTTCTTCCCCAGTTTCTTACTTCCCAGGCTGTTTCCGATGGTGATCATGGTATCCAGTTTATCCAGGTTCAGAATGGAGACCACTTTGAATAATACAGAAGCCGGTATATGGTCGATCACGGTTCCTTCTCTTATCGCGCTGACTGATAGTTGTTTATCTTTCATCTGTCAAAATTCTATTCGATTAATCAAGTAATTACTTCACTCCTAATATGGAACTGAGGATTGCCATGCGCACGAATACACCATTCCTGGCCTGGTCAAAGTAGTAGGCATGCGGACTATCATCCACATCTGTATGAATTTCGTTCACCCTGGGGAGGGGATGAAGGACCTTCATGGTCTTCTTGGTTCCTTCGAGCATACTTCTCCGAAGGATATAGGCATTTTTAACCCTCTCATATTCAATAGGATCGGTAAATCGCTCCTGTTGTACCCGGGTCATATAAATGATGTCTGCCTCTGTTAAGAATTCAGTTAGATCTTTTCCTTCGTGATAGTTCAATCCGATTTTATCCAGTTGGATCTTATAGGTGTCCGGCATCATCAATTCATCCGGAGAGATAAAATAGAAAGTGGCATTGAATTTGGACATGGCCTGGAGCAGGGAATGCACCGTACGGCCATACTTCAGGTCTCCAACCATGAAGATCTTCAGGTTAGTGAGTGTGCCCTGGGTCTTCAGAATGGAATACATGTCCAGCAGGGTTTGGGTGGGGTGTTGATTGGCGCCATCTCCGGCATTAACGATGGGTACGGAAGAGACTTCACTTGCTAGCCTGGCACTGCCTTCAAGTGGATGACGCATAACAATCAGATCGGCATAATTACTCACCATTTTAATGGTGTCATGCAGGGTTTCTCCTTTGGATGCGCTGGTAGCGCCTGAATCACTGAAACCTATGACCCTTCCACCCAGGCCATTGATGGCCGTTTCAAAACTTAACCGGGTTCTTGTTGAGGGCTCAAAGAAAAGGGTTGAGATCACAAATCCGTTCAGGATATCCTGCCTGGGTTGTTTTTCAAACCCTTCAGCCAGTTCCAGGATCCGCAGATATTCCTCCTTGGTGAAATCTGTGATTGAAACGAGATTTTTGTTTTTCATCCGTAAAAATTTTCCAGTTAGTATGATTTATTACAAATATAATATAGTGTCTGTTGGACGATCCGGAATGTTTATAATATCTTAAAACTTCCATTCAATCCAATTCAACTACCCTGCATCCTTCAATTGTTGAAAACCTGTCCAAAACCTGGATCTCTGTGCGTTTCCAAATGTTTAATATAAGCGAGCACCTCAGATCAAACTGCCGGTCATCAAACCCCAGCTGAAAGTCTTTGATTACTTTCATCACCGAATTCATCTGAGTATATTCGAATTCCAGTTTCAGGCGGCTATATACTTTCAACTCAATGATACAGGCCCGGTCCAGTGCGTCGGATGCAGCAGACCTGTAAGCATTGATCAAACCACCCACACCCAGTAATTTGCCACCAAAATAGCGAACCACCACCACCAGTACATCGGTAAGGTCCCTCGACTGGATCTGTCCAAATATGGGTTTCCCTGCAGAGCCAGAAGGTTCCCCATCATCATTTACCCTGTAACGATCCATATCTTCTCCCAGCCGCCATGCGAAACAATGATGACGCGCATCGTGATAATGCTTTTGCAAATCTGTGATTTGTGCCTTGATGATGTTTTCAGAGCCCACGGGAAAGGCAAAAGCCAGGAATTTACTGCCCTTATCTTTATAGAGGCCTTCTGATGGTGATTGTATGGTTTTAAACAGATCGTTCATTTAACCCAGGGTAAAAAGAATAAGGGCAACAGCTGAAAGAATGATGCCCAACCAGTTGAGTGGCAGCAGACGCTCTCTGAAGACCCATAGTCCTATGAGCACACTGAGCCCCACAATGCCAATATTGTTTACTCCGAAAATTGCCGAACCGTTTACACCTGAACCTGCAGGAGATATAAAATTCAGGGCGCGAACGAGGAAAAAGATAGAGCCGAAGTTGACACTACCCAGCAGTAATCCCCATCCCCAGATGGCCGGATTGAGGAATCTGCGATGATACTTAGGATAAAAGACCAGAATAGCGATCCCCGTTAAGAAGGCATTAAGGAAGAGAATTGCGCTAAAAAGAGCTGTATCACTATCGCATACATAATGATGCTGTGCATATTTTACCAGTGAGTCAACAAATCCCATTCCAACAAACAGGATTAAAGGGATGTAAATAGCCGCCCGATCAAGGGAGCCCTGACGGGGTTTATATACAGTCATTGCCACACCACTGAGGGTGCAGATGATCGCAGCTGTTTTAACCATAGTTAACTGGTCGGAAGGATCAATGATCAGTGAAAGGAGGATGGGAAATATTACCGACATTTTGCTGGCAACAGTGGTAACCGAAATCCCGGCTTTCCGGGTGGAAAATGCGATAATAAAAAACAAAATGATGAACAACACGCCGATGATCAAGCTTATAGGAAGCCAGTCCATTTTCCTGATGGTGGATACGCTTACCTGCTGAGGGTTTATAAGAAATCCCAGAAGGGCGGCAACCAGGTAATTGATCACAATAACAGGGAATGAGGGAATGCCGAACCGGTCAATGGATTTGAAAATTATAAAAATGCCAGTGGAAGAGAGTATGCAGAGGATTAAAAAGTGCATTCAGACCTATGGGTTAAAAAAAAACAGGTCCCCCCGGAACCTGTTTTCGTTGTTGTTACATTTTTAACTTTTTTTCGATTTCGTCGACCTGTAGTCGAAACCGTTTATCTGTTTCAATCAGATTGTTCACTGTTTTACATGCATGGAGAACGGTTGCATGATCCTTTCCTCCAATCTGGGATCCAATGGTTGCAAGGGAGGATTTTGTAAGCGACTTGGAAAAGAACATGGCCACCTGTCTGGCCTGGACAATCTCCCGTTTGCGTGTTTTTGACTGAAGTTGTTCCAGTCCGATGTTGTAATAATTACAAACCACTTTCTGGATATAATCGATGGAAATCTCACGCTTGGTGCTCTTAATGAGCTTATCAATCATCTCCTTGGTCAGATCCAGGGTGATCTCTTTCTTATTCAGGGTTGATTGAGCAAGCAGTGAGATCAGTGCGCCTTCCAATTCCCGGATGTTGTCGGAAATGTGAGTTGAAATATACTCCAGCACCTCTTCCGGCAGGACAATCCCGTCATTGTATGTTTTCTTTTTCAGGATGGCCATCCGTGTTTCAAAGTCAGGAGCCTGCAGATCAGCGGAAAGGCCCCACTTAAATCTGCTCAAAAGCCTGGACTCCATACCCTGCAATTCAACCGGAGGCTTGTCGGAAGTCAGAATCAGTTGTTTACCGCTCTGGTGAAGGTGGTTGAAGATATGGAAAAATGTGTCCTGTGTTTTTTCCTTTCCTGCAAATTCATGCACATCATCGATAATCAGCACATCGATCATCTGGTAGAAATGGAGAAAGTCATTCTTGTTGTTGTTCCTGATGGCATCCACAAATTGTGTCTGGAATTTATTGGCATTGACATAAAGAACCGTTTTTTCAGCAAATAACTCTTTTACTTCTATGCCAATAGCCTGCGCCAGGTGTGTTTTGCCCAATCCGCTCTCACCATAGATAAGGAGTGGATTAAAAGCTGTACCTCCGGGATTTTTTGCTACTGCGTATCCGGCCGATCTTGCAAGCCTGTTGCATTCACCTTCAATGAAATTTTCAAAGGAGTTTTCCGGATTTAGCCTGGGATCAATTTCCAGCTTTTTTAATCCCGGAATCACAAATGGATTTCTAATGGTGTTTTGTGTGTTGTCCATGGGAATGGTGACCGGAATATTCTTGATTTCCTTATTGTTCTTAGCCGGAAACCTGACCGTATAGGGTTTGCTGTTGCTGTACGAGTTATTCTGCATCACCACATTATACTCCAGCTTGGCGTCCGGGCCTAACTCTTTCTTAACTACTTTGCGAAGGATATCAATATACTGTTCTTCAAGATATTCGTAAAAGAAAGGGCTGGGAACTTGAATGGTTAATACATCATTGTCAAGCTTCAGTGGAACAATAGGCTCAAACCAAGTACGATAACTTATTGAAGGGACGTTGTCTTTGATTACATTCAGACAATTGTTCCAGACACGTTCATGCATTGCAAACGTCGGTTTTAGGTTCAGGTTAATATGTTAAAAGCTTTCGGGATTCCCTTAAGCAAAGATTGTGAAAAAAAAGTAGAAAAAAAATTCAAATTCACTTAAAAATCTCAGAATAACTATATCAGTTTTAAGGTCAATTCTTTATAGATTGAAAAAAAAATGATATTTTTTATTTATTTGATAATCAAGACTATACCTAAATTTATTCCTAAAATAATCTTAATAAATTGTAATTTAAACCTTTAGCTGACCCAATTCAATATTTGGTTTAATGCAGATGTCCGAGATTGAGGCACATTGGTCAATAGAAAATGCTAAATGGTCAAAAAAGATGAATGTTTATTCTCTTCAAGATCACTGATTATCCTTTTTCGATTTTCCAAACAGTGAAATCTGAACATAATCCTGTGGATTTTCATTCAGGTCCCTGACCAGTTTATCAAGATCTGAGATGAGGATTTCCATATTCAGGTAAAGACTGTCAGAGTAAATTAATTTGCCAGCATTTCCTTCTCCTGAGTTGATGTGTTCAAGGAGAATATCGAACTGGTTGGTAACCGAGAGCAGCTTTTCAGCGAGCTGATCTATACCTGAACTGTCCACAGATTGGCTGATGGAGTTTAAATGCCGGATTAGTGAGGCCATCTCATCCTGTTGGGCTTTTAACATGGCTGAGAATGACTCCATATTCCTGAAGCTCTGATCCAGAGCGCCTCCCGTATCCAGGGAAGTCTTGAGGGACTTTGAAATGGAGGAGAGGTGCTGCATGGTCTCCCTGGTCGTTTCTGAACCCAAAAGCGTATCCAGTCTATGAGCAAGCGTGTCGAGCGAAACAGCAAGGGTGTTGATCTGCTGCATCACAGGAATGATCTGAGCCTGCAGGGCGGTAAGTAAATCCGGCTTCACCGAAGTCAGGATGGTATCGTTGTCCTTAAAGTATCGTTCGTTTTCCGATGAAGATATCCTGATGGCCTTTGTCCCCAGCAGATCAGCACTGTATAATTCTGCTCGAGAATCCTTCCGGATGGGGTATGCTTTATCGATACTCAGGACTGTTTTGATGGGAGGGATCTCTCCCGGAAGGAGCTGGACTTCATTCACGAAACCTATTTTTACACCGTTCATAAGTACAGGTGCAGTGGATTCAAGTCCGCCTGCATGGTTATAAAATGCATGAAGGGTGTAAGTACTGCTGAGGATGTTTTTACCCTTCAGGTAATTAATCCCCCAGATGAGGATGGCGATGGTTGCAATGCCTATGACCCCTACTTTTGCTTCACTGCTGATCTTCATGTTACCTGTTGATTTCAATAATGGCATCATTCAGAGGGATGAGTTTTCCATTTTTTAAAGCCACCACGAACGCATCCGGAAAATCATCCTTTACTACCAGGCACCTGTCAAGGGCTTTGCGGTAGCTTACTTCCTGACCCACTATATATTTAAACCATCTTCCATCCTGCACCACCATCACTTCCTTCTGACCTTTAAAAGAAGACGGATCGGTGGATATTTTGTTTTTTGAAGAGGCAATCTGGATGCTGAATACGACCTGGTTTGCCGGGAGTACTGCAGGTTGAACTTCAACCCCGGGTGCCTTCTCAATTACGGACTCTTCCCTGACCACTGAAGAGAAGTTACTGCGGCGGTCAATTTCTTCCTTATATTCCCTGAAACCGCGGTATATGGCCGATGCAATGACGTCCTGTCCGTACTCAGTCATAAGGTATTTTTCTTCCTCCGCATTGGAAATAAATCCTGTTTCGATCAATACACCCGGCATGGAGGTTTGCGCCAGGACCAGGAGTCCCTGCTCGCGAACACCAAAGTCCCTTCGCTGAGCCCTCTCCTTGAATTGTTTCTGAACGAAAGCACCAAATTCTATGCTCTGCTTGAAATATGTTTTTTGCATCAAAGAAAACATAATATAGGATTCGGTCGATTCAGGGTTGAAGCCTTCATAGATGGTTTTATAATCCTCTTCGAGCAGGATCACAGAATTTTCCCTGACAGCCACATCAAAATTCTCATCTGAACGATGCTGGCCAAGAACCAGGGTAAGGGTACCACGGGCGGATGTACGCGTATGGGCATTCACATGGATGGAAATGAACAGGTCGGCTTCAGCTTCGTTGGCTATTTCTGCACGTTTCCAGAGATCAACAGCAACATCGCTCTTCCTGGTATAAATAACACTTACATCCTTCATGTTCTCCTCCACATAATGACCCACCTTGAGCGCAATGGCAAGGGCAAGGTCTTTCTCCTTTGCTATTTTACCTACAGCTCCAGGATCCTTACCACCATGTCCGGCATCGATCACAATGGTCCGGATTCTCTTGCCCACACCATTGTCACCACTGCCTGCTGCAAATAATGTGCAACAGAAAGTCAATAATGTTGAAACAAGAATTGTCTGAAATGACCGTTTTATATTTATTGGCATTACCTTTGCATTTAGCATGTATACCACGTAATACCTGGTTAGTCCGGGTATCAGAGGACAACCTGTACAAAATTATAAGTTTATTCAGATTGCACTACGACCATATTAAGATATTTTTCATCATCTTACTAACTGTTTCCGCCAGTAGATTATTGTATGCGCAACAGCCTGATTCTCTGGATGCTGTTGATGTCCGAGCTTTGACAGATAGCTTACTATTACCGGTCGATTCGCTGGGACATGAAGAATCTTCAGTCCTTCAATCCGACTCTGTTCTATTCGATGAACCACCCCGGTTCACGATTGATAGCTTAACCGGGGATACCATTCCGGTTCCGGCGGCTGCAGGGAGTGACATTGCAGCGGAAGTGGATTATAATGCTATTGATTCGCTTGTATTTTCATTGGATGGAGGCACTGTGGAACTATATGGTGGTGCCCATATTACATATGAGGATATCGTACTTGAAGCAGATTATATTCGTTATGAAATGGATGAAAACCTGGTCATAGCCCACGGACTTGCCGATTCGTCGGGTAACATAGCCGGGAATCCTGTCTTCACAGATGAGAATAATTCATTTAATTCGAAGCTGTTAAGATATAACTTCAGGACGCAGAAGGGATATATCGAAGAGGTTATTACAGAGCAGGAGGGGGGATACCTGCATGCGGAGCAGACAAAAAAGCAGGCCAACGGACATATCCATCTGAAAGATGGTAAGTATACTACGTGTGATGCCGAGCATCCCCATTTTTACATTGCTTTAACCAAGGCCATTTCCATGCCAGGCGATAAGATTGTATCCGGACCCGCATATATTGTCCTGGCCGATGTACCCCTGCCGCTCGGTATACCATTCGGTTTTTTTCCAAATTCCAAAACAAAGACATCCGGGCTGCTTATACCCCAGTATGGTGAAGAGCAACGCAGGGGGTTTTACCTGAGGGATGGCGGTTATTATTTTGCCATGAACGATTACATGGACATGAGGATTACCGGTGATATCTATACCAACGGGACCTGGGGTGTACGTGTGGGGAGCAATTACAAGCTGAATTATAAGTTTTCAGGAAACCTGCGGTTGCAGTATTTTAAAAATGTTACCGGATACAAAAACATAGAAGGCCTGTACAGCGTGAGCAGGGATTACTCCATAGGATGGAGTCACAGTCAGGATTCAAGGGCCAATCCAACGAGTTCATTCAGGGCCAGTGTGAACCTTACCAGTTCTGCCTACGATAAAAACCATACCAGGAACATCAACAGCGTGATGACCAATACCAAACAATCCAGTATATCATTCCAAAAATCCTGGCCAAACAGTCCTTTCAATCTAAGTTCATCTGTAAACCATTCCCAGAATAGCAACACCAAAGGAGTAAGTATGACCATGCCAAAAATATCGCTGAATATGGCACGGATCAATCCATTCAAAAGGAAGTCAGCAACAGGACCTCAGAGATGGTATGAGAATATCCAGTTCAGTTATACAAGTATTCTTGAGAACCGGATCAGTACGTATGATTCTCTTCTGTTTACCAGTAGTGTATGGGACGATATGAAAAACGGGTATAAACACACGATCCCCTTAAGTCTTAGTATCAAGCCATTTAGAAAGGTGCCCGTGTTACAGAGTTTTGCAATTACGCCATCCATGAATTATAAAGGCATGCTCTACACAAGGCAGACCTATAAATTTGTTTACGATCATGATGAAACCACTGGCAGGCCTCTTGTCACAGACTCACTGATCAATAAGTTTTCTTATGCACAATCGCTCTTTCCCAGCATCGGTTCCGGATTTGCACCCAAGGTTTATGGAATGTACCAGTTTGCGGGCGATGGAAGGTTGGAAGCCATCAGGCATGTGATGACCCCATCCGCCAGTTTTTCATTTGTTCCCGATATGACAGCCATCCAGGCAGATTACTACAGGGCTGTGTATGATGAGGTGAATAACGATACTGTTGAAGTCTATTCCATTTATGAGGATCAGATCTATGGAACTCCCACGTTCAATGGGGCATCCGGATCGCTGAACCTGTCGTTGCGGAACAACATTGAGGCCAAAATGAGGTCGAAAAACGATACGGTGGATGAATTGGAAAAGGTCAAGCTCCTGGATAATCTCAATTTCAGTACCAGCATGAATCTCTTCCATACCGACACCCTGACCCCACGATGGCGGCCAGTAAATTTCAATGGAAATACCCGCCTGTTCAACAATAAACTGAACCTGACATTCAGGGGGGTCCTGGATCCTTTCGGATTTGATTCAACCCGGTCCAGAACGGCAGAAACCTATTTTTCACAGACAGGCAAAGTGGTCAGGCTAACCAATGCCAGTATTTCCGCGGGATTCACCTTCAAATCAAACTCGGGAAAAAAAGATGATGACAAAACAGACCGGCCCGATGTGAACCGGGAGTCCCGGTTGAACAATCCTGATATGGACGGAAGGGATCCGGCGACGGGATATGATCCGGCAGCAGACGATTATTATGGGGATTATGTGGATTTTGATATACCGTGGTCGCTTCGGATCGATTACAGTTTCAGCTATTCCAAACCGAAATATGATTCCAGAGTAGTTCAGACAGTCCGGGCATCGGGTGATTTTAGCCTGTCTCCCAATTGGAAGATCGGATTTAATTCAGGGTATGACCTGGACCGCAAGCAATTTACCACCACCAATCTAAGTATTTACAGGGATTTACATTGCTGGGAAATGAGGATTTCAGTGGTTCCGTTTGGTACCTACAAGTCATATAACTTCCAGATTAATGCGAAATCATCCATCCTGTCAGACCTGAAATATAACAAGAGAAAGTCCTGGCATGACGATTTTTAACTGCTTACTCTTACAGTGGCTCACATATATACCAGTTTTTTTTTCATTTTAACACTACTTAAAACTAAGAAAAGATGAAATTCAGAAACACACTTATCGCTCTTGTTTTATTTCAGGCACTTGGTGTGACAGCTCAATTGCCTGTAGAAACACCGGAACAAAAAGCGGAGAGGTTGCAATGGTGGACCGATGCGCGGTTGGGAATGTTTATTCACTGGGGTTTGTATGCTTCGCCTGCAAGGCATGAATGGGTAAAGAAATACGAGAGGATCAGTGATGAAGAGTATCAAAAATATTTTGATCTGTTCAACCCGGATCTTTATGATCCGCATAAGTGGGCGAGGATGGCTAAAAAAGCAGGTATGAAATATGCTGTGATCACCACCAAACATCATGAAGGATTCTGTCTGTTCGATACAAAATATACAGACTATAGTGCAACCAATACCGCGTATGGCAAAGACCTGATAAAGGAATGGGTGCAGGCCTTCCGTGATGAGGGTCTGGGAGTCGGATTCTACTACTCACTGATCGACTGGCACCATCCTGACTATACCATCGACAGCCGTCATCCTCAAAGCGCCGAAACTGACGAGGAATATGAAATGCTCAATGAAGGCAGGGATATGGATAAATACAGGAAGTATCTTAAGGACCAGGTCAGAGAGTTGCTTACCAATTACGGAAAAGTTGATATCCTCTGGCTCGATTACTCTTTTCCAGGAGAACATGGAAAAGGAAGGAATGACTGGGATTCGGAAAATCTGTTACAAATGGTCAGGGAATTGCAGCCAGGCATTATTGTAAATGACCGCCTTGACCTGCGGAATGTTGAAGGAGGCTGGGACTTTACAACACCAGAACAATACAAGGTCACACGATGGCCGCATCGAAACAGTGTGCGGATTCCATGGGAGACCTGCCAGACCTTTTCCGGTTCCTGGGGATATTACCGGGACGAGACTACCTGGAAGGGTAACAAACAGCTGCTTGTACTGCTTATCGAATCGGTGAGCAAGGGTGGAAACCTGCTTCTTAATGTCGGACCAACAGCCAGGGGAACCTT
The DNA here is from genome assembly GCA_023138875.1 of Bacteroidales bacterium. Lineage (GTDB taxonomy): Bacteria > Bacteroidota > Bacteroidia > Bacteroidales. The sequence continues at coordinate 64,124 of JAGLOO010000047.1, forward strand.
CGATTCCAGGGCACAGGAAAGACTTGAAGGAATGGGGGAGTGGATGCAATATAACAGTCCCTCAATATACAACTGTACACAGGCTCCCGATGAATTCATCCGACCTGATAATTGCCTGCTTACCTATAATCCGGAAACCAGGCGCTTGTATGTTCACCTGCTGGATTATCCACTGAAAAGATTTTACCTGAAAGGATTTGCCGGAAAAATTAAATATGCCCAGTTTTTGCATGACCGTTCGGAGATTCATTTCGGAAGCCCCAGGAAAACAGTTACCTATAACGAGAAGCAGGAGTCCGAAGATATTATATTAATGCTCCCGGTTGTAAAACCAGACATTGAGATCCCGGTCATAGAACTTATCCTGCATGACTGAAAGTTTACTTTTAAAACGCATATCCTAAACTGACTCCCAAAAAAGGAGTAACTGATAGATTTTCTAAAAAGTGTTCTCCTGAAAGATAAATCAACGGATTTGCATAAGCCCTGAAAACCAGATTGTTTTTGAAGTTTTTTCTCCATCCGATAATAGGGGAAATATGATAAGAGTTTATAGTTTCAGTGTAACCTGATGAATTACTTTTACCGCTCCAGAAGTTTCCACCGATACCAAGTTCCAGAAAGCTGCTTTTCTTACCCAGGTTGAAAGTGACTTGGTGTGGAAGCGAAATTCCACCAATAAATGGAACGGTTCCTATTCCAACAGAAGTGTTAATAAAATAGTTTGATTTAACTGCCAATATTCTGCTGTAATTTACTGAGAGGAACAACCCTGTCCCGCCAATTGTTAGATCAACTGAATTCTTTCTTTCTAAAATCTTCTTCAAATCGCCATTGTTTTCCTGACTATATACGATAGGTGATAACAAAAGGCAAAAAGCGATGAGACTAAATCTTATTTTCTTTTTCATTTTTTCACATTGTTATTAAAACATAATTTGCCCTTATGCTTGTAAGGCATAAGGGCAAATTATGGCTGGTTTTATCTAAAAGGAAACTGCTGTACTGTCTCCATACTGAACATCATCTTCAAAAAACCCTTCATCATCATAGTCTACTACATAGGTTTTTCCATCTTCTGTAATAGTTACAATGTTATCGCATTTTCCATCGCCGTAATCTATTTCGTAGCTGCCAACACCATCTTCCCACAGTTCGATCCCACTGACCGGTAAATAACTGTTCTGGCACTTGAAATCAGAAACAACGGGTTCGATTATTTTATATGTGAATTTTTCCCCTGTTGAACTGCTGTATTCGAACTCTCCCTCAACCATTATATAGGAATCCTGTGTGTATTTATCGGTGAAAGAGGATTTATAAGTAAAGGTCTCTCCATCTTCATACGAAATGACAAGGTTCTCCTGGCATGTAGAAATGATTTCAAAATCTTCTTCTGTACCTGTATAGTCAAAAAAAGGCCACTCCCCTTCAGAAGAACAATTGAAGGATCCATTCATGGTCATGCCATAAGCTTCATAATCCTCATAAATCTCTTCAAAATAACTACTGTTATTATCCGTCTTCCATTTTATAGTGATCTTCCCTTTAATTAGAGAACCCCACTCTTCGCATCCTTGTTCTCCATAATCCATTACTGTTACAAAAAAACCATTCTCGTCTTCATATTCGGAAATTTCGGCACATGACTCCCAATCCCAATATTCACCTATTGAATCACCAACAACATCTGTTGAGTCACCTTCATCCAGTCTTCCGCTTTTCAGCGCTGAACTTTTCAGGTTTGAATTTGCAGGGATACGAAAATGAGTAATCCCATTGTTTCTGAGGCTCTTTAGCCTCATGTTCCGTTCAGTGAGCATTTTTATGTCCTCAGGCAATTTGTCTTGTGGTACTTGCACTCGCTCACAACCTATTATTGCTATCAGCAATAATACGGTAATCCAAAAAAATCTTGTTTTCATAACTAATAGTTTAATTTACAATTAATACATCATTTATTTTTGATTTCAATTTCTGATTCGTTGATTATTCTATATCTCATGTTCATAGGAACACAAATGAGGTTTAGCGCCTTTTTCAGATCATTTTTCGGAAAAGATCCCGTGTAGAATCTGTTATCTGTATTCTGAGTAGTAACGGTTACATTGTATTGCTCTTCAAACTCAGAGAGTACTTTTATAAAAGGCGTATTTGTGAAAAATAATTCATTGCAATGCCAGGAAGCAACCCTGTCAGGATCAAAAGCTTCCGGAGTACTGAACTGATCAGAATCCAAGTATTCCACAAATTGCCCTTGTGAAAGCGTAGTGGATGCCTTTTTATCTGATGATTCTACCGATACTTTCCCCGTAAAGCATGATACTTGAAAACTGTTATTTCTCGAAAGCACATTAAAACTTGTTCCTAATACAGTTACATTACCCAGATGTGTTCTGACAATGAATCGTTTGCCCTTTTTAACGTTGAAAAATGCCTCTCCATTAAGCTCAATAATTCTCTTTCTGTTCCATTTTTCAGGATTGAATTGCAATTCTGTTTCAGCGTTGAGTACTACTTCTGAACTATCGGGAAGGAATATGGAATATGTTGATCCGGAATCTGTAATGCATGCTTGTTTCTCCTGTTGAGGGAGCCTGGTCAGAAATATTGTAGCTATCAACACCAATGAGGCAGCTGTGGCAATCATTGGGGAAATTACTTTTCGATACAATGGGAATGACCTGATCGTATGACCATTTTCTTCCCTGATCTTATTTTCAATTCTTTTCCAGGCAATCTCTTTCGATATATGAACAGGAACAGATAAATCAAGTACCTTATCAACTCTATGTTCTCTGAATCCGGTCATTTTTATCAACTTCTTTTATCCTGTATACAATTCAGACAAAAAATACCCTACCCGGGTTAGAAGTTGATACTCAGAAACAGACTTGGAGCAAATCCAAGGTGCTTAATATCCACGGAGATATGAACAGGCTCATTGGAAAGGTAATCGTATTCCTGGAAAAACAGCCTTGACTTAATGTTTTTTCTGTTATATACATTGATAACGGATACACCTGCATGACCCCTGACCCTGCTAAAAGAATAGTTATAGGTGACACTAATGTCCAACCTGTGATAGTCAGGCAGTGTATACGTATTTATTTCATCCACCGGATCATTATAGAACAATTCGCTATTTTCAGAAGGTTTTGAATACGGAATGCCGGAACCATAGATCCAGGTTGAAGAAAAGTCCCACTTCTTTATTCTCAGCACACCTGCGAATTTCAGTTCATGTTGTTTATTATTATTGGCTGGGAATGGTTTCCCCATGTTCAATCCATCGAACCGGCATACATTCTTGCTTGATGAATAGCTTATCCAGCCTGTAAAAGGGCCGAACCTGTTCTTAATTATTATATCCATTCCGTGAATAGTTGCCTGTCCCGAATAGAACACTCCACTGGCATATGAAATGGTATCATAAACGAATCTGAATTCTGATAATCCGTCTATATCTTTTCTATAAAACTCTGCATCTAAACTAAATGCACCATTTCTATAATTAAAACCAACAATGTAATGGTTTGCCGAGATAACGGGTATATCCAACTCATCAGCTAAAGCCCAGAAACTGGTATTATCTCCGAATTGATCAGAAACAGATAGTCTGGAGACGAACTGATAATATCTCCCAAATGCTGCTTTCAGATAGAAACCTTCATTCAGGTACGAATAGATGGATAATCTGGGTTCCGCATAAAGCTTGTTTGTCTGTTCATAATAGCCAAGTCGCAATCCTGGTATCAACTTAATCTGTGAAAATGGTTGAAATGTATATTGCAGGTAACCAGTTGTCAGATTGCTATTCTGACCTAAACTGGTAATATCAACTGTATCACTGTAACTACTCATATAATTGATCCTGGTATTATTCCTTTCCAGGCCAAATTCCATTTTGCTTGTTGAATTAATCTGCCATTCACTATTAATCCTCACTCTTGTTTCGACTATCTCATTGTCATTAGTAAAATTATCAACCTGCAGATCGTTATCAAAATCATAATAAAAATAACTCTCTGAGAAGTTATTGTAGAAACTTGAATGACTTATTAGCAATTCGGAATAAAACTTTTTACTCCATTGTCTGTTCCATTTCAAGCTTGTGCCCGTGTTTCCCCACGAATCATTGTTATAATAATCAAAATCCGGGTCAGCAACATTCAAATTGTCTTTGCTTGAGTAGAGGCTTATCGACAGCACATCCTTCTCTGAAGCGTTGTATGTTATTTTTGAATTCAGGTCATAAAAAAAGAAAAGAGGGTCAATTGTACTGCTATAAATACGTTGGGTTCCCCCAACACTCAGAACCAGCATTTCATCATCAGCAAACAGGCTATTGAATACTTCGTTATAAAGTGGAGTTTGTAATATATCTGTATATGAGCGTCTCCCGGCCATAATGATAGAACCCCTTTTCTTAAACAGTGGAGCCTCAACCAGTATATCTGCACTGATCATATTCATTCCTATATGAAACGCAGGCTTATACTGGTTACCCGATTTACCGGTAATGTCAATTACTCCACCAACCTTACCTCCGAATTTCGATTCAAAACCTCCCTTATATACCTGAATATTTTTAATCACTTTAGAATTAATAGTGCTGAATAAACCAAAACAGTGGTCTTGCTTATACAGGGAAAAACCATCCAACAACAATAAGTTTTGATCGGCTGTACTACCTCTTATTGATATACCATTCGAAGTTTCATTTGAAGTGGAAATACCAGGTAATAACCGCAGAGAATTGAATATATCCACCTCTCCCATATTCGGTAGTGCAATAAATTTGTTGGGATTAAGAATAAAGTGCCCCATTTTTTCACCTGATTCTACTATTTCATTTTCATCACTATTAATGGAAACCCCATCCAACACTTTAGCTTCATGGGTTAAGTGAACCAGCACTCTTTCATTACGATTCAGGGACGAAAGATCCAGGATTTGTGTCTGGTAACCTAAATATTTTATGGTTAGCTTTATGGTATCATTATATGCTACATCTGAGAGAGAGAATACCCCGGTATTATTGGAAGAAGTCCCCACGTTGGTACCTTCAATATATACATTGGCATAAGGCAGTGTCTCACCGCTGTCTCTGTCTTTTATGATGCCACTAACAGTAATATATTTGCTTTGCGGTGTCTCTTTTCCTGGATATATTACGATGATTTGATCAATCACCTGATAGGATAAATTTGTTCCTTCCAGTAATTGATCTATTGCTCCATATAAATCGGTAGTATGAATACGCTTGGTAATGGTAGTTTTATTAAGGAGCTGACTATCATATGCAAACCGGATATCGTAGGTATCAGAGAGTTCACTCAGGGTGCTTGCAAGTGATTTGTTTCGAACCGAAATATCAATAACCGGTGACTGGCTCAGAGAAACAGTCATCCCGATTGACATGATTATCATGGTTGTAATGATCTTCTTATACACCACCCGATATTATTCAATTTTAACTCTGTTCTTATCAATAATGCTGTAATCCAGGTCCATTGGAATACAGATCATATCCAATGCCAGTTTGAGGTCGTCATTCTTAAAGAATCCGGTATATTTTCTATTATCGGCATAAGGATAATCAACCTGAATATTGAACTGTCTTTCAAGTTCATCAAACACATTTCTAACCGGAGTTTGTTCAAAACGATATTCACCTTTTCTCCATGTTGCAGCACTCTCCGGATCAAATTCGTAAGGAGTTGTGAATTGTTTGGTACCATTAGAATATTTTATAGCTTCATTACCACGCAACAAAACGGGAGAATCATTGAAAGCGGAAACTTTAATGCTTCCTGTAAAACACTCTATTTCAAGATCATTCTGCCTTGAAAAAATGTTAAAGCTGGTGCCTAATACTGAAATCAGACCATGATCACAAGTTACTTCAAACTTGCCACCTTTTTTCACAACGAAAAAAGCTTCACCTTCAAACTTTATTTTTCTATTGTTTTTCCAATTAAAACTTGAATACCTTAATCTGGAATCAGCATTTAATAACACCGTGGAACTATCAGGTAGTAAAACCGTTTGTTGCTGTCCTGGGGGAACAATAATTGACTTTATCGAATAGTGATATACAACGTAGATACTCATTAATAATAGTATGGAGGCTGCCAGCGGGTAGACAATTCTCTTGTAAATACCAATATTCCGTGTAATGGTCACATCTTGTCTGCCTTTTCTGATTTTCTTATGAAGGTCAGTCCATGCTTCCTCTTTGGTTTTAGTTTGAGGCACCTTATATGCTGAAGAGATTTCAATTATCTTCTTAAACTGATGTTTCCCGGTCCCGGATTCCAGCTTTCTTACCTCATCTTTAAGGTCCTTTTCTTCAAATGTTATGCCTTTCTTTCTCTTTTCCATATGAACTCATACCTTGTAATTAGTATGCGTATTCCAGTAACTAAGCGCTTTATGCATCCGTTTTTCAACGGCTTTTATACTTATATTTAATCTCCTGGCAATGTCCTTATAAATAAGTCCGTCGATTCGATTCAATAAAAAAACAACCCTGCTTTTTTCAGGCATAGAGGCGAGTACGTCTTGAATTTCCTTGTCAAATTCCTTCATTTCCAATATATAATCAGGCGATTCAGAGGTTGGATTATTTCCCAGTGAATTTATAAAATTGAAGGAAATACTATTTCGTTTATAGTGATTTTTCAGGAGATTTGATGCAATGGTATACAGGTAGCCCTGAACCGATTCTTCTTTGATGTTATTTCTGTTATCCCATACTTTTAAAAACACTTCCTGCGCAATATCTTCAGATGTTTCAATATCTCCGGATTTGTAATACATGAAGTTTACTATTTCGTCGTAATATGTATCGAATAGTTCCTTAAAGGTATCAATATCCTTTTCTGCTGAAGATCCATCACTGTATGTCATATTCAATAACGAAGTAGTTCTGGTAAACCTTATTTACACAAATATGTTGCAATATAGCTATTGAACGTTATATTTCTTCATGAAATTGTAGGGTATATCTTCTTGTAGTTGTAATAAATAATATACAGTACTAAATGATAAACACCATTACCTGATGAGAAAGGTTCTTCTGATTTTACAAATAGTATTCTTGAGCGTTGCAATATTTGGACAGAACAGGTTCACTGTAAGTGGATATATTTCGGATGCCGCTACCGGTGAGAAACTAATTCAGGCACATATTTTTGACGCTAATAGTGAATCCGGAACAGTATCCAATCTATATGGTTTCTATAGCATCACACTCCCTGAAGATTCAATAAAGGTGATCGCATCATATGTGGGTTATAAGCAGCGGGATCATCATTTTTATCTCGATAAGGATATAACACTAAATATCAAGCTTCAGCAGTCCCTTGCCATAGAGGAAGTTCAGGTTGTCGCGAGAGAAAGGGTTCTTATCGAAGAAGAATCACAAATGAGCATGATTGATATTTCTATTAAACAAATAAAGAGGATGCCTTCACTCCTGGGAGAAGTGGATGTGATAAAGGCAATTCAGTTGTTGCCAGGCGTACAATCCGGAAGCGAAGGACAAAGTGGCTTATATGTCAGGGGTGGTGGTCCCGACCAGAACCTTATTCTTTTAGATGGGGTTCCTGTTTACAACGCATCACACTTATTCGGTTTCTTTTCTGTGTTTAATGCAAATGCGATCAGTGATGTCAAGCTGATTAAAGGTGGTTTTCCTGCGCGTTATGGCGGCCGGCTTTCATCCGTATTGGATATCCGGATGAAGGAAGGTCATAAAAGTGAATATCACGGAAATGCTTCCATCGGACTGATATCATCAAAGTTCACATTTGAGGGACCTGTTATTAAAGATAAAACATCGTTTATCATATCCGGCAGACGAACCTATCTGGATGTTCTGGCACGACCTATTATTAAGAAGTCGTTTTCCAAACAGGGAGGAAAAGGAAACGCCGGTTATTATTTTTACGATTTAAATGCCAAGATAAATCATACATTCAGTCACAAAGACAGATTGTATTTAAGTATGTACATGGGGAATGACAAATTCTATTTCAGCAATCAAAACAAGAATGAGGATTTTAAAACTGAAGAAGCTAACAAGTTAGGGTGGGGTAATATGATTACTGCTGCCAGGTGGAATCACTTATGGACTGGTAAGCTATTCTCAAATACAACCTTGACTTATAGCAGTTATAATTTAGGTACGCTGTTTTCATACAAAACAGAAGATCTCGTTAAGGATAAGTTTGCAGAGGACGCAAAAATGGAATACTCATCAGGAATAGACGATATTGCCCTGAACATTGATTTTGACTATATACCTAATCCGGATCATTTCGTTCGTTTCGGGGTAAAGGGCATTCGCCATCAATTCAACCCGGGTTTGTTCGATATGCATTTTTTAATTGATGAAGAGGGAACTCAATCTACATTTGATACTATTATTGGACAAAAAAAATTGCAGGCTTCTGAATTTGCAGTATATCTGGAAGACGATTATCGCATAACAGATAATTTCAAAGCGAACATTGGTCTTCATTTTTCAGGCTTTTTGATGGATAATAAGCATTATACTTCACTGCAACCCAGGCTTAGCCTTCGCTATTTGTTGCCGGGAAAGATTGCAATTAAGGCAAGCTATGCCAATATGCGGCAGTATATTCATCTCCTGGCATTTAGCAGTATCGGTCTGCCAACTGACCTTTGGCTGCCTACTACGGAAAAGGTAAAACCACAGGATTCCTGGCAGGTAGCTCTTGGCCTGGCTAAAACCATTAATAATAAGTATGAAGTCAGTCTGGAAGGTTATTACAAGGAGATGAACAACGTTATTTCTTATAAAGAGGGAGCTGGTCTTTTTCAGTTCGATGACTGGCAGGAACGTATCACACAAGGAAGGGGAGAAGCGTACGGTGTGGAATTATTTGTGAATAAGAAAAGAGGGAAGTGGACGGGATGGTTGGGATACACACTTTCATGGTCCTGGAGGCAGTTTGATGATTTGAATTTCGGAAAAAAGTATCACTATAAATACGATAGACGTCAGGATGTTTCCCTTGTGGTCAACTATGATATTACCGAAAATATTCTTTTTTCAGGTACATGGGTCTATGGAACGGGGAATGCAATTACGCTGGCCAATTCCTCATATTACGGATTTTTCCCATCCGATGACGGATCTCATGAGAGTATTGAAACAAATTATTACGCTGATAAGAATAATTTCAGGATGAAACCATATCATCGTTTGGATTTTGGTTTCGATTTCATTAAAGAGAAGAAAAAGTATACCAGGAAATGGTCTGTTGGGGTATACAATGCTTATTCAAGAAAAAATCCGTTTTTCCTGAGGATTGACACAAATCATTCATACGAAAACGGAGAGCCTAAAATTGAAAAAAAATTGGTGCAGATCAGCCTGTTCCCGATTATACCATATGTGACTTATAGTATTGATTTTTAAATATATTTGTTATGAAAAATCTAGTAATCGGTGTACTGATCATTGCACTTAGTTCGTGTGAGGATTTTTTTCAGACAACCATTAAAATTGATCCCCCGGAACATACTCCCTCATTGGTTGCGCACATGTATATTAATGACAGTGGTGACTCTATTCAGGCAAGTGTTACTAAAAGCATAGGATCACTTGAAACCATTAAAAGTAAAGAAGAAATACTTATTGATAATGCAATTGTTCAGATCAAAAACCAGCAAGGCGACGTGTTGTATGAACTTCATAATATAGATCCTGAGGAGGAGAGCGTTATTAATTACTCTCTCGGTTTAGAGAGTGATTTTGGGGGCAATGATCAGATATTTAATCTTGAAATAAAGCATCCCGCGTTAGGAACAGCAAGCGCAGTTCAAACAATGCCCCGGCCAGTGGAAATATCGGAGCCGGTATTCACTAAAGATGCAGGTGTTGATATTGAAGGCTATAAGTACAGTACGGTAAGCTTTAAGCTTCATGATCCGGCCGACCAGGAGAATTATTACCAGGTAAAAGTTTTGTTATCCGATGAAACCGAAGGTGGATCATATTATTTATCTCTTTTCAGTAATGACCCGGTTTTTTCCACCTCTTATGATTGGCAGGCACTATTACTGTCAGATAAAACATTTAACGGAAAAAATTATCTTGTAAAGGTACGGGTCGATATCTATGAAGAAGAATTTCAGGGTGAATTATTCATTGATATTAAAGGAATCAGTAAAGACTTCTATCTGTATGCCAGGTCTATGTATGCATCTCAGGAGTCAGGTGATTTTGGATTTACGGAGCCGGTTTCTATTCATAAAAATATAAATAATGGTTTGGGTATTTTTAGCTTGAGTTCCCGGAAATTGTATCGGGTAGAGTATTAATCTGGATTTTATCACTATTTAACTTAATTGTTTTCTCATGAAAAAGATTATTGAAACCAGTGAAGCTCCCTCAGCGGTTGGACCTTACTCCCAGGCTGTGGAAATCAATGGAATGTTGTTTATATCCGGACAGGTCCCCTTAGATCCCGGTACTGGTAGTATTATGGAAGGAGGGATCCGGGAGCAAACAGAACGGGTGATGATAAGCATCGGAAAGATCCTTGAAACTGCAGGGTATGAATTTGAAGATGTGGTTAAATCCACCTGTCTGCTTTCTGATATGGCGAATTTTAAAGCAATGAATGAAGTGTACGCGAAATACTATCCCGAAAATCAGCCTGCCAGGGCAGCATTTGCAGTAAAGGAATTGCCATTCGGGGTTCTTGTTGAGATCGAAACCATCGCAGCGAAATAGAATCATCTCAAGGAAATAAAAAAAGCCGCCGGGTTATCCCGACAGCTTTGTAATATGGTTCTAAGAGTTTCGCTTATTCAGAAACGATTTCAAAGGGAATATCCACAAGAACTTCTCTATGAAGTTTCACTGTAGCCGAATAGTTACCAATCTCCTTGATCAAATCATCTTTGATTGAAATATTCTTTCTTTCCAATTCAAATCCCTTTTCATTCAAAGCTTCTGCAATCTGGATGGTATTTACAGAACCGAAAATCTTGCCTTTGGTGCTGGTCTTAGCGCCAATGGTCAGAGATATTTTCTTTAATTGTTCTGCCATCTGTAGTGCTGCTACCTTCAATTGTTCTTCTTTGTGAGCACGCTGACGAAGAATCTCGGCGTGAACTTTTTTTGCCTGTTCAGTTGCATTGATTGCATAACCCTTAGGGATCAGGTAATTCCTTGCATAGCCATTTTTTACTATAACTATCTCGTCTTTGTGTCCGAGGTTGGGCATATCCTGTTTTAAGATCACATTCATTTCAAGTTCCTCCTATTTACTTTAGCATATCGATTACATAGGGAAGCATTGCCAGGTGCCTTGAACGTTTGATGGCCACTGCAATTTTTCTCTGGTACTTCAAAGAAGTTCCGGTTAACCTCCGGGGAAGTATCTTACCCTGTTCGTTCAGAAATTTCTTAAGGAATTCAGGATCTTTATAATCTATATATTTGATCCTGTTTTTTCTGAACCTGCAATATTTCTTCTTCTTGATCTCAACCGAAGGGGGAGTTAAATATCTGATTTCCGAATTATTTTGTGCCATTATTCATCCTCCTGTTTTTGTTCTGCTGATTTTCTTGCTCTCTTCTTCTCACTGTAAACTACCGCGTATTTTTCCATCTTCATGGTAAGGAACCGGATGATTCGCTCATCCCTCCGGTACTCTGTTTCAAGTTTCGCGATTAAGCCAGGCTCAGCTCTGAACTCGATCAGGTGGTAAAAGCCAGTGGATTTTTTCTGAATGGGGTAAGCAAGTTTCTTCAAACCCCAATCTTCCTCATGTACGATCTCACCTTTGCTATCGGTGATCACTTTTTTGAATTTGTTAACCGCTTCCTTCATCTGGCTTTCAGACAAAACGGGAGTAGCAATGAAAACGGTTTCGTATTGGTTCAACATGTAATAAAATTTAGTTATTAAAAAATCGACTGCAAAAGTAGGAAGTTTTTGAATAACAGCCAAGAATGCATTCATTTTTCTCTAAACAATTTCACTTTCCACCTTTCTCACTTTCCACTTTTTTACTATTCCACTTTCTAACTAAGTTGTTATCTTTAACAATTAATTTTGAGTACATGGATAAATATATTGTATCGGCCCGTAAGTACAGACCCGCTAGTTTTGGCGATGTCATTGGGCAATCTTCCATTACCACTACACTCAAGAATTCCATACTGAATAATCACCTTGGACATGCGTACCTGTTTAGTGGTCCCCGCGGAGTGGGGAAAACCACCTGTGCACGGATTTTTGCCAAAACCATCAATTGTTTCAATATATCCGATGCAGGTGAAGCATGCAACCAGTGCGAATCCTGCCAGTCATTCAATGAAAACCGTTCTTACAACATTCATGAACTGGATGCAGCATCCAATAACTCGGTGGATGATATCAGGACGCTGACCGAGCAGGTAAGGATCCCTCCTCAGATCGGTTCTTACAGCATATACATCATAGATGAGGTGCACATGCTTTCACAGGCGGCATTCAATGCGTTTCTGAAGACCCTGGAAGAACCTCCGCGTCATGCCGTTTTTGTGCTGGCCACTACAGAAAAGCACAAAATCATTCCTACCATTTTATCCCGTTGTCAGATCTTTGATTTCAACAGGATCAGGATTGAGGATGCGGTCGAATACATGAAACAGATAGCTCTTAAGGAGTCGCTTGACTACGAAGAAGATGCGCTGCATATTATCGCTCAAAAAGCCGACGGGGCTATGCGAGATGCCCTATCCATCTTTGACCAGGTAGTGAGCTTTGCCGGAGAAAAGATTACCTACCAGGATGTTATTAAGAACCTTAATATCCTGGATTATGAGTATTTCTTCAGGCTTACATCATCCATGCTTGAAAATAATACTGCATCTGCACTGTTGCTTTTCAATGAGGTCCTGGTCAAAGGATTCGACGCCAGGAATTTCATCAATGGATATGCTGCACATCTGCGTGATCTCATGGTATGTAAAAACCCGGAGACCATACAGCTTATGGAGGTGGGTGCCGGCATTAAGGAAAAATACCTTTCCCAGTCTGACCAGGTTTCCCTGCCTTTTCTCTATGCCGGGCTGGATATCTGTAACCAGGCAGACATACAATTCAGATCAAGCAGAAACCAGAGATTGACCATTGAACTTGCCCTTGTGAAGCTGGCCAATCTCTCAGAGGTTCAAAAAAAAAAATCAGTAACTGAACCGGTTGTTCCGGCAAGTTCGGAGCAAACTTTAAAAGCGGAACCATCCGCTGAGACGCTACAACCCACAATAGCGGAACCATCCGCTAAACCTGAGCAACCCTTAGAGTCTGAGAACGCAGAGCACAACAATAACGGTAGCAGGGTAGTAAGAAAGCCCTCCATATCCATCAAGGAGACCCTGCAGGGAGTATCAGCAGAACCGGAGAAAGTTGAAGAGGTTGTTGCTTCGGAGGGAGAGGTTGAATCCCTCCCGGCCCAGGAGAAGGAAGCAGTGGATCCGGACCGGATCCTGAATGCATGGAACGACTATGCTACTTCCATCGAGAAAAGCAATCCCCGGATCTTCAGCACCCTCAAGTACAACCGACCGGTGATAAAGGCCGATGGTACGATTATGGTACTCCTCAATAGTGAAGCCCAGCGTGATCACTTCTTACAGAGTATTAAATCGAAGATGGTCGGCTTCATTCAAAATGCTACCGGGATGGACTCGGTGGAAATCATGACCGAGGTTGCTGAAGGTGAGCAGAATGGAAAGAAGATATATACAGAACAGGATAAGCTGGATTTCCTGATGAATAAGAATCCTGAGCTGGGTCACTTGAAATCGCTGTTTAATCTTGATTTTGATGATTGAACATAAACGATGAAAAATTGTATTTATATACATTAACCTCACTTGTTTTACAGATATGACAGGAGAAAAAATCATCAATCAGTACGGGAGCATTCAGGTTCCCGATTTCCCCATAGTTCCTTTTATTGAAGGGGACGGAACAGGACCTGATATCTGGGCTGCATCCGTCAGGGTGTTGGACGCAGCAGTAGAAAAGGCATACGGTGGGAAGAAGAAGATAGTCTGGAAAGAAGTATATGCCGGTGAAAAAGCATATAACCGGACAGGAAAGTGGCTGCCGGAGGAGACACTGGATACCATCCATGAACACCTTGTGGCCATCAAGGGTCCGCTTACGACCCCGGTAGGAGGTGGCATCAGATCTTTGAATGTGGCATTGAGACAGATCCTGGATCTTTATGTTTGTCTTCGCCCTGTAAAATATTACAAAGGAGTCCCCTCTCCGGTTAAGAATCCGACCACAACTAACATGGTAATCTTTCGGGAAAACACGGAAGATATTTATGCGGGGATAGAGTGGATGACAGGTACCGAAGAGGGAGAGAAGATCAAGAAATTTCTTATGGAAGAGATGGGGGTTTCTACCATTCGTTTCCCGGAAACTACATCCATCGGTATCAAACCGATTTCAAAAGAAGGTACATCAAGACTGGTTCGTGCAGCTATCCAGTATGCGATTCGCAACAATCAGCCTTCTGTAACCATTGTCCATAAAGGCAATATCATGAAATTCACCGAGGGACAGTTCAAGCAATGGAGTTACGAACTGGCTGAACAGGAATTTGGTGGCCAGGTCTTTACCTGGAACCAGTATGACAGGATCGCAGAAAAGGAAGGCAAACAAAAAGCGGATGAGGCGCAGGAAGCTGCTCTTAAATCCGGGAAGATTCTGATCAAGGATGTAATTGCCGATGCATTCCTGCAGCAGATACTGACACGTCCGGCCGAATATTCGGTGATAGCTACCATGAACCTGAACGGGGATTATATTTCCGATGCACTGGCGGCAATAGTAGGAGGGATCGGAATTGCTCCGGGTGCCAATATCAATTATGAAACGGGCCATGCTATATTTGAAGCCACCCACGGAACAGCTCCTAAATATGCAGGTCTGGACAAGGTAAATCCAGGCTCTGTGATCCTTTCAGGAGTGTTGATGTTGCAGTACATGGGATGGAACGAGGCGGCCGATCTGATCATCAAAGGACTTCAGGATGCCATCCTGAAGAAGCAAGTGACCTATGATTTTGCACGTTTGATGGATGATCCCACCGAATTAAAATGTTCCGAATTCGGTTCAGCAATCATCGAAAATATGTAAGCTAACAATATTAACTTTCTAACTAACGAAATATGTTACCTGAAAAAGTAGAAGAGATACTTAATGTACAGATCTACAAAGAAGATTATTCTTCCCAATTGTACCTTTCAATGGCATCGTGGGCTGAAAACAAGGGTTTTGAGGGTGTGTCAAACTGGTTATATAATCAGGCTGAGGAGGAACGGATGCATATGTTAAAGCTGGTAAAATATATCAACGCCAGAGACGGCAATGCAGTTATTCCGGGAATTGAAAAGCCACCCGTTGATTTTGGAGATGTGAAAGTGATGTTTGATAAAGTCCTGGAGCATGAGAAGTTTATCTCTGGATCAATCAATGAGATCGTGGTGGTTTGTATTGCTGAAAACGATTTTACTACCCAGAACTGGATCCAGTGGTTTGTAACGGAGCAAATTGAGGAAGAAGCATCGGTGAAAACGATCATTGACAAACTGAACCTGATCGGTAAGAACAACCTCTATATGTTTGACCGCGATATTATGTCCATGCGGGGAACCGAAGGGGAGACAGAAGCATAAAAAGGTAAATTTGTCATCGCTCAACAATTAATAGTAATTAAATAAACACATCGGATCATGGATGTTGGCAAAATCATAGGAAAGTTGGCAGGAAATAAGGCGGACAGGGATATGCGCGAGGTGACGCCTTTTGTGAACGAGATAGAGAAATCATATGAAGTCATTAAGGGTTTAACCAATGATGAATTACGAGAGCGATCCCGGGCCCTTAAAAAGAGGGTTGAGGACCATGTGTCAGAGGATAAGTCGACGCTGGAAGATATGAAGGTGAAAGCTGAAGATCCGGAAGTTGATGTTACGGAAAAGGAATTCATATACCAGGAGATTGATAAACTGGGAGATGACATTGATGAGAAGTATGAGACTGTATTAAATGAGATCCTTCCGGAAGCCTTTGCAGTGATCAAAGAGACTGCCAAGCGATTCAAGGAGAATGATCAAGTTGAGGTAACAGCCCTGGATTACGACAGAACCCTGGCTGCTTCCAGAGAATCGATTGAGATCAAAGGCGATAAGGCCATCTGGGAAAACAGGTGGATGGCAGGTGGAAATGAGATCACATGGGATATGGTGCATTATGATGTACAGCTTATTGGTGGTGTTTCACTTCACAGTGGCAGGATCGCTGAAATGGCAACCGGAGAGGGAAAGACACTGGTGGCAACCCTGCCTGTATTCCTCAATGCGCTTACCGGAAAAGGAGTTCATTTGGTGACGGTAAATGATTACCTGGCCAAACGTGACTGCGAATGGATGGGGCCGATCTATGAATTCCATGGGCTTACTGTGGATTGTATTGACAAACACCAGCCCAACTCTGAAGCAAGGAGGAAAGCCTATAACTGTGATATCACTTTTGGAACCAACAATGAATTCGGTTTTGACTATCTGCGTGACAATATGGCGCACAGTCCGGGTGAGCTGGTACAGCGCAAACACAATTATGCCATCGTTGATGAAGTGGATTCTGTCCTGGTAGATGATGCCAGAACCCCCTTGATTATTTCAGGGCCTGTCCCCAAGGGCGAACACCACGAGTTCGGGGAGTACAAGCCAAAAGTAGAAAAACTGCTAAGTACTCAAAAACAACTGGTTAACAGCATATTTTCCGAGGCCCGTAAATTACTGAGTGAGGGCGATACTGAAAAAGCAGGCTTCAAATTACTGCAGGCCCATAAGGGATTGCCAAAGTACAAACCACTGATCAAATTATTGAGTGAAGAGGGAAATAAATCCCTGATGCTGAAGACGGAGAATCATTATATGCAGGAGCAATCCAAAAACATGCACGTGGTGACTGATGATCTTTGCTTTATCATTGAAGAAAAGATGAATTCAGTGGAGCTAACTGAAAAAGGCATTGATTTGATCACGGGAGCCTCGGACGATCCGGCTTTCTTTATACTTCCGGATATCGGAAGCGAGGTAGCTGATATTGAAAAGTCTGAAATGTCGGACAAGAAGAAGCTCGAGGTCAAGGACAAAATGCTCCAGGATTATGCTGTAAAGTCAGAACGCATCCATACGGTCAATCAGCTCCTGAAGGCCTATACCATGTTTGAGAAAGAAGTGGAGTATGTGCTTATGGACAACAAGGTAAAGATTGTCGATGAGCAGACAGGCAGGATCATGGAAGGTCGAAGGTACAGTGACGGATTACACCAGGCCATTGAGGCCAAGGAGAATGTGAAGGTAGAAGCTGCTACACAAACATGGGCCACCATCACCCTGCAAAACTACTTCAGGATGTATCACAAATTGGCAGGAATGACCGGTACAGCTGAAACAGAAGCAGGCGAACTATGGGATATCTATAAGCTGGATGTGATGGTGATCCCCACCAATAGACCCATTGTCAGAGATGACCAGGAGGACCTGGTCTACAAAACGAAGCGTGAGAAGTACAATGCAGTGATCGATGAACTTGTCAAGCTCAATAAAGCGGGTCGGCCCGCGCTTGTTGGAACCACCACAGTTGAAGTATCCGAGTTGTTGTCAAAAATGCTCAACATCAGGAAAATAAGCCATAATGTACTGAATGCCAAGCTTCATCAGCGAGAAGCAGAAGTGGTGGCCCAGGCCGGAAAAGCAGGAACGGTTACCATCGCCACCAATATGGCAGGCAGGGGAACCGATATCAAGCTGAGCCCGGAGGTAAAGAAAGCAGGGGGCTTGGCCATCATTGGTACAGAACGGCATGAATCAAGAAGGGTAGACCGTCAGTTGCGTGGTCGTTCAGGAAGGCAGGGTGATCCTGGATCTTCCCAATTCTATGTTTCACTTGAAGATGACCTGATGCGGTTATTTGGTTCGGACCGGATTGCAGGGATGATGGACCGCCTTGGACTTAAAGAAGGGGAAGTCATACAGCATTCTATGATCACCAAATCCATTGAACGGGCTCAGAAAAAGGTGGAGGAGAACAATTTTGGGATCAGGAAGAACCTGCTGGAGTATGACGATGTAATGAATTCTCAACGGGAGGTTATTTATAAGAGGAGAAAGCATGCATTGTTTGGGGAACGGATCGGTCTGGATATTGCAAACATGATGTTTGATGTGACCGATAGCATTGTAAATACCTTTCACCTGAACGGTGACTTTGATGGATTTAAGCTTGAACTGATAAGGTTCTTCTCCATTGAATCCCCTGTTTCTGAGGAGGAGTTTAAAAAGTCAGATAGCCAGGAACTGATCGATTCAATTTATGAAGTCCTGCTTGATTCTTATAAGCGAAAGCAGGAAAGTATTTCCGAGCAGGCCATGCCGGTGATCAACCAGGTGTATGAGCATCAGCGGCAGGTATATGAAAATATAGTGGTACCCGTTTCCGACGGGACACGGGTATTTCAGGTACTTGCAAACCTTGAGAACTGCTATGAATCGAAAGGCAAGGAGCTGGTCAGGTCTTATGAAAAAAGCATTATCCTTGCTACTATTGATCAGTCATGGCAGGAGCATCTGCGCGAATTGGACGACCTCAGGCAATCGGTCAGAAACGCCCAATATGAACAGAAAGATCCTTTATTGATCTATAAGTTCGAAGCATTTGAACTCTTTTCGGCCATGATTGATAAAGTGAACCGGGATGTGATATCCACACTGATGAAAGCCCATATTCCATTGCGTGATCCCCAGAGTGTTAAGCGGGCTGAAGCTCCCAAAAGGATGGACCTGAGTAAATTCGAAGCCAATAAGGATGATATGCCCAGGTACAATGATCCTTCAGTCGGAGGACAGGGGAAAGATGGCCGTACACAGGCACAGCAACCGATCAGGGTTGAAAAGAAAGTTGGGCGCAATGATCCCTGTCCGTGTGGCAGTGGAAAGAAATATAAGAATTGTCACGGCAGGCCGGGAGCAGCCGGGTAAGGAATTTAATGAAGCTTGCTATCCAGGTCCCTGATCTCCTGATATAATTTTCCGGTGGCCGGTACAAGCGGCAATCTTAACACATTCTCCATCCATCCCTGGATCTCCATTGAGGCTTTCACACCTGCTGGATTTCCCTCCTTAAAGATGGCTTTCATCATGGATGACAGCTTGTAGTGTAATTCGCGAGCTTTTTCGAATGAACCATCAAGTGCTGCTGAAACCATGGTTGAAAAGAGGGCAGGGTAGGCATTTCCGATTACGCTCACCACCCCATCACCTCCAATAGCGATCATGGGAAGGGTAATGGAATCGTCGCCCGATACCACCAGGAAATCCTCCGGCTTTTTTTCTATGATATCCATAACCTGCTCAAAGTCACCAGAAGCTTCCTTCACTGCAACGATGGTCCCATGGAAGTCGTTTGCCAGGCGAAGTACTGTTTCAGCCGAAATGTTTGAACCCGTGCGACCCGGAACATTGTATAACATCACCGGAAGGTCTGCTACTGCAGCGAGTGCTGCAAAATGCTGATACATTCCTTCCTGTGAAGGTTTGTTATAATATGGGGCTACGCTCAATAATCCGTTCACCCCGTTCAGGTCCATGGATTTTACCAATTCAACCACTGACCTGGTATCATTTCCGCCGGCACCAACGATGATAGGGACCCTGCTTCCGCAAGCATCCACCACGCACCGGACCACATCTGATTTCTCACTGGCTGAAAGGGTAGGCGTTTCCGCTGTTGTCCCCAGAACAACAAGGTAATTGATCCCATTCTTGATCAATCTGTCTGTATGCAAAATGAGTCTGTCGAAGTCTACTTCGCCAACCTGGTTAAATGGTGTAACCATTGCAACACCTGTGCCTGTAAATTGATGTGTTAATGCCATTAATTGAATTAGTTTGAAGGATTTAACATGGAAACATAGTGTTTGATCTGATCCGCCAGGTATCCGATATCGGTTTTCCCGGTGAGATTGATCATCAGATCATAGTCATTTTCCTGTTCGGTATAGCAGCCAATTTTAAACCTGGCAGTGGAAAGCTGAACCAGGAACTGCAGTTCGAGCGGAGCCTGCATGGTAAAATCGATCAGGATATCAGGATCCAGAGTATAAAACGCATCCACAACCTCTCCTGTGGGTTTCAGATACCAGTTTCTGTCGCTTCGGGTAATGAATGAATAGTTTTTCCAAAAGAGCATCTCCTGCGGTATCTCTTTTTGACGAACAAATCCAAAAGCCCTGCATTGAATGCCCTTTTCTTCAATAAACTTTCTGAATTCTTTGATTACCGGAAAGGATTCCGGATCGCTGGTGTCGAAAAGGAGCACAGCTGATTTTGCAGTTTCAAAATTGTGTACTTGAATTTCCCGCTGAAATCCCTTCTTTTTCTTTTTCAGAACCCTCCAGCCAATGTATTCTTTCAATCCCGCCATTGTTCAGGCAAAAATACAATTAAAAAATGATTGACCGTTACGTTAGCATTGATATGAATTCATTCTCAGTAAGAATTGGTATTCCCAGCTTCTGTGCCTTTTCAAGTTTGCTCGGGCCCATGTTTTCTCCGGCAAGGATGAAATCTGTCTTTGAGCTGATGGAGGCCACATTTTTCCCGCCATGCTGCTCGATTAAAGCTTTCAGCTCTTCCCTGGAGTATTTCTCAAATACCCCGGAAATCACAAATGACTTCCCTTTCAGTGTATTGCTCAGAGTGAATGGACTGGATGTCAATTCAAACTGCAGGCCATGCGTTTTCAGTTGATGGATCAGTGACTGGTTCAGAGGATTCTCAAAATAGGCGATGACAGATTGAGCGATCCGTTCCCCGATTTCATCCACCTGCTCAAGGGCAGACTCATCAGCAGCCATCAGGTTGTCCAGGTTCAGAAATGCTTTTGCCAGTTTTTTTGCAACGGTTTCACCCACATACCGGATACCCAGCGCATAGAGGACCCTTGGAAAAGGAACCTGTTTGGAGGCTTTAACGCTTTCCTGCAGATTTTGCGTGGACTTTTCACCAAACCTTTCCAGGTTGACAACCTGGTCGTAATCCAGGGTGTACAGATCCGATGTATTACTGATCAGGCCTTCCCTGAACAGCAGATCAATGGTGGCCTCAGCCGCATTGATGTCCATGGCTTTTCTGCTGATAAAATGTTCAATCCGGCCTTTGATCTGGGGCGGACATCCGGTTGTATTGGGACAATAATGAGCGGCTTCATCCTCTTCCTTTTCCAGGAGGGTGCCGCACTCAGGACAGTGGGTAATAAACTGGAAGGGGCTGTTATTCGGGTCTCTTTGCTCAAGAGTGACTCCGACAATCTTTGGGATGATCTCACCACCCTTTTCCACATATACCATATCTCTTATCCTCACATCCAGCTTACTGATCTGGTCAGCATTATGAAGCGATGCCCTTTTTACAGTGGTTCCTGCCAGTTGTACTGGCTCAAGATTTGCCACCGGGGTGATGGCACCGGTTCTGCCCACCTGGAAGTCTATACTAACCAATCGGGTCACAGCCTGCTCCGCTTTGAATTTGTAGGATATGGCCCATCGGGGTGTTTTTGCTGTAAAACCCAGCTGTTGTTGCATACGGATTGAATCCACTTTAATAACCACCCCGTCAATTTCGAATGGGAGATCGGAGCGTGTCCTCTCCAAGTGGTCAATGTATTCAAATACTTCTTCAAGGGAATGGGCCAGTTTGTTGTAGGGTGGGATTTTAAATCCCCATAAGCGTGCCCTTTCAAGGCTCTCATGCTGTGTATCAAAAAATTGTTGTTCCCCTGGGATATAGTAAAAAAGGCAGTCAAGCGGTCGTTGGGCCACCAGGGAAGAATTTTGCATTTTAATTGTTCCGGAGGCAGCATTTCGAGGATTTGCAAAGGCGGGCTCACCCTTCTCTTCTCTTTCACGATTCATTTTTTTAAACCCTTCCCCGGGTAGGATCACCTCACCCCTTATCTCAAACAGTCCGGGGTATCTTGTACCCTGAAGCTGGAGGGGAATGCTCCTGATGGTACGTATGTTACGGGTTACATCATCCCCCCGGGTACCGTCTCCCCTTGTGAGTGCCATGGTCAATTTTCCACTGGTATATGTCAGCGCAACGGCCACTCCATCATATTTCAATTCGCAGAAGTAAGTCACATCATCACCTGTGACTTTTCTGACCCGCTGGTCAAATTCGGTTAACTCTTCTTTACTGTAAGTATTACCCAGTGAAAGCATGGGATACCTGTGGGGAAATGATTCGAACTCCAGGCTCAGGTCACTGCCCACACGGTTGGTGGGTGAATTCTCATCATTGTACTCAGGAAACTCTTCCTCCAGGTGCTGCAATTCGCTGAGTATCCGGTCAAACTCAAAATCAGAGATGGTGGGTTCAGATTGTACATAATAGTTATAATTGTGCCGGTGGAGTACCTTCCTGAATTCTTCAATCTTCACTTTTGCCTGCTCTGGAGTCATCTGGATCGAGTTTTAAACAAAAGTAAAAAATATTTCTCCTTTAGGTTTTATTCTCTACTTTTAGGAGCAATGGGAATGGATATTTCAAGTAAATACAGGCTGGCTCTGCTGGGATCCATTTTGATCACCGCGATCATTTCGATGGATGCCCAGCTTCAGTTTCCAGGAAAACCGATGGGGGATTACCGCCAACTGAAGGCTGCTGATGTGATGTATGTGCTGCCACCGGTGGATCCGCTGGAAATTGAAGCAGGAATGCTGTCCAACGAGTCAAGCCAAAAGAAACCTTTTCAGTTTGCAATAGAGCGGCCTGTTGATATATCTCCTGATCTGCATGGAAGCTGGGTGAAACAGGACGGGAACCGCATCTGGAGGGTGCACATCCTATCTCCCGATGCGTATTCCATGGGCCTGGTATTTAATGAGTATGCACTTGAAGAAGGTGTAAAGGTTTTGATCTATGATCCCGGCCAGGATCATATCAAAGGGGCTTTTACATCGGGAAACAACAAAGCCTCGCGTATTCTGGCCGTTGGACATCTTTCGGGTGATGAACTGATTGTTGAATTACAAGTGCCTGCTGATGTTCCGGATTATGGACGTTTGAGCATAGAATCCATTTCCCATGCTTTTCTGCCGCTGGTTCTGAATGATCAAAAGAAAGACGGAAGGTTTGGCCGTTCCCAGGAATGTGAAATAGATATTAATTGTGAAGAAGGAGCTGACTGGCAATTGAGCAAACGATCGGTGGTCAGAATCTTCACAACAACACAGTATTGTACAGGTGTGCTGGTCAACAATACATCCTATGATGGTAAGCCTTATGTCATTACTGCAGAACACTGTATAAACACAGAGAATAATGCCCAACGATCAGTTTTTGTATTTAATTATGAAAGTCCTGAATGTTTTGGCAATGACGGATCTGTTGCTATGTCAATTTCAGGATCTGAACTTCTCGCAGTAGGAGATAGCGTTGATTTCTGCCTTGTGAAATTATCTGTTACTCCTCCCGATTCCTTCGATGTATATTACACAGGATGGGATCTGAACAATAATCAGGATTTCGCTACTACTACGATCCATCATCCTGAAGGAGACGTAAAAAAAATCTCGTACGATTCTGAAGCGCCATCTACACCTGCCAATATTGATGACTTGCCAAACAGCGATATAAGAGACTACCACTATTTCTCATATTGGTGGATTAAGCAATGGGATATCGGATCAACGGAAGGAGGATCATCAGGATCACCTTTATTCAATTCGGACAGAAGAATGATCGGTAGTTTGAGTGGAGGCAGGGCAAAATGCGGGGATTCCATTGGATATGATGCAGAAAATGATCGGATTATATATAGAAAAATCTTCAACATAGATGATTACTACACCAAGCTCAACGTTGCATGGGATTATTATCCCGAAGACGACCGTTCACTAAAACCCTGGCTTGATCCCATGAATACAGGTGATGAGAAAATTGATGGCTATCATCCCACCCATACAGATCCGCCGGGAGTGTTGGGTAATTCCAGCTTTATCCTTTACCCAAATCCGGTAAATGAGGTTCTTTACATCTCCTCCGGACCGGGATCAGGGGAAAAGATTTCATACCAGGTCTTTGATCTTTCCGGAGTCCGGAGGTTATCAGGATACGGAGATGAAGCCGGACCGGTGAAAATCAGTACAGGATCTCTGGAACCGGGGATTTACCTGATCGGTGTTGAAGCAGGTGGAAGCCGGGAATTTCTCAAATTTATTATAACACGATGAGAAGGCTGGTTCTGCTTGGAATAGCAGTCATTCTTGCTTCCGGTTGTGTTCGAAATAACAATATGGATGTAGGGCAGCAGGGGCTGACTGTGCGATCATCTGCCAGGTATGCATCCGGATTTGAAGTGTTCGACCACGAGGATTTTAAGTTACTTCATGTATATAATCCATGGCAGAATAGCAGGGACATAACCTTATCATATGTCCTGGCTGAAGATGATGCCCTGATCCCAGATTCCCTGAAAGAAGTTCCATATATCAAAACGCCTGTCGGTCGTGTAATTACACTTTCCACAACCCATGTTGCCATGATCCATCAGCTGGGAAAATCAGAAACCATCAAAGGTGTTTCGGGGACCGGATTCATTTACAACCAGGAGGTCAGAGACAGAATCAATGCGGGTGAAGTGCTTGAGGTGGGGTATGACCAGGGACTAAACTATGAAACCATTGTTTCACTGGATCCGGATGTGCTTTTTATATATGGGGTGGAGAGCAATATCCGGGCCACTTCAGAAAAACTTATTGAACTCAGGATACCGGTGGTTTTTTGCGGTGAATACCTGGAAACCCATCCCCTGGGTAAAGCTGAGTGGATCAGGTTCTTTTCCCTTTTTTATAATATGGAGGAGAATACAGATCTGTTTTTTAACCGGGTCGATTCAACCTACCAGTCCCTGGTCGAACTGGCTGCCCATCAGGAGGATAAGCCAAAAGTACTTACTGGCCTTCCCTGGAAAGATACCTGGTATATGGCTGGGGGTAAAAGCTTTGCAGCAAGGTTGATTGAGGATGCAGGAGGGACCTATCTCTGGAAGGAAAACCTGTCAACCGAAGCCATCCCCCTTGACCTGGAATCGGTATATGCACGTGCTGTCAGGGCCGACATCTGGATCAATCCGGGAGCTGCAAATACCATTGGTGAGTTAAACCGGTTTGATGAGCGGTTCCGGGACCTGCCTGTGTTGCTACAGGGCATGGTGTTTAGTAACAATGCCCGTATAAATGAGATGGGCGGAAACGACTACTGGGAATCAGGGACCATACGTCCGGACCTTGTCCTGGCTGATCTGATCGGGATCTTTCATCCTGATTTATTGACAGATCATCGCTATATTTATTACAGGAAATTAAAATAATCCTTACTTTTGGATTTTATCAATACCATCATCCATGGCAAGTATCAGGCTTTTAAAAAAGGATATTAACAAACTTGCATTCGAATTATTGCAGGATTGTTTCTCCTACAGACGCTATTCAGAAGAGCTTTCCGAAGATAAATTTGATGATGTCATCAAAAAACTCGTTTTGCTGAGGAATGATCTTATCCTGAGGGTAAACCATCCAGAGACTGATGCTGATTCCATTTCACTGAAGGAACACTACCGACATGTACAACTTGATCTGTTTAAACTGGCAGAAGTTGTAGAAGATCTAAAAAAGTAGGGTGTGAAATCACATTCCCGGAGTTTCCTGATGATTGTTTCACTGGTTCTGCTCCTGGTAGTTCTGGTAGTGCTGGATATTAGGTTTGGCAGTGTGAGGATCACCCTGGTCGACATGGTGAGGCACCTGGCGGGTTCAGATACACTCTCTGAACAGCAACTCATTATTCTGAAAAAATTCAGGCTTCCAAGACTGGCGGCAGCATTGCTGGTCGGAGCTGCATTGCCTGTATGCGGGCTACAGATGCAAACCCTGTTCCGAAATCCCCTTGCAGGTCCATATGTGCTGGGGATCAGTTCAGGTGCCAGTTTTGGAGCTGCGATCGTTGTACTTGGAGCTGGCGCTACCGGTCTTGTAGCTACGTGGAGTCTGGCCGTTGCAGCCTGGTTAGGTGCAGGTATGGTGATGATCCTGCTTCTTTTTGTCTCGTTCAGGATAAAAGATGTGATGACCATCCTCATCCTTGGCATCATGTTTTCCAGCGGTTTAACCGCTATAATTAGCATCATGCAGTATTTCAGTCAGGCCACAGCACTGAAGTCTTTTGTGATCTGGAGCATGGGAAGCCTGGGGAATGTTACAGGTTCACAATTGCTCATTATGGCCTGTGCCATACTGCCTCTTCTCGCAGGAACCCTTGGATATGCAAAAGTCCTGAATGGACTGATGCTCGGTGAAGAGTATGCAGTCACCATGGGGATAAGGATACAACGAATGAGGATTATTATTTTTGCCACCACCAGCATCCTGGCCGGAACGATCACAGCGTTTTGCGGACCCATTGGATTCATCGGGATCGCAGTTCCGCATATTGCCCGGTTTCTGTTTGGGAAATCTGACCACAGGATCTTACTTCCGGCTACTATATTAACCGGGATGGTGGTGCTTGTATTGAGCGATATTGTCTCACAACTTCCGGGAACGGAACGCGTGCTGCCCATCAATGCGGTCACTTCACTCATTGGGATTCCGGTGGTCATCTGGCTGGTTATTATGAATCGAAAAGCACAATCGATCTGATGCCTGAAGACCTCTCGGACCATATGATCACCCTGAAGCACCTTGCGATCGGTTACGGTAAGGAACAAGCATTACTCAGAGACGTGAACCTCTCGGCCAGACCGGGGGAGATGGTTGCCCTGATCGGAAGGAACGGAACAGGCAAAAGTACCCTGTTGAAATCGATAATCGGTCTTATACCCATACTGGATGGAACCTGTTTTCTGGAAGGAATTCCCCTTGAAACTTATGACCTGCGACAGCGGGCACGGATAGTGAGTTATGTATCATCGCAGGTATCTCATTTGCCTGCTATTTCAGTTCGTGAACTGGTTTCGCTGGGGAGAATGCCCCATACCGGTTGGATGGGGCGGCACGGAGAACAGGACAGACAATTGGTGGAACTGGCCCTCGAAGAGGTACAAATGAAGCCCCTTATGGATCGCAAACTGGATAAGCTGAGCGACGGTGAACGGCAACGGACCATGATTGCCCGTGCCTTGGTGCAGGATACACCATTGATGGTTCTGGATGAGCCCACGGCTTTCCTTGACATACCCAATAAATATGAATTGATTCGTATTCTGACCGGATTCAGGGAGACAGGAAAAACCATTATTTACTCCACCCATGATCTGGAAACTGCACTGATGTGTGCCGATAAACTGTGGGTGATCCACCAGGGGAGGGTACTTGAAGGTGCACCTGAAGACCTGGGGATTTCAGGGGTATTTGATGCGCTTTTTGCAGAATCAGGGATCATGTTTGATGCTGAAGACCACAGGTTTAAATATGGAGTAACTTCAAAAGGGACCATCCGTCTGTCAGGTGAGGGAGATCTGGCGCTGAAATGGACAGGGAGCGCTCTTGAAAGGCTTGGATTCGATACAGGTAGTCATTCCGGTGAGATCTCTATTGTCGTACAATCATCAGAAACCGGAAATCGCTGGATTGTTACCGGGAAAGGAGGGGAGTATTCCTTTGAAAACATCTACAGGATGGCCCAATATTTGATTCGGGATGATTAATTCAGTAATTTGAACCAGTTAATTAAACTTTTGTATGATGAAAGTAAAAAAGATTATTGCCTATACATTGTCCATTCTTGTATTGCTTTTTTCAATCATAGCCATTCTGGGAATCTGGGAGATTGTGGATATCGAATACCTCATTGCACGTATGTTCAAATCATTGATGGTTGTACTTGCAGCTGCTGCGGTTGTCGTTCTGATCTTCTCCATCCTTGACAGACCCGATCGAAAAGAAGAAGGAGAGGGCTAACCGATTAATCTCAGGATTTTTTCCGCACCGGCCCTGTTGGAGTAATCCTGCAGTGCTTTTTTTCTTTCCCTGATCCGGTCTTCACCGAAGGGCAAACTCATCATTTCGTCCAGGTTCCGGATTATATCATCGTTTGTATCAGCCACGCAACACAGAGATTCCAGACCGGTGCCTTCGATCATTTTATTGTTTACAAGGCAGTGCCTGCCAGCAAAAAGGGCATGCAACAGTTTTAATTTAATGCCGGTAGATTGTGATGTGTAAAGAATATTTATCTGGGCATTCTGAATGAGAACATCCAGTTCATCATCGGTCGGATCAGCGATTATTTTGATATGGCTGTAACGTGAAACCTTCCGTCGAAACCTTTCTGAGGGATTTTTCCCGGCTACAATAACAGGATAGGTGGTTTTTGCAAGTACCTTCCTGGCCAGCTGCAGAAAAACATCAAAATTCTCAGGAACACCCAGGTTTCCATGAAAAAGGATGTACCCACCGGTTCCGGGTAAAGAGGTCACTTCATCCAATCTGTGAAAAGCAGGTATAAAAACCGCATTTTTGTATGTGTTGTTGAAGTACTCTGTTTCATGTTTTGCGATCCCGAGTATATGATTTGCCTGGATTAATAACTGTTCATAACGCTTCAGCTTCTTAGATTCAAATCTGAGGAATAGTTTCCTGAAAAGGTTGCTTTCACTTTTTGAAAGAAACTGATAATAGCGATGCTCAATATTGTGAGCCCGGACCAGCACCTTTTTTTTTGATTCCACGCACCTGCTGAGCATTGCCGTAGTGTGGAGGCCCTCAAATAAAACCGGAAAAGGGTCCATAAGAAGGTTTTCTGGCATGGATTTTGCATTTCTAGTTAATACGATGTACGGATCGCGTTTAAGGAAATATCTCAATCCCGATTTACGGGGATAGTAATGCACCTTAAAGCAGAGATTCTCAAGTTCTTTGGACGGTTGGCGCCCATAAGCGAAACAGTGCAGAATGATTTGAACTCCAGCATGTTTCAGGGCTGATAATTTATAGTACACATCGATTATTCCACCATAATTAGCGGGATAAGGGATGTTGAATGAGACAATATGAAGAAATTTTGAAGGCATATTAAACCTTTGAGCAGAAACGAAGTCTCATAGTTAAAGATAAGCTAAAAATTATTAACATTTTTTAATACTTTTTAAGAAAAAAAGCGCAACATTTTTTGAAGTTGCAACGTTTAATAAGTGTAGAAAGTTTATTGATTATCAAATAGATAATTTCGTTCTTTAATCGACTTTTTTTTTCATAGTTTTAGTTTTAGGGTTAGTTTAGTTTTAAGGTCTCCCGGCGCCAGTCGGGGGATCTTTTTTTTTATCTTTGCACGTCAACATAATTTAAAATGCAACGAATCGATCAGTTCATAAGATCCCTGGCAGTTGAAGCCATCAGGGATTCCTGGAGTGCAACTTTACCGGAGGATCAGATCCAGGTCCAGAAAACACGCAGAGAATTTATAGGTGATTTTACAATTGTCGTATTTCCGCTTCTGAGGTTTTCAAGACTGTCTCCGGAGGAAACAGCAAATGCGCTGGGCAGTTACATGGTGGATCAATCAGAGATGCTTTCTGGCTTTAATGTGATCAAAGGATTCCTGAACCTGCTTGTTTCTCAAAAATACTGGATCGAATTTCTGAATGGTGATCTGCGGTCTGCGGTATATGGCTTTACACCTGTTCATGAAGGATCTCAGAAGGTGATGATCGAGTTTTCATCTCCGAATACAAACAAGCCGCTGCACCTGGGACACATCAGGAACAACCTGCTGGGCTACTCTATTTCCAGGATACTGAAGGCCAGCGGCAAACAGGTGAGAAAAGTTAATCTGGTCAATGATCGTGGCATCCATATTTGTAAGTCAATGCTGGCATGGCAGAAGTTTGGTGATGACGAAACTCCGGAATCGTCCGGAATGAAAGGGGACCACCTGGTGGGTAAGTACTATATTAAATTTGACCAGGTCTATAAATCACAGATTGAATCACTGGTTGAAGAAGGTAAAACCAGGAAGGAGGCTGAAACAGCTGCACCCGTGATTGAAGAAGCCAGGGAGATGCTGCGAAAATGGGAAGCAGAAGATCCTGAAGTGAGGGCACTGTGGGAGATGATGAACAACTGGGTGTATGAAGGATTTGAGCGGACTTACAGCCGGCTGGGAGTGAGTTTTGATCAAACTTATTACGAGTCGCAAACTTTCAAGCTTGGAAAGGAAATTGTGCAGAAAGGAGTTGAAGCAGGAGTGCTTTATAAGAAGGAGGATGGCTCGGTCTGGGCAGACCTGACAGACGAGGGACTTGACCAGAAATTGTTGCTGAGATCAGATGGAACTTCTGTTTATATGACCCAGGATGTGGGCACTGCACATCAGCGTTATAATGAATATGGATTTGATTCACACATCTACGTTGTTGGGAATGAGCAAAATTACCATTTCCAGGTACTATCCATCGTATTGAAAAAACTTGGATTCGAATGGGCCGATAAGTTGTACCATCTCTCCTATGGAATGGTTGAATTGCCTGAAGGGAAAATGAAATCACGTGAAGGAAAGGTTGTGGATGCAGATGACCTGATGGATGAGATGGAAACAACTGCCAGGCAGATGTCCGAGGAACTGGGCAAGCTGGAAGACTATAATGGCGAGGAACGGAACAGTATCTACCGGCAGGTAGGGATGGGAGCACTGAAGTACTTTATCCTTAAGGTTGATCCAAAGAAGAATATGACATTTGATCCCAGGGAATCGGTTGATTTTAACGGGAATACCGGCCCGTTTATACAGTATACGTATGCCCGTATCCGGAGTGTGATAAGAAAAGGGAAGGGGCATGATAAATTCGCTGGAGAGGTGCACCTGAATGATAAAGAGATCTCATTGATCCGGATGATGTATGAGTATCCCGACATTATTGGAGAGTCATCCCGGACCCTCAATCCTTCACTTATTGCCAATTTCCTTTATGAACTGGCCAAAGAGTTCAACCAGTTCTATCACGATTACAGCATCCTGAGTGCCGAAAAAAAGGAGGAGATGGCCATGCGGTTGCTGCTGGTGGAAGTTATCGGCCAAATCATCGATTCAGGAATGGATATGCTTGGGATTGAGGTCCCGGAGCGAATGTAACCATCACACCATGATCAGACAATTATTTTTCATATGGATATTGTTCGGACTGTCACTGGCAGCCAGTGGTCAGAAGAGCAGGGTATTGTCCATATTCCAGATGATCGAATCGGGGAAATATAAAGAGGCCAAGGAGGCCATAGATTTGGCCGTCTGGAACGACAAAACTTCCAATTGGCACCGTACCTATTATGCAAAAGGACTGCTTTGTCAGACAGCCTATGAAGCGGGATTTGAAAAAAATGACACGAAAAAGACCAATCTATATCCCGATCAGCTTTTTGTGGCGTATAATGCCTATGAAAAGGCATTGAAACTCGATTCAAGGAAAAAGATACATTCCAATGTAACGAAGCAGTATTATACCCTTTCCAACGATTTCCAGAAACTGGGTGAAAGGCTTTATCTGCAGAAGAACTATACTGGCGCTTTGAAGGCCCTTGAACACGCCCTGCTGGTGAGCAAGAGTCCGTTACTCTCGGTACAAACTGATACAAACCTGGTCTCTAATATCGCTATGGCTGCCTACGAAAGCAAAGACTGGGAAAAGGCAATCAGTTACCTGACCGGACTGGATCAGGATGGGTTTTCACCCAATACGGCCCTTTTACTGTATCGGGCGCATGTGGAAAACGGCGATTCATTGCTGGCGGAGGAGGTGTTGTTTGAGGGAGTGGAGCGATATGACAGTGATGAAAACATCGTTTTACAGCTGGTTGATCTTATGGTAACGACTGGCAGGATGGAGAGGGCCATTTCAATCCTGGACAGCGCGGTGGTTCGCATGCCGGAGAATTTTCTTTTTCCCTGGACACGTGGACTTGTATACCAGCGCATGGACATGAATGAGGTGGCCATTGAGAACTTCTTTAAGGCCAGTGAATTGGCGCCGGATGAAGTTCGGATCTATTATAACCTGGGAATTTGTTATTATAACATTGGCGTAGAGATCAGCGAGTCTGCCCGGCATATCAGAAACAACGTGGAATACCAGGCGGCCCGGTCACAGGCAAAGGCACGGTTCCAGGATGCGGTCAAATGGTTGGAAAAAGCATATGAAATGGATCCCGGTGACCAGCAAACCATTTCGAAGCTCTACCAGCTCTATTACCGCCTTCAGATGACCAAGAAGCAAAAAACCATGGAACTGCTGATCCGTTAGAATTTAAACAGCAGTGACAAACCAATAAACTCCTTGAACTGGACTTTTGGCACCTTTTTTTCACTACCGTCAGGAAGAAAAACGGGTTGTCCGTCGGCATCCAGAACAGGGAACCGGATATCATCATCATAGATCAGGTGCAGGTTTAAGCGGATGGTGAAAAACCAGCTTATCTTTTTATCGATTAGCATCTCCCAGTCTATATCAATGTTTTCCGGATGGTTGAGGTAATTGGAAAAAAGTCTGAGCTGATTTGTAATGGTCAGGTCTTCCATGGGAGAGAGCTTATTTTTTATCAGCAGCTGGGTTCCCATTTCCTGGCGGGCACGTTTATCTTTCTTGATCCCGTGTTTGGTCTGGTCGATGTTAGCTGTATCCAGAACAAATGTATTTTTATAAGAAAGCGGGGCCATGTTGATAGAGGTGTTCTTAAAAGGTTTGTAGTCAATACCCAGACCTATGGTGAGTGATCCCGGATTAAGGAATTTGGATACGACCACAGAATCATTGGGATAGCTATACCCTTTTGCAAGCTGATTTTTCATATAAAAAGAGGCACTCAAATCTACCTTACCCCATTTGTTTTTGTTGTACTGAGAGTTGATCTCCAGCAGGTCATTGTTTTTTCTGAGTCCATGTTCCTCTGTAATCAAGGTTCCAAACTTAAGCCTCGCGGAGTTGATCCACTGGATTTTGGTTTTTGTATTGTTGTAAGTTGCTGCACCAGTCATATCCAGCATGGTGGTAAGCGAATTCTCTCCCCCTTTTGCCCAGTTAGAAAGGTAGGTCTGGTTAAAAGAGTAAGCGGCGGAGATTTCATAATCCCAGAATACCGGAACTGATTCCAGCATTTGCGTTTTTACAAAGCTCCTTTCCGGTTCCGGTATGACCCTTGGCAGGTGATCCATTTCCTGTTTCACCAAACGGTTAAAATCAATATCATCTTCAAGGAGAAGGCTGATTTCATCCTTAGCCGGATTACCGATCCAAAGGGTGATGGAGTCATTCTTGTAATTCTTCACCCAGAATCGTTGGGATTCATTGTTTCCTGTCGTGATCCAAAAGGGAGTTTTCCTCCCATACATATCATTGATCAACAACCTTGAGGAATCTCTGCGTGCATTGAAGGCAAGAAGTGTTTCCAATGCATACTGCAGTGAGTCAAGCTGGTTTTCCCCCGCGAGAAACAGAAAAGGAGAATTGTTATCAGCGATCCATGATGCAATTGTATCGGTGAAAACCAAAGCTGTTGAATCTGGTGAAATCCGGGCTGATCTTCGGTGCTCAGGATCATCAAGTGGGGGAGTGATCTGCTCGCTGGTATACAGATACATAGGTACCTGCAGGGTTTCCAGGGCTGCAGTGTCAATGATCATGATCAGGAGGGTGTCAGGGATGAAAAGGTTTGTATCCGGAATCCCGTTCTCATCGAGAATGAAATCGGAAAAGGCGAGGGATGAGAAGTCAACAGGATTCCTGGTTTCAAACTTCTCCTTCATAAATAACTCCATATTCCATCCCAGGGAGTCAACAATGAAAGTAGAATCATTCAACCACCGGATTCTCATAGAATCTCTGACCAAAAAATCAATAATGAATACTTCGATGGCATGAAAGTCCATCCCCGACAGGTGTTGTTGGACACTGTCAAAGGGTTCTGTGGTGTGATCAAGCAACCTCTCCAGTGCATGTTTAACAGAATCCTCCTTTGATTTCCAGATGGTTCTGCTTTCGGTGATATCATGAATATATTTCCACGCTGAGGCGGTACTGAATTGTGGAGTTGCACTTACCGAATCAACAGCAGGTGTTTCTGTACTTGAATTCGACTGTGCATATGTATTGGTCACCATTATGATGGCCAATAGAAAAAATGGCAGACGTATCATATATAATAGGGTATTTCTTCAGAAAAACGGAGAATCAGGTATAGATATTTCCTTTAGCGGCCATAAGTGTATTGCTGAGCAAGGAGACCCTGGTCATGGGACCAACACCTCCGGGAACCGGCGTAATAAAAGCGCATTTCGGCGCCACCTCTTCGTACACCACATCTCCCTTGAGACGGAATCCTGACTTTGTTTCAGTGGAGGGAATCCTGGTAGTTCCCACATCGATCACAACCGCTCCTTCTTTCACCATATGGGATTTGATAAATCCCGGAGCTCCAAGGGCTGCAATCAGAATATCGGCTGAAGCACAGAGGCTCTCAAGATCCTTAGTACGGCTATGGGCCACTGTAACGGTTGCATTTATTGATTTCTGTGACATGAGTATACTCATAGGCCTGCCTACAATGTTGCTTCGGCCGACCACTACGCAATGCTTCCCGGATGTTTCTATGTGATACCGTTTTAAAAGTTCGATGATCCCATTGGGTGTGGCAGAAACAAAAGAGGGAAGCCCGATCACTGTTCTGCCCACATTTACGGGGTGGAATCCATCCACATCTTTAGTCGGATCGATGGTTTCAATAACATTTTGTTCGTTAATATGCGAGGGGAGGGGCAGTTGAACAATAAAGCCGTCCAGTTCATCGTCATTGTTAAGTTCCCGGATCTTCTCAAGAAGGACTTCTTCTGCTACATCATCTTCAAAACGGACCAGGGATGACTTAAAACCTACATCCTTGCAATCTTTGATTTTGTAAGCCACATAAGTTTCGCTACCTCCATCATGACCCACCAGGATGGCAGCTAGGTGAGGGTTCCGGTGTCCGGCTGAAATCATTATATCTACTTCCGCCTTTATTTCTTCTTTGATTGCCCTGGCTGTGGCCTTACCATCAATGATCTTCATATTTCCTAATATTTTAACAATCTAACTTACTTTCTAAAATTTTAACTCCCTACCGCATGTTTGGCATCCGCATTTTACCTTTCCCGGTTGTCATCACTTTCATCATTTTCCGGGTTTCTTCAAACTGTTTCACCAGCTTGTTCACTTCGGGGACTGTTGTCCCACTACCATCTGCAATCCGTTTTCTCCTGCTACCATTCAGAATGGCAGGATTTGAACGTTCATCAGGAGTCATTGAGCTGATGATGGCCTCAATGCCATTGAATGCATCATCATCCACATCCAGGTTTTTTATGGCTTTGCCCATTCTCGGAATCATGGAGGCAAGGTCTTTGATATTACCCATCTTCTTGATCTGTTGAATCTGGGCCATGAAATCGGTGAAATCAAACTGATTCTTTGCAATCTTTTTCTGTAGCTTTCTGGCTTCCTCCTGGTCATACTGTTCCTGGGCTTTCTCCACGAGAGACACGATATCTCCCATACCCAGTATACGGTCGGCCATCCTGCTGGGGTGGAACGCATCCAGGGCATCCATTTTTTCCCCGGTTCCTACGAACTTGATGGGTTTATCAACCACAGAGCGGATGGAGAGCGCTGCACCACCCCGGGTATCACCGTCTAGCTTGGTAAGCACAACACCATCGTAATCCAATCTTTCATTAAACTCCTTTGCAGTGTTTACCGCATCCTGACCCGTCATAGAGTCAACCACAAACAGGATTTCATGGGGAGTAACAGCATCTTTGATGGCAGCGATCTCCTTCATCATCATCTCATCTATGGCAAGGCGTCCTGCTGTGTCAATAATAACCGTGTTGAAGCCCTTCATTTTTGCTTCCTTCACCGCAGCTTTGGCGATCTTAACAGGATTCATGTTCCCCTCTTCGGCATGGACAGGAATACTGACCTGTTCTCCAATCACTTTCAGCTGATCTATGGCTGCAGGTCTGTAGACGTCGCCTGCCACCAACAGGGGTTGTTTTCCCTGCTTGCTCTTCATGTATAAAGCCAGCTTTCCTGCGAATGTGGTTTTACCAGATCCCTGGAGGCCGGCAATAAGAATAACGGTTGGATTTCCTTTCAGATTGATGGCCACATTTTCACCGCCCATTAACTTTGTCAGGTGATCGTGTACGATCTTCACCATCATTTCAGAGGGTTTTACAGCAGAGAGGATTTTTTGTCCCAGTGCTTCCTCCTTAATCTCTTCGGTAAACTGTTTGGCGATTTTAAAGTTGACATCAGCATCCAGCAAGGCGCGCCTCACATCCTTCAGGGTTTCAGCCACGTTGATTTCGGTGATCCTTCCCTGTCCCTTGAGCATTTTAAAAGATCGCTCAAGTTTTTCTGATAGATTTTCAAACATCTGCAGTCTATTCGATTTTCAAGCTGCAAAAATAGCTAAAATCGCGCAGACAAAAAAGGAGGGTCAGAAAGTTGGATCACTCTTCTGAAGGCACAACAGGGAGGGTCCCCAGCAGTGAAATGTCATTCAGGTCGGAATAATCATAAATATAGAATCCATCGTCCCCGATCATAAACAGGAAAGTAGAAAGCGGGATAACATCATGGGCATGTATATTGCTGAATTCGGCAATTTTATTGGAAGTGATCGCATGTGGATCGGTAGCATCATATACTTTGAGCCCGTGCTCGCCTTCACAGACAAACAATGTGCTGTTGTCAATACCCAGTCCGTAAGGTTCTGTCATCGCATAGGATACTATTCTTTTTGGTTCGTATTTATCTGCGATATCGATTACCTCCAGCAGGTTCTGGGTTCCTCCACAAAAATTACCGGCCCTCAGTGTAACATATGCGAGGTTTCCATCCACCACCACAGGATCACATGCGGTGATATGCTGATAGGTGGACATCAGGATTGGCACGGAGGGTTCCTTAAGGCTCAGGATATGCATTCCATTGGATGAGCCTACAAACATATATTCACCTGAAATAAAGATCGTTTCAATATTACCCCACAGGTACTGCTCATTTTTAACCAGCGGTTGATCTGTATTGCTGATATCAATACTTTTCAGCTTGTAGGTGCTTTCAAGGGTGTAGAGATAATCATCGTATGTGATGAACCGGGCCATAGAGCCACCCACACCGTATGTATTGCCACTTCCTCCGGCAGATCCGCTATATCTCGCGCTGCTGACTTCAGCAAATGAACCGTAATCATAATAAATGGGCCATGGATAGGGTGGAGTATGTATCTCGCGTGTGATCTTCTTGATTTCAAAATCGATAATTACCCCCTTTTCTTCATCAATTTCATCTAATGGGTAATCATAATCATAGGGTGGGATCACATATTCAAACAATTTTTCAATCCTGTTTATCTCAGCAGGTTGTAAAGGATTTGATATATCTATTAATAACAGGTCAATGAAGCTATCCGCATAGAGTATGTTATTCCTGATGGCCATGTCCACATTTCCTGGAATGTTGATAAATGCTTTTTTGACAGGATCAGAAGGATCGGAAAGGTTCACCACATGTATGCCTTTCTGGTATTCATTGATGTACATGTACTGATCCTTGAAATAGATTTTCCCGGGTTTCACAAGTATCTCATCCGTGGTTACTTCAAAGGAGTTTCGTAGCTCTTCGTAGGAGATATATATCGGGACATTGGCTGTGAATGTCTGGAACCGTTTGTCCTCACAGGATGTGATGATCAGGGTAAATATAGAGATCAGGAATATGGACCGCTTCATCGTATTGTTTTTTTGGTTTAAGGCTGCTTTGCTCATAAGATGCATGAACTTACGGACAGGTTGCGTGGACGACGCAACCATTTCTGAGGAACCTTCATCCTGACAGAAAGTGAATCTTGCGAGCGCAAAAAAATATACAAATAAAACGATAGATGAATCCTCGCTGCTTGCAGCGAGGTGAATCAATCCTGAACCTAATAGGGAAACCATGAACAGAAAAACCAGGTCCGGTCCATTGTTGATCATTGCGCTTGTTATCTCGGTAGTGTCATTGAACGCGCAGGAGGTGGACCATGTATATCTGAAGACCGGGAGTGTAATCAGGGGGAATATCCTGGAAATTGACCCGGTTGATCATGTGAAGATCCAGGATCTGTGTGGGAATATCTGGAATTACAAAATTACACAGGTGGAGAAAATCACCTCTGAACCATATACACATAAGAATGGTATAACAAGGGAGCATTTTGAGTTTGAAAGCGGTTTTGTCAATATGACTTCCATTGGATTCCTGGCCGGATCTTCTTATAATACCCAGGTGGCACCTTTCAGCCTGTTGATGGTGAACGGGTGGCGCAATTCTATGGGACTCTTTACCGGTGCAGGTATTGGTATAGAGTTCTTTTCCACCAACTACATGCCATTGTTTGTGGATCTCAGGTATGACCTGCTGGGTAAGGATGTGGTTCCTTACATCATGGCCAAAGGTGGGTATTCCCTTCCCCTGGCTTCAGACCGGCAGGAATACAATATGGAATATGAATATTCAGGGGGGCCACTGGTTGGAGTCGGAGTTGGACTGAAAATCAAATCCCGGACCCATTTTGCATGGGATATCGGACTTATGTACAGGTACCAGCAAACCTCCTACATGGAAAAACACGATTGGAGCGGTCAGGAATACGACTATACCGATGTTTATAACCGGATTGAGATACGTTTGGGGTTTTATATTGACTAATCTATCTGGCAATTTAGATTAGGTTTTCCTCCCGGCCCACTTTTGCATCGTCAGGAGTGGGCCTTTTTCTTAGGACGTCCTGGCCTGCCGGGTTTTGCTTTTATTTTGGATTTTGGATTTGCAATTTTTGCTGCATACTCCTTTTTAATCTCACCGGGATTCTCGAACCATCTTCTTAATGCTATGTACTTTTCTCTGGTCCCGATGGAAAAGGTATCGAGTTTTTTATCTCGATTTCGCAACCGGAAAATTACATTAACAACGGCCTGTTTTGTGCTAATTCTTTTATTCTCAGGAATTTTCGAGAAAGTCATAATCTCTTCGGTCAATTCATCATAGGTGACCGGCTTATCCAGCTGACGGAGCCGCTTCATGATCAGCAATTCCCATTTGGATTTTCTGCCGGTTTTCTTTTTAGTTTTTGAAACAGAGGGCTCAGCAGGAGTCACTTCCCCGGCTGGTATTTCCGGCATCTGAATTGTCTCAGGTTCAAATGACTGTATGTTAACGCCCAGGCGTTGGAGCATGGTTTTTATGTGCTGGAGGCGCCTTACTGCCTTGTCATGCTCTTCCTGGTAAAACTGTTTCATTTCGGTGAGTTCCGTTTCCGGTAGTTTAATTGTCTCCATTGCTATTATTTATTTGAAATTATGTTAAAAGAGAAGTTCAGCTTCATGATCAAGCAACCCGGAAAATGGGTTAAAGCATTGATTGTGTTGTTGTTAGATTTATAATAGATTTTTTACGTTATAAATATAATCCTTTACATCAATGGTGCAAAATATAAAACTAAAATTAAAATTATAAGTTAAGAAAGACTACTTAGTCTGTCTCATCGGCTTTGCTGCTTAACCTCAAAACAACATAACCTGAAATACCTGCGATAGCTGATCCAATCAGTATCCCGACCTTCGCAGAATCCAGAAGGAGACGATTATCGAAGAAAGCCAGGTTTGCAATGAAAAGTGACATGGTAAATCCGACACCTGCAAGCAAGGATATACCAATGATCTGCCAATAGTTAATACCTTTTGGGAACTCGGCCAGTCCTGATTTTGCACCCAACCAGGAGAATAGGGTTATTCCAGCGAGCTTTCCAAATATAAGACAAATTATGATGGTGCTGCTTACTGAGAAATCGAGACTAACACCGGTGTTAAATGCAACACCTGAATTGGACAAGGCAAAAACCGGCATGATGAAAAAGGCAACCCAGTTATGCAGTTTATGTTCCAGGAGCTGAAGGGGGGATTGAACCTTTTCTGTCCAGTCTTCCAGGTCGTCGATCTGTTCTATCTGCTCACTCGAAAGAAGTGGGGTTTTGTTGTCAGCTGAGTCCTTTATCCTGTCAACAATATTACAGAGGTTTTCAGAGTAGGTATGAACATCAATTTCCTGCCTGATCGGTATCGTAAAAGCTAATAATATACCAGCAATGGTTGGATGTATGCCAGCCTTCAGAAACAGGTACCAGATGACTATACCAAATATTAATATGAGGTATTTGGCATAGATCCTCCGATAGGCGAGAAAAAATAGTATGGCAAGTAATAGCAATGCGACAAGAATTAATGTCCAATTAATACTTGAACTGTAAAACACTGCAATAACCAGAATAGCTCCCAGGTCATCCACAATTGCAAATGCAGTAAGAAAAACTTTCAGGCCAAGGGGGATTCTATTGCCCAGCAGTCTTAAGATGGCCAGGGAAAATGCAATATCAG
This sequence comes from Bacteroidales bacterium, assembly GCA_023138875.1. Taxonomy (GTDB): domain Bacteria; phylum Bacteroidota; class Bacteroidia; order Bacteroidales. The sequence continues at coordinate 104,751 of JAGLOO010000047.1, forward strand.
TAGCCATGGGGACTCCCCAGGCGTTTGATGTTTCAGGATTCTTGTTCAGGACAAGGAATAAAGCAATAGGAACCAGCATTCCTCCCAGTGCAGCAAAAAGTGGAAACGATGCCTTTTTTACGGAATTGAGCTCTCCAATAAGCAGTTCTCGTTTGATCTCTAATCCTATAAGGAAAAAGAAGATCGCCATCAGTCCGTCATTGATCCACAGGATAAGTGGTTTGATAAGTTCGAAACCGGTTGTACTGATTCCTATTTTATATTGCCACAGGGATTGGAATTGATCACCTATTGAGGAATTTGCCAGGATCAGTGCAATCAGGGTGGCCCCAAACAGAAGTATTCCACTGAAACTCTCAATCTGGATGAATTTCTGAAATGGGGTAGTTAGAAATTTTTTAACCATGTGCTAGTTTAATTCTAAGTTTTGACAATGCTTTTTGCAATTCCATGGGAAAGTTCACCAGGCATACAGTTTCGTATTTCAGGAACAGATTACATTGATTGACTGGTTGTAACCTCTAACCTGTTGTTGTCTGGGTCAATGGTTGCGAATTCATAATAGCCATCGCCCGTAATGCGCGGGCCACTTAAGATTTGGTAACCATCATTGCTTAATTGCTTTGCCTTATCATCAACCGCCTTAACCGTGTCGACTTCAAATGCAATATGAATAATGCCCAGGTGTTGATTATCGATGGTATCATTCATATTTTCCGGAACATAGGGAGCAGTCATTAGTTCAATTCTGGAACCTGATTCAAATGACAGAAAGTAACTCTGAAATTGCTTTTCTTCATTATGGTATTTTTCACCTGGTATTCCACCAAAGTATTTCGAATAGAACTCTTTTAACTCTTCCAGTTTGTTCGACCAGATTGCAATATGTTCTATTTTCATGGGTCGTCTATATTCGATAGCGATTAAGCATGATTGATTCTATTAAGTTAGCCTTTTTTTCCAGATCCTCAAGAAGGAAGGGTATAGTGGATCCCGGCATCGGGACCAAGGGGTAATCCCAGCAACAACCAGCCAATCAACAGCAGGATCCAAACCAGTAGGAAAGCAATAGAGTAGGGGACCATGGTGGCAATGATGGTACCAATACCTGCTTTTGGATCGTATTTATGAATGAATGCAATGATCAGGGCAAAGAAACTCATCATGGGTGAAATCACGTTTGTCACACTGTCACCAATTCGGTATACCACCTGAGACAATTCCGGAGAGTATCCCATAATCATAAACATAGGAATAAAAACCGGTGCAAGGATAGCCCATTTGGCTGATGCACTTCCCATAAGCATATTAATAGTGGCAGCAAGCAAGATGAACAGGATCATCAGGGGAATAAGTCCGATGTCGGCAGACATCAGGAGATTGGCACCCTTAACAGCCAGAATTATACCAAGATTACTCCACTTAAAATAAGCCACGAACTGTGCTGCAAAAAATACCAGGACCAGGTATGTGGCCATTGTCTTCATTGACAATGCCATGCCATTAATAACATCCGTATCATTTTTGAAGGAACCTGTTGTGAAACCATAGGCAAGGCCCATTCCACCTGCGGTGACAAACAACATGGCAACCACACCACGAATCAGCGGTGAACTCAGCAATCCGCCGTCACTGCCCCTGAAGAATCCATTTTCAGGAATGACACCTATGAGGGTAACAATGATAATTGCTACCAAGGTTAGTAAGGACATAAGAAGTCCTTTCTTCTCCTTTTTCGAAAGACTATCAAAAGAATTGTCCTTCTCCCGTATTTCGCCTGAATATTTCCCCAGTCTCGGTTCTACGATCCTCTCGCTAATAAATGTGCCGGTAATCGCTATCACAAAGGTGGATGCTACCATGAAGAAATAATTGGCCGTGGGATTTACATCGTACGAGGGATCAAGGATATGGGCTGCCTCCTGCGAGAGGCCGGCCAGCAGTGGATCAACAGTTCCCAATATAAGATTGGCACTGAAACCACCTGAAACTCCGGCAAATGCAGCTGCCATTCCAGCTACCGGGTGTCTTCCCACAGCAAGAAAAATCACGCCAGCCAATGGTATCAGTAATACATATCCTACATCTGAAGCAACGTTGGATATTATTCCTGTAAAAACAATGATGAAAGTAAGGAGCTTTCCAGGCGAATTCAGTACCAGCAACCTGATGATCGAATGGATCAGTCCACTCTGCTCAGCAATCCCAATACCTAGCATAGCAACAAGTACAATACCCAAGGGAGCGAAGCCGGTGAAATTATCCACCATTTCAAGCAGGATCCGATGAATACCATCATGTGAGAGAAGATTAACCGGTCTAACTATCTCCTTCGTTCCTGGATGAATAACCTCCCATCCCAGTAAGTGTCCAAGGGCCGATAAGAGCAGGACGGTTAAGGCAAAAATTGCGAAAAGCGTTGCAGGATGCGGCAATGCATTACCGAAACGTTCAGTCCAGTTTAACATCCTTTTCAGGATCCCTGCGCCTCTCTTCGACATCAATTGAACTGATATAGGAAAACAAGCACCCCTTTAAGGGCAGGCTTTTTGCTGTCCTTTATTTCAAGGACTACTTCAACTTCTGCCTTGGCGGTTCCTCTCAAATCTATTAATGACTTTAACCCGGCCCTGACCCTTATTTCACTATTGACCAGAACAGGCTGATTGAATTTCAGGTTTTCAATCCCATAGTTCACCTGCATTTTGATGTTGTTGACTTCAATGATCTGTGCCCATAAGTATGGCAGTATCGAAACACTGAGATATCCGTGAGCAATGGTAGTCCCGTAAGGGCTTTCATTCTTAGCCCGGTCAGAATCCAGGTGGATCCATTGATGATCCAGTGTTGCATCGGCAAACAGACTAATCTGTTCCTGCGTTACTTTATGATAATCTGAGACACCGAGTTCCTGCCCGATATACTTTTCAAATTCTGAATAACTATTGACAATCAAATTTCCCATAATCCAGACTAATTTTAGAGGTTAATTCTGGCCGGATACTGAACCGTTACGAAATCGGCATCGAATTTACCAAAAATTGCCAGAATACAGGTAGCGTTCAAATAGTTCTTTACAGCTGTTACTTTAAAAACTATATTTTATTTTTAGATACGCCATCGAATTGTCGCCGTATTGTCCAAAACGCCCTTTCTCATCGCCTGCAAAAATATTTGAACCAAACAGGATTGAAAAACTATCATCAAAATCATAAGTAATTTTGGGCCTGATCAGTGCATCTTCGTTGGTTAATCCGATGTATGAGAACAATTCAAGGTGGAGGGTTTCACGCAACATGTCGTATCGGGCCAGAAAAGTCATCGTGTTTTCTGTTTTTTCATTCAGGATATTGCTATCGTAATTCAGAATTGTTTGTTGAATAAATTGCGAACTTAACTTTACGGGTCCAAGATTAAAATCCAATCCAACCAGGTAATGCAAATAGTCTTTCTGAATATTGCCATCTGGCTGTAAGGGGTCTTCGGTCAGGAAATATTTGCCATTATAATAGGCTGCTTCTCCCCGCAATATCACACCTTTGATTTCAGAACTTAACGACCCGCCACCTATGGCCAGACGGTGATGTTCCGGGGTGATATTTAATCCCTCGAGGATAGGTTGCATGGTATTGGGATCAACACTAAATTCTTTTTGAACATGCAATGTCGGGTTATCATCCCAGGTGTAAGCCCCCATTAGCTCAAAATCAATGGCAGAGGTAAGTGCGGTATATTTTAAAAATATCTCACTGGTTTCAAGACCAGGTGTTATTGTTTCCAGGGAGAAGTCCCAGGCAGGAGGTGCCGGAAAATCAGGCTGAATATACCAGATCGAACCCGGTGGAGGCTTTTCTGTCGGAGTGAACACCGGAATCCAGATTGCTTCAAGGGTACTGTTGCCAACGTAATAATTTAATTTTGTAGCTACCACACCTTTTCTTATTTCATCAAAATCGGGCAAAAGGAATTCTGATAAATTCAAGGGAGAAACCACATCAGTAATGAAAACCCCATCGGCTTTGCCCCACACCACCTGTTGTTTTCCTATTCGAATATCAAAATTATCAAAATACAAATCAAGGTAAAGCTCTCTCATCCTGAAATCAAGACTGTCAGCATTGTATAAATAAACCATTGGATTTGCCTTGAATGCAACCTTATCGCCCATCTGTTCAAAGTTCAGATTAAGCGTTTGCTGCATAATTCCAAAATTGCCATTATCGAATAGAATGCCTTCATAGGTTCTGGCAAAACCTGAAATGTCAGGATTTTGTGCCTTAGTATAATGACTTGCTATTAATAGCAAAAGTATTAGACCTTTTGTTCTCATTTTATTTATCAGATTTACATTCCTCTCATCATCATTCTTTCGGTGAATTTTGATGCAGCAAAACCGGTGTTGATTTGGATATTGCTTAATATAATGGTTGTTTTATGATTTTTTTGCACGTTTTTCATTTCAGAATTTATAATCACCCAAATACCTGATATTTTCTCGACTTCTTTTATGGTTAAAATTTTCAAAAGATCTTCATCTTCGTCGTAAAACTCTTTTTGCACACCAAGAAAGTTTGATTTATCAACCCAGACCAAAGTTTTGAAATACATGTAATCTTCGTCTTTTGATACACTTTCAATAACATAGCACTCTTTGCCATCCATGGTCTCTTCGCGTAATAATTTATGAGTATCAGCTTCAAGCTTACGATCACCCAGGTCATCGTAAGTGAAATCAGAACCCATAAAATAGTCGTTTTTGCTGTGGCTTGAAATTCGTTTGGTCTTTTTCAAAGCAGGCAGGTATATCCATTGGTCATCACTCTGGTCTGAATCATACGACCAGCTCATGAATGATGTGTTTTTCACATCGGCGGGCGAAAGAAAAAACATGATGCTTTTTTCTACGTCTCCAAGATCTTTTGTGAACTGTTTGATTTTTCTTACTCTTTGTGCTCCGCTTTTGTTAATAAGCGTCATGGTTAAGTCAGAAGTCTGATCATCTCCGGCTGGGCGATTATATACCTTCTCAATAATTTGCTTTCCGGTTAAAATTTGTCCTGTAACCTCAGGGCTGAATCCGATGGCAATGATCATTGCAATGATGGCTGTTGTGATTTGTAAATTTTTCATGATTATTTCTCCTGTTTGTTTTACTTTTCCGATTTCTTAAAATAGACATTTGACATTGTTAATAGAACAAGCATGATGCTCACGGTTCCTACAAAGCTTGTAAACATATTAAGTGATACCAGGGCACCGAGTTCTCTGTTCGGCGGGAATACGGAGAAAAGCAAAACCATAAAGCCTGCAATCACCACAATCGCATTGTAGCTGATGGCTCTTCCAGAATGAGCCATTGTTTTTTGTGCCACAAGGTTCTTGTTATCTGTTTTTGAAGCATTGATACGGTATTGCTCAATAAAATGCACAGCATAATCGATCCCAATCCCAATTGCAATACTGGAAAGCAGTGCGGTTGTGGTGTTGAGCGGAATATCCAGGAAACCCATTATTCCAAAACTTATTAGTGCTGTAATGGTAATGGGAATCGCTCCTATTAATCCTATTTTAAAGTTTTTAAACATTAAAGAGAGAAGAATAATGACAATTATTAGCGATAAGATCAAGCTCAATATTTGTCCTTCTAATATCAAGTCTGTAAATATCAATCCCTTATAGCCGCTTCCTGCATAATTCATTGTAATTCCGTGTTTATCAAAATCCTCTTCATAGGTTTCAATGATGGCAATGGCTGAGTTCAGGGCTTGAGAATTATCGCTTTTTAGCTGGAAGGTGACATTCAGTTTAGCATAATCGTAATCGACTACTTTATTCAGGTTTTCAGGATCGCCTGACATTTCGTATAGTAACAGATACTGAGCTATCATATCCTGCTTATCGGGAATGGTGTTGAATTCTTCTTTATCAGCATTCATCACTTTGTTCATCCGCTTCGTATAATCGGTAAGTGAAAAGGAGTTTCCAACAACTTCAAGATCATTTTCCAGTTTGCTTTGCATCTGGTCTGTCAGTTTCAATACTTCCGGTTTTTTGAAAACATCTTTTTTGCCTTTAGCATCTAATATCAGGTTAAGGGTTGTTGTTCCTCCAAAATGTTCATTAATAAACTTATCGGTAAGTACAATGTCACTCTCTTTTTCAAATTTGTCCAGGAAGCTGGAATTGATCCATAATTTTTGCATTCCAACAATTGATAGAATGATAACAGCAGCTGTTACAAATACGGAAACAGATTTTCGCTTAAGTACCTTTGTTGCTAAACCATATGCCAGGTCAGACTCTTTATTAGATTTATTTTTAACAGTTTTTTTCACCTTAGGCAAGCCAAAAATCATAATACCTGCAGGAATTAGTGCCAGAGAGAAGACCATAGCCATCAATACTCCAAAAGCTGTAAAAATGCCAAAGTACTTTATGGGATATACCTGGGATGTAAGAAGAGCAACAAATCCAATCGCAGTTGTAACGGATGTCATAGCTACGGGTTTCCACATTTGTTGAAGCATGTCTGTGATTGCTTCTTTTTTGGATGCATCCGGATTTTCTCGAAGATGTAGTTGCAGGTGACTATATAAGTGTATTCCATCGGCAACACCTATGGCAATGAGCATTACCGGGATCATTGTGGATACTGCATATATGGGAATGTTTAGAGCAGCCATAAGTCCAAATGACCACAACACACTGAAGAATACAACGGCCATTGTCAGCATTGTACTTTTTACACTCCGGAGCATTATGAACAAGACTAAAGTAATGACCAACAATACAATTGGAACCATTTTCTTCATGTCCGCAGGACCAAGAAGTGCCATTGTGCCTTCAACGATAGGGCGGCCTGCCACATGAATTATAATATCCTTTGTTTCGTAAGAAGCAGCCAAACTGAGTATCTCTTCATAAAATTCCTGAGTAAATACATCGTCTTTAATTTCCGCTATTATCACGGTTACCGTTTCATCAAATGATACCAAGCGACCAAAAGTCATTTCATTATTTTTAACATTGTGCTTTAGTTCATTTAAGCTTTCTACAGATGCAGGCACCCGTTTATAAAAAGCTTTAACATCCATTCCGTCTTCAGTACCAATAATATTATCGGCAGTGTATAATGATGTTACATCAGCTTTTTCAATTTCTTCCATTTTTTGCAATCTTCGGGTAAGCTGCTTTAGGGTATCTAATGTTGCAGCATTGAAAATCCCGTTCTTATTTTCAATGGCTACGATTATTCCATCATTGATACCAAACCACTCTTCGGCCTGATCGCTGTAAGCAAATGCAGGATGGTTCTGTGGCATATACTTATCAAGATCTGTTTCCATTCTTGATTTTTGTTTCATTTGCATGAAAAACAGCGCACTGATAAATACTGTTAACCCAACTACAATCCAGGGCTGGTTTAATAGCTTCTTTAAGAATTTCTCCATTTTATTGATGTTAATTAATATTAACTAACTTAGGTTCTGTAAAAAAACTCACTTCGTAGGAAGCGAGTACTTTGTTATGTTACTGTTTAATGATTAAAAATTTTATTGATTCAATAAGCTTCTTTCCTTCTTTGGGTAAATTGTAAGAATATGCCGAGAACTGCCATTTCTTTACAAAAAGGCGCAGGGTCCCGATTATAATTGTTGAGAGATATTTTGCCTCAATATCGGTGCGTATTTCACCGGTTTTTTGTCCATTGCTTATTATTGTGGTCAGGATCTTATCATTTTTATCGATAACCTCAGAAATTTTATCAATAAGTACTGGTTCGCTTCTGAATATTTCTTCAGAAAAAATTACAGATACCAGTGATGGCGTTGCTGAAAAAGTGATAAAGTGCTTTGTGAACAGATGTTCAATTTTGTCTATCGCTTTGCCATCATTGTTTAGTTCTTTTTCAAATAATTGTTCTGTATTTTGTTTAAAAAGGTCGAGGACGGCAATCAAAATGTCAATTTTGCTATCGTAGTGCCTGTAAATGGCCGGCTCAGTAATACCGATTTTTATTGCAAGGTTTTTAATAGTCAGTCCCTGTATCCCTTTTTCGCTTATTAGCTCCAGGGCTACTTCAATGATTTCTTTTTGTCTTGATGTCTTCAATTCGATAAGTTAGTTAGCATTCACTCACAAAGCAACAACAAATATTTTTAATAGCCAAATATTTCTACATTTTTCACTACCTGCCTGGTATGGTCGACAGTATGGCATGTCAAATTCCCCGGCACAATTCCCAGGGGAGCAACCCCCGTAAAATTATCCACCATTTCAAGAAGAGCACGATGAATACCATCATGGGATAGAAGATTAACCGGTCTCACTATTTCATTGGTCCCCATTTGATTAGATATTTCTAAATCCAATCCAGTAATCTCTGTTCACCTTCAAGTGCCCTAATACCTGTAACATCTTGACTTACTTCTATAACGCCTTTATATTCATTTTCGTCATTTCTAAGAGCGAAATATTGTATTAGAATAAATTTACCTTTTAATTCTAACCAGAATTTTGCATTATCCTTTTCTCCATTTTTAAATGCAGTTACAATTTTCTCAACAATATGTACACTTTCGGGTGGATGACAATTTTGAACAGCCCGTCCGATTATTGCAGGTGACCGTGGGAAAAAACGTTCTTTAGGTCTTGAAAAGAATCTCACTTTGTCATTTTCATCAACAAAGGTAATATCCACAGGTAAGTTATTTAATAATAGCAGGATTTGTTCAAGATTGAGTTCTCCTGTTTCGGATTTTAACTTTATATCACCGTCAATCTGTGAGATTTCTGTTTGCTTTTCTAAAACAGGTTCCTTTCTACTTTTAGGCTTAACAGGTGTTTCTATAAAAGGGAAAGGATATTCGAAGCTTTGATTGTGCATTTCTCCCCATTCATCATCTGAGATTGTTTCAGAAGCAACAGGATAAATTATTAAACTCTCTTTTTGTATCATTCCAAATACCAGGAAATAGTATGCCCCAATTTGCTTATTAAGGTCCGCCCAGGATGAAGCATCAGATTTAAGAATCTGAATTATTTGTATTAATTTTTTACGAATATCATCATGTAAAGACCACATAACAGTTATTGGACGATAACTATCCCATTTTTTTTCAAGGAAAGGAAATAGAATATTCTCTTTTTTAACATAGTGAGATTCAAACTTCGAAAATTCTTCAAAATGACTAAGTAAATCATTTTTAAACTGATCGAAATCTGATACTTCACGACCTTTATAGCTCTTTATTATTTTCTTAACTACATTCAATTTAAACTCATAAGCCCTGTTTTCCAGCATTAAGTAATAGAGAAACGTACCTTCTTGAGGTTTTTCCCAGCTATATTCTTTCAGTTTTTCAAAAAAGATATTTATTACCTTATTTACATCTTTTTTAATTGTTATGGGTGTAATGCCCATTTGCATTTGTTTGTCTTCGAGATTTAACATGTCATGTGGGGTAACATGCTCTATTGCTTCCTTATATTTTTCAAGAAGCATTCTTCCATCTTCTCCGCTCATTATTCCAAGAGAAAATGCGAGTAAATCTTCTAGTCGTTTTTCATTGTTGTTGATAAATTCTGACATATCTCATTTTTGTTTATGCCCGCTAATGGTTCATCGTATACGGCGTAACCACATCCTGGAACTTGATATTACAAAATAACCTGAATTTTAACTTGAAGTTCGGTAATAATGAAATTTGAAATACATTATTCGCGTGTGCAGGTGTCTGTTCATCCTATTTCGAAAACGCTACACCAACATACGAATCTGCTGTTCCATAATATAGAAACCATTTCGATTTATAATATACGAGACCTTCAGCAAATGTCGTTCCTGATTTATACTGACCGGATATCTCATGCGGAAGGGTTGGTTTTAATAAATATGTATCGGATCGGGAAATGACTTTTTCGGGATCGTTAATATCAAACACTAATTTCCCAACTGAATAAGTTCCTTTTGGCAAGTCAGGGTCAGAGTCTTCTGTTTCAGAGTTTTTACCATTGTAGAACAGGACAATACCCTCATCCGTAATAACTGCAGGTGGTCCGCATTCCGTAAGGTGGCTATCAAACATTTTGCTTCGTGGCTCAACTATTGCCTTAAGTTCTCCTTTTTCATTTAATAATGGATACCAATCTATCAAATTATCAGACCATGCAAGATTGATAAAGCTTTCACCCCAGTACATCCAGTATTTTCCATCAATTTTTGCCACAATCTGCCGGTCTCCTTCCATCTTAGTGATAATAGATCCTGATTTAGACCAATAATCTAAGAATTGACCATCATAAGCCTTTACAAATGCAAGTCCTTTCTTTTCCCAGTGTAACAGGTCCTTTGAGAATGCAATGGTTAATCTGGCAACATCCTGATTCCATGAAGTGTAGGCCATCACATATAAACCATCCTGTGTTTCAACAACCCTTGGGTCCTCACAGCCACCAGGATAATCGTATTGTAAAAAGTTCCCGCTGTCGGGGTACAAAACTGGAGTAGGATGCTTGGTGAAATGGATGCCATCTTCGCTGTACGCCAAACCAATCCTGGAAGTTCGTCCACTTAGAACAGCTTCTGGATTATCTTCACAGCGAAGTAGTAAATATACCTTGTTGTCTTTTATAATGGCAGCCGGGTTAAAGACATCTGCTTTCTGCCACTGTACCAACTCATTTTTTACCGGACAAACAAAGGTTAAAGTTGAATCAGCTTTAATAATCGGATTTTCGTTCGGTTTATAGAAACTTTGGAAATCCCAATCAGATGAATGATTTGTATTGCATCCAAGATTAACCAATAGTACTAAATAAAGAATTCTCCTTTTCATTTATTTCTTTTTACGTAACTGTTTAGCTGCTACTCAAAAATAAGAGAAATTCGGTGATTATCAACAAATAGTGAACTGGTTTTACTTTCTGTTTTACCAGGATCTCCAGAATCAAGTGGTATCAACATTTTCACGGTATTATTCTTTAAAAAACGGGCTTCAAATATTTGATATTTAGGATATTTCTGGTGTGGCTTTGAAAGAAAAAAGGTTTGCCTTCCGATCAAGTCATATCCGAGCTTACCAGGCAAGTTGAGTTTCTGATAAATCGCCAAGCTCAAATGGAGCGAGAAAGCCAGGAATTGACCTCACGCGTTCAACGGTTAGAATTATTTGAAGAGGACACAGCTTTAAAATCAAGGGTAGCTGAATTGGAAGCTCGCTTAAACAGCAATAGCCGTAACAGCAGCAAGCCACCATCAAGTGATGGTTACAAGAAGAAGCCCTTTCCGAGGAAGAAGAAGGGGAAACAGGGAGGCCAGCAGGGTCATAAAGGCCGGACCCTGCAACAAGTTGCTCATCCGGACAAGAAAGTACAGCATACGCCTGGTCCATGTAGCTGTGGTCATGTGTTCAATGATGATGAACTACGTGTAGCAGAAACCCGCCAGGTTTTCGATTTGCCCCAACCCAGACTGGAAGTTACCGAACACCAGTTGCTCGTGGGACAATGCCCTGATTGCGGACAGTGGCACAGAGGCATCGCCCCTGAGGGGGTCAATGCCCCTGTTCAATACGGCCCCGGGGTGAAAACTCTTTCAGTATTGCTAAAATGTAGACTATAGAATCCCTTTCAAAAAGATACAGACACTGTTTGGTGACCTGTTCGGGTATGCCATCAATGAATCCACGGTATATTCAGCGTCTCAGCAATGCTACAAAAGGTTTAAAGAGACAATAGAGATTATCACTTAAATCGTAATAAATGAATACACAAATCACGATGGACCACCTAACACAATTAAAGCTGGATGGTATGTTGCAGGCTTATCAGGGCGTGCTTGCCATGCCTGTACAAAACCAACCATCCATAAACCAATTTATGGCACGCCTTGCAGAAGCTGAGTTGCAGAGTCGGGCAAGAAAAAAAACGGAGCTCTACCTGCGTCAAAGCAAGCTCCGCTACAATGCCATCTTGGAACAGGTGTATTGCAATGCAGAACGTAATCTCTCCAAGGAAAAACTCATGATGATTGCAGACTGCAGCTTTATTGATCGTGCTGAATATCTGCTAATTACAGGAAAAACCGGCGTGGGAAAATCCTACCTGGCATGCGCTATTGGTTATGCTAACAAAATGATTATGCAAAGAGAAGTTTCCATTTTCATTATTAATCAGTACAGTATTATCAATTGGAAGGCATATCTCTTTGCATAATATTTTGGAGTAAATTATAAACTCTTCAACCAACCAAGAAGGTTTTCATTGTTTTCCCAGAACGGTTCTTCTTTAGGAGCGACATCAACGTAAGCCTTTTCAATTGCTTCTCGTTTCAATTTAGAGTCAGCTCTGGCATAAATTTCGGTCGTTTGGACAGATACATGCCCAAGAATATCCCTTATATATACCAAGTTCACTCCAGCCTGTAGCAGATGCATTGCTTTAGAGCTGCGTAAGGAATGGCAACTTAATTTCTCAGGTATAAGCTTTGGATCCATTTTTCTGGCTTTCTCTGCATGTTTCAACAAAATATGTGTGACCCCTGCACGCGTCAATTTTTCGTGACGACTATTGAAAAACAAAGGATATGATCTTGTCTGTAGCTTGAGCAAATCAAATTCGATCAAGTAATTCCGTAAAATTTTGACCTGCTCTTCCAATAGAGGGACAATTCGGGTTTTATTACCCTTACCAGTAATTTGTATTGTATATGGTTTGTCAAGGTGGATTGCCGAAGAAGTCAGGTCTATCAGTTCCTGAACCCGTGCTCCGGTATCGTACATAAGCGATAATAGTGCCAGATCCCGGCGCCCTCTTTTTTTAGTTACATCTGGTTGTTCAAGAAGCAACTTAATGCCGTCTACCGTAAGATAATTAAACGCTTTTTTCCTGACTTTTTTTACTTTGATAGACATGATATCCTGATATCCGTACAAGTTATCAGGGTACTGGTACTGAACGTATTTGAAGAAGGAATGTAATGCTGCAAGTCGCAGGTTTCTTGTTGTATCACTACATTTTCGTTCCGATTGCAGCCAATCCAGGAATTCAACAACAGAAGCTTTGGTTATTGATTTTATAAACAGCTTCTCAGCCTTTATATTCCTGACTTGATGCATAAAGTTTATAAAAAGGACAAAGGTATCCCGGTAAGCTATAATTGTATTAGAACTGTAGCCTCTTTCATGATACAAGTATCTCGTGAGGTAGTCTGTCAGATATTTTGAAAAATCAGTCGGTTTCATAGTTTTTTACATTAGGAAATACATTCAAACAAATCATATCAACGTCTTTAAGAAGACCTGGATACATTGCAGCAGTCAGCCTTACATATCTATTTGTTGAGCTTAAAGATAGATGGCCGAGATACGTGGACAGGACTGGCAATGAAGTATACAGATCGACACCAGATTCAGCCATATTTGCTAATGAATGACAGGAAAAAGTATGGCGAACAAAATCCAAACGTTTGGATTTTATTCGGCACACTTTCGCAGTTAACGCCTTTAAACAGATGATAGACAATGGAATGGATATGTACGTAGCCCTTCCAATCTTGTCTACATACCTTGGTCATAAAACTATAATGGCAACAGAACGTTATCTGAGACTTACAGTGAGTATGTTTCCGTATCTCGAAAAGAAGTTCGGTAAAACTCTTAACGAAGTCTTTGGGGAGGATCAGAAATGAAAGTTACCGACTTTGCCAGGGCGCTCAACCGCTACTTTAACGACTACCTTGTTAATGACAGAGGCAGTTCACCAAGGACGATAGAGACATATAGATATGCCTTTATACAGTTGGTAGAGTACCTTGAAGAGCGAAAAAGAATCAGGCCAGAGAGAATCCGGATAAATGACATAAACAGAGATAACATAATGTCGTTCTTGTTATGGTTAGAAGAGTCCCAGAAGGTGTCTCCGGCAACCAGAAATCAACGTCTTGCCGCCTTCCGTTGCTTCGCAGCGTTCTTGAAATACGAAAGACCAGAATACATTGAGGCTGCAACTCAGATCCAGGGGATAAAGCCCAAGAAATCTGGGCAGAAAGACATCTCTTACCTTAAACCAGAGGGCATGAAGCTTCTTCTAAGCCAAATAGATAGGTCCACTATCAGTGGAAGGCGGGACTACGCGATGATCTACGTTATGTATACTACCGGTGTGAGGGTGAGTGAACTTATATCAATACGAGGATGTGACATCTCCTTAAGCAATCCCAAAACGATAATCATCCATGGGAAGGGTCGAAAAATACGTCATGTACCTATTGTCAAACAAACCGCACCAATTTTGGAACGATACCTAAAAGTGAATAAATGCTTACTCCCACAGAGCCTGGATGAGTATATCTTCCTAAACCACTCTGGCGAAATGTTCACAAGGCAAGGAGTAAACTATATAATCTCAAAATATGCTCGAATGGCAAGAACTATAGATCCATCCCTAATACCACAAGACTGTAGCCCTCATAAGATCAGGCACTCATCTGCTATGGCTTTGGTTGAAGAAGGAGTAGACTTGATAATCATACGAGACCTGCTGGGACACTCTAGTGTACAAACTACTGAAATATATGCAAAGGTATCTTCTGCAAGACAAAGGCGAGCAATAGAGGCCGCCAGCAAAGAAATCGTATCGGAAGAGGATGCCTTGTGGGAAAACAGCACTAGTATAAAAGACTGGCTTACGGGACTATCTGCTCACAAAGTTATGTAAAGTAATAGGAAGTAAGCCTTTGGAGGGTGACTAGATAAGATTGTGTAAACGCTAACTGAGAGGGGATTATCTCAAACTCCAACATTGAGATAATTATCCTCGATGGATTATAAATTGTAATTTTAATCAGTTAGCATGAAAAAGAAACTTAACATTCCAAAAGACTTCTGGAAGGATTTTAAGGACCGAAAGGACTTTGATGAGTTCTTCGGTGAGTTATTCCAAGAAGGGATCAACCAGATGCTTAAAGGCGAGATGACCGATCATCTGGGCTATGAAAAGAACTCAAAAGACGGTGACAACAGTGGCAACTCCCGCAACGGTGATTACCCAAAAACCTTAAAAACAAATCTGGGTGAGATCACTGTAAATGTCCCTAGAGATCGTAATGGTGAGTTTGATCCTAAGGCAGTTCCCAAGCACGAGACCCACCTTTCTGATGAGATAGCTGAAGTTATCATTGGTCTTTATTCACGTGGTATGAGCACCACCGACATCCAGGAGCAGATAGATCAGATCTATGGGGTTCAGGTCGACTCCAGCAGTGTGTCCAACATTACCAATACCTTGCTAGAGTCTATCAAGGAGTGGCAGAGCCGCCCCCTTGAAGAAGTCTACTTCGTGGTCTGGATGGACGGCATATCGATCAAAATTCGGCACAACGGTAAGGTGGTCAATAAAACCATCTACCTGGTTATTGGGCTCACCCAGGAGGGCCTGAAGCAGGTCCTGGGTATGTGGATCTCCGAGAACGAGAGTGCATCATTCTGGATGAACGTTTTAACGGATCTAAAAGCCCGTGGAGTAAAAGATATATTAATAGCCAGTACGGATAACCTGAACGGCTTTACAGACGCTATCAAGGGAGTCTTCCCTGATACTGTTACCCAGATCTGCGTGGTCCACCAGGTCCGTAACTCGCTCAGATACGTAGTCTGGAAGGAGAAGAAGGAGTTTGCAGCAGATATGAAGGAAATTTATCATGCTGCCACCCTTGAGGCCGCTGAGCTGGCTCTGGATAACTTCGAGAAGACGTGGAACCATAAATATGCATATGCAGTCAGATCCTGGCGTAATAACTGGGAGGAACTTACCCAGTTCTTTGACTATCCACTGGAAATCAGGAAAATCGTCTATACAACCAATACTATCGAAAGCCTGAACCGGGGAATCCGAAAGTATACCAAAACCAAATCCGTGTTCCCGCATGATCAGGCTGCCATGAAATCGGTCTACCTGGCTATATCAAATATCGAGAGAAAATGGACCATGCCGATCCGGGATTGGGGCATGATACTGCAACAGTTTTTGATTAAATTTGAAGACAGATGCAGAATCTAAATAAGGGCGTTTACACAAACTATTCTACAGACCCCCTTTGGATGACAATGACTTCAAAAGGCTTCTTTACATAACTATATACTTGTCATAACCTTTACTCTCGGGATCAGATTTGCGGCAAAAATGAAGCTTGAAGCCTCTGTACGCTACATAACTCCTGAAAGCATCCGTTAAGATCAGTTCACCCTTATTCTCATTCACCAACATCAAAGTATCCTGATCATAGACCATTACCTCCGGGATCCCACCAAAGTGTTGAAAAGCCTTCTCGTGTGCAATAATGGTCATCAGAGTGGTAAATGGCTTTTCTGAAAGAAATAGAAACTTAAAGCGTGAACGGCAAAGAGACATGCAAAAAAAGTAAACCTTCTTGCGCTTGTTTTCCTCGGTGGTCATGTTGTACTCACCAAAGTCCACCTGGGCCTGCTTGCCATAGGGAAGCTCATCAACCTTTTCATAATCACGCTGATTACAAAATGGTTTTGGGATGCCATGCTTGCCCCTGACATGCAACACAAAATTGAAAACTGTCTTCTCTGTCACATTTGGCAGATCAGTAAAATGCTCCTTTAGCCAGTCATGAACCTGGGCAGCTGAAGCCTCAGGACAGGCTTCCAGCCTGCTTTTTATAAAAACCTCATATGGGTCAAGCACCTTGTTCTGGATTGTCAGGCTCTCCTGATAATCCAGGTATTCCTGTTCACTCTGGGTAAGGATCTTTTTTACTGTCCGTGGGTCCAATACCAAGTATCTGGCTGGGCCTATTGCCCTCTCTGTAAAGTCGGTGTATTTCGTGATACATAATCAGTTTATCCATTAATCGTTTCATGAGAGTTGATTGTTGATGAGTATCAGTAAAATACGCCTTACAATCAAAATCTCATTTGACCTCAAAGGCAAAGTCGACTTTGCCTTTGAGGTCACTACTAAAAAACTATCATGGAAAAAGGAGAAATTGGAATGAAAACTTACATTCCTATTTTCTGAAAATTCGCATTTCTATTTTCTGAAATCCTGCATTCCTGCTTTCTGAAAATCTGCATTTCTATTTTCCAAAAACTCGCATTGTTATTTACCGATTACAGCTGTTTGATGAACTGAAAATGGCCAAGGCGGATGGTAGTTATATCAAAGAAATCAACAAAATAGAAAAACTGGATCTTTTGATCCTGGATGACTTTGGACTTAAACCCCTGGACAATAGCCAGCGATTAATGATGCTGGAACTCCTCGAGGACAGGCATGGAAAAAGATCTACAATCATTGCTTCTCAACTACCTGTAAGTAAATGGCATGAGGTCATATCAGATCCAACTATCGCCGATGCCATCCTTGATCGGCTGGTGCATAGTTCACATAGGATCGAACTTGATGGTGAAGAATTAATTAGAAAGAAATATAAAAATAACTAAATTTAGGCATGAAAATGACTGCGAAAATGTGTGCTGAACAGGTGTCCGTTTTGACCAGGAACAACTGTCCGGATAACTCAGGAATGAGTGTCCGCTTTCAGCAGGAACAGGTGTCCGAATAACTCAGGACCGGCTGTCCGCTTTCAGCGGGAACGAGTGTCCGAAATCGCAGGAATATGCAACTACTTGGATAATCTTGCTTGGACTCATCGTTGGAATACTTTGTATCAAAAAGTGAACATGGTCTTTGTCCGTTCCAATTTCAATGAACTCAATCTCATACCGATTCGATATCTCAAGGCATATGTCTTTCAAGCTCTGGTCAACTGCAGCGCTGAACACAACACGGCGATATTTGGCAGGGCAAACAAAGTGGTACAGAAGTACTGATACATTATGGCTCTTATGAACATACTCACTCACATAACAAAAGTAAACAACTTCTCGAAGCAGAGCTTCGGGGAACTAACCCCTAATAAGATTAGAACCCAGGTTATACAATGGTTACTTCAAAGCGCTATTGTTGAAATTTCAATCTCTTACGATAAATGTTTGCTATATATTACTTTGTATTGGCTCGTATGTGCTATTAATCAAATTAATATTGATGGAAAGAATTTGAAACAAACTCGAGGACTTTAGGTAATGCTGTTCGCCAATAAGTCCAGTTGTGCCCACCATCCCTTATCCTGAATTCGTGGGGGATTTCTTTTTTCCGCATGGCGATATGAATAAGGCTATTCCCTTCATAAAGAAAATCATCATCGCCACAATCAATATACCACCTAATTGATTTTAATTCATCGACCGGCAAATTCTCAATCAAATTTAAAGCACTGTATTCCTGATAATATTTTTCAATTTGTTCATCGGTGTTATTCTTAGTGAAGTAGCGTTCCAGAAACCTTTCTGTATCGTCTATTGAAATAGGACCGGTAGCAGCACTCAATGGGCATGCTGAAGAAAAAAATTCAGGGTGATGCAAAGCATACATGAAAGTACCTCCGCCTCCCATCGACAATCCTGCTACAGCACGATATTGCTTTTCACCTTTTATCCGGTATTCCTTTTCAATATATGGCATAAATTCTTCGAAAAAAAAGTCTTCATATTGCCAATCCCCTTTTACAGAATTGAAGTAACCTTTCTGCCCAGTATTAGCATCGGGCATTACAATAATCATTGGTGTTACAGAAACATCACTAATGGCTTTATCAGCAATGTGTAAAACTTCGCCAAATTGTACCCATCCGGTTTGATCGTCGCCTCCGCCATGTAGCAAATATAAAACGGGATAGCTACGTTGAGAAGTTTCGTAGTCTGGAGGAAGGTAAATGGCATATTTCCTATCCATATTTAAAATTGTACTTTTCAGTGAAAGATCATCCATGACTTTCCCTCCCTGAGCCCAAAGAGATAGGGACAGGATTAACAGACTTAATAGACTTATTAATGTTTTCATTGTTTAGATTTTAATTTTTACTAATAATTTATTTAAATATCTCATTACCATATCCATAAAAAAACGTTAGGTTATGTTCTTCATTGATTTACCAGGTTTATATAAAAAGAGGATTAACAAAACCATTGAGCTTCCAACTCCACCCCAATAAGAAATATTTTTGCTCAAATGAAATCCTTCGGGGGCGATAAGAATATAACTTACAACAACTGCTGTCATAAAAACTGCAGGGATCAAAACAAACCAAAAGCGCCCTGATGTTCTTTGCATATATACAGCAGCTGTCCATAGCACAAAAACAGACAATGTTTGATTCGCCCACCCAAAATAACGCCAAATGATGCTAAAATCAATTTGTGTCAAAAGCAGTCCTATGGCAAACAATGGTAGGGTAATATAAAATCGTTGTATAAGCTTATCCTGTTTGATGTTAAATGAATCAGCTATAGTTAATCTGGCACTTCTAAATGCTGTATCGCCAGATGTAATGGGAGCTGCCACTACACCAACTATTGCTAAAATTCCACCTATTTTTCCAAGCAAACCATTGCAAATTTCATTTACCACCCATGCTACGTTTTGTCCAGGGATAGCCAGTGTTTCGCCAAGTTCGCGAACTCCACCAAAAAATGACATACCAACTGCTGCCCATATTAATGCAACTATTCCTTCAGCAATCATTGCCCCAAAAAAGATTTTTTTACCATCTTTCTCATTTGGTAAACAACGAGCCATTAAGGGTGATTGGGTAGAGTGAAATCCCGATATTGCTCCACAAGCAATGGTAATAAATAATAATGGAAAGGTTGGGAATTTTGAAGGATTATCATGCATGTTAATGATGTTTGAAGGTACTAATTCAGGTATTTCAAGACCTCCAATTACCATAGTTACCCCTATTCCAACAGCCATTATTAAAAGACTTAATCCAAAAATAGGATAAATTTTCTCTTGGACCTCCTTCTTCTCAAACAGATTGATGGAGATTTTAAGGATCCGCCCCATTCCTATTTCTCCCAGACGGTGCCTGAACTTGATCAGTTCTGTGGGATCAAAGGGCCAGTTGTGTTGGAAATTAACCTCACCACATAAATGCTGCCAGTAAGGGTTCTCCTTCCACCGGTCAACTACACTTTCATCGCTCTCATTGAACATCCTTTTTAGCAATATAACTCCAACTATCTTCCTGATAGGTATCGATGGTCGACCATTGTCAACGCAGTAATATTCAGTTAGATCATGCTCAATCTCATCCCAATTGATCCGCTCGGATAACTGATAGAGTTCATGCTCCTTATTGATAAACTGTATGATGTGAACCTGGTACATATGCAACTGCGGTGACTTGTCTGTTTTTCCAATCATTTTGCAAGGTTTTAACCCAATTTCGGAAGATCCTTGCAGATAATACTCCTATAAATCAACCAATTATCAACATTAAATGACTAGTTGTCAATACATTAAAATCTTTATCAGGTTGGACTAATTAGGGTTTGCTGATAAAGTCAGTTTATCCATATTGTAATCTTCCCGATTTCTCATCGGATTGAGATTTCAGTTCAATTAATGCCATTGATAACTCGAAAACAGCATATAATGCTCTTCTTATACCGTTGAACCACCTAAAAACTGAGCCAAAAGGATAGGTTTTTTCGTAATGTATCAAATTCATTACAAAGAAGATACAGGCGATCCAACTTTCAGAAGTTTCTTTTAGCATGGCCCGGATTTCATCAAGATTATACCCATTCTTCCCTTGCCCGAACTTGCCCTCAATGTGATTTCTTTCGGCGGCTTCTTTCCTGGCCTTCCTTTTCAGATAATAGGTCTGGTTTGTCTTCGCTTTCGGGCGTCCCAGTGGTGGTGCCGTTATCCGGATCCCCCTTTCTTTAAGCCAACGCCGATTTTTCCGGGTAGCATATATTTGATCCACCAGGACCAGCTCAGGATAATGTCCATGTAATTCTTTATAGTCTTCAACTTGTGGTATCAGATCGCCAGCCTCATGATATGCATCCCAGCTAAAGGTGTTGATACGGGCAAAACCCTGATCCAGACTTGCTCCCAATTTTGGACCAAACTCAATCTGTGCTTTGGTTTTTCCTCTGGGTATTGGTCGTACGTGAGGCTGATAAATACTCACAATCCGATCCTGGCAACTGTGTGTATTGCTATCATACATGTACTTCTGTTGCGCATAAGCCGTGCGGATAATCCAAACCGTCCTCTCCATAATATTTTCTCTATTTCATCTTGTTATTTTATTCCTTTCTATTGCAATATTATCTGATTGATTCTGCCTTTGCGGGCAATGGATCATTTTCAGCTTTCACAAATACTCACCTTAAATTATTTTAACCATAATACAGCTGATCTTTTAGCCATCAACTTTATATCAATATTCAAAACATTTCCATTATTCTTAAATTCAATTTTCTCTTCATTCAGCAAATTAACTGCTGATTCAAATACAGGGTATACACCGTTAAGGGAAATGCTTCCATTGTAATCATTATCTGATGTGTTTATTAAATAAACTACTATGCCCTTATTTTCGGTTGAATGTACTTTCACCGTTACTCCAGTAGCCTCATTGTCCAAAACAGCCGTAGGAGAAACTCCCGCATTTAATGCCAGGTTACTTATTATTTTGCCAACCGCATTTTCTCCGTTATAATAAGTTCCCCCCAGAGGAACAGCGCTTAAATAAGCATTACCCTGTCCATAATGATTAACAACCAAAGCTGGATCGCGATTCTCTGAAAATAAAGCCAACACCTCTCCACCATTTTCAATTTTCAATTTTTCCCTATAATTAATACCTGAATAAGTAAATCCAGGCTGAATATTTTTAAAAACTTTTTCATCTGTTAATTCGATATTGAAATATTTTTGATGAGCATACATATCCAGCCTGCTTGCTGCAAATAATTCGTTAAGTCCAGCTCCGGGTGATATTTCATAGCCAAAATCAAATTCATCCATAATACCGGTATGCGCGTCTGCGACAACAGACCCTCCCTGGGCTACATACTCTTTTAAAAGGTTCGCAACAGGCTTTCGGATAACCAATTGAAAGGGGAGATAAACAATTTTATATTTTTTAAGCATCTCTATTGTGACGGGCATATCTGTCCTTATTACATCAACCGGGATATTATTCATCCATAATGATTTGTATGTCCCTTCAAAACTTTGGGTTATAAAATTAGCGGCCTGAGAAGAGCCTGGATCTCTAACTGCTTCAAATGATTTAAGCAGGGCTGTAATGTCAAACATAATGGCTGTTTCAGCAGGCTTTATTTTCGCATCATGTAAAAGTTTCCCATATTTTTTTAATACAGAACCAACATCTTTTGCTGCCTGCCCCCTTGGAGCTAATTCTCCTCTTACCGTTGTCAAACCACGCCCAAATGCCTGTTGCCCCCTGTAAAATGGTTTCCATTTCCAGAAAATAATCCCTTTGCAATTACTGGCAAATGCCAACCACGACATGAGATGGATATCATCGTAACTCAGAAACTGGAATAAACCGAATCCATTTTGTTGATTGGTTTGAGCTTCAACTAAAAAATATGGCTTGTCTCCGGCATCACAACGGGTAACGTCATAAATACAGTTATATAGCCATGAAGGCATGGGTTTCCGGTGAGTATTATAATACTTGTCGGGGTAAAATGAAATGCCAAAAACATCGGTATGAGGTGCTATTTGGCGGCCATCGACACTCCAGTTATTCTGAAAGGGATTGGTTATAACAGAACCAACCGGATTAATTGTCATAAAATGCTGATCGTCATATTTTCTCATCGTGTTATAACACCACTTGGCAATATCTCCGTTGTTATCGAAGCGGAATAAATCCCAGTCAATAGCAGCCATTGATGATTCCCAGTTCCTTCGTAATAAGGGAGTAATTTGATCCCAACTGCTGTAATCCTCAGCCCATACACGATTTAATTCAGTAAGGGTAAAATATTTTTCTTTTAACCATTTTCTGAACTTTGGAATTGTTATCTCATCAATTGACTCATAATGTGGTTCATTCCAAATGTTATATCCAACCAATGCAGGGCTATTGCCATATCTTTGCACAACAGTTTCAAAATAATTACCAATAGCTTTCTTTATCTCAGGATGCATATATTTAACATCTTCAGTTGAGGTACTTACTTGCGGGAATTCCCTGATACCATCTTCAATTTCAAGCCACTTCCAGGTAGGCAAATACGCCCTATGGGTTGATTTTAACATAATCGGGAATAACATCAGTTTATTTTTTTCAATCCTATCGACTAAATAATCAGTCCGCTTCCAATCCTGTTTTTTGGTTTCAACATCCCATTGCCCAAACGGGAAAGGCATAATTATATTCATATTTGCATCTTTGATTGCCCTGATATCTTTATCGACAACGCTCTTGTAAATGTCGTCGCTTGCATAGCGATCATGAAAAACGTTATATACTGTCCCATAAATTATAGTTTCCGGCATTTTCGTTTGCGCACTGGTACAGATATTAATTAGGAACAAGTGCAGTATTGTAAGACCATTAATTAGAATTATCTTTTTCATTTTAATTAATTGCTTTTGTTTTAAATAAGGATCATCAAATTTATTTTATTATAATATGTATTATTTATTTCAGATTCTGCTTCATCCAGTTAATCATATATTTTTTCATGCCATCTGAAAAATGGCTGTAATCTTCAGGCGCGTATACTGCTATTTTATCTTTTTGATGGAAAAGATCATATACTTCTTTTACTTCATCTATGCATTTCTTTACATCAAGGAATGATGAATATTGATCCCGTGTAGGTGGGAATATTCATATATCACTTCTGCCGTCTTCCCCGGCGTATTGAACCGCATCGGCGTAAAACCGCACACCGAAATTGCCCCGGAAATTCGTTCATCGTAGGCAGCGGCCCACAAAGCCATTTGCCAGTCCTGCAAAAAATATAAAACAGGCCAGTATTTTTAGCCTTACCAAAAAAAATCATTTTCATCACTATACTTTCATTTTGCTCCGTTTTTTTCTCTGGCTTTAACTTGGGCCATTTCGGCATCATGAGTGTGTTGTTCGTGGGTCTTAAGGCCGAATTCTATTAAAATATCCTTAATTTGTACATCAGGCGATAAACTTTCAAGGATTGACCATTCTTCTTCATGGAAATTGGTGATTTTGATCTTTTTGCCATATTTATTCCTGATTTCATCAAACCGTTCTACATAAGGCCATGTATGCAGGAAGGCTTTCTCAAGATTTACAGATGCGCATACCAGGTTTTTATCCCAAAAACCGGTTTTCGTAATAACTTGTCCGGTAATATCGCATATTTTTGAGGTGTTTTTACGGGTACTCGAAACAACGACACACTTGTGTTGCCATGCTTTGGCATTGACCATCTGTCCGCCCGGGAATGCTGAGGGAAAGAAAATAATCTCAGCGCCTTGGTCGCGGTACATTCCCCATCCATCATCCCATAAAATATCAAAACATATCTGGATACCAACCTTTCCAAAATCAGTTTGGATGACTGGCTGTAGCAATGAACCAGGTGTAAGCCCTTTTGCTATTTCGCCTTCGGTTAAATGAATCTTTTTATATGATCCAATGGAGTTCCCCTGCCTGTCTATTACAACTACAGAATTAAATATATTCCCTTTTTCATCTGATGTATAAACCGGGCAAATCGTGTAACAACTATTCTTTAATGAATACTCAGCAAATTGTTCTATTATTTTTTTTGAAATAATCAGCCTATCATTCGTCGAATATATTTTTTTTACATTGGAAAATGCAAAAATTTCCGGCAAGCATACAAAATCAGGATAATAGGGTTCTAATTTCTTAAGTTCGTCCAATACTTTTCGTACCATTAACTCTGCTGTGTCTGCATAAATGCCTTCCTGGGAGAAACTTGCTATCCAAACATCCCTTGACAATTTTCTTTGATCTGGGATTGACCCTGATAGACGATTCGCAAATGTAAAAGAGCCAGTAGTGACTATACCAGTAGTCACTGCTGTTTTTTGAATGAAATGACGACGTGAAATTGAATTTTTACTCATATTAACATTTTTTCTATTGAATCACATTTTTTCTGATACAATATAGGTTATTCTTTAAAATTATAATATGATAACCAAGTCATTACCTTTATGAATAAATGGTACATCCTCTATTTAATCCAGACATTTTATAATCCCAGCCTTGCTCTTTACAAAGTACTTTTACATGTGATTCCCATGTGGGCTCATCTTCATTTCGTATCGAACCAAAACAATCAATTGCCAGGTATTTTAAAACCGCATCAGAATCAGTTGTTGAAAAAACATAATTTGCTATTGTTAATTTGTCGTCTTGAGCTTTTATTTGAATATTATAAATAGAAATGTAACAGTTATAATACCTGTATAAATATTCTTATTTTGTACATCTGGTTTATTTTTTCATATCGGCATAACTTGTTAACCTGATGCCTTTATCTTTTATTATTTTTTTAACCTTTTCGCTTGTGAAAATTTGGGTTACCGTTTCTCTTTCATTTGCAATATTGCCACTTCCAATATGACTAATAGGTTTCATTTCAGGGTAATCTTTTGCCGGATGCTCTAAAAATAAATAGGTTCCCGGAACAAGTTTTTCAAGATTTTCACAAAATTGATCATGCCAGGTATGTACTTCCATACTCCTGTTAATTCCGGAAAAATATTTGACACATTCCATATTTACTGCAAGATCATACTCGATTGCAAGTTTATTAACAAGATCTGTAATTTCAGGATCCAGACTTGCAAAGCCCATATGTCCTGTGATGTGACTAATATGTGGTACATATTTAAGGGAAACCTCAATTTGCGCCCTCAATTCCCGCTCAATTTCTTCAATTGTCCAGTCTGATTCCTGTATAGATGTATTGGGAGGGAAATTTTTATTCTTCCAAACCATAGGATAAAAATCTCCCAATTCATTTGTCAACCCCGGGCAATGAGTCAAAGATTTCCATTTATATTTACTCCATTCGCTAGTTAAAGTAAGGTGTATGCCGACATCAAGATCGGGATATTGATTCAACATTTCTGTTGCTTCCAGGAACCATGGACAAGGGGGCATTAGTTCAACGGAGGTCATTATACCGTTTTTATACGATTCAATGCAGCCTATATTAGCTGCATGCGATGAACCAATATCATCGCCTCGGATAATCAGTCTGATTTCATTTTCCTGAGCAGTAAGCAAGAATGTTGTTAAGATTAAAACTATTGAGAAAGTTGTGGTTTTCATATATTTAATTTAAATATCCAAATTGATTTTTTTGCTGGATTTTTATCCGGCTGATGAACAAAGACTATTCAATTATAGCCTATTTGATTTAACTCCACCATTAAATATTTTGTACACTTTGTCCCTAGGGCATAAAACGCCTCTTAATTTTCCTTTTTTGAGTTATAAGAACGTACCTCGGCCATACACTCTTGGGGTAGGTTCCATAGTTTCCTCCTTTCTTTGTTTTTTATGCCGCTTCGACGAGCCTGTCAAAATTTTTCCAATTGGCTTCGTAAAAATGGGTTTCATACATTTTCATTTCAATTTGGTGTCCGCTTCTGATTATTTTACAGCGTACTTTTAAGATTATATTTTCTCCTATCCATGGATAACTCTTTTAGAGGATGAGTGTTTAGTAATCTTTAATTCCTACGAGGTTTGTTTTATTGCCATTATTTTCAATGACATCAACAATCCGTTGTCCGAATAGAGGAATCATTTTTTCAGCGAATCCAACTGTTGGATGCGAATCATTTGGCCCTGCCTGATATTCTGGCTTCAAGTATAATCCACCTTCTGTTTCCAATTCATAAAAATCCCATAGGAAGATATTGTCACCCTCTTCGTCCCAACTATCTTTCACCCAATTAAAAAATTTCTTCGCCCTTAGAGCTGTTTCTCTGGAAGTTTTTTCTTTAACAAGAGCCGCTCCTGTCCACACCAAAAACTTCGTCTCGGGGAATCGATGCATTTTCTTTTTTAAAGCCTCGTATTGAAGTTCATAGTTTTCAAAACTTCTTACTTCGGAATTAATATCAGCTTGACCAGAATCTTCAACCACGTAGCTTACCGGAAAGCAATGCTTGAAAATTATCATATTAAATTCTTTTGTAAGAATCTCAAGGGTAGGTTCTTCTTTATATGGTTCTTCCCCTCCGTTCTTAACCCATATATTGTAATAATCATACGGATAATTATTCCATCCATATGGTTTAGATTTTGGGAACGCATTTTCTGTTATGGAATAGGAAGTACCGTGTTTAGTGTTATAATCCTGAATCCACGTTGGAATATCAATTTTTAAACCTGTTTCGGCATTACTGTTCCCATTAAAGATAATTCCTCCTGTGCTGTGGTGAAGAAATGCAATATTCATTTTTTTATTTTTTTGTGTTTCAGTATTTTCACATGCGTTTAGAATTGAACTGGTTATCACCATTACAATAAGAAATAATCTATATTTTATTATCATAATATAATTTTTTGGTTGTTAAACTATTTTACCCTGACTTTGCTAAAATCCCAGCCTTGCTCTTTACAAAGTACTTTTACATGTGATTCCCATGTGGGCTCATCTTCATTTCGTATCGAACCAAAACAATCAATTGCCAGGTATTTTAAAACCGCATCAGAATCAGCTTTGATGCTGTGCCAGGCACCAACCGGGATTCTGATTATATCGCCAGGGGCTACACGTTGATTAATCTGCTTGTCTTTCCCGATAGTAAGCGTCCCTTTTCCTTCAAGAACATAAAAAATCTGTTCGGTGTCGTTGTGTACGTGTAGAGGAGGTGCTTTTTCAGGTTCAATAATAACTATAAATACTTCTGAAAAAGTTGCTTCTGAACGATCCATAACCAAATCGTTGATGTGTGTCGGAAACTTGTATCTTACTAAATCAGTTGTTGAAAAAACATAATTTTCGTTCTTTACTTTTTTTTCCTGAGCTTCTAATTTTAATGTAACCAGAAGTAGTGCTACAATTAAAATACTTGTGTTAAATACATTTAGTTGTGACATTTGAATTAATTTAAATTATTGAATTTAATTTAGAATTAGTTTACATGTTTCCAAGAGTCCATTTTTCCTTGCAGAAAGGAAATAGATCCCACTGTCCAGATTTTTAGGTGAAAGCACAATTTTATTTGACCCTGCTTTTTTCTGAAATACTGTCCGTCCTGAATTATCAGCTAATTCCAACAAAACACCAACATAATCTGAAAGTATTACGGTGAACTGATCTTTACCGGGATTGGGATAGACTTTCTGCAAAATTGAATTATCGTTTTTGTCGAACAACTGGTTTAATCCGCTGGAAAGAGGGGGATCAATCAATTCAGGGTGTAAGTTTTTAAATGCCTGTAACCCACTTTTAAAATCATTCAAATCCCCGTTTGTATCTACTCCGTTCGAAGTCCAGGGCATCAGCCCTTTCCAGCCGTTTTCGTATGCACCGATAAACATTTCTGAAGCAGGCACAACCAGTTTCGGATTAGCTGCATTATTGAAGACCCCTTTTGCCGAATTTTCGCCAATTATACAGGGGCGATCATCAATTCCATAATCTGCAGGGCTTTTATCGACAGCAAAATTACCAAACCATTGTACTACCCAGCCATAAAAATGAGGGGAATAAAAATCTAGGCGTGCGTTGTCCTTGTTAAATTGGTCTTTTAATGCAGCGTCGCTCCAGAAATTGCCTTCAAATTCTGGGCTGTTCCATTTAACAGCCGCGCTGCCGAGTGTTACCAGCACCTCGCTGCTGTCGTGAACTGCCGATGCAACGCGTGCAACAAGGTACTGCAATCGTTGCCACGAAATTTTACCGCATTCTTCATTCTGATTTACCCATTCAATTTCGTTACAAACATCAATAGCCCACAAATACGGGTTGTTTTTATAGCGCGAGACTAATGGTAAAACATAATTGTCGATAAACGAAGCAATGGTTTCGTCGTTTAACACCATATTGCGCCAGCGCTGATATTTAATATAAGAATTTCTAAAGTGGTCAAATGAGATCAATGTGGCTTTGATGTAAATTTTATTTTTCTCTGCCAGATGGAACAGATCATCCAAATCAGACCAAAATGCACTGGAAGCCCCTGTAACAGAGCCGTCTTCCGAAATAATAAGTCCAACATCGCCATTACAGCTAATCCAGATACGTGTTGAATTGCCGCCGGCATTTTTAATTCGCTGGAACTCCGAATCCCACCACGTGCTGACATAATTCCCCCCAAAATCGTTCCAATGGTTCCATGGTGTATTTGCACCGTTCATAAAAATTTCATTTTCCCCAACCAAAAATTTGGTTCCGTCAACGGTTATTCGTTGTGCTTTTAAATTTAAAACCGAAATAAATAAAGTCATGATTATCAAAAAGTTACTGATTTTCATAGTTTTATATTTTTTTAATTAACTGCTTATCTGCTTCGTTCATCCAGTTCCAACTAATTCCCTGTTATTGTTTTAAGTGGGTTTGGGGATGAATCTAAAGCTTGTTGCACAAGACGATAGAACAACTTCCCTCTATGGTTTGATAGCTTTCTGTTAAAGCGAAAAGCAAACTCGTCAAGATAAAATCCTAAGTGTTTTGATGATATTCTACCTTGATGAGTGCCAATCATCCATCGCTTCAAGAGTGAATCAACCATATGTACATGGGGTAATAGCTCATGGGCTTCTAGTCCACTTCCAGAGATTGACTTTTTTACATGGTTATAATTCTCAGAATCTGATAATGAAGCGTAGCCACTCCATCCATCAGTTATAACAATACTTCCATGCTCGATATTGTTTTCTATGAAGTTCATTAAGTTCTCGCTTGTTGCACTTTCAATACATTCAAAACGAACTCGTCCGATTTGCTTTCCATGACATTCTGTAGCTACAACTACAATAGTCTTTTCCAAGCTACCTCTACCTGTTTTACCTTTTCCATCCTCTTTTGCTCCAGATTCCTTACCTCCAATAAATGTTTCATCTACTTCCACATTACCTGTTAGTTTTTCACGACCAGAACGAACCATGGCGCTTCTCAACTTGTGCAACCATGCCCAAGCCGTTTCATAACTTCCAAAACCCATAAAGTCTTTGAAGTTACTAGCACTAACTCCAGTCTTTTGAGCAGCAACCCACCACATTACATGAAACCATAGCAAAAGAGGTTTTCTTGTTCCATGAAAGATTGTTCCTGCCGTAACTGATATTTGATACCTACAATTATTGCATACAACTAACTTTCTATTGTTAAGGAAATATTTGGAACAATCACATTTTGGGCAATGAAACCCATTTGTCCAACGCATAGTAAACAGATAATCCCAGCAATCATCATCAGTCTGGAACATGGTTAAAAATTCCTGAAAATGTTTAGGGTAATTTTCAGTGAGCATTTTATTTCTAAATTACAATTTATTCATGGATGAGCGAAGCAGATAAGCAGTTAAACTTTTTCATTGTCAATGTCTCCTTTATTTTAGTAACAATGATTCATTTGTAATATTTGGATCACAGCAAGGGATGACCGAAGCCTCCCTGCGGAGATGTATATCTGCCACCTGACGACAGGTGCTGATGTGTCCATAAGAAGATACTCATTTCCCGCTAGATGCGGATATCAAATTTCTGGAAGCCTCTCACCGCTTATTGTTCAATCTTTAAAGAAAGCGCCCTATACATCCAACGTCGTTGGGTGTTGTGAAAGGGAGCTAAGGTTGGGGAATCCCGTCCTTAGCTCCCCACTTGATTATTCCTATTGCAAGGGAATTTACGGCTGACAGTTAGCGGACCACTAACTTTTGCACATAAGTTTTTCCCAAGTGATCGATCTGCATCAGATAAAAACCGGATTCCAGGCCGGAAATATCAACGACACCATTATTAGTCCTGCACTGGTATACGCTCTGGCCCATAATATTAAACAGAGTAAGATTAACTGGCCCGTCTACATCAATCATCACTGAACCGCTGGCAGGGTTCGGATAGATCCTAATTTGATTGAGTGCAGCAGGATCATCAAATCCTGTAGGACTATAGCTGAAGAAAGTACCATCCAGGATGGCCTGTTTCCTGTTTTCAAAGGTTTCTCTTTCAGGGTCTGCTTCCCAGATTGCTTTTTTCGCAGGCCACCAGTTCAGATCCCCCACGGGATATCCTAAATAGGCAACCTTTTCTTTCAGATTATCATTGGTGTATGAGAAATTGTAATAATCGGCCGGGAGATCAGCACCGGAATGCGGAAGAAACGGATCGTCCGTTATGGGCCATTGCGACCAGACTCCTGCATCGGGTACGTCTTTCAGGGCAGTCGTATCTCCGTTAACGCTGCGGGCATAGAGTACCTGGTATTGCGTATCAATCGTATAATTCGTGAATCCGGGTGCTTCGTCAGAGACTACGCTCAGCGTATCGTCCCACGCAAGGTAAGGATAGGTGAGGTCGTCATTGAACATGCTTTCGGTGCGTGAATTGAGGAATTCAGCAACCTGAAAGGTATCTTCCTCGGAGAGACCCGGATAGGTAACGTAATTATCCCAGAAGAAACGAGTTTCAGGAGTGACATGATTGGCATTGTACCCGATCCCGAGAATTCTTTCATCGGCATCCGGAAAACCTTCAGGTTTCAAAGTATCGCCTGCTTCATAATCAGCGAAATTAATGATGCCGTAAGGAAGTCCGTCAACATCCTGTCCCCTGCTGTCAACAGCACGCTCTCCAGTAAATTGTGCATCCACAAACAGGTTATTCATTATAATATCTTCATGCGCGTAGTCCATAAGAAACGGGAATTGTGCATGGCTGACAAAGGTATTGTGGTTTATCCATACATCTCTAAGGTTCCCGAATTGGAAAATGAAAATGGGGGCCACACCTTCGAAAAAGGTATTGTTCTCTAGATATACCATCTCTACATCGGCATTCTTAACATTAATCAACTGAGAATGAAAGCGGCCGCTGGTGATGATACCATTCTTCCTGAACTGATTATTGGTAAAGATCAACGTGGGATTTGCAGCTTGATCAGTATGAAAACCCCAGCCATCGCAAAAATCAAGAATGCAATTGTCTACCGAAAGGGTGGTGTTATCGCCTGAAAAGCCAATCCCCCCCTGGTGCCATCCCCCTCTTCCGCCATCATAGGTGGAGAAATTCAGATGGATGTTTTCAAACGTAACGTTCCCTCCCAGGGTCATCATCTCCCAACCGCCTTCGTACGAATTCACGATAAGCGGCTTTGAGCCTTCTCCGTCAGCGGCCTTGAAGGTAATGTCATAGGTAACGTTGATTCCGCTCCACATCACATAGTAACTCCCTCTTGGCAGGACATATATACTTCCTGCCGGGTCTGAATTGTTGGCTACGAATACATTTAATGTATCCGTAAGACCAACATCATAGGTTGTCTGTGCGTTCGAAATTATGGCAAAAGCCATGCACAGAAATACAAGTGTAAAAATTCTCTTTTTCATAGCGTAAGATTAGGATTAATAAATAGAATGAATACTAAAGGTTATAGCGTAGGCCGACTATGGTAAGCCTGCCATAATACTCTTCCTGAAGTGGCAATGTATCGCCTTTTTCATATGAATCAGCACCTGGAGTGCGCTTGATAAAGAACTTGTTATCATAGGTCTCGAAAATATTAGAGATATTTAGAAACAGTTGAAGTCCTTTCACCCACGGTACTTTTTGAGTCAGCGATATATCAAACATGTTCAGCTCAGCTCTCATTTTGGTGGCCTCCGGTGTTGTGATATCCGACGTTGACCCGATATACGAATTGAATGATTCGCTATTATGCTTATAGCTACAACGCATAGAGAAACCTTTAAAATCGTATCCTAGTGTCACATTCACGGTATACCGGGGGGCATCGAACATAGAGGTTACTTTTAACGTATCCCGTACCTCAATGGGCCATAAGTAGGGAGGTTGACCCGGAATTGGCGTAACTTTCTTATACTCATCTACCTGACCGAATTCCGATTCGGTAAGTGTAAAATTTGCACTGATCACTATTCCATTAAACGGTTTGGGAAGGGACCAGAAAGATGATTGCCAGTCGAGCTCGATTCCTTTAGTGTAGGTAGGAATAGTATTGTTGATATAGACATTGAAATCCATACGGGTATCGGTAATACCCAATAATTCATAATAGGGCTGAAATCTATTTGACGACTCATCTAATAAGATGAACAGTTTATTCCATTCCAGCCCGATTATTTTTTTGTGAAAAGCCCCTGCCGTGAATACTCCCATCCAGTTCGGCAACTTGCTGTTATTGGCATTCAGGGTTACGTATGCATCAAAGTTATGAGATAATCCCGGTTTGACATCCGGATTTCCAATATTAGTTACATCACCCAAGCTTACACTATAATTGAATCTCGGCATGTAAGCATAGTACTGTGGACGTGAGATCGTCTGGCTATATGCCAGCAGGAAACTAAGCCATTTAGTTGGTTTAATTTTAGCATTCACACTGGGCAATATATTGGTGTTTTTACGTTGTCTTAATTCTTTATACTTGTCTGTGCCAAAATCATATAATGTATAATCGGATGTACTGACCTGTGAAACCCCGAATGCGGAATAATCGGCGAACAGGTGTTCCAAACGTGCACCCCCTGTGATTGTGAGGTATTTTGTGGCATTTAATTCGGCCATAACATAAGTCGCATGTAATACTTCAGAACCGCTGTAATCATTCCCTTTGAGATTGGGTTCAACAATTAAGGTCGAGGTAGCCGGTGCCCAATCTGTAGCATCACAAAATCCAATGATTTGTTCTAATGCATTCCTGGTTATAAATCGACCAAACTGACTGCTGCTAATCTGACCGTTCAGAATACTTTCTGAATAATCATCAATAATGCTGGATACAATAAATCTTCCGTCAGAGGAGGCTATTGCTCCAAGATCGGGTAAGCCTTCAACGATTCTTCCCGGAATAAACCTGTTTGTTCCATTCCGGAAATCTGCCCCTATATCTTGGGCATCGAGCGACCGATTCTTCCGTCGGTGCTTATAACCTATTTTAAATATTCCGTTTATCTCATCGGTTATACTTAAGGGCAGTTCCCAATCGAATTTTACGGTTAACTCATTTTCATCAAGATAATCCCTAGCGGAGCTAACCGAGAATAAAGTTGGGTTATCCTGGTCGAAATACTTCATAGCCCCCAAGATTTCATATGGGTAAGTTACCAATCCATTCGTTGTGGACCCTTGCAATAAAGGCCTCCACTTGCTGTAATAATCCTCATAATCGGTAGGTGATGAAAGATCTCCCAGTGAGTTTCTCATTTCGGAATCGTAATCTTTTTCTACTCTTTTTCTTCCCATGGTATATGCCACTCCGGCATTAATGGTTGAACCGAATATGAATCTGTGTTTGAAATTCAATTGATTCACCAAACTCAAATTGTCAGATTCGTATACCCGCTCCCCCTTAAGCAGAACGTCCAGTTGTTGTTTATATAACCGCTGTGATCTTTCAAATTCATCGTTCTTCATGGTCGTTACGAAACTAAAAGCTTCGATCTTTCCTTTTGGCAAACAATAATCTATGAAGATCCGGCCTCCAAATCTTTCACGGTTGTACTGGTTGGTCTTATACTCTGCCGACATAAATTGCGGATGTGTGTAGCCTAAAGAAACATCCAGTACATTCATTGCAATATCGTAGTCACCGTAATACCTGTGGCTGGCCCGGTTTATATTTTCGTAGTTCACCACAGCCATCACCCCCAGCTTATTCTCGAGAAAGCGGTTGCTGATTGTCACATTCGCTCTGGGATTAAAGGCGGATTTTGAAAGTGAATTTATGTTATTCTGGAACACTATATTGGTGTGAAGCCCCTCTATGGGAGCTGCAAGTTTCAGGTCGACAATACCCCCGATAACATCCCCGTCTTTATCCGGAGTCATCGACTTCTGGACTTCGATACCGGAAATCATATTGGGAGAGATTCCTGCTAGCCCGACGCTGTTGTCTTCGTTCTCCAGCGAGGGAGACCTTATGCCATTCACGGTCACCAGGCTGTACCTTGGATTCATGCCTCTTATGATAACTTTGTTCCCCTCGCCTGCATCGGTTGTGACTGAAACACCTGGTAATCTGGCAAGTGACTCAGCTACTGTTGCATCAGGAACTTCCTGCAATCTCTCGGATGAGATGTGATTGGAAACATATCCGGCATTGAGCTGCCTGTTCAGAGCGCTCAATTGGCCCCGTGCCTGTACGGTTATAGCCACTTCCGCCAACTCCATTGATTCGGAGGTAAGGGAAAAATCCAGTGCCAATAAACCGCTTTCCGTGATATCGACGGCCAATTTCTGGTCTTCGTACCCTAGGTAAGAGGCAATGAATACATTTTCTCCGAGATTGATCCCTGACAGGGTGTAATATCCGTTTAGATCGGTAATGGTACCCTTGGTGGTACCTTCGATGTAAACAGTTGCACCGATAAGCGGTTCTCCTGTTGATGCATCCCTGACGTATCCCTCCATAGATCTGCTAAATGCCCTCAATGCAAATGGATGGGAGATGCCAGTCCTAGAAGTTGTCTTTAACTCATCATTGCTATTGGGATCGGCAATCGTACCAATTGTTGTTCCTTTGTTACTTATATTCGCTCCAGGTAAAGAATTTCCTTCGGGATCTGTAACCTGATCGGTAATAGTATACTCCTCATCCTGTGCAATCTCATGGGCCTGTGCAATCACATGGGAAGGAATCAAGACTATAAAATTATCATTAATCACTAGGTATGTCATATCGGCCTGATTCAGAGCATCTTCTAAAACTTTCTTGACAGGTGTTTGATTGTATGAAATACTTACAAGTCGGTTCAACTCATTAAGATCATCATTATACATAAAGCTCATTCCACTCTGTTCCTCAATTACTTGGATCACATCCCTGACAGTAACATTCTGCATGTCAATGGTAATATTTTCAACCTGCGAAAAGACATTGCTAGCTGTTACTTTTAATACAGTTAGACAAAGCAGAAATATTGTTAGTTTCATGATTAGTAAGACTTTTTGACTTCTTTTTTTAAAAAAAAGAGTGCTATACTTAAGCTTAATTTTCATAAATTTGAATGGGTTTAGGATTAAACAAGAATCTCGTGATTATAATTAGCATTGGTTGCGAATTTGGTTTAATCTGATCTACCGGAAAATGTTGCTGCATTTTCCGGTTTTTCATTATTAATTATTTGATTCATTCATAACTCTTTTTAATGTGAGAATTACCTTATTATTACTTATCTCATAGTGAATCGGTGATGTACTTGCTATTGCACCCATAACCTCTTCGATAGTAACCTCATTCAGGGTTCCAGAATATTTAAAATTTTTAATAGAATCATTCAGAAAGGATATATCAACATTATAATATCTTTCCAATTCAACCGCCAAATCCTTTAAGTACTCTGATTTTATAATGAGTTTACCATCTTTCCAAGATGAGTATTCTTCAGTATCCACATTATGAATTAATTGCATATTCTTTGGAATTATCTTTTGCATGTCATCTAATTTATCATCAGCAAGCGGTTCGTTTTGAATCTGATCTGAGGTAGTTGCAGCAGGTATCGTATAAATAAGTCTCTGTTGTGGGGCCAGTAAGATATTGCCTCCAGCCCCTTGATCCTTAATGGATTCAATCTCAATCAGACCTTTTACAAGTGTAGTCTCAATAATTTGTTCTTCCGGATAAGATTTGATATTAAACGCTGTTCCGTGAACCTTAATCCTCAGGTCACTAGTATTGACAATAAATTGTCTTTTATTCAACTTCTTAACGTCAAAAAATGCTTCTCCGGACAGTGATACTTCTCTCCTACGATTAAAGCTAGAGTTATAGATTAATTTAGTTCCAGAGTTTAGCCATACGCTTGATCCATCCGGTAATGTGACATTCGATCTAGAACCATAAGGGACAACTATTTCACTTTCATTTGAAACAAATTGGCCGATTCTATAGTATTGAATAATAAAATATGTTGAAAAGACACATAAGATAGCAATGCTAGCTGCTAATGCTAACCTCCTGATAGTTAATTTTATATTCTTATTTTCAGTGCCATGCGTCTCATTTTCTAATCCATCGATCCTCATTCTTAGCCGTTTCCAAGAATTATTGACAATTTCACTATCCTTTGATTCAATAGCACTTTCGAGCCATATTCTCTTTATATGAAAATAGTTCAATTGATTTTCCTTACTTTCATTGAGGTAATTAATGACACTGTCTGCCTCTTGTTCACTTGCTGACCCATTAAAAAATCTAATGAGCAGTAAATCATTTATTCTGTATTTCTCCAAAATTATTTGAATTATTTTAATAAAGACGCGTAACTATAGACTAACCCTAAATTTTGTCCCTATTGTTAGGTAAGAATATTCATAAATGAAATGATAAGAATGGGAAGGAATTCCTTAAGGCATTTTCTCAAAGATTCCAAAGCTTTGGAGATATGATATTCAACTGACTTCTCAGTGAGATTGATTTTTTTGGCTATCTCTTTATTTGTCAAATACTGTCTACGGCTAAACTCATATATTTCACGGGTTTTCTTAGGTAAATCATTAAGTGCATTTTGAACAAGTGCTTCAATCTCACTTTCAAATAATCTGGATAGGCCACTTTCAAAAAATACCCGATTCATTATAGTGGCCTCTTCAAGTTTTGCCTGTTGCAAGACCTGATGTTGTTGTTCAATTTTATTATGACGTAAATATTGAATACATCTGTTGTGAACGCTCCGAAAAAGATATCCTTTCAATGTTGATTTTATGCTTATCTCCTTCCTGGAATGCCATAGCTTAACAAAAACATCCTGGACAATGTCTTCAGCCATTTGTAAACTATCAATATAGAATTTTGCATATTCATGTAAGAGTGGGAAATACATCCGGTAGATGTCCTCAAACGCTTTCTTATCGTTATTTTTAATATGCGTTAGTAGTTGGTCTTCTTTCAAACTGTATATGGTTTAACTAAAGTTTCCTCGTTTCTAAAATATTATATACCAGTAAGTTAAGATTTTGATTTTCACCACAAAACATACACTAATAGTTTGTTATACAGCGTATTGCTAAGGTATTGACATGTCAAGCAGCTGGCTTTTTCTCAAAAGCCGGTGAAAACAGCCTCAAAATTTCTTCGGCTCTTGATTGTCCCGGATCATCTCTTCGAACAGTTCCATGCAGTCAACCTTCAGTATTTCACCGATCCCGTAAACAATCTCCCAGAATATCTCCAGTAAATAGCGGGTGATGTTTTCTTCCTCAGCCTGCGAACTTAACAGGTCAAAGATGCTTCCGAGGCTGTGTCCGTAATGGTGTGGTCATAATCAAAGTAACCCTTACGCCACTTTGTTTGACTGATTCAAACTGCCCGAATATGGGCTGTATATCAAAGAACATTATCGTGTCTTCCAGGCACAGGTCTGTTTTGTCGTCGTTGTCAATGAATTTTTGAAATTCTTCCAGATTCTACGTAATTTTCATGTGTTGTATGTCGTGTTTGTTGTCTAAACAACTCAAATATAGCCAATTAGGTGAAGGCATGCAACACTTTTTTATTATATATTCCTCTCATTATCAAGAGCTTATCAACAAGGGAACTTCATTAGTTTAATATATGTAAAATGACAAACATATAATAATTATTCTTCAAATTCAATGAATGGGCAATAATAATAGTATGATAAGCCGTTCGTTGTGCTTTAATAAATTGTTTAAAACTTGTATACTAAAGATTATGCATTTTACTGTGTATCAGTAAAATAAAAGTAGTTAGTTAAGCCTGAAAAACCCTTTGGTTTTCCCGGCTACAGATTTTAATATTCGTATAGTGTACTACGGTTCCATTAAAATATCGGCACAAAACAACAGTTGCTACCTTGATCCTCCTTAACATCTTCATCATATTGAACCCTGTAGCAGCCAGTAAGGTATTAATTGCATCACCTTGGGTACCGCTGAGGTAATTTCTGATCATTCTATGGTCATGTTTTATATGCCCGATCACAGGTTCAATACCTGCTCTGGCTCTGAAGTACTTGCGTGCCTTCTGTTTCTCATAATTGGTAGCCTTTGCCGGCAGCTTGCCTGGTATGCGGATTTCAACACCCAACACTTTCTTCTTCCCCCTGTATCCCCCTTATTGCCTTTACCAAGAAAACCAGGGAAGCCAGGCTGGAATTCAAGACCTTCATGGAGGATAAGGGTCAAGCTATAACAGAGATGGATATCCTATTTGGTGCCCTTCAAAACGCAACAAAAGGCACTGAATCCTATAAGTCAGCTTTAGCCGCGGTGAATGATAAATATGGAGAGTATCTTCCGAACCTGCTTGAGGAGGCGGCCACATTGGAGGAGATACGGAAAGCCCATAATGGTGCAAAAGAAGCGATGGTTGATCGCCTTACGGAAACAGCTAAGCACAATGCTCTCTTGGAAGAGAATAATAAGTTCGTAACTGCCCAAGCGGACCTGCAGACCAAGCTTTATAAAAAGGTTCAAAAAGAAAACGGCCTTGAGGTTGCTGCAGTGGCCACAACAAATTTCAAGGAGATGGCTGAGCAATATGTCACACTTTGGGAGAATGTTAAGCGGGCCAGTGGCCATGGTATGGACGATGTAACTAAGCAGCTGAAAGAACAAATGCTTGGCCTTAAAACAGAATTTGCAGATTCATTCCTTGGAGGTAATGAGAAACTGGTTACCGACCTTCTCATTGACTTCAGAGTCAGCAAAGAGCAGCTAAACCGCAACATAGCAGAGATTGAGGCAGTGTACAAAGGATTCCAGGAAAAGGCCAATTTTGCTGTTGAGGACGATCCAGCAAAAACAGTTTTTGATTCAAGCAAACTGTCCCAAGAGCTCAAGGTAGCTGAGAAGGCATATAAAGAATGGGAGGCCTTTAAAATTACTTCCCGGGCAAATGAACTCAGAGGGGAATACCAGCATTATTTGGATCTGGGCGAATCCTATCAGGACTATCTTGAGACAAAACTGGATGAACACAAAGCCAACCATGCTGCGGTGATGATTCTTTCCAAAGAATTGGCCGGTATTGAAGCAAAAGGAATCCAGATAGCTAAAAAAGAAGCGCAGGAGCTCCAAGAACAAATGCAGCAGGTATGGGATAAGGTGCTCGCTGAGCTTGACCAGGGAATGAGTCAGCAGATTCAATCTATGGAAAAGAAGAATACAGATTCTCTCAAAAGGTACCAGAAAGAAATGGAGGCTGGGGTCCGGGGTATTGCCCAGATTGCCTCCAGGTATGCCAGTCAGGATGAATTACTCCACGCTCAGTTAAAAGCACTCAAAAACCACTACAAAAAGGCTCGTTTACCTCTCGACAAGCAATACTATGAGCTTAGGGATAAAATAATTGAGGAGCACCTGGCCAGGGAGGTAACTTACATTTCTGATACCGCCAGTATTATATTCAACGAAATGGGTGCATTATTAGGGCAATTTGATGATCGGCTTGGCCAAGCTATGAATTCAATGTCCAATCTTTTATAACGAGGCTTAAGAACGCCACCACCAAACAGAACATTTTGATACCACCCCTTTCTATAGCTTGACATGTGCAGGATCCGGGTCGTGTTTTTTCCTACTATTCCCTCGACGATTTTCGATTTCAATTCGCGTTTTAAAACAGTGCATTCCATTGATTCCGGACAGTGATTCCTGCTCAAAGCGGACAGCTTGTTGGGGGTAACAAAAAAGGCACCAACAATCGTTGGTACCTTTACTTTGTTGGGAGTTAAGCGGGTATACTCTACCCGGCTTCTTTTTTCTTATCGACGGTGTTTTCTGCATATTTTTTCTGTAACAGGTCACTTTGGTATTTGCGGTAGCTGGGGCCGTAGATTTTCACGATTACTGAGTGATGGAAGATGCGGTCCAGGATCGCACTTGTAGAGATTGGATCCCCCAGGAACTCCGGCCAGTCTTCCTCCTCGATGTTGGAGGTAAAGATTAAGGACTTGTTCTCCTTGTAGCGCTGATCGATCACCTTGAACAGTAAATGAGCCTCCTTCACCACCTGTAATTCCAGACGAAAATCCAAACGTTTGGATTTTCGTCAGCGATTCCGCTTCGCTCCATTTTCTGATGTCTATTATTTTTGATTCAAGAATAGAGCATAACTATCCAGTCCGATAGCCCTGTTCGCCTGTCGGTTAGTTGTTTTTGCGATGGGTTTTTTTAAGTTTTTCTCCTTTCTGTTTTTCGGTTGTTGTTCCCAATGATGGAGTGGGATATCTCCTGCCACTTAGTGTTGTGGCGCAGTACACCGGGCTAATATCTGAACTGCCCAATTGACGCGATCAGCCTGAGTATCTTGGATTTCCCCAACTTCATTGTCATCATTGTAGCAAGTCCGAACTCCCCGAGGGAAGCCATGGTCTCTTTTTTGTCTCTGAAGAATGCTTCCCTGACATGTTTTGCCAGGTAGGCCAACTGATCTATCATGTGAGCTATTTGCAGGCACTGGTAGTAATTGCATGTGGCCACAGGCGACACCCTTGAGTATTTGTGTGATAACCCGTAGCCCTCATTTTTCTGAGCATTGAACCCTTCGTTTTCTATGGTCCAGCGCAACCTGCCGCACCTGCTGATATCTTTGCAGTTATCCCTGTTTAACAAGATGTCGGTAATGTGCACGAACCTCTCCTTTTCAGCAGTGTTTGCTCTCTCTTTGTCGGATGTATGCTGCTCCCTTGTAATATCCAAGTCCACCAGGTGAAGCGTATGGGTTTTGTATGGGACATTGTTTAAGAACCGGTAATTGTGTATCTCCCACCAGTTACCCTTCTTGCATTGCCAACTGACTGTGTTATCCCTGGTTATGCGCCAGAGAAAATCAACTTCCTCCCATACGCTTTTCAGGTTACCATCTTTGAACGTAAAGATGAAGCGGTAATCATATTTCAGGC
The DNA here is from genome assembly GCA_023138875.1 of Bacteroidales bacterium. Taxonomy (GTDB): domain Bacteria; phylum Bacteroidota; class Bacteroidia; order Bacteroidales. The sequence goes on from JAGLOO010000047.1 coordinate 146,715, forward strand.
AAGTATTAAAAACCGTGTTGTTCGGGTACAGACCATCGGCCAGGAGCAGGATCGGCAGGCGGGGATACAGCTTCTTGAGTTTTTTGGCCAACCTTATAAAAGCGTTCATCTCACAGTCTTGTTTGTCGTAGTTGCCGTGTTCGGGGTTGCGTATCCATTCGGTGGCAATGGATATACTAAAGCCGTTGGGACACACGATCTTGGCCTCAAGTACGTAGACCGTATAGGTTGTCTTCCCACTCTTGGATGTCTTTTTCGGGCATCCGGGATATGGCTCGTAGTCATAACTGTGAAGTCCTGTGCCATCCACTGCCACGCTGTGATAAAGTCCATCGAAACGGAACTTGTCGAACACTTTCCTACGCACCAAAATCCTGACCATCTCCTGTTTGAGCCTCTCAAGGCCTTCTTGCGGTAATTTCCGCAACAATTTGTCACAGGTGTCTGTGTCGGGGAGCCGACAACCAAATACCCTCTCGTAGTTGGCTGCAAAGCGACCCTTCCGGGAAAGGTTGTCCATGCCGTTACGCGAGCCGCGCTTGAACAGGAATATGGCTATAGCGGCCATCAGCACCTCCTCGGTCTTGTAATCGGGAGACTTCCGGTTATCGGGAAGTGAGGAAAGCATCACAAGGAATTGGGGGAAGTGTCTGTTCAGGGCAATAGCTGTTTGCATCGCGAAGCAGAACCCCTGGTAACAGCTTAGTTTTTCCCTGCATCCATTGCGCTTTTGTTCTTTGTTCTTCTTTTTGTTTCTCTTCTAAAAAAGGTGGAAAAAAATATCGAAAATTACAAAACAAAATACCCGAAAAACTTGCGCATTACGTTTATTGTCAGTACTTTAAAGGTGTAATAAAAAAACGCCAGTGAAATAGGTGGACCCCTCCTGGCGTTTTAAAAAATAAAAAATGAAACCACAACATTATTTGTCTGGCGGTAGCGCCGCCTTTGTACGAGCCTGATAATGAAGCGGCTACAAAGGCAATATAAATAATGGTGTCACAGTAAAGTTAGTGCGAAAATTATTTCTCTCAAAATTTTTCTATAGCTTAATTTTCAGACTATTACGGAAATGCTAATTTACAAGCGGAATTGCTGATTTTCGTCTAATTAAAGCAGTGAGAAAGCATACTGACTGCAAATGGGTATTGCTGTATATCAAAAGGTGGATTATAGCCCCTTATCAGCACGCAGATGGAAGTCTTACAGAAAGGAAGAAAGGCATTCCGCAGGGTGCGGTAATAAGCCCTCTGCTGGCAAATCTATTTCTACACTACTGTATGGACGAATGGCTTCGGATGTACTATCCTGAGAACTACTCCCCACCTTTAGACAACGAAATTCAAATATAAGTTTGTTTTTCCTTTCCCGGCCATG